>JANOSD010000189.1:0-26870 GCA_031415655.1 Actinomycetes bacterium
TTGGGACGAGCAATCGAGGAGCCGCTGGAGCGGGAGATTTGGGACGAGCAATCGAGGAGCCGCTGGAGCGGGAGATTTGGGACGAGCAATCGAGGAGCCGCTGGAGCGGGAAGTCCAAGCCCGAGCTTGGCGATTCTCGAGTCGCCTTTGCTGCGCGGCGCCCGGATAGGCAAGATCCGACTACATTGAAGGTGTGGCTGTCCGTGTTGCGCTTGCCGGCTGTACCGGCTCGATCGGGACCCAGACCATCGAGGTCGTCGAGGCTGAGCGGGCGAGCTTCGAATTAGTAGCGCTCGGCGCCAGTGGACGTCAGCCGGATGTTCTGGTGGAGCAATGCGAGCGGGTTCGGCCCAAGATCCTGGCAGTGGCCGATGAGGCTGCCCATGCCGAGTTGGCGGCGCGGCTGCCCTGGCTTGAACTGCGCTCCGGGCCGCAAGCGCTTGCGAGCCTGGCCGACGAGGCCGATGTGGTGGTGAACGGGGTGGTGGGCTTTGCTGGCCTTTCGGTCACGCTGGCCACCCTCACCGCCGGCCGTCGGCTGGCGTTGGCCAACAAGGAGAGCCTTATCGCGGCGGGACCGGTGGTGCAGCGGGCTCGCCGCACACCGGGGGCCGAGCTGGTACCGGTCGATAGTGAACACTGCGCAATTCACCAATGTTTGCGGGCCAATGACAACCGCGGACGAGTGGCCCGCGTGATCCTTACGGCTAGCGGGGGTCCGTTCCGTGGGCGATCCCAGGCCGAACTTTTCAACGTCAGCCTCGAGGATGCCCTCCAGCACCCCACCTGGACGATGGGCCCGAAGATCACCGTCGACAGTTCCACCTTGATGAACAAAGGCCTGGAAGTGATCGAAGCGAATGAGTTGTTTGGTGCGGTAGCCGGAGAACGCGGTTGGGGTATCGGCTTCGACGAAATCGATGTAGTGGTGCACCCGCAATCGGTCGTTCACTCGATGGTGGAGTACACCGATGCCGCGGTGATCGCGCAGCTCTCGATGCCCGACATGCGCCTTCCGATCGGATACGCCCTCGCCTTCCCCGACCGCATCGGCACGCCGTTCGGCCGAATCGACTTCGCTACTTTGGGCCGGCTCGACTTCGAGCCGCCAGATTTCGAAGCGTTTCCGTGCCTCGGGCTGGCCTTTGAGGCCGGCCGACGTGGGGAAACCGCTCCGGCCTGGTTGAATGCTGCCAACGAAATTGCTGTCGCGGCCTTCCTTGACCGGAGGATCGCGTGGAACCAAATACCGGTCGTGATCGCTGGGACGCTCGACCACCACGATGGCGCTGCCGCCTCGTCCCCCGAGGCGGTGGTGTCTGCCGATGCCGACGCCCGTCGCATCGCCGCCGATGTGATCTCCAGGATGCCAACACCGTGACCCCACCCCCCGAGTCCGCTACCGCCGAGCCCGCCACGGCTGAGCCCGCTACCCCAGAACACAATCCTGAGGCACCATCCGGCTACGCCGAATGGGCCTCGCAATGGGGGAACGACACGCCCGAAGGGTCGGCCAAGAGCTGGCTGGGATTGGTCGGGCTGATCGCTGCGATGGTTGGAATCGGCGTCATCTTCAACTGGTATGTGGTGGCCGCGATCATGGCGATCGTGCTCTCGGTGGTACTCCATGAGGCGGGCCATTTCATCGCCGCAAAAAAGAGCGGGATGAAAGTTACCGAGGCATTCATTGGCTTCGGGCCGCGCATTTGGTCGTTCCGACGAGGTGAGACCGAGTACGGCATCAAGGCGGTATGGGCAGGCGCCTACGTGAAGATCATCGGAATGCACAGCCTCGAAGAGGTTGATCCCCGTGACGAAGATCTCACCTACCGATCCAAGAACTACCCCCGCCGCCTGATCACCATTCTCGCGGGGCCAATGGCCAACATCTTTCTTTGTTGGATCCTGTTCACGGCGTTCCTCTTTTTCGGTCGAACGGGATCCCCTTTCGAGCAGGCAGCACCCACCGATTGGCCAATTCGCATCCTGGTCCAAGGTGGGGCGGCCGAAACGTCGGGCCTTCAGGTGGGGGATCAGATCACTGGGGTGAACGGCCGGCCGACCCGTACGAATCCGGAGTTCATCTCCGTGTTGCGCAGTGCCGGGTCGGGCGAAGTGTCGATCCAGTTCGAGCGCGGTGGTCAGGCTATGGAAGTGACCCCAAATCTCCAGTGGCGGATCGGTGCTGGCTCGGTCGCCAAGGAGTCGTTGTTCCTCGAGGCCGACATCGTCGAGAGTGTCAAAGGCGCCGCCCCCGGTTCCTGGGACGAGTTTCGCACCAACATGCGTGAGACATCGGGCGAGATTCCGGTCGTGGTGAATCGTAAGGAGTATCGCTACGAGCTTCCCCTTGTGGGGCCGATCGACCTGCCAGCAGATGGTGATGCGGGGTTCCTCGGCGTCAAAACCGGTCCGGCCGACCTGCCACCCGAAGTGACCTACTCATTGCCCGGGGCGGCGTCGGCAAGCGGACAAATGATGGGTACCGTGGTGAAGCTCACGGGGCAGAGCTTCGGCAAGTTCTTCACCCCCGAAGGTTTCTCCCGCTACGGGCGAGATCTGCAGGCTGCGTCGAACACGTCCGGGCGCGTGGCTAAACCGCTCGGACCAATCGAAGGGGCGAGCCCCTACGCCAAGGCCAACACGTCCACGGTGAGTGAAGAGCGTCCCAACTCGATAGTCGGCGGAGTGCAAGCACTTGGATCGGGGCTTGAACTCGGCGGGCTGCTTGGTTTTCTTCTCATCCTCGGTGCCATCAACATGTCGCTTGGCATCCTCAACCTGTTGCCGTTGCTTCCCTTCGATGGTGGGCACGCCGCCGTTGCCACCTACGAACGCCTTCGCAGCCGCAAGGGTCGGCAGTATCGCGTCGACATGATGAAACTCATGCCACTCACCTACGCCGTCGTCCTCCTCGTGGTTGTATTCGGCCTCACGTCCATGTTCCTCGATATTCGGAGTCCGGTATCACCATGACCGCAGTTCTCCCGCCCGACGAAACACCATCCGTTCCGGCGCGAGGATCGACCGCTTTTCCACGCCGCGCCACCCGACAGGTCATGGTGGGGAAGGTGCCGGTAGGGGGCGGAGCGCCGATCACGGTGCAATCGATGACCACCACCAAAACTGCAGACGTGGAAGGCACGCTGGCCCAGATCTATGCACTGGCGGCGTCGGGCGCCGACATTGTCCGGTGCACGTGCAATGAGATCGCGGCGGCGGAAGGTTTGGCCCAGATCGTTCCCCGCAGCCCCGTTCCGATCATCGCCGACATTCATCACCAGTACAAGATGGCGCTCGCTGCCCTTGATGCCGGGGTGCATTGCCTGCGGTTGAATCCCGGAAACATCCGACGCCCGGAACACATCAAAGCCGTCGCCGAGGCCTGCCGGGACCGCGGCGTCCCCATTCGTATCGGCGTGAACGGTGGTTCGCTCGACCCATCGCTCTACGACAAGTACGGCGGCAAGGTGACGGCGGAGGCCATGGTGGAGAGCGCCCGCCATGAGCTCGGCTTCTTTCGGGAGGTCGGATTCGACGACGTCAAGATCTCGGTGAAGGCATCGAGCGTGCCGCTCATGGTTGACGCCTACCGGATGATCGCCGACGACCCGTTCTTTCTCGACAGTGAGGGCCGTTCGGTGCCCCTACACCTCGGGGTCACCGAAGCGGGGCCGCCGCCGGCCGGTCTGGTGAAGGCCACGGCGGGGATCGCTGCGCTGTTGCTCGAAGGCATCGGCGACACAATTCGTTACTCGCTCACCGCCGATTCCCGTGAAGAAGCCCGCGCCGGCCGGCAACTCCTCGAGGCCCTCGGCCTCCGGGAACGCAAGGGGCTCGACCTCATCGCTTGTCCCTCATGTGGCCGGGCGGAAGTTGATGTGATCGATGTGGCCACCCGCGCCCAGGAAGCCCTCGATGGGCTCAACATTCCGATTCAAGTGGCGGTCATGGGCTGCGTAGTGAACGGCCCGGGAGAGGCTCGTGAGGCCGATCTCGGTATCGCCGCCGGTCGTAAACGCGGTCACTTGTTCGTGAAGGGGCAGGTGATCCGGGTTGTCCCCGAAGCCGACATGGTGCCGGCGTTGGTGGAGTGGGCCCGCAAAATTCACGACGAAGGTATCGAGCGGGTGCTCAGTCAGGCTGACGCCGGCGCCGCCGCCGAGGCGGAAAAGGATCGTCAAGAATTGCTCGACGACCAGGGCGCCGATGCCAACAATACGGAGCAGAAGATCGATCTCATCCGCAAGCACACCAGTGCTGCGGCCCCCGGCTGACGAGCACGATCGGAGCGCTTCAGTGTGGCGGTGGGGGAGACGTGCGTCGGTCGACGAGCGGTTCACGCGGCGCGCGATGCGATCGCTGCGCCGATTCCCCGAAGTACAGCAGGTTGCCAGAAACGGTGAGCTTTCGCTTCTCGTCACGCTGCACGGGCGCACCACGCCAACGGTGGTGAACCTCCACAACCACGTGCGAGAGATCGGAAGGGCGGGCGACGATGTCTTGGCAGATCGGCTGCACAGGGTGCTGTTGTCGGTCGCCGAGATGGAGGTTCGGCCGTCCTCCTTCGAGGAGGCGGAACCCCGACTCTTGGCCTCCGTGCGAGCTCGTAGCTACCTCTCGGCCACCGTCTCAGCGGAGATGGCTTCGCCGGCGAATCCGCTGCTGTACCACGTGATCGCGCCGCTGGTCGTCGAACTCGTGGCAATCGACAGTGATCACGGGATGACGTTCGTAACCGAAGAAGACGCCGTGGAGTGGGGTACGGGCTGGCACGATGTTGCTTCGGTGGCGCGCCGAAATCTTGCGTTGGCGGGCACGAGCATTGGCCCGCTCGAAGGACTGGGTGGGGTATTCGAGGTCTTGGAACCCGACTCCTATCAGTCGGCATGGTTGGCGCTCCCCGACCTCCTGCTCGAGATGGGTGCCCGGCTGGGATTGACCGCCGCTGCTCGCCTCGACGATCCCGAACCCCTGCTGCTTGTGCTCGCCCCCGCACGCGACGTGCTTTGGTTGCTCAACGACACGGATGCGAGTCGAATCATTGCGGCGGTGGAGCGGGCGATCGACGTCTTTCAGGAGAGTCCGCGTGGTATCTCACCGGTCCCCTATGTGGTCGGAACCGAAAGCGTTCGCCCGTGGGAGCCGCCGCTGCACCACGCCAGCGTCAACGCCGTGGCGTCGGCCCGTCGGGTGCTCGAAGGTACGGAGTACGGCTACCAGCAGCGCGCTCTCGACGGGCTGTTCGAACGATCGCAAGAAGACGTGTTCGTGGCCGGCTACAACGTCATCCACCGAGACGACGGCACGGCCTACTCCTGGGCAGTTTGGGTGCAGGGCGTTGAAGTCGGCCTGATCCCACGCACCGAGTTCGTGATGTTCGTGGGCGGCGAAGACGACGAACCGATCGCCGTGGCGTGGAACGATGTCGTGCGTATCGCCGCCGCCGCGTTCGAGCGAGACCCGGCGCTCGAGCCACCGAGGTGGCGGGCGTCGGGATGGCCGGCTCCCGACGTGGTGGAACTGCTCGCCGCCGCCGCTGTGGATCCCGATGCCTCCGGTGCGTGAAGGCCGGTCGTGTCGTTGGTACAGGCCCGGCCGAGAGGGTGGGTTCGAGAGTCAGAACGGCGATCCGTGCTCGTGCGTTGGGGGAACAGATAGATTCCTGGCATGGGGTTCTTACGGCGGGGGCAGGCGCCCGAGCAAACATTTCGCGACGAAGCCATTCGGCAGTTGGAGCGCCAACCCGGTGTGGTGCGGGTGCGTCGAACCGGCAACCTTGGTCTGGAGATTGAACGAGCGGGTGACGGGCCGCCCGGGCAGATCGGCCTTTTTAACGTTTGGTCAGACTGCGAGGAGCTCTCGTTCGCCGACCAACGGTCGATGATCACCCAGTTCCTGGCCGCGGTAGCCACGCCGGTCGACGTTCCCGAAACTTGGGCGGGGGCCCGCCTACTGCTCCGTCCTGTCGTCCTTCCCGTGAGTTCGCCGGTGGTGCACGATCCCGCCATGGACGTCCCGTCGCGCCCGCTTCTCCCCTTTCTGGCCGAAGTCCTCGCCATCGATACCGAACTTTCCCTCGTGTTTGTGACCAACGACTACCTCACCCAGTGGGGGGTCTCGCTGGCCGCGGCGCTCACCGAAGCTCACGACAATCTGGGCGCCGCCGGCTTGCGAGTGACGACCGACGATGACGTCACAGACCTGTACGTCGTCATCGGGCCCGACGGCTACATCTCCTCGTGGCTCGCCGCGCCGACGGCGCTGTGGGCGCTCGCGGAATCTGTTCATCTTGGCGCGGCATCAGCGGCCGCGTCCCGCGGAACAGTGCTCGTGCTTGCTCCCGATCGCGACGTTGCCTTTCTGCTTGATGACCGTCACTTGCCCACTCTGCACGCCACCTTGAACTTGGCCCTCGAAACATTTCGCGAGGACCGCCGTCGGGTGTCGCCGGTGCCCTATGAGGTGGGCCCAGACGGTCTTATGCCGTGGGCGCCGGCGCCCGAACATCCACTCGCTGAGGTGGTTCGCCAGTGCAAAATCGAACTCGCCGGGGTGGAGTACCACTTGCAGAAACAGCGACTGGATGAGCTGTTTCCTGCATCGGGGGTCGATGTATTCGTCGCCTCGTACCTCCTCGAGAACGACGCCGACGGCATCGAACGCAGCTTCTGCGTGTGGGTACAGGGAGTCGAAGCGGGCCTGCTTCCGGTGACCGAACTCGTGGTCTTGCAAGACTTCGCCGGCGAGGCGTTTTCGGTGCGATGGAGCGATCTGCACCGGCTGACGAATGGCATGCTCCGCCCCGAACCTGGGCTCGACCCGCCCCGGTGGCGAATCAGCGCCTGGCCGTCACCTACCGTGCTCGCCGCCCTGCGAATGGTTGCGGTCCCCATGGAGAACACCCTCTAACCTCCGAGGCCATGGCCAAACAGCCCGTTCTCACCCCCCGAGCCACCGACTTTCCCCGGTGGTACCAAGACGTTGTCGCCAAGGCAGAGATGGCCGACAACGGTCCGGTGAAGGGCACCATGGTGATTCGCCCCTATGGCTATTCCATATGGGAACGTATGCAAGCCGAAGTGGATCGCCGCATCAAAGATGCGGGCGCGAAAAACGCCTACTTCCCGCTGTTCATCCCGCAGAGTTATCTCCAGCGAGAGGCCGAGCACGTCGAGGGGTTCAGTCCCGAACTGGCGGTCGTTACCCACGCCGGAGGTAAAGAACTGGAAGAGCCGTTGGTCGTCCGCCCCACCAGTGAGACGGTGATCGGCGAGTTCATGGCCAAATGGACGCAGAGCTACCGAGACCTGCCGTTGCTGCTCAACCAATGGGCCAACGTCGTGCGCTGGGAGATGCGCCCCCGGGTGTTTCTCCGCACCACGGAGTTCCTTTGGCAAGAAGGCCACACCGCCCATGCCACTGAGGCCGAAGCCACCGCCTACGCCGAACAGATCTTGCGCGATGTCTACGAAGACTTCATGGTGAACGTCCTTGCCCTCCCGGTGGTGGTGGGTCGCAAGACGGCGAAGGAACGATTCGCCGGAGCCACCAACACCATGACCCTCGAAGGCATGATGGGCGACGGAAAGGCCCTGCAAATGGGCACGAGTCACGAGCTCGGCCAAAACTTCGCCAAGGCCTTTGGCATCAACTACCTCGACGCGCAGAGCACGCAGCAGATGGCGTGGACCACGTCGTGGGGCGTATCCACCCGCATGGTCGGCGGTCTGATCATGGCCCATGGCGACGACAATGGGCTTCGGGTTCCTCCCGCCCTTGCCCCGGTACAGGTGGTGGTCGTGGCGGTTCGCGATGAGGGAGATGTCATCGACCAGTGTCGGAGAATCTCGGCTGAGTTGCGTGCCGCCGGCGTGCGGGTGGAGCTCGATCTTCGGACGGACGTTTCGCTTGGTCGACGGGTGACCGACTGGGAACTCAAGGGCATACCGCTGCGGGTGGAACTCGGTCCGCGCGACATCGCCGACGGCAACGTCACCCTCGTCCGACGGATCGAAGGCACAAAGGCGCCAATTTCACTTGACGGCCTGGCGTCCGAGGTAGCCCTCGCGCTCACCCAGCAACAAGCCACGTTGCTGGCCGACGCCACCACGCGACGCAACGATGCCACCGTCGAGGTGGGCACCATCGACGAAGCCGTCGAGGCTGCGGCGACGGGGTTTGCTCGCATCCCCTGGTCGGCGCTGGGCACCTCCGGTGAGGCGGTGCTGGCCGAACGCAAAGTCACGGTGCGTTGTCTTGTACGGCCCGACGGAAGCTTGCCGCTCGCCGAAGACGAGCCCGACATCGTGGCCTACGTCGCCCGTTCTTACTAGGAGCGGGTCCCAGTAACGCTTCGAGAAGCGGATTCCGAGCCACGGTTGAAGACTCTCGCAAGGACGTCACGTCGAAAGCCCCTGTTTTGGGCGGTGAGACGGAGGACGCCGCGAGAAAAGAAGAGCTGGCCGGAAGCCGCCGAATGGTTACTGGGACTCGCTCCTAGGTGCGTGTCCCAGTAGGAGGGTCCAGCTTCTCGGCGGCCAATTTTGGTGAGGGCGCTACGCCTCGGGGTCGAAGCCGGGCCGGCAGGTGAGTCCGTCGCAGATTGGGGTTCATGTGAGGTGAAGGCCTTCAATACCGGCGGGCGGCCGAACGGGTCGACGAGTCTGCGCCACGCCTCTACAGATCGGAGTGGAGTCACCGGTTGCACTGTTCGGCACGACACTGCAGGTCTCCGGCATCTGGTCGGGGGGAACGATGGCGATGAACGCCACGGTGTTCCTGTCGACGGCCGAGTTCACCCGGCTGGCGTTCGACAAGGTGAGTTATGTTCTCGTGGGGGCCGAGCCGGGCGTCGACAGCGAATCACTGGCTCGCCGCATCGGTGGTTCGGTCAACGGGATCACGGCGCAGTCGAAGGCCAGTTTTGGGGCGGAAGAGGGTGAGGTGATCGACGACACTCTGGCTGAAATGACGCGCGGCATGGTTGGCGTCGGCTTTCTGGTATCGATGTCGTTGGTCGCACTCAACCTGACCACAGTGACGTTGTCCAACGCTCGCGAGTACCGGGTGATCAAAGCGTTGGGGGCACCAGCGCCACGGTGGTGCGGGCGGTAGTGGTGCAAGCATTGTGGGCGTTGGCGGCGGCGTCAGGCGTGGTCGTTGGTTTGGCGTT
Source organism: Actinomycetes bacterium (assembly GCA_031415655.1). GTDB lineage: Bacteria > Actinomycetota > Acidimicrobiia > Acidimicrobiales > Acidimicrobilacustridaceae > JAKOVR01. Next base: position 9,176 of record JANOSD010000189.1, read on the forward strand.
GGTGCTCGCCGTGGTGATCTCGGCCCAGGCTCGCAACCTCCAGATAGTGCTCGAACCCAATACCGTTCTACGCACCCTCGGGTATGCCTTGTTCGTCAGCATTCCGGCCGCGTTGCTGCCCATCCGCAAAGTGTTACGGATCGAGCCGGCGAGCGTGTTCCGTTCGGGCGTTGCCTGATCGATTGGCGCCAATGGCGCGATGGTCAGCCCTCGTTGGCATGGCGCCGTACTGGCGTGCTCGCACCCGCGACCCCGTGCTCGCTATAGTGGTCGGTCGCAATCCATTCGAGCCCGTCGAAGGAAGGCGTGGGATTTTCCCACGCCTTTCGCCTCGTATAGGCCCATTTTGCATCTCCCCGCACCTATGCCTACCGTCCTCGATCAACTTCAATCGATCATTGAACCGCTGCTCGCCAGTCATGGGCTTGAGCTGTTCGACCTCGACTACGCCGGTGGGCGGGTCATCGTCACAGTCGATCGTCCGGGCGGTCCCGACGTCGGAGATATCACCGACGCCACCAAAACGATCTCCCGGACTCTCGACGGGCACGACGTGGTTCCCGGCCACTACACCCTCGAGGTTTCGAGCCCGGGCCTCGAGCGCCCCCTCCGAACGCCAGCGCACTACACCTGGGCCGTCACGCGGTCCGTAAAGCTCAAGTTGATTCCCACGGTGGATGGTGATCGCCGGCTCGCTGGCACGCTCACCGACTTCGATGCCGATGCCGCCACGATCACCAACGTGCTCGATGAGCCGGCGGGAGAACGACGCACGGTCGCGCTCATCGACATCGACAAGGCCCGCACCGTCTTTGTCTGGGGAGCGGCACCCAAACCTGAATCGCCGAGCAAGGCGAACAAAAACCCCAAGCCGGCCGCCGTCGTCTCCAAGGTCGAGCCTGCAAACGACCAGCCCCTCCCCGCAAACACGGCGTCCCCGGTTCCCCCGCCGGCCGACACCGATCCCGACGCGACCCCAGAGAAGCGAGTCCCCGCATGAGCAAGAATACCGATTTCCTCGATGCCCTAGGCGCCCTTGCGGCCGACAAGGGCGTGTCGATCGACGTCCTGTTCGGGGCCTTGGCTGACGCCCTCGAAACGGCATACAAACGCATGCCCGATGCCCATGAGTACGCGTGGGTCACGATCGACCCAGACCTCGGTGAATTCCGGGTGCTGGCACAGGAACTCGATGAGGACGGCGAGCCGTTCGGCCCCGAGCTCGACGTGACGCCCACCGACTTCGGGCGAATCGCTGCGCAGACGGCCAAACAGGTGATGAGCCAGCGCATCCGCGAGGCCGAGCGGGAGATGAAGTACGAGGAGTATGCCGGCCGTGAGGGTGACATCATCACCGGAATCATTCAGCAGTCCGATAGTCGTTACACCCTTCTCGACCTCGGCCGTGTCGAAGCGCTGCTTCCGCAAGCAGAGCAGGTCCAGTACGAACGACCGGAGCCCGGCGCCCGGGTGAAGGCCTACATCGTCGAGGTGCGCCGCACCGCCAAGGGTCCGCAGATTGTGGTGAGCCGCACCCATCCCGGCCTTATCAAACGATTGTTTGAGCTCGAGGTGCCCGAGATCGCTGACGGGGTTGTGGAGATCAAGGCCTGCGCCCGTGAGCCCGGTGCGCGAACCAAGATTTCGGTGTTCTCCAACGACAACAACGTCGACCCGGTCGGCGCGTGTGTTGGCGCCCGCGGCGCCCGGGTGCGCATGGTGGTCACCGAGTTGCGCGGCGAGAAGATCGATATTGTGCCGTTCTCGGAAGATCCCGCTGACTTTGTCGCCAAGGCACTGTCGCCGGCGAAGGTGAAGGAAGTACTGATCGACGAGGACCGGGGCACTGCCACGGTGATCGTTCCGGACTTCCAACTTTCGCTCGCCATCGGCAAGGAGGGGCAGAACGCCCGACTTGCCGCCCGCCTCACCGGGTGGCACGTGGACATCAAGAGTGAGTCGCAGATGGCCGAGGAGGCCGCGTATCAGAACCAGGACTGGGCTGAGGGTGAGTGGATCGCCAATCCCGAGACCGGTGAGCAGCAGTGGGTTCCGGCAGAGGGCGGTCCGGCGATGACGCCGGAGGAGTGGTCGCAGGCGGCGGAGGTCCAGGCATCGGACAAGCCGACCGATGACAAGCCGGCCGATGAGAAGCCGGCCGATGAGAAGCCGGCCGATGAGAAGCCGGCCGATGACAAGCCGACCGATGACAAGCCGGCCGATGAGAAGCCTGCCGATGAGAAGCCAGCAGATGAAGCCCCTCCGGTCTCACCCGCCGTTGATGCCTGAGTAGTTCTGGGATCGGTTGATCTGATCCCCCCAACCGACTTCGTGCCTGGGCCTCCCGGTGTGCGAGGATAGAGGGCCGCTTTTGCGCCGTGTGTCTCACGTGTCGCGTCAGCGCACCCACCAAGGAAAGAGAACCGCGAAACCGTGGCAAAAAGTACACGCGTCTATGAACTCGCCAAAGAGCTCGGCCTCACCAACAAAGAGTGCCTTGACCTCTCCTTGACGCTGGGCATCGATGTCAAGAGCCATTCGTCCGGCATGGTCGAGCAGCAAGCCGACCGCGTCCGCCGCAAGGCGGAACGGGAAGGGCTGATCCGCGAAGAGCAGCCCGAAGAACCAACGAAAGCCAAGAAGGCCACCAAAGCCACGAAGAAGGCTGCCCCCGCAACCGGGGCGACCGATCATTCGGTTGGCGGTGCCACGGCGCCGACCGCGGCCGAGTCCACGGCGGTGGCCGCTCCCGCTGAGCAGGGGGTCACACCGATCCCCGACACGGCGGCTCCGAACGGCACTGCTGCTCCGGTCGCCGCACCATCGACGCCAGTCGCCGACGTGGCTGCCGTCCCGCTCGCGATACCTGGCACCACGCCATCGGACACCACGTCACCCGACACCACGCCATCGGACACCACGCCATCAGACAACGTGTTGGATCGTCCGAGCGCCGCGTCGTCCGACGCCCTTGCCCCGGCCGCAACGGACCCCGTCACTCCCGCAGCCCAAACTCCATCGTCCGTGCCGGCGCCGGTTGCGACAGATGAATCCGCAGGCTCGACCGGCGCCGCGGTACCGAGTTTGGGCGAACCGGAGGCAGAAACGCCACGCCCCCGTCGAGTGATCTCGTCGTCGGGGAGCGAGCACCCGCCTCGCCCCCGGCCGGTTGATACCCCTGCCGCCATGACACCGAGCGCCCCGTCGGTCCCCGCGCCGCTGCGACCAGCGGGCGTACCGAGCGCAGCGCACACCGCCGGTGCACCCTTGGTGCCCGGTGCACCCTTGGTGCCCGGTGGGCCCATGACCCCCGCCGGTAGCCCCTCGATGCCGGCAGCGCGAGTTGGCCCACTTCCCGGCGGCCCAGGTACGGCTGGTCCGGGGACGGCGGGTCCAAGTGGTCCTCCTCCTCGCCCGCCGATGTCCCATAGTGGCAAGCCGATCCCACCGCCACCCCGCCCGCCGGTTTCGTCAGTCACTGGTAAGCCAATTCCCCCGCCTCCAGGTGCACGCGGGCCGTCTCGGCCGAGTAGTCCAATGGGTCCTCGAGGTCCGCGTCCCTCTGGCGGCGCGCCCGGCGGCGCTCGTCCTGGCGGCGGCCCGAGCGGCGGTTTCAGTCGTGGTCCTGGTGGCCCCGGTGGACCTGGTGGTCCCGGTGGACCTGGTGGTCCCGGCGGACCTGGTGGGAACTTCGGTCGCGGTCCCGGTGGCCCCGGTGGGGGTCCTGGCGGTGGTCGCCCCGGCGGCGGTCAGCAACAGCGGCGACCTCCCCGCCGCAAGGGTCGTCGTCGTCGCAGTCGCGATGAGCTGCAGCCCATGGACATCCCCACCTACACGCCGGCCACTGCGCCGGTGCCGGATGGGGTCATCGTGGTGGAGCGCGCCTGTACGGCCCAGGACCTCGGTCCCAAGCTGAACCGAACAGCGGCCGACGTCGTCCGTTTCCTTATGCAACAGGGCGAGATGGTGACCGCCACGCAATCGCTCTCCGACGACATGATCGAACTGTTCGCCGCCGAAGTTGGCGCCGAACTTCGTATGGTCGATCCCGGCGAGGAGCAGGAAGTAGAGCTGCTTCGCCAGCTCCAGATCGACGAAGACGTCGACGACGATATCTACGAGACATGGCCGATCCGTCCCCCCGTCATCACGATCATGGGCCACGTCGACCACGGCAAGACCAAGCTGCTCGACCACATTCGTAGCGCCAACGTGGTTGCGGGTGAGGCCGGTGGCATCACCCAGCACATCGGTGCGTATCAAGTCACCAAAGATGGCAACGCCATCACCTTCCTCGACACTCCGGGCCATGAGGCATTTACGGCTATGCGGGCCCGCGGTGCCCAGGCCACCGACATCGTGGTCTTGGTGGTGGCGGCCGACGATGGTGTGATGCCCCAAACTCTTGAAGCGCTCAATCACGCCAAGGCAGCCGATGTGCCGATCGTGGTGGCCATCAACAAGATCGATCGTGAAGCTGCAAACCCGGATCGCGTGATGCAACAGCTCTCGGAGCAGGGGCTTGTGCCGGAGTTGTGGAGTGGCGACACCGTGATGGTGCCGCTCTCTGCTCTCACCGGCGTCGGTGTCGACGAACTCCTCGCCAACCTGCTCATCGTCTCGGAAGTGGAAGACCTCCGGGCCGCCACCGACGGCCGAGCTCGGGGCATCGTGCTTGAGTCTCATCTCGATATCGGCCGCGGGCCCGTCGCTACCGTGTTGGTGCAGCGCGGCACGCTCAAGGTGGGCGATCCCGTTGTGGCCGGTTCGGCGTGGGGGCGTGTTCGTGCCCTCATCAACGATAAGGGCGAGCAGGTGAAGGAGGCCGGTCCATCGTCTCCCGTCCAGGTGCTCGGCCTGTCGGAGACCGCGGCGTCGGGTGACCGATTTGTCGTTGCTCCGGATGAGAAGACCGCTTCGAAGGTGGCGTCGATCCGTGAGCACTGGAAGCGTCAGTCGGCCCTTGGTCGCGAGGCACATGCCACTGCCGGCGGTGCCCGCCTCGAAGACATCTTCGACCAGATCAAGGGGGGAGAGGCGGCCAACCTCAACGTCATTGTCAAGGCCGATGTCACGGGCTCCCTTGAAGCCGTCACCGAATCGCTCCGAAAGCTTGAGCGTCCGGATATGAAACTTTCCTTCGTGAGTCGAGGCGTGGGCGGTATCACCCAGGCCGATATCCAGCTTGCGGCTACGTCCAACGCCACCATCATCGGCTTCAACGTGCGCCCCGATCGCAAAGCCCGAGAGCTCGCCGACCACGAGCGAGTGGAGATCCGTACCTACGAGATCATCTACAAACTCATCGAAGACATCCAAGCGGCCATGATCGGCATGCTCGCCCCCGAGTTTGAAGAGGTGGTCACCGGCGAAGCCGAGGTCCGCGAGATCTTCCGGGTGCCACGAATCGGCGCTATCGCGGGTTGCATGGTGATCAACGGTGTCATCACCCGTGGATCCAAGGTGCGTTTCCTTCGTGACGGCACGATCATTTGGAAGGGTGCCGTGCAGTCGTTGAAACGATTCAAAGACGACGCCAAAGAGGTCGCCACTGGATTCGAGTGTGGCGTCGGCCTCACCGACTTCCAGGACCTCAAGCAGGGCGACATCATCGAGACCTTCGAAGAGCGCGAGATTCCCCGCACGTAGCGGCCGGCCCTACCCCGCCGTTCTGGATGAGATTCCGCCCGTATCCGGGCGAAATCCCATCCAGATGCGGACTTGGGCCCAGAAGGGCATGCGAGGTGGCTTTTCAGCCGGACAGAGACGCGGTTGCGGTCGTGCCGACGAATGCCAGCACGGCTTCGGGACCCACGAGGCGTTCGAGGACGGCGCCGTGGTGGTCTACCAACAACGTGGTGGGTGCGCGCTGCACCTCGTAGGCCTCGCCGAGGGCGATCTCCTTCGTGGCATCAATGGTGCGGACCTCGTGATGGGGGAACGCGTCGCCCAGCATCGCCTTCACCTGCTCGCACGATGCGCACCAAGGCGTCGTGAAGATCAGCCACGTGCAAGGGGCATCTGTCGAACGATGAATGGCTGGCACCGCTGGCCACTCCGTGCCGGCGAGCGAGCCGCCGCGAGCGGCGTCTGTGGCGACGCCGCGCCGATAACGAAACGAAAACCCCGCGACCGCCAGGCCGAGGAGGGCAATCACCAATAGCCGGATCATGCGGCGAGCTCGACCCCGCGCCGGCGGGCGAGCCAGAGGTAGATCTCGCACCCGACACAGATGCCTGATGTTGCGGCCAGTGCGGCGAGGGCAGCGACGATCAGGGACAGTGCCCACCCGACGGCTGGTTGTCCGACGACAAAGGCCAGGGTGGCGGCGCCGAGAAAGGCCACACCGATCGCCGCCGCAAATCGGGGCGGACGAGGGTCCTCGAGTTCTGCCGGAGGTGACAGTCTCGGTTTGATCGCCTCAGCGTAGAGCCGGAGGAACGGGCCATACTTCGGGCCGAAGGCGGCGCCGAGGAGCAGGACCACGGCAAAGACCGGCACCACGGCCCAGACCTGCACAAGAAACGCGATCACCAGGGCGAGCGTGAGGACCGATTGGTTGAAACGGGGACCACGAGGATCGATTGGCGAAGGGGTCGACATCATCGACAGTGTAAACCCGACCAGATCGGTCGGGTATTCCCAAGGTAGGTCTTCCCGGGTAGTCGTGGAACGATCGCCCGCCTGGCTGCCAAATACCTCGCACTGCACAGCCGCACCAACCGAACGGCCGGGTGAGGTCCGTTCGAGAATGTCCCACAGCGTCACGAGGTGGCGAGGACCTTCAGAAGGTCGCGGGTGCGGAGTTGGCTATCGGGGTCGACCGTGAACTCGAGGGCGGAAAAGTCGGTGGTGCCGGCGTCAGCGAAGCGGGCGATGCCGGCCCGCACCGTTTCCTCGTTGCCTACGATCGACACATCGGCGGGGCCGTTGACGCCTTCGATGTCCATCACCCCGCGGTACGACGGAAGGTCGTTGTAGTTGGCCAGCATGGCAGCGATCATGCCCCGCACGTCGTCGGGTCGGTCGGTGACGCATACCGGCACGCTCGCCACGATTCGGGCCGGCGGTTTACCGGCATCGGCTGCCGCCTTCGCCATCGCCGGGGCGAGCACCGTCTCGATCGTGCGCGGCCCGCTCAGCCACAAGATGTTGCCGTCGGCGCGGGCGGCCGACATCGCCACCATGCGCGGCCCCATCGCCGCCAGCATCACCGATGGGGTGGGCGCATCGGGCGGGCCGCCCATGGAATCGGCGTGCCCCGACCAGATCTCCCCGTCGGCGGACACTTTCCGGTCCTGCAACGCCGGGAGGAGCACCGAGAGATAGTCGTCCATGTTCTTGGCGGGTCGGTCGAAGGGAATCCTGAGTGACGACTCGATGGTGTGTTTGTGGGCCAGGCCAATGCCGAGGATCAGTCGCCCGCCGGCGATGTCGCTCACGGTCAACGCCTGCGCCGCCAGCATCAGCGGATGGCGCAGCCACGTGGCGATCACCGCGGTACCCAGCTCGATGGTGGACGTCGCCTGGCCGGCCAGGGCCAGCACGGTGAGGGCGTCGGGAGCGGCGAGCTGGGCCACCCAATACGTGGAGAACCCGTCGGCCTCGGCTTCCTGGGCGTGGGCCACGATCTCCGAGGCCGGGCGCCCGAGGGCGATGAGGGACGATCCGTTGATTCCGATGCGCATGCCCGCAGTCTGCCGCACGAATCGGCCCGGAAGGTCCCCGGCCGGTCCCGGGCGTTACCCGGTGAACGTCGGCCTCACCGCCGGCGGCGGCGATGTTGTGGACGTCGTCGACGTTGTGGCTGTCGTGGCGGCCGTCGTCGCAGTGGACGGGGCCGCCTGGACCTCAAGTGTCCCCACCGTGGCGAAGGCGGCGTCGTAACTGGCTTGAGTGATGCCCCCCGGGCCGGCCGCGTCGCCGACCAGGCCGGTCAGACAGATCGCTCGAACGGTGTAGCCGGGGGCGATCGGGGCATTGTCGGGTACGGGGATCGAGGCGGTGAACGATCCGTTGGTATCGGGCATCGCGTGCGCTTCGACTTCGCCGTCGATGCCGATAAGTGTCATAAACACCCCCGCATTGCCGTTGATGAGCCCGGGACCGATCGAGTTCCCACCCGTCGGGGGCGTGAGATAGAGGTAGACGGGGTGGTCGGCTGGATACGCCCCTGTCGGTGCGCAGCCGGATCCGTGGACCGTGAAGGCGGCGCCGCGGGCGGCGGTGGCGGGAAGCGGTTCAAGGGTGAAGGGGCCGGTGGATTGCCCCGATGCGACACCCGGAACAAGCACGGCAGCGAGGATTCCGAATGCCAGTGCAGCGATTCGAGGATCGGGCCGGCCTGGGGAACTCAGACGGAATGCCATACGGCCAGTGTACCCGGGGCACGAAACCGGTGGGATGGAACCGGACGAACCCGGTAAGCTCATGGGCTCATGGCTGTGCATGTGCTCGCGCTCACCGTCGATTTGCACCTGCCGTCGTGTCATTCGTTGAAGGAGAAGCGGGCCGTGGTGAAGACCATCGTCGAAGGGGCTCGCCACCGGTTCGGCGTGAGTAGCGCCGAGACGGACCACCAAGACAAATGGCAGCGGGCCGAGTTGGGATTTGCCGTCGTATCCGGAAGTCCCAGCCAGGCTGAGCAAGTGATCGACGATGTCGATCGATTCGTCTGGTCGTTCCCCGAAGCTGAGGTTCTCCAGAGCCTTCGCACGTGGTCCGAGCCGGAATAGCGCGCAAAGAGCGCATCGAACAGAGGAGACCGTCATGACTCGCCGCCGGCCTAGTAACACCAACAACAAACGCGACTATCCCCGCTCGGCCCGCCTCGGCGAGCTCCTCCGCGAGATCCTCGGCGAGGAACTGCGGGAGATCGACGACAGCCGGCTCGACCTTGTCACCATTACGGCCGTCGATGTCGACAACGACCTCAGCCGAGCCATCGTCTTCATCGACACGCTTGAAGGCGGCGAATCCGACGTTCTCGCCATTGAGGCGCTCGAGGAGTTCCGAGGTCGGATGAAGGTGGCGATCGGTCGACAGGCCTACGTTCGCAAGGTGCCCGACCTGCAGTTCCGGCCCGATCCGGGCGTGCGTCAAGGCGAACACATCGAAGCGGTACTGCGAGAGATGGGCCCGGTGGTCGAAGTTGAGGTGCCCGACGTGTACGTGGCTGGTTCGGGCATAGAACCCACGCAACGTGGGGCGTAGCCGCGCCGGCACCCCCGGTATCGACGGGGTGTGCATCATCGACAAGGAACCGACCTGGACCAGCCACGACGTCGTGGCGAAGTCCCGGGGGATCCTCGGTACGAAGAAGGTCGGCCACTCCGGCACGCTGGATCCCGACGCCACCGGCCTCTTGGTGCTTGGGGTTGGCAAGGCCACTCGCCTATTGAGCTACCTCACGGCGTTGCCCAAGACGTATACGGGCGAGATCGTGCTTGGCACCGAGACCTCCAGCCTTGATGCCTCGGGTGAGGTGACCGCCACCTACACGATGGACGGCGTCACCGTCGAACAGGTTCGTGCTGCTGCCGCCACGCTCACCGGCGATATCTTGCAGGTTCCGCCAATGGTGTCGGCGATCCAGATCGACGGCAAGCGGCTCCACGAGCTTGCCCGGGAAGGCAAAGAAGTGGAACGTCCGGCCCGACCAGTCACGGTCTATCGCTTCGAGATCCTCGACGAAATCGAAAGCAACCCGGGCGTGTACCGGTGCGAGGTCGAGTGTTCTTCGGGCACCTACATCCGGTCGCTGGCGGCCGATGTGGGCACGGCGTTGGGCGGAGGCGCGCACTTGCGCAACCTGCGCCGAACCGCCGTCGGAGGGTTCACCGAGGCCGACGCCGTGTCCCTCGGGGATCTCACCCTCGAAAATCTCCGGCCGGTAGCCAGCGCGGTCGGCCACCTGATCCAGCTCACCGTCGACGACGAGGTCGCGGCCGATGTGCGGTTCGGGAAGGTGCTGGAACGGGCGCGCATCGGCGTGGATGCAGAAGCCGACGGGCCGTGGGCAGTGCTCACCACCGACGGCGAACTGTTGGCGGTCTACGCCCCGTTCCGTGGCTCGACCGTGAAACCCGCCGTGGTCATCCCGTAGCCTTGCGGTTTCATGGAGGTTCTCCGCGACACCGACGGCTTCACCGCTCCACCTGAAGGCATGGCCGTCACGATCGGTGCCTACGACGGCGTCCACCGTGGCCATCAGGCAGTGATCGCTCAGGTGCAGGAGCTTGCCGGCAGGGATGGTCTGTGCACCGCCGTCGTCACCTTCGATCGACATCCCGCCAGCGTTGTGCGCCCCGAGTCGGCGCCCTTACTCCTCACGGATCTCGACCAAAAGCTTGAACTCCTTGCCGGCACGGGTATCGACTATGCCGTGGTGATCGCCTTCGACGAGGTGCGCGCCAAGGAACCGGCAGAGGACTTCGTCCGCGACCTGCTGGTGCGCTCCCTCGGCGCCAAAGTGGTGGTTGTCGGCGAAGACTTCCATTTCGGTCATCGGCGGGCCGGAAACGTGGCCATGCTCGACGCCCTCGGCGCCGAGCTGGGGTTCAGCGTGCGAGGCATCGATCTTGTCGGAACCGATGGTGCCCCCGCTGATGCCTCTGAGCAGGTTTCGTCCACCCGGATTCGTCGTGCCCTTCTCGACGCCGACCTGGCGAACGCTAACCGGCTCCTTGGCCGCCTCCACGAGGTGCGGGGCGTGGTGGTCGACGGCGACAAACGGGCCCGCAATCTCGGCTTTCGTACCGCCAACGTCAACGTGCCGAGTTCGATCTGCTTGCCCGCCGACGGGATCTACGCCGGTTTTACCGAACTGGCGTCGGGTGATCGGGTACCCACGGCGATAAGCCTGGGGCGACGCCCCACCTACTACGACGATCAGCCGTATTCCTTGCTCGAAGCCCACCTGCTCGACTGGGATGGCGATCTTTACGGAGAGGCCGTGCGCGTGGCCTTTCACACGTACCTGCGCGGCGAGAGAAAATTCGTGGGTCCCACCTGGGAGGCAGATCTCATCGCGCAGATAGGTCGCGATTGCGACGATGCCCGCGCCGCGCTCACCTCAATCCCCCCCGACTCCTGACCATTGAGGTTTTTGGTAGGGGAGACGCATCAGACCTGATGCGTCTCCCCTACCAAAAACCGGGGTTGAGGGAGGGGCGATCGAAACACGAGTAACCTTCGTGTTCCCATGACCGACGTCGCTGAGCCGATCTTCGGGCCATCCACCGAGGAGGCCGGTACCTATCCCGTCGCCGCCCCCCGGCTGGCCCGTCACACGTTTACCCTTTCCGACGGGCATCGCATCGGCATCGCCGTATCGGGCCGGGGCGTACCACTGGTGGTGGTGCACGGCTTTTCGGCGGAAGGGTTCCTCTACGCGCAAACGCTCCACCGACTCGTCACCAAGGGCTTCAAAGTGATCGCCATCGACATGGCGGGCCATGGTGGAACGCAGGGCTTGCCGAGCGGCGGCAACCATCTGGGGGACTACGCCGAGCTCATGAGCCGGGCCGCCGAAGAGCTCGGTATCCGGCAAGCGATCTTCGCCGGCCACTCCATGGGTGGCCGGGTCGTCGCGCAACTGGCGGCGCTGCACCCCGAGCAAGTGATCGCCGCCGTGCTCATCGATGCGATCGTTGGCGATGAGTGGGACCTCATGGTGAACATCTTCCGCCTGAACCCGGCGTTGCTCGTGCCGCTCGGCGGCATGCTTCTGGCCGACACGGCGTCCACCATGCCGTTGTTCCGTGATCCTGTTCAGGCCGCCAAACTCGGTCGGTTGGTCACCCCCACACTGCTCAGCCATGTTCTCCAGCCGTGGCGGCTGCTTGGCCCGGCGATATCGATCCTCCGCTCCCACGGCAGCAAGAAGATCCTTGAAGCCCTCGCTCGCACCGAGGTTCCCACCTTCGTGATTCAGGGCGACTGGGACCTCGTCGTACCTCCCCGCACGGCGCGCTCGGCGGCGAAACGAAGCAATGGGCAGCTCGTGCGGGTCCACCGGGCGAGCCATTCCTGGTTGCTCAAGGATCCCGAGACCTTGCCCGCAATCATGAGTGAACTACTCGACGACCGGCTTGGCGTGGCCGTACGGCAGGCCATCACGGCGGCCGGCGCGGGGTCTGTCGACGAGCTCGAAGCCACGTTGTATGAGCCGGATTCCGCCGTCGTCAAGCTGACGCCGGAACTCACCTTCACTCGGCTTACCGAAACGCACCGTACCCCGCACTATCGATGGACGGTGTACTGACGAAACCGGCGGAACGCCGATACCGCTTGGGGTGATTGTCGGCGACACCTCCAATGCCGCTACTCTCTCCGCCCGTTGTACGTATTCACGTGCAGCACCGCAATGGCTCTCCCGACCCGCCAGTTCGTCCGCTTGGGCGCACAGCGTTTGGGGGAGCCGGGTCCGATACCCGATTCGAGGAAACCGTTTCATGTCTAACCGACCACCGAGCAATCTGAAGCCCAAGTCCGTCACTATTGCTGAGCACGGGCTTAAAGACGGCGACACCGGGTCTCCCGAGGTCCAGATTGCCCTCCTTACCGATCGCATTAATCACCTCACCGAGCATCTGAAGGCCCACAAAAAGGACCATCACAGCCGGCGGGGACTCTTGATGCTGGTGGGACGCCGCCGTCGCATGCTCGACTATGTCAAGGGCAACGACGTCGAGCGTTACCGGGCGATCATCGCCAAGCTCGGCTTGCGTCGCTAATTCCTGAAACGGCGGTCCCCAGCGGGACCGCCGTTCGTGTTTTCCCGGGCCGTGTCTCCGCCCCACGAAGTTCCAAGACAAACCACATACCAATCCTGCGGTATTCGCCCATGATGGGTCAGCTGCCAGTGGTGAGATTCGGAACCCGACCACGTGTCGTGTGAGCCGAGCTTCACCACTGGGAACTGGCCTCAGCGGATGCCGCCGATCGGGTCACGCGGGTGCGTGACCCGGATAGGAGCATTTTCATGGCTGACGCCATTTCCGTGTCGGTCCCCGTTTCGGGTACCGAAAAGACCCTCTCCCTTGAGACCGGCAAACTTGCCGGTCAAGCCGGCGGAGCGGTCACCATCCAGCTGGGCGACACTGTCGTCCTCGTTACTGCTACCGCCGCCAAGGGCGTGCGTGATGGCATCGACTTCTTCCCGCTCACGGTGGATCTCGAAGAGCGGATGTACGCCGCCGGCAAGATTCCCGGCTCGTTCTTCCGTCGTGAAGGAAAGTCGTCTGATCAGGCGATCCTTACGTGCCGGCTCACCGACCGCCCGCTGCGGCCGTGTTTCCCCGATGGCTTCCGCAACGAGGTCCACATCGTGGGCACCGTGCTCGCTGCCGACCGGGTCAATCCTCACGACGTGCTCGTGATCAACGGCGCCTCCGCCGCGCTGTCGCTTTCCGGCATTCCGTTCAGCGGCCCGATCGGCGCCGTCCGTATTGCCTTCTCGACCGAGGGCGAGTGGATCGCCCACCCCACCTACGAAGAGGGCGACACGTCCACCTTCGAGATGGTGGTCGCCGGTCGGCTCCTTGAAGACGACGATGTGGCCATCGTGATGGTGGAAGCCGGTGGCACCGAAGTGTCCTGGCCCGCCTACCTCGAAGGCGCCCCGAAGGTCACGGAAGCCGTGATCGCCCAAGGCCTGGAAGCATCCAAGACCTGGATCCGTGAAGCGGTGGAACTGCAACTCGAACTCGTCGAGAAGGCCGGCGGCAAAGCCCCTCTCATGAGCTTCCCCGAGCAGGTCGACTACTCCCCGGAGATCATGACCGCCGTCACCGAACTTGCTGGTGCGAAGGTTGCCGAGATCTACAGCATCATCGACAAACACGAGCGTGGCACCGCCGAGGACGCGCTCAAGGCCGAGGTGCTCGCCACCCTGCACGCGCAGTTTGCGGGCGACGATGCCGACCTCGCCACCAAGCAGATCAAGGCCGCGTTCAAGGCCCTCGCCAAGAAGACCGTTCGCGCCAAGATCGTGAACGACGGTGTGCGTATTGATGGTCGCGGCACTGCCGACCTCCGCGCCGTGACCTCCGAGGTGGGCGTGCTTCCTTCGGTCCACGGCTCCGGCCTGTTCCAGCGTGGTGAGACGCAGGTTCTCAACGTCACCACCCTTGGCATGCCCCGCATGGAGCAGATGCTCGACACGCTCGGCAACGTGGATCGCAAGCGTTACATGCACCACTACAACTTCCCTCCGTACAGCACCGGTGAGACGGGCTTCATGCGAGGCCCGAAGCGTCGCGAGATCGGTCACGGCATGCTGGCCGAACGGGCCCTCGTGCCCGTGCTGCCCACTTCGCTCGAGTTCCCGTACACCATCCGTACCGTGTCTGATGTGCTGGCGTCCAACGGCTCCACCTCGATGGGCTCGGTGTGCGGCTCCACGCTTTCCATGATGGATGCCGGCGTGCCCCTCAAGGCCCCGGTTGCCGGCATCGCCATGGGATTGGTGTTTGCCGAAGGCAAGTACACCCCACTCACCGACATTCTTGGTGCCGAAGACGCCTTTGGCGACATGGACTTCAAGGTGGCCGGCACGGCGGAGTTCGTCACCGCCCTCCAGCTCGACACGAAGATCGAAGGCATTCCGGCCGACGTGCTCGCCAAGGCGCTCGACCAGGCGAAGGATGCCCGCCTCAAGATCCTCGAGGTGATGGCCACCGCCATCGCCGAGCCGCGCGAAACCGTCGGCGAGACTGCCCCGAAGATCGTCAGCTTCGAGATTCCGATCGACAAGATCGGCGAGGTCATCGGCCCGAAGGGCAAGGTCATCAACACCATCCAGCAGGAGACCGGCGCCGACATCGCGGTCGACGACGACGGTGCGGTCGGTATCGTCAGCATCGGTGGCACGGATCGTGGTGCCGTGGCCGAGGCCGAACGTCAGGTGCGGCTCATCATCAACCCGCCCACCGCCGACGTTGGTGCCGTCTACATGGGCCGCGTAGTCAACGTCACGAAGTTCGGTGCGTTCGTCAACATCCTTCCCGGACGTGATGGGTTGCTGCACATCTCCAAGATGGGCGACGGCAAACGAGTCGATCGTGTCGAGGACTGCCTCGATCTCGGCGACGAGGTTGAAGTCAAGGTCGAGGACGTCGATCCCAACGGCAAGGTGTCACTCACACCCGTGAATCCCGTCGGGATCCGTGAGGGTCGCGGCGGCGGCGGAGCCGATCGTCCTGACCGGGGCGATCGTGGCCCCCGTGACCGCGATCGGGGCGGCGACCGTGGTGGTCGTGGCGACCGCGATCGTGGTGGCGACCGTGGTGGCCGTAGCGGTGGTCGCGACTCGGCTGATGCAGCCGCCCCGGCACCGGCCGCCTCCGGTGACCGAGACGTCGTGAGCTTCGAGGAGTCCTTCGACAGCGAGCTTCGTGGTGAGTTCGGCGACCTCGGCCCCACCGATACCAGCGGCGGCGATCGCGACCGCGGCGACCGTGGTGGTCGCAGCGGTGGCGGCGGACGTCGCCGGTGACAACGAACGACCTGGCCCCGGGCGACACCGCAGAGGTGTCGCCCGGGATCACCAAGACCGTGCTCCCCAACGGGGTGCGGGTGGTGACCGAAACAATGCCGCACGCGCTTTCGGTCACGTTGGGGTTCTGGGTTGGTGTGGGCTCACGAGACGAGTCCGAGTCGATGGCGGGCGCTTCGCACTTCCTCGAGCACCTGTTGTTCAAGGGAACCGAGCAGCGCAGCGCCCTCGATATCGCCATGGCAGTAGACGCAGTGGGTGGCGAGATGAACGCCTTCACGGCCCGCGAGTACACGGCCTACTACGCCCGTCTGCCGAGCGCCGAACTGCACCTTGGGCTCAACTTGCTCAGCGAAGTCATCTCGGAACCGTCGCTACGGCCGGAGGAGGTCGACGGCGAGCGTGAGGTGATCCTCGAAGAGATC
Organism: Actinomycetes bacterium; assembly: GCA_031415655.1. Classification (GTDB taxonomy): domain Bacteria; phylum Actinomycetota; class Acidimicrobiia; order Acidimicrobiales; family Acidimicrobilacustridaceae; genus JAKOVR01. The sequence continues at coordinate 25,100 of JANOSD010000189.1, forward strand.
CTCATGAACGAGGACACCCCCGAAGACGTCGTACACACCGAACTCTACGAGGCGCTCTTTCCCGATCATCCTCTTGGGCGCGAGACCCTCGGAACGGAAACAAGCATCGAGGCCATGGAGCGAGACCACATCGCCGAGTTTTTCGGCCACTGGTACCAACCGGCCAACCTCGTGATCGCCGCCGCCGGTGCGCTTGAGCACAACGACGTGGTCGAACGGGCAATGGCGTGGTTCGCTCACCGCGAGGCCGGCGAAACACCGGTTCGTGAGGCACCATCGGCGGCGCCAGAAGGCCTGCGAGTGGTGGAGCGCGCCACGGAACAAGCGCACGTCACCATGGCTTGGCGTGGCATTGGTGCAACCGACCCCGAGCGATACGCGTTGGCGGTCGGCCTCCATGTTCTTGGCGGCGGTCCAGCCAGTCGGCTGTTTCAGGAGGTGCGGGAGAAACGAGGGCTTGCCTACAGCGTGTACGCCTCGTCCACCTCCTATTCCGACACGGGTTCCGTCGTGCTCTATGCCGGAACGGTCCCCAGTCGGCTCGACGAACTCATCGACGTAACGGGCAACGTGTTGCGCGACATCGTCGATCAGGGGATCTCCGTCGAGGAGCATCGCGTGGCCCTTGGGTACCTCGAAGGTTCGATGTTACTCGGGCTCGAGGACAGTGGCAGCCGGATGATGCGCCTCGGTATGGGTGAGACGATTCGTGGTCATGTGATCCCGATCGACCTTTACCTCGAACGCCTTCGGGCCGTCACCATCGACGATGTGGCAGCGGTAGTCGCCAGCGTGCTCGGCGCCGTCCCCACCGTGGCGGCCGTTGGTCCGTTTGATCGGACCCACTCGGCCCTCACCGCCTTTGACATCGCCACCTGACTGCCGCCCGCCCGGGGACGCCACCCGACCCCGTGCAAAGCGGTACCCTGCGAGCATGAGCTTGCGTGTCGGTGTGTTCGGAGCAGGAGGGCGCATGGGGGCCACGGTGTGTGCGGCTGTGGCCGCCGACCCGGCACTCGAGTTGGTGGCCGCTGTCGACCCGTTCCACGCCGGCCTCGATCTCCGGCAGGTAACCGGTGTCGACCTACCCCTTCAGTTGGCGTCGAGTGCCGAGGCCTTCACCGATGCCGAAGCGGCGGTTGTGGTGGACTTCACCCATCTGGAACCGGCTCGCGAGAACCTCGCCTGGTTGGCGGAAAACGGTGTCCATGCCGTTGTGGGCACCACGGGGTTCGACGACAACGACTACGCCCGTTTCGAGAGCACGTTCACGACGAGCAACTGTGTGATCGTGCCGAACTTTGCGATCGGCGCGGTGTTAATGATGCGATTTGCCGAGCTCGCCGCGCCGTATTTCGAGACGGCGGAAATCATCGAACTCCATCACGACCAAAAGATCGACGCGCCTTCGGGCACGGCGATGCACACGGCGCGCCGTATGGCCGCGGCGTCGTCGGATTGGGCACCAGATCCCACCACCACCCATATCGTCGACGGTGCCCGAGGCGGCCGGACGGAGGCCGGAATCGTCATCCATTCGGTTCGCCTTCGCGGGATGGTGGCGCACCAAGAGGTGCTGCTCGGCACGGCGGGGCAGAGCCTCACCATCCGCCACGACTCCTACGACCGCACATCCTTCATGCCTGGCGTGTTGCTCGCCGTGAAGAAGGTGGCCGAGCATCCCGGAGTCACCCTCGGTCTTGAGCATCTCCTGAACCTGTAACCCCCTTCTCGCGTTTTGGTAGGGGAGACGCATCAGTTTTGATGCGTC
>JANOSD010000190.1:0-115690 GCA_031415655.1 Actinomycetes bacterium
CGGGGTTGCCAACCACGAGAACTTTGATGTCGTCTGCCGCTTTGTCGTTGAGCGCCTTGCCCTGCACCGTGAAGATCGCACCATTGGCTTCGAGCAGATCCTGACGCTCCATGCCCTTTGACCGGGGACGACTGCCGACCAGCAATGCGTAGTTGATGCCGTCGAACGCCACGGCCGGATCATCGGTTTGCACCATGCCTGCGAGCAGCGGAAACGCGCAGTCGTCGAGTTCCATAGCGACACCGCGGAGCGCGTCGAGCGCGGGCGTGATCTCCAGCATCTGCAAGATGATTGGTTGGTCGTCGCCCAACATGGCGCCGCTGGCGATGCGGAAGAGGAGGCTGTAGCCGATCTGGCCGGCAGCTCCGGTGACGGCAACGCGAACGGGGGTCTTCACGGGGTTTCCTCCAACGATGGGACGAGGCTCAGGCCGTCGGTCGATTCGGCCTGCGGCAATCTACCGAGGGGGACTCGGTGGTCGGAAAACGCAGCTACTCAACCACCGTTTTGCCTGCGTGTGTTGCCTACCCAACTCCGATGCAAGTCGGCGTACCGGCCGCCCAGCGCCACCAACTCGGTGTGCGTCCCCCGCTCCACGATCCTGCCGCGATCGAACACCAAAACCGTGTCGGCTTGTTCTGCCGTGCTGAGCCGGTGAGCTACCGAAACCGTTGTGCGTCCCTCAGCCAAGCGATGCAAAGCCCCCGCAAGCGCTCGCTCGGTATCTGGATCAACCGAGGATGTGGCCTCATCGAGAATCAGAAGCCCAGGGTCGGCGAGTTGCGCTCGAACCAGGGCCACCAGCTGCCGTTCCCCGACCGAGAGGGCATCGCCGCGTTCGCCAACCTCCGTGTTGAGACCATCGGTGAGGCGCTGCACCCAGCCGTCAAGACCTAGTGACGTGAATGCCTCGTCGATCTCGAGATCCGTCGCAGCCAGTCGCCCGAGCCGAACGTTCTCACGAATCGACGACGCGAACAAGAAACCATCTTGCGGCACCATACGAACCGCAGCCGATCGAGCGTGGCTTGGCACATCTCGAAGATCCACACCATCGAGCCGCACCACACCACTCGTGGGGTCGGCGAGGCGACACAACAGCTTGACGAAGGTGGTCTTTCCGGATCCGGTTTCACCCACCACCGCTACGTTGGCGCCAGCGGGGAGGTGCACCGAAACCTCGCGAAGCACAAGCGGCCCATTGCGGTAAGCGAACGACACCGCATCGGCCACCACCTCCACCGGCCCTGTTCCCAGTGCCGTTGCCGTCGCCTGGCCGGGTTCCTCCACGTCGATTGGAGTGTCGAGTAGATCGAGCACTTTGCGCCACCCGGCGATGGCTGTTTGCGTCTGATCGAGAATCTCACCGAGCTCAGCGATCGGCTGCAGAATCAGGCTCACAAGGAACACACAAGCGATGAGTTTTCCCACATCAAGACCCCATTCAGGGCCCCACCACGCGCCAACCGCAACCGTGGCGCCGAGGGCGGCCCCACCGAAAATATCGCCCATACTGAAAGCAGAGGCGAAGAATCGAGCGGCTCGACTCTCGGCACGATATTGCCGTTCGATCGCGGCGTCGACGCGGGCACGCTGATGGTCGGCCAAGCCGTAGGCCCGAATGACCGCCGCTCCCATCACCGTCTCGGAGATCACCGAGAGCGTGTCGCTCACCCGGGATCGGACGGCGTCGTAGGCCACCAGTTGTCGCCGCTGCACCGACCGCATGAGCGGGAACATCGGCGCGTAGATCACCACGGCGACGAGGGCGATCTGCCACGAATACACCGCCAGTACCAATACCGTGACCACGATCACGACGGAGTTGACGATCCATGCCACAGCACCCCACTGTGCGAACCGAGCGATCGTCTCGATGTCGCTGGTGACGCGAGCCGTGAGCACGCCGCGCCGCGTCTCGTTGTGGTCGGCGACCGCCATCCGGTGCACGTGTGCAAAGGCGCGCACCCGCAGGTTGCGAAGCATGGTCTCCGCAGCATCAACGAGCCGAAGGTAGGTGGCTCGGCTGAGCACTGCGACGAGCAGGACTGCCACGACGGCGGCGGCGCAAGCACCGACCACAAATCCGGGTCGGAAGCCTTCGGGCCCACGCAAACCACGATCCACGATCTGTTGTACGAGTACGGGGATCACTACCCGGCCCATCGCTCCCACAAGCGCCATCGCTACCGTGAAACCAACCCCGCGCCGCAACTCTGGCGTGGCGCCCAACCCGCGTCGCAGAACGGCAAAAGCGCCGGCCGGGTTGTCTTCGACGATCGTTTCCGATTCGATCGTCATGGGGACGCCTCGTCGTAGGCATGCACAATCCGCGCGTACCCCGGAATATCGAGCAAGTCGTTGTGACGCCCCGTGCCCTGCACCGTTCCGCCTTCGAGAAAGACCACGGTGTCGGCCATGAGGATCGTGGACAGCCGGTGAGCAACGACGAGGGTGGTGGTGGTGGACCCCGACCGGAGCGCGGAGAGAATGTCCGCTTCCACCACCGGGTCGACCGCAGAGGTGGCGTCGTCGAGCACGAGTACCCGTGGCGTTCGTGCCAGTGCGCGCGCCAGAGCGATGCGTTGGCGCTGACCGCCGCTGAGGGTGACCCCTCGCTCACCTACGACGGTTTGGTACCCGTCGGGAAGCTCCTCCACGAACGGGTGGGCTTGGGCCATGGTGGCCGCAACGACCAATGCGTCACCCGCCCCCGATTGGTCGGCGTCGAGTCCGATGTTCATCTCGAGCGAGTCGGCGAAGAGAAACGTCTCCTGGAATACCAGGCTCACCGCATCACGAAGCACGAGCGGTTCCACACGGCCAATGTCGACGCCGCCCACGTCGATGGCGCCGCTATCGGGTGCGATCAAGCCCACCAGCAAATCACAAATCGTGGATTTCCCACCCCCCGTGGCGCCGACGAGGGCAACGACCGATCCCGCGGGTATGTCGAACGACACGCCATCGAGAACCGGCGTCACCCCGTCGAAGGAAAACCGAACGTCGCGAACGCGAACGTCCAACGGCCCGGCGGGCAGTTCGGAGAAGGCGATCGGAGCGACGGGCGGGCGGCCCGCCGCATCGTCGTCGGCGGCGGTGCCGCGCCGAAGCACGGCCTGCAGTCGGTCGGCCGCAACCACGGCCCTCGGCATCTCCTGGAGAAAGAAGCCCATCACCCGCATGGGAAATGCCAGCACGCCGAACAACGCAACGGCTTGCACGAGATCACCCGTGGTGAGCTCGCCCGTGGACACGCGCCACGCGCCGACGAGTAACAGCACGACTTGGCCAACGTTCGGGAGGGCATCGATCGCCGGTTCGAAGAAGCCGCGCACTCGTCCAACTCGCACTCGGGCTTCTCGCAGTCGGTCGGCCGCCTCCCCCATTCGTGCGACCTCGTGGTCGGCTAACCCGAGGGTCTTCACCACGAGTGCTCCATCGAAGCTCTCATGGGCCAAGGCGGACACATCCCCGACTCGTTCTTGCACCTCCCGAACGGGTACCTCGATCCTCGCCAAGTAGAAACGATTGATCAGGGCAAGCGACGGGAAGAGCAGCAGCGCAATGCCCATCAGGATCGGATCCACCATCGCCAGACTGGCCACCGCAAAGACCACCAAGACGACTACGCCAACGCTGAACGGGAGGGGGTTGAGTACCTCGGTCGCGGCCAGCACATCGGCGTCGGCATGGGCGAGCAACTCCCCGGTGGGGTGGTCGCGATGGAAACGAAGGGGAACGTCGAGGTAGTGCCCAGTCACCCGACGCCGCAGTCGGGCCTGGGTACGAAACGTCGTGAGCGCAGCGAGGTAACGACGTAAGAGGATCGACAGCCCGCGAAGAACTCCCAAAAGGAGCAAGGCGACACCGGCACCGCGGGCCTGATCGGCCGTGATTCCCGTCGGCGAGAACGCTGGGGTGAGGACGTCGTTCGTAACGGTGCCGAGCACCCGGGTGGTGAGCACGACCGCACCGGCGTAGAGCGTGGCCCCGGTGAGCGAGATGGCATAGGTGATCGGCTGGAGTCGGACGTATCCCCATACGACGGGCAGGCCCCGCCGAAGTACGCCTTTGGTCGGCCCGGCCGTCTGTTCCTGCACCATCACATGGTGACCGGGCTACGGCCGTCGGTCGAAACTGTTAGCCCGAGCGAAGCACGTCTCGCTCCGGATGTGGGCCTACTTCGACAGCCAGAGATCGGCGAGCCAGGTTTTCGCACCGAGGGTTTGGATCGAACCATTGGCACCGGCGTACATGCCATTGACGACGGGGTTCGCCGCAAGCACCCAGTTTGGACGGCCGAGCCAGATGTACGGGATCTCCTCGGCGAACACCTTCTGGAGGGCTCGGTAGGCACTATCGCGGTCCGCATCATTGGTAGCAGCCGTCGCCTTGTCGATCGCCGCATCTACACGCTCATCCTTGAACCGAGGAAAGTTCAGCGCCACTTCCCCCATTGGTGGTGCGCTCTCACCTCGCCAGAAAACGATGTCGGTATCGGGATCGTGGAAACCGAAGTTGCGAAACATCGCCAGGTCGAAGTTTCCGGTAGCGGTTTGTGCCACCAACCCGATCTGCTTGTTCACCTGAATGGTGACCTTCATTCCCGCCGCTTCGTAGCTCTTCTTGAAGTACTGCGCATCAGCAATGACCCCGGGGTTGTCGATCACTTGGAAGGTGATCTCCAACGCCTGGTTCTCCTCCTTCTCATACTGCTTCACGAGTTCGGCGGCTTTCGCAGCGTCGAAAACGGGGAACCCGTTGTTCTCCTCGTAGCCGGGCTGACCGGGAGCGAAGGGGGAGTTGGCCGGCGCCTCGATGCCCTTGGTGACCTCTTTCCGCCAGCCTTCGGAGTCGGTCGCATGAGCGACGGCGAGCCGCGCCGTCTTGCTCTTGAATGGCAAACGACCGTGGTTCACCATGATGAAGTCCTCTTCACCGAGGTTGTAGTCAACGAGTTTGTACTGCCCGGCGCGGAGGTTGAGCACCTGATCGGGCTTGTAGCTATGGATCATGTCGGCCTCCCCCTTCTGCAGGAGGGTGACACGTTCGGTCTCGTCGGTCACGATACGAAACTCAATGGCGTCAAGATGTGGCTTGCCGGCTTGGCGGTAACTCGTGTTTTTCTTGAACGACCACTTTTCGCCCTCGGTGCGTGCGTCGTAGACGAAGGGCCCCGACCCGATGGGGGTGCGGTTCAGGGCCGGGTTCTCGATCATCTTGGGCGAGATGACGTAGCCGATCTGGCTGGTCATCACTGTTGGGAATGCCGTCCAGGGTTTGGTGAGCTTCACTTCCACCTGATCTGAGCCCTTGCGCTCGATCGACTCGACGGTCACCATCGCCGCCCTGGTGATGAGCGACGTTCGATGGGCCTTGAGATTTTCGTAGACCACCTCTGCATCGAGTTTGTCGCCGTCGGAGAACTTCACGCCGTCGGGGATCGTGATCGTCCAGGTTTTGTTGTTGTCAGAACCAACGATCTTCGATGCCAGATACGGCACCGGTTTCCCCTCGTCGTTGAGAGTCGCAATTGGATCGAACACCGCCGAGGCGATGAAGTGTCCCGACGATGCAAAGGCAAATCGGGTGGGATCGAGCCCCTCCGCATCCGCTTCGAGCGCCATGACCAACTTGCCGCCGTCCTTCGGCGAACCACTATCGGCAGGACCCTTGACATGGGGCTTGGCTTGAGCGGTGGTGGCCGGCGTGGGTGCTGCTTCCGTGTCCGTTGCTTTGCCACAGGCAGGAAGGCCGACGAGGGCGGCACCGGCCAGAACAAGCGCCGGGACGAGAACGACTCGCCGCGAACGAGCGATGCGATGCTGGACAAACATGTGGTGATCCCCTTTGTGCCCGCGGTCGATGCCGACGGTAACCACACGGCCATCGGAGGCCCACACCGTAAGCTTGAAGGTTTTCCGCTCGAACTACCTCGATTGTTTACCGCTCCTAGGTCGTTGGCCCCAAGCGACGCCAAGCCACGAGAATCGGTGGCGATGGCCGTTGCTACACTCCGCCCATGGGCGATACCTCCAGCATCCGCACGCTCGCCGTTGTGATTCCTTGTTTCAATGAGGCGGCCACGATCAAGGAAGTAGTGCGCCGGGTACTTGAATCACCACACACCGCAGAGGTGGTCGTCGTCGACGACGGCTCGACCGATGGGAGCCCCGACCTCCTCGGTGGCCTCGAAGATCCTCGGCTTCGGGTGCTGCGTCAGGGCATCAACCTCGGGAAGGGAGCGGCGCTAAGACGAGGGTTCACGGAAACGACGGCGCCCTACGTCGTCGTACAAGATGCTGATCTTGAGTACGACCCCGCGATCTACCCATCGCTTCTCGCACCGATTCTCGACCAGGATGCCGACGTGGTGTTCGGCACTCGCTTCGCCGCCCGACCGCACCGGGTCCTTTACTTTCGAAACAACGTGGCCAACCGCGCCCTCACGCTCCTTTCCGACGGGTTCACCAACCTGAACCTCTCCGACGTGATGACGGGTGCCAAGATGTTTCGGCGAGAAGTGGTCGAGGGCCTCGACCTCGAGCAGGACCGATTCGGCATCGAGACCGAGATCGTGGCCAAAGTCGCTGCCGCTCGCTGGCGAGTATTCGAGGTGCCGATCCCCTACGCGGGACGCACCTACAGCGAAGGCAAAAAGGTCTACGCCGCCGACGGCGTTCGGGCCGCGGCGTGCGTCTTGCGCTACTCCAACGTCGGGCGTCGGCTCTTTCACCCCCGATCGGCCATGCAGCACAACGCCGAAGGGGCAGGTATTGCCGGCGTCGATCAAGCAGACGAGGAGCTCGCCGAGTCCCTCGACAGTCTCGACGACGCCACCAACTACGCCGACTGGATCGTGAGCCTGATGGCCCCACACCTCGGAGAGAGAATCGTCGAGATCGGTGCCGGGCACGGCACGATGACCGAGCGGTTGCTGGCGTTCGGCTCGGTCACCCCAAGCGACCTCTCCGAGCGGGCCTGCGAACGGCTTCGTGAACGTTTCGCCGATGAGCCCCGAATCAGCATTGTCCAGGGTGACGCCACTGCGGCGGTGGCCGATGGCCCCTACGACAGCGCGGTCATGATCAACGTGCTCGAGCACATTCCCGACGACGTCGGCGCGTTGCGAGACATCGCCGCCGGCCTCCGACCAGGTGGCACCATCGCGATCTGGGTCCCCGCTCATGAAGCGCTCTACAGCGAGTTCGACCGAATGATCGGGCACCACCGCCGCTACCGCCGCTCCACGCTCGTGAACGCGCTCAACAGCGCCGGCTTCGAGGTCGTGGAGGTTCGTTACGCCAGCGCCCTTGGCGCATTTGTATGGTTCGGCGTTGCCCGCGTGGCGAAGATTCGACCCACTAAACCGGGTTCGGCCCGAACCTACGACCGGGTGATGATCCCGGTGCTTCGCCGCATGGAACGCACCTGGCGCCCGCCGTTCGGACAGTCATTGCTGGCCATTGGCCGAACACCACTCGACTGATTTCCGACCACACATGGACGAGGCCGATCCACCCGGCCATTAAACATCCGGCGTCGACTTCCTCAAGGCGGACCTCGTGTCCGCCGGTTTCCCTACGACACGGGATGCGGCGAAGCGCGGGCGCGCCACACCAACAACAGCAGGAGTGGGTACTCAAGCAACGCGTGGTACGCGGCGACCGAGGTGTACGTGGAACGACCCGTGCGAAAATCGACCCAGGCCAGGACAGCGATGGCGGTGGTGGACACGGCGATGAGCAACCCGAATCGCCACCCGAGAAGCAGGCGCCCCGCCCGCGCACCAAGGGTCACCCGCACACCGCGGTTCGTCTCCCACGATGCCTCGCGTCCGACCGCGGACCCGGGGAGAAACCAACACCACACGGCGTAGTGGGCGAGTTGCGCGAAGGCGATCGCCACCAGCAGGCGCGCCGCCCACACACCGTCGACTCCCCCCGGCACGACCGTGGCCGACACCCGTGTGACCGCGTTGGCCTGACCGGTTGCGTGGAGCACGCCACCCACGGAAGGAAGAAACGCGTCGAGCCCGCCCGCCAAGACCAAGAGTCGGACACCGACGAAGATCGATACCAAGACCGCTTTCGCTCGCCGGGCCGAGGGCAGCGGGAACGATGCTCCGGCCCACTCCCACAGGAACGCAAGCGGCAAGATGTTGTGGAGATGGGCCTGCACCAAGAACCAGGAATCGATCCCCGCCATTGCCGCGGCCATGGCGAGCACAACGGCGCCGACGACGAGCGCCTGGATCGGCGTACGCGGGCGACGGGCGGCGGGGCCGAGTACCACCGCCAGCACCAGGAGCGCTCCGAGCAACGAGGTCTCCACCATCCGGGCCAGCGTGCCGGGAGGAACAACGAATCGGACCACGACCACGCCAACCAAAAGCACCTGCGTGCCGACAATGGCCGGACGGGACCAGCCAGCACCGAACCGCCCATAGACGTATCGAAGCTCGAGCATCACATGGGGTACGCCGAACAACAGCACCCCGAAAACGGCTACCTCCAAGGGCAGGCGGACGGCAACCACCAACGCCGCTACCGCCACCAGTGCAAGCACCAGTATTCGACGGCCCGCTGACGTGTCGTGGCTCACCGCGTTCGCGCTTACCGTGTTGATCGAGGTACCCGTCTGGACGTTGGTACTCCACCGGTGGGGGGCGGCGTCGCTGCGTCGGGCGGTGGGAATCGGGGTGGCCGTCAACGTGATCTCTCACCCCACATTGTGGTTCGTTCTCGTGCCGCTGCTGCGCCACCGGAGTGGCGACCATGGCTTGGCCGTCATCCCGAATTGCCGAACTGGGCACACCCGCTGCCGCCAGAGCGACAGTGGGTGTGCCCAGTTCGGGAAAGAACGCCCACGAGTGTGCCCAGTTCGGGGAACCGACGGTCAGGTGGAGAGCTTGAGGTTCTCGTAGATCTCGCGCGTGGCGGTGGATCGGTTGAGGGTATAGAAGTGGAGCCCCGGCGCGCCGCTGTCGAGCAACTCCTGGCACAGTTCGGTGGCCACCTCTACCCCTACCTTGCGCACTTCAGCAGGATCGTGGGCCACCGCAGAAATGCGGTCGGCCAACCAGTCGGGGAACTTTGCCCCCGCCAACTCAGCGAACCGCTTGATCTGACTGGCATTGGTAACCGGCATGATGCCCGGCAGCACCGGTTTGGTGCAGCCAACGGCGGCGAGCTCATCGACCATGCGGAGATAGTGCTCAGCTTCGAAGAAAAATTGCGTGACACCGAAGTCGCCGGCTTGCAGCTTGGCTGCAAGATGGCGGCGATCAAGCGCTCCATCGCCACCAGACCGAGGATGAAGCTCCGGGTGGGCGGCCACGCCGATAGAAAAGTTGCCCACGCCACGAATCAGCTCGATGAGCTCCCACGCGAAAGTGAGATCGGTTGGGTACGGATCGTCGCCCACCGGAGGATCGCCGGCCAGGGCCAAGATGTTGGTGATGCCAGCCGCTTGATACTCCTCAAGCAACGACACGAGCTGCTCACGGGTGTGGGCAATACAGGTGAGGTGGGCCATCGACGTGATGCCGTTGTTGGCCTGGATCCCCACCACGATGTCGCGGGTGCGCTCTCGAGTAGAACCACCAGCACCGTAGGTGACCGAAACGAACGAAGGATCGAGCGGTTGCAGCTCGCCGATCGCCTTCTCGAGCTCTCGGGCCGCTTCGTCGGTCTTGGGCGGGAAGAACTCGAACGAGAACGTGCGCCCCTGGGCGAGCAGGTCAGCAATGGCAGCCATCTGCTTAGGGTACTTCCAACGCAGCGCCGAGATGCATGGCGGCCGCCGGATCCGGCCGCCAGATCAGGCCCAAGGATTCGGATCAGGCCCCCAGAATACGGATCAGCATCATCTGGTTCGACGTGGCACAGAGACGACCGGCCGACCACACGTCGGTTTCGGTGAGCAGGTAGCCGTCCCCCATCCATCGGGCCCGCGAGTCGACCAGCAACCACGGATCGCTCGGCCGTTCGAGCACGTGCAAGGTGAGTTCGAGGCTCACCATGGTGTGGATTGGATCCGACGGCGCAAGGCGCACCCACAACGCAGGGGCGGGCAGGTCGGCATACACCAGCATGCAAAGCGGGTCGATACCCCCGTCGGCCAAGACCGGGGGCTCCACGAAACCTCCCCACCGGATGTAGCGGGCCGGCTGGCCGGGGCGCCATTCCGGATCCCAGGGCAGCACCCCGACGGCGGGGCGGATGTCGAGTTGATCGAACAGCGGCGGAGGGCTGGTGGGAGCGCCGGCGTCCGGCTCCACCATTCCCGCGAAAAGATTCCGCTCGGTTCGGCATTGATCTACCGGTGGGACTTCGGGCTGAACGTCGTCGAGGTAGCCGGCGGCGTCTTTGGCCCGAGTGAACAGCGCCCCGAGCCGGAGACACCCTCGATCCTGCCCGTCGGCCCGAGCCGATGCCTCCACGAAGGCGCTGATCCCACCCCTGCGCAGCACCTCCGTGTCGATCACCAACTCGCCCGATGAGGGTCGGTCGAGATATCGGGCATGAACGGTTCGTAACGAAAGACCGTCGACCCCATGAGCCCCCTCAGCAGCGCGAGCAACCGTGGCGGCGAAAACCCCTCCATGTAGCCCGAAGGGCGAGTTCCACCCGTCGGGGATGCTGGATCGAAACCCACCAGGGTGGTGAGGATCGGATCGGACCGCGGTGGCGTCGACGAACGACGTCACCGCATCTCCCGCACGTGCGCCATCGCCGAGGTGGGCGTTGCGCCGGTCAGGTGCCGTCGGCCGCGCGTTCGGCGGCGGCGACGGCGTTCGACATGAGCATCGCCCGAGTCATGGCACCGACACCACCAACGCGCGGCGAAATCCACGATGCCACCTCGTCGACCTCGTCGGTGACGTCGCTTAGGATCTTCCGACCCTCGAATTGCACACCTGCTCGTATCACCACCGCGCCGGGTTTGACGTGATCCGGGGTGATTAGCCCAGGTGAACCGGCCGCAGCCACGAGAATGTCGGCCTGGGTGGTGTACGGCGTGATGTCGGGAATGCCGGTGTGCACCAACGTGACGGCAGCGTTGCCGCCGGGCCGCTTCAAGCTAAGTAGGTTGGAGAGCGGCCGACCGATGGTGAGGCCTCGACCAACGACCACCACATGGGCGCCCGCGGTCTCGACGCCGTACGCCGCAAGCAGTTCGACGATGCCTGCGGGCGTGCACGGCAGGGGGCCAGGTACTCCTTGCACGAGCCGGCCGAGATTCACGGGGTGGAGCCCGTCAACATCCTTGCGAGGGTCGACCAGGCCCAGGCTTTGTTCGAAGTTGAGGTGCGTCGGAAATGGGTGCTGCATGAGGTACCCGTCGATGGCAGGGTCGGCGTTGAACTGGCCCACCGCCTCGTCGACCTCGGCTTGTGTCGCCGTTGCGGGCAGATGCACGTGGTACGAGCGCATACCAAGCGTCTCGCAATCACGGTGTTTCATCGCCACGTAATTGGACGAGGGCCCGTCGTCACCCACGAGCAACGTGCCGAGCCCGGGAGTGATTCCCCGGTCGGCGAGCGCCGCAATACGGGCGGAAAGTTCGGATGTGATGCGTTGAGCAACGGCTTCGCCGTCGAGGATCTGAGCGGTCATCAGAAGTCACCCTACCGGGAGCACGTAACCGCGGACCGATCGGTTGGTCAGGACCGCCGCTGCCGTGCACTTCGATGTGCGCCTCGGCGGGCGTCCCATGAGGAACAATGGGCGTCGGCGGTACGACCACCAACAGGGAGATCAACATGAGCGACGCACCCCAAGGCCCCGGATGGTGGCTTGCGTCAGACGGCAAGTACTACCCACCGCAAGGTGCTGCCGCGCCTGCTGCCCCGCCAGCGCCGATCGCACCGCCGGTCCCGGCGCCGCCGTATGCCATGCCTGGTCAACCTCAAATGGGCCAACCGCAAATGGGCCAACCTCAAATGGGCCAACCGATGCAGATGGGTATGCCGATCCAACCCATGGCCCCCGCGAAGAAGAGCGGTGGCAAAGGGTGCCTCTGGGCCTTCCTGATCGTGGCAGTGCTGAGCATTCTATTGCTGGTCGGCGGCGTTTTTGCTGCCAACAAGTGGTTCTCCGACACCGTCGGCGGCGTGGGTTGTCCCGCTGTATCCGACGCCGACATCGAGGCCGTCTTCGAGAACAAAGTCAATGTCATCAATACCGGTTCCGCACTCACCGGCGTCAATCTCACGCTCGACGATCGAATCATGGCCGGGGAGAAGGGATGCAACATCAGCGTCCTTGGCACTGCGGTTGCACCCAAACCCGGGCTCGGCGGCATCTTCAAGGTGGAAAAGGCCGATGCCACCGGGTTCTTCCAGAAAGAGCTCGCGAACGCCAAGGCGGGGACGCCGTCGGCCAACACCGGGGCCCAGAAGCCAGGATCTCCCGTCACGATCTTTGGCGACACACCACTCACCGAACCCGGCGGCGCTCCGGTCACCATTCCGAACATCCCGTCTGGTTTCGCCGAAGGGCCGTACTTCTTGAAAGACGTGAAGCTGGGTGACGAGGCATTCTGCACCAAGGCGAACATCTTCGACGCGAGCGGCGTTCTCGTCCGGAAGGGAAACACCATCGTCTACGTGACCGTCACCGCGGGCACGAAAAACGACTTCGACAAGGACTACAGCGAGAGCAACTGCGAATACGCAATGAAGCTCGCCACCAAAGCTCTCGGGTAGCGGAACCTGTCCTCCACTGGCCGGGCCTCCACCGACGGGCGGGGTCAGTGGAGGAAATGGCGCTCGCCGGTGAACACCATGGCCACACCGAGTTCGTTGGCCTTGGCGATGTTCTCGTCGTCTCGCATGGCACCGCCGGGCTGCACGATCACCGCCACCCCGGCCCCCGCAGCGGCCTCGATACCGTCGGCGAACGGATAGAACGCGTCACTGGCACACGCCCCTCCCACGGCTCGACCGTCGGCCTTTTTGGCGGCAATCTCGCCGCTTTCCACTCGGTTCTGCTGCCCGGCACCAATCCCCCAGGCCACGCCATCTTTCACGAGCACGATGGAATTGCTCTTCACGTGGCCGCACACCCGGAACGCCAACTCCACATCGGCCCATTCCTCCTCGGTGGGCTGGCGGGTGGTGACCACGCGCCAGTCGGCCCGCGTTGACGCAAAGTGATGGGGTTCTTGCACCAGCCAACCCCCGTTGATCTGACGGAGGTCGAGCCGGTCGTCGGTGGGCAGCGGCGCTTCGAGTAGCCGTGTGTTTTTTCGTTTGGCTTGGAGGGATTCGATCACGCCGGGGGCATAACCTGGCGCGATCACCACGTCGGCCTGCGCCGCGGCCACCATGGCTTCGACGGTGGCTTCATCCACGATCCGATTCAGGGCCACGATCCCCCCGAACGCCGACCGTTCGTCGCACGCGAACGCGTCGCGGTAGGCATCGGCCAGCGTCTCGGCCACTGCCACACCACATGGGTTGGCGTGTTTGATGATGGCAACACAGGGCTTGTCACCGAGATCGTGGGCGATCTTCCACGCCGCCGCTGCGTCGTAAAGGTTGAGGTAGCTGAGTTCCATTCCTGCGTGTTTCACCACGCCGTCCCACCAGCTGGTGGTGTTGACCTCGCGATACCGAGCGCCGGCCTGATGCGGGTTCTCGCCATAACGAAGTGATTGCACCCGTTCGAGGGCGAGGTGCACGGTGGGCGGCAGTGGCTCATCACCATCGAGCCACTGCACGATCTGGGCGTCGTAGGCGGCCGTGGTGGCGAACGCCTTGCGGGCCAGTGTGCGCCGAGTTCCCTCCGCAATCGAGCCGCTCTCCCGAATGTCGGCGAGCACGGTTTCGTAGTCGGCGGGGTCGACCACGATGCCCACATGCGCGTGGTTCTTTGCCGCCGCACGCACCATGGTGGGGCCGCCCACGTCGATGAGTTCGATGCTTGGATCGGACGAGAACGGATAGAGGTTCACCACGACGAGGTCGATGCCCTCGATGGCGTACTTCTCCATATCGGCCACATGCTCCGGGTTCGAGCGGTCGGCCAGAATGCCGCCATGCACCTTCGGGTGCAGCGTGACGACGCGGTGCCCAAGGATGGCCGGCACCCCAGTGAGATCAGCCACATCGGTGACCGGAATCCCCTTCGCGGCGATGGCCTTGGCCGTACCTCCGCTCGAGAGCAGCTCCACGCCGAGATCGTGGAGCGCGGCGGCGAACTCCACGATGCCGGTCTTGTCGTAGACGGACAGAAGCGCCTTCACAGGATGGATCCCCTTTGCAGGATGTTTTCGACGGTTCGAACGTAGAGCTCGCGCTCAACCACTTTGATGCGCTCATGCAGCGATGTTTCGGTGTCGCCGGGAGCGACGGAAATGGCTTCTTGGGCAAGGATCGGGCCGGCGTCGACCTCTGACGTAGCGACGTGCACGGTGCATCCGGTCACTTTTACGCCGTAGGAGAGGGCGTCACGGACGGCATGCCAGCCTTTGAAGCTGGGCAGGAGCGCCGGGTGGGTGTTGAGGATTCGCCCGCCGAAGGCATCGAACATCGACTCGCCAAATATCGTGCCGAATCCGGCCATGACGACCAGTTCGATGCCGTGATCATTCAGCACCGCGACCACGTCGGACGAGTAGAGGTCACGATCGAAGCTCGGACCAAAGCTGGTGCGCTCCACGAGGGCGACAGGCACAGCGTTTGCGGCCGCAATCGCCGTAGCGCCGCATGATCGGTCAACCAGTACCAGCGTGACCGGAACGCCAGCGTCGAGGAAGCTCTGAAGGATGGTGCCGCTACCCGAGGCCAACACTGCAATGCGCATCGTGCTTCAGACTACTCGTCGTGTCCCGCCGCATCCGAAGGCGCAACCCGAACCCGGGCTACGGCCCAAGACCCCGACTCGGGCAACGCGGAGTTCGTGGCGGGTAGCGTTCCGCCATGCCCTCTTCATCTATCGAGACCGTCCCGCTCTGCACCATCCGCTTGCGGCTCTCCGACCCGTTTCTGGTGGGCGACTTCACACCCGGTACTCGACTCATCTTCGAGGTGACAGAAGGCGCCGTCGAGGGCGATCGTTTGCGGGGCGTTGCGAAGGGCGCCGCCAACGCCGACTGGCTCCGGGTAGCTCCCGGCGGTGTCGGCCACGTCGACGTGCGTTTTCTCCTCGAAACGCACGACGGCGCGTTGGTGTTCGTGCAGTACCAGGGACGCACCGACCTCAACCAAGCCGGCGCGGCACCGATCTTTATGGCCCCCACGTTCGAGACGGGCGACGAACGCTACGCCTGGCTCAACGGCGTTCAGGCCGTTGGCAAGGGTTTGATGGCGGACGGCCAACTCACCTACGAGGTATTCGAGATCCGCTGATCCGACTGCGTCGCGTTTACGTGGCCAATGCCTGGCTCTGAGCCCAATTGCGGTGCACCACTCGGCAATGAGGCGGAGGACTCGACCTTCGCCGCCCGCACCGCGAGGTGGCGGTTCGACTCTCGTACCTGAAGGGCGCAGGCCACGCCGATCGCACTACAGGCGAAGAAGCCGACAACGCTGAAGATCGACAGAGCTAAACCCACAGGGCCGCTCTCCGTACTCACACTGCTCGCGGAGAGAGCGCGGAACGCACGGATCAGCAGCAACGAGATTGCGAAGCCCACGCCTACCGCGAGGTAGAGGGCCACGCCCGCCGCGAGCGCTGCCCGAACCGGTCGCGGACAGGCAAACGTGAGGTCCGCCTCCACGTACAGCTCCCCCTGTTCTCGAAGCACATGGGGATCCCGCCGACGGCGGCGCCAAAGAACGGCCGACGCCACAAGCCAAACCCACACAATGTGCCCGACCGGGCCCAGAAACCCCCGCCAAAAGCCGGAACTCAATGTGGTCGGGTCGGGCAACAGATGGAACGCCACCACTGTGAGAGACGTCGCGAGGTGCAGCGGGATCACAAGGATTGCCGCAGTCACCAGCGATCGGGCGGCCCGGCGGCTGCGCGGCGGCATCGGGCCGAGGAATTCGTCCACCGCAGGGTCTCTTGCGACCGGCTCCTCCCGGTGAAGCGAATCCGTGGCGATAGCCATAATGGGCAAGTTCACGGCCATCGCCCAGGCACGCCCGACGGGCCCGGAGGACCGGTCGGCCCGGGCCCTGCGTCGCCAAGGCGGGGTAACCCATAGGTGTTTGCCGCCGCCCTTTCCTGGGCTTTTTTCTCGCGACGAACCTTGATCCTCCACCCCAACAGACCAATCATTGCGGCCCCAACGAGAAGGCTGATCGCGGCGGGAACCCGATCCTTTCCGCCGAGTGACGTGATGCCGGCGATAAACGCGATACCTCCGATGATTCCCAGCATCGACAGACCGAGCGTGGTGAAGATCCAGCCGATGCCCGATGAGTTCTGTCCGGACGATCCTTCGAATGCCCCGCCGCTTGCCACCGGAGCGACGTAGGGAACGGCGGAGGGATTCTCCCGATATGGGCCGCTCCATGCCAGCCGGTCATCGGTGTGGCGTCGCGCAATCCGCACGGCATAGGCCTCGAAGCCAAAGGCCAGAGCCAACGTGATGCTCGCCCCCATCATGAACAAGAACTTGCCGGGCATCGCCGACGGCAACGTGGTGCGGCCAATGCGTCCGGCCTGGAAACCCAGGTACGTCACGACGACAAACGCGACCGATGCCACCCGGTAGGCCGCGGTGAGGTACACCTTCGCTGGGGCCTCCACGTAGGACTCGCCGTACGTGCGGACGATGCCTTTCGGACGCCGTTTGCTCCGCCAAACGGCGTGGACGACGACGGTACCCAGGCCGCCGACGAGGCCGACGAGCCACAGCAGGTCCACCAGCGCTGCATTGCGTGTGAACTCGGCGGTGTCGGTTGACAACACCCCATCGGCTTCGTCGAGCAGGCGTTGCGCCGATGAGACGAGCGGGAGAAACGCAAGGGCACGAACCAGCCAAACGGCAGCTACCGCGGCGGATATGGCCAAGGCGTAGGTCTCCATGAACCGTCCGGGCGGAGGGATCGGACCGAGGTACGGAACGGCCCCTTGCGGGATGCCCACGAGCGAGGGGCGGGGCAAAAGTGAGGGTGCCGGCGAGGGCCCAGAAACAGGCGTGCCGGGGTAGGGCAGCGGTCGCCGAGCGCCTGGCGCAAACGAAGCCACTGGACCTTCGTTGCGCCCGTGAAGATCACCATCGACTACTTCTCGCTCCCCGTCTCCGAGGTGCGGACGACGCAGAGGCCGGTCGCTCGGCTTGGCCGCCGGCTTGGCCGCGCCGCCCCGAACTTCGTCAAACCCGTCGGTCATTGCATCCCGTTCCGCTCGAGCCCATGATCGTTCCTCTTGCCAGCCCGCAATCCTGGGCCCCAGCCCCCGACCCTATCCCGCCTTCGTATCCCGCCGTGATCGACGGGCACGACGACGAGCCCGTCACCACGGAGAACCGCTGCACGCGAGCGACAGGCGTTCCAGCATGTCTGTCCCTGAATCCCACCGCCGCCGACCGGTAGCGTGGTTGACGTGAGCGAGGTTGACATAAGTTGCGTTCATGTTCGGTACGAGCGTGCCCTGATCGGCGGCTCGTTCACGGCCGAGTGATGCCCAACCGTTGTGAGATCGGTTCTGGGCGCACGAGCCCATCAGCCGGTACGGGTCGAAAGTGGGAACGTGTTGAAAGCCACCGAGAGAAACCGACGACGGGCCACCGCCACTGCCGCCACCACCACCGGCACGAGCACGAACTTGTCCGCCAAACGGTCGGGTCCGGTTGGGATGACCACTCCCCGCAAGATCACGTGGCGGGACAAGGTCCGCTACCGGACCGACGAGGTGCTGTCCCGCGGCACACTCGGCATCATCTTGTGGCTGGCAGCGATGACCCTCCTGGTGGTGGTGCTTGCCGCGTGCACGTTGGCAATTCTGCGCCTGCGTTTTACTGACGGTGGGGAGGAAGGGTTCCTCGAAGCGGCATGGCAGAGCATGCTGCGAATCATCGACCCCGGCACCATGGGAGGCGATACCGGATGGTCGGCCCGGGCGGTCGCGCTCTTGGTCACCCTCGCCGGGATCTTTCTGGCCAGCGCGCTCATCGGCATCATCGCGACGGGCATCGACAAGAAGATCGACGACCTTCGAAGGGGTCGCAGCTTCGTGATCGAGCGGGGCCACACCGCCATCCTCGGCTGGTCGCCACGGATCTTCACCATCATCTCGGAGATCACGATCGCCAACGAGAACCACCCCGGCCTGGCAATTGTGGTGCTCGCCGACCGCGACAAAACGGAAATGGAAGAGGAGATCCGTAGCCGAGTGCCGGACACCCGCAAGAGCAAGGTCGTGGTCCGCTCCGGTGAACCGTCCACGCCCAGCGACCTCGGCATCGTGAATATTGATGAGGCCAGATCAGTTGTCATTCTCGGTGACGACGCCAGCGACGCCGAGGTGGTGAAAACGGTGCTGGCGTTGGCCGCTCGCGGCACGGCCATTGGCCAGGTCAGTGTCGTGGCCGAAGTGAACGATTCGCGCACCGCCCGAGCCCTCGACGCGTCGTTTGGCCAGACCGTCCTTACGGTCGAGTCGGCCGACGTAGTCGCTCGAGTCACGGCGCAGTCATGCCGCCAGGCCGGTCTGAGTGTGGTGGTACAGGAACTGCTCGACTTCGACGGCGACGAGATCTACTTCGCCGACGCCTCGGCGCTCGCCGGTCGTACCTTCGGTGAGGCGCTCAACGCCTACGAGACCTCGACCATCATCGGTCGGCGGGCAGCCAACGGAACCATCACCGTGTGCCCACCAATGGACACCGTCTTCGAAGTTGGCGACCAAGTCATCGCCGTGTCGGAAGACGACGACACCGTTGTGATGGGTACGTTTCAGACGGTGGACCCGGTGGCCCACCACGACGTCGGCCAGGTCGTCATCGAAGGCGAGCACATTCTGATCGTTGGCTGGAACAGCCTCGGTACCAAGATCCTGCGCGAACTCGACCAGTTCGTCTCCGCGGGGTCAAAGGCCGACATTCTGACCGACGCCACGCTGGCCCGACCCACCGACCGTGAGATCACCGGACTCATCAACATTGAGGCGATCGTCACGGCCAGCGACGACGAAGCCGACGAATTGCCGCATCTCGCCGCCACGGTCCCGTACAGCTCGGTGATCATTCTCGGCTACAAACACGTACTCGCTCCAGCCGACGCCGATGCCCGCAGCCTGCTTGCCATGCTCCTCATCCAGCGAGGTCTGTCGGATGCCGACGGCGATCGCCAGCCCCGTGTCATTGTCGAGTTGCTCGACGCCAAGGCGGCCGCTCTGGCTGTTGTCTCCGGCGCCGACGACTTCGTGGTGAGCGATGCTCTGGCCAGCCTGATGATGTCGCAGCTTTCCGAACATCCTGAACTGGCCGAAGTCTTTCGACAGATCTACACGGCCTCGGGAAGTTCGCTGCACATGGAGACGGCGGACGCATTCGTGGGCGCAGGAGAAATCACGTTCGCGCAGGTGGTAGCCACCACCGCTACCCACGGCCGACTCGCCATCGGCTGGCGCAGCGTGACCGACGGCGAGGCCGAAGTGGTGGTGAATCCCGCCAAATCACGCCGGGTCACGTTCGGTCCCGACGACCACATCGTGGTGATCGGGTAACCGACACTCGCCAAGCGGGTTTTGGTCGCTTGCACGCGTCCGATCTGACGCGTCGGAGAGACCAGAACGTGAGGCTTGGGACGGGTAGGTTGAACGGATGAGTCGTGCCCTTGCCGCGGACGAGCGAGCCACCATCGTCGATCTGTTCACGGCCCTCGGTCCCGATCACCCCACGCTGTGTGCGGGATGGACCAACCACCATCTCGTCGCTCACTTGGTGGTGCGGGAGTGGAAACCCAAAGCCGCACTTGGCATCGTGGTCCCGAAGTTCGCCCACTGGCACGACGACGCAGTGGCAACGGCCGTGCGCGATCGACCATTTCCCGACCTCGTCGACCGTGTCCGGCGGGGCGCACCGTTGTGGTGGAAACCCGGCGAAGGGTTCACCAACCTCACGGAATACTTCATCCACATCGAAGACGTCCGCCGCGGGGCTGGCGACACTACGCCTCGCCCTGTGGCCCAAGTCGGACCGATTGAGTCCGCCATCTGGAAGATATTGGGACGCAGTGGGAAGCTGGCGGTGCGCAAGGTGGAAGGGATCGGCGTCGACCTCGTGAATGACAAAGGCGACGTCGTGCCGGCGAAACCTGCACCCACTGGAGGTGCCACGGTGCAGATCGTGGGTCGACCGGGTGAGATCCAGCTCTACCTGTACGGCCGCAAGGGAGCCGCCAACGTGTCACTGCAAGGTCCTTCGGATGGGGTGGACGTGCTCGAAGCGGCGTCGCTCGGCATCTGACGATGCCCGTGTTGGCGACCCTCAGCCGGCCGGCAGGTCAGTCGCCGATGATGAAGTAGCCCACTACGTCGAGAATCACATCGATTGTTCCGGCGTTGTTGAACACCTTGATACGTCCCTGGCTATCGACGCCAACCACCACCAGGTTGGCACGCACATCGCCGGCCGGAAGGTTGAGGTTGGACGCCACCGGCGCGGTAACGGCATCGGCAGGGAACACCGAAAGGTGGGTATTGGAAGACGGCGCGACAGCCGTGAGGTTCACCACAACAGCCTTCACGCCGGCCGGAACAGTGGTGACGCCGCCGGTGACCGTAACCGTGCGGGTCTCCCCGGCCGCCCACTTGGTAAGCGTGGTGCCCACGCCTCCGGGGCGACTGTCGATCACCCGGTGCGGCACCAACGAGGTGAACTCGCCTTCATCGTCCCCGATGGCGAGGGGAGCGAGCGGCAGCGGGGCTGGTTCGGTGAAGTAGCCGACGATGTCGGCGATCACTTGGGTCGTGCCCGAGTTGTTGAACACCGAAACCCGCCCAGCGTTGCCCGCGCCCGTGCCGAGTTTCACCATCACCAGGTTGGCCGAATCGACGCCCTGGAAGATGTTGAGGTTTGATGCCGTTGGCATGGCGACCCCGGCCGGGAACAGCGTGAGGTGTGTGCCTTGCGTGGCGTTGGCGCCGGTCACGTTGAGGACCACGGCGGTGGCATTGGCCGGGGCGGGAGAGGTGCCGCCGGCGGCAATGAACGTGCGAGTTTGGGCGGCGGTCATCGGCCCGGTGGTGGTACCGGTGCCGTCACGGGTGTCAAAGATCCGTTCTGGCACGGTGGGTTCGTAGAGGCCGGCGGCCTGGTCCGCCGAGAAATACCCGACGACATCGGCGATCACGTGCGTGGTTCCGGAGTTGTTGAAGATGTTGATCTGATCTCCGGTGCCGATCACCGCCGTGACGAGGTTCGGGCGGGTGGTGTTGGCAGGAAGATTGAGGGACGAAGCATCGGGTTTCGGCGAGCCCGTGGGCCATACCGAGAGGTGGGTGCCCGCCGAGTTATTGGTGGCGGTCATGTTGAGCACCACCGCGGTGGCGTTCTCCGGGACGGTGGTGGTGCCACCGGTGACGGTTACCGCTCGTGTCGAACCACTCGTGAACGGGCCCGTCGGGGTACCGATGCCGTCCCTGCTGTCGACAATGCGTTTGGGTGTGATGCCCGTGAAACGGGTGCGTGCCGGAACCGCTGGGGTGACCGGGGCCGATGCTGCCGACGGCGCACTGGTGCCGACGCCATTCGTCGCGGTGACGGTGAACGTGAACGGCTGGCCATTCGTCAGAGGCCCGAAGACACACGCCAGTTCGCCGGTGGTACCGCAGGTCGCGCCGCCTGGGCTCGCGGTGACGGTGTAACCCGTGATGGCGGATCCGTTGCTGGCGGCGGCATTCCAGTTCACGGTGACGGTCGCATCCCCGGGAAAACCAATGACACCGGTGGGAGCGCTCGGCACGGCCGCGGCCGTGACCTGCGTGGAAGCCACGATGGTGTTCGTGGCGACGCAGGACATTGCCGCAGTCGCACCACCGACGAGCGTGCCTGACGCAACGCCGACCTTAAACTCGAGGTTGAAGGCGGCGGGACCGGGACGAAGATTCACGATGCTTCCCGGCGCCGCCGTGGTGGCATTCGCGCTGAAGTTCACGGTGGCGGTGAACGGAGGCCGAGCCGGAAGGGCGCCTGGCGGAGGGCTGGCCTTATAGGCGCCGGTGACGATGGGTCCGGCCATCGAGCCGCGCACGGAAGAGTTGGCGTTGATCGCCGAAGCGCTCACGGCCGGAGAACCGCCCGGAGAAGACGAGGCAGTTGGCGTGCCGCTCAAGGCGGTGCCGGTGGGGACCGGAATGTCGGTGGTGAACGAACTCACGCCGATCTCGAGGTACGCGGTGGCGCTCGCGCCGGGGGCCTGCGCTTCGATGGACGGCACGACCGACGTGGCGAGCACCCCGGTGGCCACGGCTTGCAGGTCGATACTCAACGGCACCTGGTAGTCGATGGTGCCGCCCGGGGCCACGCTGGCCGTGGCCACCACATCGGTGGGCAGGGTGAGTACGAACGGCGCGGTGGAGAGCTGTCCGGCGACCGCCGTGTTGATGAGGGCATTGCCGCCAACCAGCGGCACCACGTTGCTGGCCGAGCAGGTCTGCACGATATCGACGGGCACGGCGCCCGCGGGTGGGGCTGCGGCGACGGCGAGACCACTGGCGAGAAGTGCGGTGGCAACAATGCCGGCGGCCGAGGCGGCGGCTGATCGAGGGCGACGGTTCGCCCGTCTTGGGATGGTCACGAGAGTCCCCTTGGGTCGCACGACCGACGGACCCATGCCGCCGTTGACAGCGTCGACCCTACCGCGACGCCCACCATGCGGTGCGCCGTCCCCGACCGCGGCCCCAGCCGTGACGTGCAATGTCAAACGTTTGGGCGGGAGCATCGTTGGATACCACGCTCCTGCCCAACCGATGAGCGCCCGGCCGCCGATTGCCGGTTCTGGATGAGATTCCGCCCGTATTCGGGCGGAATCCCATCCAGTTCGGCGGGCGAGGACGGTGGGCGGGCGGTCAGGCGCCGGGGGCCGGTCAGGGGGCGGGGCGGTCAGGGGGTGGTGGCGGGGGGAACGTTTGGGCGGCTGGAGCGGACGACCTCGAAGGCACGGTCGAAGAAGGCGGGCATGTCGTCGGGCGACAGGCCGGCAAGGATCTCGTTGAGGGTGCGGAGAACGGTTCGGGACGGGCTCAGGAACCAGCGTCCGTTGCGTTCGCGCACCACAAACGTGGGGAAGGCCCGGCCGAGACCGGCCCACACCGTCACCGATTCCAAGCGGTGACCGGCCACCGCGGGATTAATCGCGGTGGTGACGTCACCATCGCAATGGGTGAGCATCGACGGGTTCCCTGAGCCTTCGTCGTCGGGCACACGGTGCTCAAAGGTGAGGCACGTGCCGTCGTAGTAGGCGCGCACCTGCTCGGTGCGGTCCCGCCAACGGCCATCGAAGCGGGTAACCGTCACTTCTCGTTGCTCGCCCGAACCGGTGGCGAGAACGTCCACCTTCGGTGGAGGGAACCCGAAGCCCTCGTCCTCGACCCATCGGCCCGCGGCCCGGCGCATCGACGGCACAAACAACGGACCCGCCTCGTAGAGGGCTCGTTGCTCGTCGGGTTCCACGATGGACAAGGCCCGGCCGGGGTCGAGATCAGAAGCCGCCTTGAACAGATCCGTGACCACCTCTTCGGGGGTGCTCGAACCAACCGCAAAGGAACCAACCGTCCACGCCGGCACTGGCCCGGCGGGGTCTCGCACGAGATCGACGATCGTCTCGAACAGACTCACATGCCATCCGCCGCCCTCACGGATAGTGAGCAACGACGTGGGCCGGGCCGCCAAGTCGAGGTCGATGCGCTCCCCCGTCGCCGGCAGGGACCGCCCGGTGGCCTCGCCGAACAGCGTCCGAGCGGAGGCCGAGAGCGGCACATCACCCATCACCCCGACCACTCGACCGTTCGTCACGGTGACCCGGGCGACATCGTGGTTGAGCAATACGCTCGACGAGCGGAGATCTTCGATACGCAGATCGTGTCCGGGGCCAAACGCTGCGCCCAACGAAGACGCCGGGGTCACCCCGAGCCGGCCGAGGTGGCCGATCAGTTCCGGCAACGACGGCGCCAACGCGCTGCGTTCGGCGGGAGGCAGAGCGGCGAGGGCAGCACCGAAATCGCCGGAGACGAGCGCCTCGAGCATTATGACCACTGCACCGTCAGGATTGACGGCGCCGTCGTTGGTGTTCACGGCGACGACCGCGGCGACGGATGTAACCGTCACCAACACAAGCACGATCGCGACCACCATCGACCGGGACATCGACGTGAATCGAGTGCGGAGCGGCGAGGCGGAAGGTTTCATCATTGCTATTCGACGTTATCGGCGCCAAGAGAGCAAGGCAGGGCAAGATCGACGACGAGAATCCCGAACGCCCAGGGCAAATTGCCGATCTGCGTAGAGTTGTGTTCACCCGCCGTTCAGGTGGGCTCCACCTCGACGAAAGCCTGCGCTGATGCCCCGCAACCGCCTTTCCCGACGAGCCTTTCTTGGCGGCACCGCCGTCACCGCCACCGCGCTGTGGACGCCAGAACTTTGGAACATGGCCCGGGCGCGGGCGTTGAATAGCACAGTCTCCCTGGCCGTCAATCCCACTGGCACCACGCTGCAGGAGACCATCGTTCGGGCTTCGACCTCGGGCTACAGCCGGCTCACCATCGGCCCCGGCTGGCCGCTCGTGGTGCGAAACGAGCTCGGCACGGCGTCGGCCAGCGCAACGCTGAACCGAACGCCCCTCGCGACGATCGTGCACCTCACGGACATCCACATCGTCGACGCACAGTCTGCAGGCCGGGTGGAATTTCTCGACTCCTTCGGCGGGCCATACACCTCAGCGTTTCGCCCCCACGAGACCCTCACCTGCCACGTGCAGTCGAGCATGGTTTCCCGACTCAACGCCATTGCCAACGGGCCCGTCACCGGCCGGGCGTTCGATTGCGCGGTGAGCACCGGCGACAACATCGACAACATGCAGTGGAACGAGATGACATGGTTTCTTGGCCTGCTCGACGGCGGTCCGATCGCCGCCAACTCCGGCGCTCCCGGCGTGTACGAAGGCGTGCAACGCAGCGACTGGGCTGACGAACGATACTGGCATCCCGACGCCGGACAGACCGATGTGTTCAAGGCGATCCACGGCTACCCCGAGATCCCTGGCCTGCTCAACGCCGCCGTGGTCCCCTTCGTCGCCCCGGCGATCGGGTGCGGGTGGTACTCCACTTACGGCAATCACGACGGTCTCATCCAGGGAAACCTTCCCGCAGCGCAGGCCCTCGACGACCTCCTGACCGGCAATCAAAAGGTGACCGACACCAAAGCCGGACAGGATGCGCTCGGCTTCATCTTTGCGATGATCGGGAATCCCGCCGGTGTTCGGGACGAGATCGCCGACGGCACCTACCCGAATCGCACGGTTACGCCGGACGCCGATCGCCGCACTGCCAAGACCCACGAATGGGTGCAGGCGCATCTGGATTCTCCGTCAATTCCTGGTCCTCACGGCCACGGCTATACCGAGGACCATCTCGATCGTCCGGCCCTCTACTACCAATTCGATATCGCTCCCGGGGTGGTGGGCATCTCCCTCGATACCGGTGGCTTCAGTTCCGGCTCGATCGGTCAAACCCAATTGGAGTGGGTCGAGGCGGTGCTCCAAAGCGTGCACGGCCGGTACTACGACAGTGCCGGCGTCACGGTGCAAACAGGCCACACCGACCATCTGGTTGTTTTGTTCAGCCACTTCAATGTCCGATCGATGAACGGATCGATCACCGACCCGGCCAATCCAGAGGAACGCCGCTACCTCGGCGCGGAACTGCTCGACGTGTTGCACCGCTATCCCAACATCGTCGCGTGGGTCAACGGGCACCATCACGTGAACCAAATCGAGCCGCTGCCCGATCCCAGCGGGCGCACGAATGGTTTCTGGGACATCAACACTTGTTCCCACGTGGACTGGCCCGAGATGGCCCGCATCGTGGAACTGGCCGACAATCAGGACGGCACGCTTTCGATTTTCTGCACGATGGTGGAACACGACGCACCCGCCTTGGTGGCCTACGACGACTTCTCGGTCTCGGGGCTGGCCTCGATCAGTCGCGAACTGTCCGCCAACGACCCGCAAGGTGACCTTGCCGGCCGACTCGGCCAGGCCAAGGATCTCAACGTGGAACTGGTGTTGCCCGCTCCATTCAATCTGGCGGACGTGAGCTCGACGGCTCCGGCGGCAAAGATTCCCGTCAGCTTGACCACCACATCACCCACCACCACTTCCGCGACCGCCCCGGCCATTCCCACCGCGTCACCGTCCTTCACGGGCTGAACGCCGGTCCAAACGCTGACGCTCGGCACCGGGGCACCTTGCACAACACCAGTCCGACGACAACCTGACCCACAACCGGACCATCCAACGGAAAAGTGGCGAGCGTGGGTCGTACCGCCCGGTCGCCCGCCAATCCCATGGAAGGTCCGATCGCCGTCAAGTCGGTGCTCGATCTAGGGCACGCGTTCGGCTGCGATCATCCCGATTGCGTGTACGGAAAGTCGTAGGAGCATGAGATGGTCCTACCCGATCGCCGAGCGGTTGGTCGGTGTGAACCTGGACCGGGGGGGGCGTTTGACGAGTTGGTGGACCGCGGCTTCGACCGGCGCTTCGGCCACGCCGAAAGGTTCCACATCGCCGGGGACGTGAAGGTGTACGGCGACCACACCTGCTGGTTCTGCAAGACCACCCTCCGGCAACCGATCGAACCTCGTGCCCGGGACGACAGGCGATGCACGCCCCCGGGCGTCGGTCACAGAAAACGGGTTCCGGTTGCATCCCTGCGCCTGCGACGAGCTCACGCCACGTTCATGCTGGGCGTCGCCCTGGCAGAGTGAAGGAAGCCGCGTGGCTGAGGGCACGTCGAGGTGTCGTGTCTTCTCGTCGCACACCTGGCCCGCTCACGGCGGAGCCTTTCCGCAACCCCCAAGACCCCGGCTCTGAACCGACGCCCTTCTGGTTCTCTGATGTTCCTACCTCCGCAGCGAGACCGGAGCGCCTACGACCATCACTCACACAGCGCAGTTCACGCCGACGACCTTGTTCGCGCCATCTTTTGCTTTCCGGACACACAAACTCCTGATGAAATGGAGAGAAGCCGTGCGGGGCCATGAAGCTCGCGGCGTTCGAGGGGTGTGTTGAGAGCCCGACGGCAGCGAACCAGGCTCGAAAGAACTCTCGGCCTTGGGCGCACGACGTAGCCACGCCCCCGGACCAGCACGGTCGTAACTCATAGGTCACGACGGCGAGAGGTCGGCTGTGGCCGAAGTCCAGCAACCGTTGCCGAAGACAACGCTTTAGCATCGCCAGGTGCACGAAGTTCGCCTGAAACCTGTCCCATTGAGCCGAGTACGGCACCGCGCATGGACCGTCGTCCTGCTCGGTCTCCTCGGTGGCATCACCACGGCGTGTGCGCCCACCACGTTGTCCGGAGTTATCACCACGATCGGTTCCGGCATCGCTGTGCCCGCCATCACCGTATCCGCCTATCGCGACGATGTGGAGGCGCTCGTCGCCTCCACCACTACGAACAACACCGGCAGCTACGAACTTGGGCTTCCCAACGGCTCGTACCGCATCAAGGTGGGCGCCAGCGAATGGCACGGCGGTAGCGCCACCTGGGCCGGGGCGGGCACGGTGGCCGTCGGAATCACACCCGTCAGCCTCGACATCGCCATCACCGCCATCGCCACGGGCGGCATTACCGGCACCGTCAACAACGGCTACCTGCCGCTACCCAACGTTGCGGTCGCCGCAGTGGTCACCGCCAACGGTCCGATCGCCGGCACGGCCACCACCGCAGGAGACGGCACATTCACCATCACCGGTCTCACTCCCGGCACGTACCAGCTGCTGCTGTACGACGCCACGCTGATGTACCGGGCCGAATGGTGGAACACCCGGGGAGTCACCACCGCCGACCGCGCTGCCAGCAACACCGTCACCGTCGCCGCTGGTGCCCCCACCAACGCCAACACCTCGAAAATGGCCGGCAAAGACTGCGACCCAACCACGTTCTTCCCCGGGGCAGTCTTCCCGTGGGCCACAGACCTCGTAGGCCTCCACCTTGAAGGTTGCGAGCTTCAGGGGGCGACGATTTCCTTCTACGCCAATGCATGGGGAGCCTTCTTCGTCGGTGCCGACCTCCGCGACGCTGATCTCTTCGGCATGCGGTTTGTGAATGCCGACGTCCGAGGGATGAACATCACGGGCGTCCGCCTCCTCGACAACCGATTCAACAACGCCGTCGGAATCAACACGGTTGTCGGTCTCACCTCCCGGAGGTCGTTCTACAACTGTGACTTCACCGACACCGGCCTCGACCTCAGCAATGCCGATATTCCGGGCATGGACTTCGGGGATGCGGAGGTACCCCTGGCGAACTTCTCCGGTGCCAACCTCACGGGGTCAAGTCACTCGCAGACCGACTTCGGCAGTACGAACTTCACGGGGGCCAACCTCACCGACTTCTCTATCAGCAGCTACCCTTCCGCGTTCTACGGAACCGACTTCGATGGAGCGAACCTCACCAACGCCAACTTGGCGGGGGGAGAGCAGTACCGGACCTCGTACATCAACAGCAACATCGATGGGACCAACTTCGGTGGGGCCTCCTTCAGCCGCGCCACGCTGCTAGGGGCCACGAACACTCCGATCGACTACGAGTATGCGACCTACGACGACACCGTTTGCCCGAATGGCGTCAACAGCAACGCTGTCGGAGCAACGTGCGTTGGCAAGCCGTGGCCAGTCCCACCTCCCACTCCCTGAGTGCCTCCTGGCCTGTCAATTGCGAGTGGCGCTGAATCAGACGGCCCAAGCGGGGATCGGAAAGTGCCAAACCGGCAGTGCATAAAACGGGCCATGCACCGACCAACCAAGGGTTCCGGCCCGTAGCCGAGAGGTTCCGCATCGAGCAACGCTTCGACGTGGTTCCCAGGAGGATCGTAGAGCACCCCGGCTGCATCGGCGAGGACGTGAAGGTGAACGGCGACCACACTTCTTGTTTTGCGAGACTGCCCTCCGTCAACGGATCGAAGGGCAGGACTTCAAGGTAAACGAGATGGGTCGCCACTATTCCCGGTCCCCTGACCGAGCCCGTGGCCGAGCCCGTCGCCCAGACCGTGGCCCGCTCGCTGGGCTCGTGCGACGGGATCCCTGCCGAACCGGCTGGCGTGGTCGACTCTCATCGCCGTTGTCCGTGGGGCGTAGTCACGCCTCCTCGCGGCCGCGCTCCGGTCGACCGTCACCGACGAGCGCGTCAAGGACATCCTTCCTACTGACGGTGAGTATTCGCCGACCCCGCACGCATCGATCCGGCCTTCGACAGTCGGGCCTCCACGTTCGAGAACCTCACGGGTGCCCGTGGACGGGCGGACCCACCCACGATGACCGGAAGGGGACCGGTGTGGCTTCGAACGAATCGACCTACGGGAATCGCTGCCGGCTTTCGGGAGCCGCACGGCGATCGATGGGTTCACGCCACGGCTTTGACAGCCGGCCGGCGATAGATTGCCCACTTCGAACGCGCCCGATCCTGCGACGACACGAGTCGCACTGCGAAGGAGACATGTGTCCGCTACGTCATCAGCTCCAACGACCGAACGTGAAGGCGCGGGCCCACCGCCAAGGATTGCGTTCATCCAGTCCTGCTGGCACCGAGACCTGGTTGATCAGTGCCGGGATGCCTTCCTCGCCGAGATCGCCGCGCTCGGCTTCCCTCGGGAAGATGTCGACCTCCATGAAGTACCCGGTGCCTTCGAGATTCCGTTGCTCGCCGCCCGATTGGCGCGTACCAAGCGCTACGCCGCCGTCGCCGCCACAGGTCTCGTGGTGGACGGCGGCATCTACCGCCATGAGTTCGTAGCCGATGCCGTGATCTCCGGCTTGATGCGAGTGCAACTCGACACCGAGGTACCCGTCCTCACCGCTGTACTCACACCGCAGCACTTCCACGAGCACGACGACCACCGCCGCTTCTTCTTCGAGCACTTCTCCATCAAAGGCAAGGAACTGGCCCAAGCGTGCGCCGCTACCGTCCGCACCTACCAATCGTTCCTCGCTCACGAATACGGATCCGCCCGATAACTCGTTACGCCAAAGCGAAGTGTCTCGGCGCGTCGGCGGCGGCGTCGCTACATCGTCGTTCGCGAACCGTTCCGGCTGCTACCCGTCGGTACTTCATTGAGTACACGTGATGGACCACTCGAACGGGTCGGGCGAGAAGGCACCAGCTCCCACGATGCCGGACTGGCCCGGGTCCTCAAACGTTCCATCGCCGCCAGTGGTTTCCCCACTTCAAACCCCTCGCTACGTCCGTCACGGTTCCGCCCCACCCTGTCGACGCCTGGACCCACAAGCGGCCCGTGACATCACTAGGAGTCTGGTGGCGTGCGGCAAGCGCGACAGGCGGCGCCATCCGCCCGTCGAAACGCCCAACGTATTCTCGGGTGGTTCCCAAGAACCGTCAGGAGAGTTTCGACAACTCGAACGCCTCGCGGTAGAAAGACTCCCGATCGAGCAGCGTCTGCTGATCATCGAAAGCCGCAATGGAACCCCGTTCAAGCACCATGATGCGATCGCAAAGGCGGAGCGTGCTCAGCCGGTGGGCGATGATCACCATCGTTACCGACCCCTTCAATGCATCGAGGGTCTCCTGCACGAGGGCCTCCGATCGGGCGTCCAATGCACTCGTAGGTTCGTCGAGAACCACGAGATCAGGCTCCCCCACCAGTGCTCGGGCCAGACAAAGCCGCTGGGCCTGACCTCCTGACATCGATCCGCTCAGGCCCCCGACCTCGGTGTCATAGCCATGGGGCATGGCAACGATTTCGTCGTGGAGGTGGGCCCCCCGAGCGGCAGCCTCGATGGCATCACGCGGCACGCCACGAAAGAACGAGATGTTGTCGGCAATGGTGCCTGTGAGCAGCCGAGCGTCCTGCGGAACGATCGCAACTCGCTCGTACCACGCTGAGCGGGACCATTCCGTCAGTGGCTCCGCACCCACGTTGATGGTGCCGGACGTGGGCTCTCGCAGCCGTAGGAGCAATTGGACGAGGGTGGACTTCCCGCTACCAGAGGGACCGACCACCCCCACGCACTCACCACGGGCAATCGTGAACGAAAGGTCGCTCAGCGCCGGATCGCCGCTGCTGTACGAATAGCTCACGCCGTCAAACTCGATATCGCCGATGCTGTCGCGGGGCCCGCCCACGTCGAGCGTCGACGCGTCGCGATATCGCAACTCCTCCTCGCGCATCTGTTGAAGGTAGGGCACCACTTCGTTCGCCTGTTGAATAGCTGTCTGCAACTGCTGGCCGTAGCTCATCGCCCTGATGAAGAGCGCAAGCATCGTCGCCAGGCCTCCGATGTCGGACGCACCTCGAAGCACCAAGGCACCAAGCCCCAATATCACCAGGATGATCGCAAGGCTCTGGTAGGCGGTCGGCACGACGCGGCGAAGGGTGGTCACCTTCCGGGTGGCGCGGCTACTCGCGGCAATCGACTCGTCAAGGCGCTCTACGACCGCGCCCGTAACGCCAAAGACACGAGACTCGACAGACACGGCGATGGTCTCAGATACATCGGTGGCGAAGCCCTGGTTCGTCGTGGCTTGCTCGAGCGCGCTCCGCCGCGTGGCCCGACTCAATGGACGCAGCACCCCGGCGAGGAGCACTACGGCAAGAATCGTACCTGTGGCGGCGACGGGGTTCACCAGAAGAACCGCCACCAGGATCACGAAAAGACTCAGAGCAGCGGAGATGCTCACCGTTGCCGATGCAACTCCGTTCGTAATCCGAGACACGTAGGTGGTGAGCAGGTCCTGAAGATGGCCGCTGCGCTCCTGCGCTTGCAGGTCCCAGTTCGCTTCCATGAACGCATGCAACATGTTGCCGCGGGCCGTCTCCAGCCCGGATGCCTCCATCGACGCCATGACTCGGGCCATTCCCAAACCCAAACCGAACATGGCGAAGGCGAACACGAGAGCAGAGATCGTCGCCAACCCAAGGGGCATGTTGTATGGTCCGAACGGCCCGAGAATCACCGTGATCGCTTCGCTTCCGCCAGTAATCGCCACACCGATCTGGGCCACCAGCAGAATTACCATCGGTTCGGCTAGTGCGCGGCCGGTGGACAGGGCCCCAAGGTAGGAAAGCCGCCACCCCGAACCGCCCACATAGGGCTGGACGATGCTCCACGCTTCAAGGGGACGGCGCCAACGACTACGGCTGGGTCGGGAACTCATCGGTCTCGGATCGGTTCATTGGCAAGGGCGAGGTCGAGTTCATCGACAACAAGGCTTGACCATACTGGGCCAGGAGTCCTGGCGCGAAGGGCACACCGCAAGGTCCGTCCCAACAAAAGCGACCGAGGCGTAGTCAGATTGCCTTCGACCCCCGGTGATGACAGGATCGGGGGGTGGACGAACGACGGATCGTGCAAAGCCCCGTCGAGTACAGCAGGGGGCTCTTTCAACGGAAAACCTGGGGTGAGGGATCGCTCTTGCCTCGGGTCCGAGCAATCGAACCCTACGTCCGGGGCAAGGATGTGCTCGACCTCGGCTGCGCCTCAGGCCGACGTCGAGACGATTGGGTCCACGGCCAGTTGGCCGAGGTAACCCGCACGCTCGTCGGGGTCGACCTCGATCGGGACGGGGTCGACGAATTGAACGAACGCGGATTTGACGTTCGATTCGGCGACGCCGAGACCTTCCGCGTCGACGATCGGTTCGACGTGGTGTTCGCTGGTGAGATCATCGAACACCTCGATTGCTTTCGGGGACTGCTCGACACGGCACGGGTCCATCTCAGGACAGACGGCCGACTCGTTCTCACCACACCCAATGCCTTCGGTTTCTCCAATTTCGTGTACCGACTCCGCGGCAAGGTGCGGGTCAACGCCGACCACACCTGTTGGTTTTGCGAGACCACACTGGCCCAGTTGCTGGACCGGTGCGGATTCGAAGTAGACGAAATCACGTATCTTCGATTCGACGCACCCGGAAGGTTGCGTGGGCCCATCGCCGGCTTGATCCGCCGCATTTTGCCCGACCGTCTGGCTTGGTCAACGCTCATTGCCATCGCGCGCCCTCGATCAGGAGCCGATGACACTCCCGCGACGAGCACGACGCCATAGCCACGCCTCGACCTCGAAGTGGCGCCGCAAAGGCGATCGAGCGGGCGGGCTCGCTCGCCGGCTTCAATCGAGTACGCGTCGCCGGAATCGGGTCGCTCAACCGTCATTCTCGTGGCGTTACCCACGCACCAGCCGAGGGGCCAGCCGGCGCTACCGGGGTCATGAAGACCGCGGGTGGTTCCGGCGGTACGAACTCCGAGGTTCAGTGATCGGAGGAATTCCTCTCTATGCCCAACCGTCAAGGAGCACCGGGGACGATGTCGCCTGACCATCTCCGCGTCCCTCTCGAATCGCCGCCGCGCAGGCTGTTGCTGCCTCACCCCCGCCGATCGCCACCCATGATCGAGCGAAGGTCATCCTTTCGGCCGCTTGTGCTCGTTCCTCTCCAGCCCGTTCCACGGCAAGCCGCAGCTCCTCCCCATCAGCTACGACACTAACGAGGCCAGAGTTCAGGTAAGGATAGTTGGGTCGCGTGCCATGGGGACACACGTCTATCACCGGGATACCCATAGCCAGAGCCTCGAGCCCCACGCCGCTCCCGTCCTGGATCACCATCGACGCACCGACCTCGGCCAATCGGCGATTCGTCGACGGCACCGGACTCATGGACCAATTCGATGGACACTGCCGTCGCAACTGCTCGCGGTCCATTCGCGGATGAGGGCACACCTCGACCCCCCGTGGCAGCACCTCGGCGAGCAGGTCAATGGTTCGTGTCAGCCGTTGATCACGGTGCGGGGACGGTGCGAACACCACATCGGAACGAGACGGCGCGCAGAGCGGTGGCCAGCCGGTAACGCTGGGATCGCCCCCAACCCGCAACCCGTCGGCGTCGACCCCGTGACGCACGTACCAGTCGGCCTCTGCCGGCCCCCGCAACACCGCCATCGACACCGGGAGGTCGAGATAGAAACGGTTGTCGGCCACGGGAGCGTGCGGCACATAGACCGAGGGAATGCCCTTTCGCCTCGCGGCAAGGAGTACCGCCCGTGTCGCCGCGTTGTGTTGCGACGCCACCACCACTGAACGAACGTGGGATCCATCAAAGAAGCGGTGGCTTCGCTCCAGCTGGATCGCCGTCCGCAGGAGAACGTCAGCGAGGTCCGCGGGCAGCACGAGGCCGGCGGCAGTCGCCTTTAGTTCCAGCCAGCGCGCGACTGCGGTGGACCGAAGAACTGCCGAGCGAAGCTGAGCCGGACCAAGAGCGGGCCATCGGGGTGTCGGCGCCAGACGCTCGCCCTTACCGGCAGCGGCAATGGGCTCGAGCACACGTGCGGTTTGCACGCTGGTACTGATGCACACGAAGTCGGCCGCGGCGATCAGGGTGGGGCCACGCCCCGGGGTGACCGCACGAACAACATTGCGACCGATCATGCCCAACTTGCGAGCCGTGGCCATCGACGACGCCGCTGGCCCTTGGTGGAGAGCATGAGCGACCTGAGGGAGCACGCACCACAGAAGATCGGCGTCGATCGGCGCCATTCGGGACCGACCATGGGCAATCGTGACGAAGGCGTCGACGGCCTGGCGAACGAGAACCTCGTGGCGCCGCTCTGCATCAGCGGCGGAGGATGACGAGTGTGGGCTCACGCCTGGTGCGCGCCCGATGAGAACATGCCGAGTCGGTAGCCCGCCTGCTTTCGGTTCCCGTCCGGACAGCCGTTGGCGGCGAAGCAGGACCTGGGATGACCAAGGAGACGGAGGGGTTTGATGGCAGCTGACATGGCGAGGAGAAGGGTAGGTTGTCGCCGATGAGGAGCGCGCGATGGACTTGATCTTGGGCACGGCACAGCTCGTCACGCGTTACGGCGCCATCGACCGTCGGTCGCGGGTGAGCACCCATCTCGAAGCTACCGAGGTGCTCAACGCCGCCGCCGCCGCAGGTTTCGCGGCGCTGGACACCGCCCCGGCCTATGGGCAGGCCGAGTCGGTCATCGGGTCGTCGAATTGGACCGGCGCGGTGTTCACCAAGATCGACGGGAACACCGATCCGGCAACCTCGGTGGCAGGGTCGGTGGAGCGGCTCAACAACAAACAAATAGCCGGACTGCTCTTGCATGACCCCTCGGCGTTGTTCGACGGGCGTACCGACGTGTTGGACGCTGCGGGTAAGGCCGCCGCCAGCGTCGGTGCTGTGCTCGGTGCATCGCTGTACACACATCTCCAGTTGGCCCGTGCGGCGAAGGACACCCGCATTCACCTGGTGCAGGTCCCTCTGCATCCACTGAGTCCACCGTCCATGCTTGATGACGTGGCGGAGGCGGGCGCCGCAGGGAAGGCGATTCACGCTCGATCTGTGCTTCTGCAGGGCCTCCTCGTCGCTGACCCTGCCACCCTCGCCGATCGGGCAGGACACCTCGCCCCCTATGTGCTTCGCTTCCAACAACTGGCGTTCGAGGCGACGCTCACGCCGCTCGCCCTGGCAATGGCGTGGGCCGGCTCACGGGACGGTGTTGCGGGGGTGGTGGTAGGGGCCGACCAGGTAGCCGACGTCGCCGAGTTGGCAGAAGCCGCACGCATCCATGTCGACCCTGCCGTTCTCGCCGAGGTCGACCGTCTTGCCCGGCCATCGTCGTTCGCCACCGACCCGCGTCGCTGGGAACAACGAGATGGCGCACCTCGGCCGCCGTCCACGCCGCCGCCGGCCCGCGTCGTGGCCGTGGTGCAGGCGAGAACAGGGTCGGTCAGGCTCCCCGAGAAAGTCATCGCCGAGGTGCTCGGCCGACCGCTACTCGCCCATCTGCTCGACCGGCTGAACCGGGCGTCGAGAATCGACCGCATCATCGTGGCCCGCCCAGCTGAGATCAGAGACGAAGTGCTCGACCCGATTGCGGAACAGGGTGGCGCCGACGTGGTCGCCGGTTCGGAAAGCGATGTACTCGATCGGTTCCACGCCGCCGCCGCCACCACCTCGGCGGATATCGTCGTTCGGATCACCGCTGATTGCCCGCTCGTCGACCCCGGCGTTGTCGACGAAGTGGTCGGCGTTCTGATCGACGAAGACTGCTCGTTCGCCGCCACCTCCGAGCGCTACCCAGATGGTTTTGACGTTGAAGCAATGACCACAGACGCGCTCCATGCGGCATGGCGATCGGCCACCGATCGAAGTGATCGAGAGCACGTAACGCCGTGGATTCGACGAGGCTCGATAGAACTTGTCGACCTCGACCTCGACGTCGACCGCGGCGACGTTCGGGTCACGGTCGATACCCCCGACGACCTCACGGTCGTCACCAACGTCTTCACCCACTTCGGACACAATCGCATGATGCTCCAAGACGTCTGCGATCTCTTCGACACACAACCCGACCTTTTCGAACACAACCGGGGATCGATCCGAAACGACGGGAGTCATCTCGGGACCGGGCAAAAGCTTTGGCAGCGCGCCCGCCGAGTGATACCCGGCGGCAACATGCTCCTCTCGAAGCGCAGCGAGATGAACCTGCCGGGCCAGTGGCCCACCTACTTCTCCAAAGCTGCGGGCTGCACCGTATGGGACCTCGACGGCAAGCCGTATACCGACTGCGGACTCATGGGCGTCGGCACCAACATCCTTGGCTACGGCCATCCCGATGTCGACGCCGCCGTGCGCAACGTCATCAACACCGGCAATCTCAGCACGCTGAACTGCCCCGAGGAGGTGTGGCTGGCCGAACTACTCGTGGAGCTTCACCCCTGGTCGGACATGGCTCGCTTCACCCGGTCGGGCGGGGAGGCCTGCGCGGTCGCCGCTCGCATCGCGCGAGCAGCATCGGGCCGCGACACGATCGCCGTGTGCGGCTATCACGGCTGGCACGACTGGTACCTCGCAGCCAATCTGGCCGGCGACCAACTCGACCAACATCTTCTCCCAGGCCTTGAACCGGCCGGCGTACCGTCGGCCTTGGCCGGATCCGTTGCGCCGTTCAACTACGGCGATCTTGACGCCCTTCGGCTCATCCTGGAGCGAGGCGACGTCGGCGTCGTCTATACCGAAGTCCAGCGCAGTGCCGCCCCGCCCCCGGGGTACCTCGAGGGCGTCCGCGAGATGGCCACTGCACACGGCGCGGTGTTGGTGTTTGACGAGTGCACCTCGGGCTTTCGGAAGGTGCTCGGCGGGCACCACCTCACGTTGGGAGTGGAACCAGACCTCGCGGTGTTCGGCAAGACGCTCGGAAACGGCTACGCAATCAACGCCATCATCGGACGCCGCGAGGTGATGGAACACGCACAAGACACGTTCATCTCGAGCACCTTTTGGACCGAACGGATCGGGCCGGCGGCGGCCCTCGCATCGCTGCGGGCAATGGGTGACGAGGCGGCACCGCAACGGGTGGATCAGATCGGGGCCAGCGTGAAGGCCGGGTGGATCGACCTCGCCTCCCACGCTGGACTGACTCTTGAGGTTGCCGGACTCGACGCCCTTGCGTCCTTTGCCGTTGTCGGCCGCGACGCCCTCATCGTCAAGTCCTACCTGACGCAGACACTGCTCGACGCCGGGTACCTCGGTGGCACCTTGCTCTACGCCTCCATTGCCCATACCCCCGAGGTGATCGAGCCCTACCTCCAGGTGTTGGGTGGCGCTTTTCGTACTATCGCCGATGTCGACTCCGACGCCGAGTTGGCGCTGTTGCTGCGGGGTCCCGTGTGTCACGGCACCTTCGCCCGACTGGCATGAGAAGTTTCCGATTGCTGAGCGGGCGCACGGGATCGACGGCGTGACGCAACCGACGGCAGGCAGCGAAGGTGGGCAGGCGCTCCACGTGTTGGCGGAGGCCAAGGGAAGGGGTGGCATCGTTGTCACCGGGCCCCGCATGGAACTTCGAGTGCTGCAAACGAACGCAGTGTCCACTGCGTACGTCGCGTGGCTCAACGACCCGGAGGTCAACCGATTTCTGGAGTGCCGATTCGTGCACCAAACAACGGACTCCGTCCGTGCGTTTGTGGCCT
Organism: Actinomycetes bacterium; assembly: GCA_031415655.1. GTDB lineage: Bacteria > Actinomycetota > Acidimicrobiia > Acidimicrobiales > Acidimicrobilacustridaceae > JAKOVR01. The sequence continues at coordinate 38,120 of JANOSD010000190.1, forward strand.
CAACGCTCGCTGCCCCGAACTCGCTACCGCTCGCCATCACGGTGGGGACCTCACACATCGGAAACATCAAACTCGGGCCGATCGACCCCAATCACGGAAGCGGGGAAGTCGGACTGCTCATCGGCGAGCGAAGCCATTGGGGGCAGGGATTCGCCACCGAGGCCATCGACACGCTGGCCGCTTGGGCGTTCGACACGGTCGGCCTCGCCAAGCTCACCGCTGGTGCCTACGCCAGCAATGAGGGTTCCATTCGAGCGTTCGCAAGGGCCGGGTTCTCCACCGAAGGCCGGCGTACCGCGCAGTTCGCCTTGGGCGACCAACGCGAGGACCTGATCCTTCTCGGCAAAGTGAGCTCGTGAGCGCATCCCGGCCGCTCACCACCCCGACCCTCGTGGCCCGGTGCGACGCGAGGCCAGGGGTGGGTTGGGGTCACCTGGCACGCAGCCAGGCGCTCTGCGAGGCATGGGTCCGGGCGGGGGGGCGCGCCGTGATCGCCACTGACCGGTTGCTGCCGCTTTGGCAAGGCCGTGCAGACCGGGCGGGGGTAGAAACGGTGCTCGTTCCCGACGCGAACCTGTTTCCGGTGGAGACGCTCGGGTCCCCGGATTGGCTGGTTCTGGACGGCTACGGATTCGGGATTGCCGCACAGGAGCTCGGCCGTCAGCAGGCGAAGCGGGTCGCGGTCATCGACGACTACGGAATCCTCGATTGCCACTTCGCCGACCTCGTCATCGACCAGAACGCGGGTAGTTCGAACGCGAACTACCCGAACACGCTGCCAACAACCCGATTGCTCCTCGGGCCTTCACACGCACTTCTACGAAACGAGTTTCACCAAGCACGAATTGCGCGAGAACTGGGAGAACCAAGCGGACCGGCAGGCCAAACAACGTTGCTGGTCAGCCTCGGAGGAGAGCCGACGTCCGTGCTCGCCCGCCAATACTCGACACTGATCGCCAACGTGCCCTCGCCATGGCAAGTGTCCGGATTGACAATGGTCGACGACGTGCCGGCCACGATGCTCGCGGCCCATGCCGCCCTGTCCGCGGCGGGGACGACCGTGTGGGAACTCGCCTGCCTGGGCCGGCCTATGGCGCTGGTGGCGGTCGCACCCAACCAGGAGCCGGTCGCTCGGGCCATGCAGAACCTCGGCGCGGCCATGGTTCTCGATCCTCCGCCACGCCTGGACTCCGGTGCCAACGTGGCTCGCCTCCGATCCCTTCTTCTCGACGCCGACGTTCGCGCCACCCTCTCCACCCGCGCCTCGGAACTCGTGGACGGCCAAGGCGCCGCAAGGGTCACGGCGGCGCTACGTGCGGCCATGCTCGAAGTCCGACCCGTTCAGCCGGATGAAGGTGAACTGCTGCTGGCATGGGCCAACGATCCTGCGGTGCGGGCTGCGTCGTGGTCGACGGCGCCGATCCCCCGCGCCGACCACCTGCGTTGGCTGGAACGGCGCCACGCGGACCCGCGGACGATTCCGTACCTGGCGTTGACAAGCGGCACTGCGATCGGGCAGATCCGCTTCGACGTCACCACCGAAGCAGAGATCGGGTTCTCGGTAGCCGAGGAGTACCGAGGCCACGGGTTCGGCCCTGCCTTGCTGATCGCCGGCGTGCAGCAATTCCGGCACGACCACGACCCCGATCGACTCCTTGCGATCACGGCGTGGGTGAAAGCCGGCAATCCCGCATCCGCTCAGGCTTTTCTTATCGCCGGTTTCCGCGAGACGACAGCCAATGCGGGGGCCAGGCCCAGTCCCCCTCAACCGGGGGCAAGGCGGTTCGAGTGGGCCGGGCCACCGACGGCCGAAGCCCGGTAGGAGCGTCGCCCACCTCGCGACCCCAAGGTAGGCTCGACAGGCCACCATGACTGTCTCGACCGTTTCCATCGCCGGGCGCCAAATCGCCACGGGAGAACCTTGTTTCGTCATCGCCGAGATCTCGGCGAACCACGGCCACAGTCTCGATCACACGCGCCGATTGATCGATCTCGCAGTAGAGGCTGGCGCCGACGCCGTCAAGATCCAGACCTACACCGCCGATTCACTCACGCTGGACTCTGACGCCGAGCCATTCATCGTGCGCAACACCGGTCTTTGGGACGGACGCAGGCTTCACGAGTTGTATTCCGAGGCCGCCACCCCGTGGGAGTGGACTGGGCCACTCTTCGAACATGCTGCGTCCGTCGGGATCCCGCTCTTTTCCACGCCGTTCGACCGCGCCGCCGTCGACTTCCTCGAAGACTTCGACCCTCCCGCCTACAAGGTGGCCTCGTTCGAACTGGTCGATGTCGCCCTGCTCGAAGTGGTAGGTCAGACCCGGCGACCGGTGATCCTTTCCACCGGCATGGCCACCCGCGCCGAGATCGACCTTGCGGTCCTCACCCTCACGCAGGCCGGAACCACCGAACTGGTCCTGCTCCGTTGCAATAGCTCCTATCCGGCACCGTCAGAGGAGATGGATCTCATCACCATCCCGGACATGGCCACCACATGGAACGTACCGATCGGCTTGTCGGACCACACGCTCACGACCACCGCCGCGATCGTGGCGGTGTCGCTTGGCGCCTGCGTGCTCGAAAAGCACTTCACCGACTCCCGGGATCGACCGGGGCCAGACTCAGCATTCTCGCTCGAGCCCCAGGAGTTGGCAACCACGATTGACGCCGTTCGTCAGGCGCATCTCACCGTCGGAACTCTTCGGTACGGCCCCTCCCCGTCCGAATCGGCGAGCCTACGATTCCGCCGCTCGCTCTTCGTCGTAGCCGACGTCGAGCCCGGCGAGATGTTCACCTCGGAGAACGTGCGCAGCGTTCGACCCTCGGATGGCCTTCCCCCTCGCCTGATGCCCGAAGTGATGGGCCGCCGAGCTTCCCGTCGTATCGCCGCCGGAACGCCGCTCTCACTCGACCTGCTGGCCGAAGGCGAACCGTAGCGGCTTCCTCCTTCGATCAGGCCCCGTGGCTTGCCGCGCTGCTGAGCACGTCCGTCAGCACCCCGACCACCTCGTCCTGCTCCTCGTTGGTGAGCGCCGGAAACATCGGGAGTGACACCAAACCTCCGTAGACCCTCTCCGTGACCGGGTATCGCGTCGACCAAGCGGCCGTTTCGCTTCCACTTCGGTAGGCACCAAAACGATAGGTCGGAACGTAGTGGACCTGGACGCCGACACCCCGATCCCGGAGTTCCTGAAACACCTGATCGCGCTGGAGAACCTGGATCGGGAAGAGGTGCCGCCCATGGACGAAACCCGGCCCGGGTTCTGGCGGCAACGTGACGGGCAGGGGGGCAAGAAGATGGCGGTATCGGTCGGCCAGTTCGTTGCGTCGGCTCACAAATCGGTCGAGTTTGCTCAGCTGTGATGTGCCGAGCGCGGCTTGGATGTCGGTGAGTCGGTAGTTGAAACCCAGTGTCGGGATGTCGTAGGCCCACGGCCCTTCGTCGGGCGTCGGCGTGATGCCGTGGTGCCGAAAACGTCGAAGCCGCTCGGCAAGGTCGTCGTCGTTCGTCGTGACCGCGCCCCCTTCACCGGTCGTGACGGTCTTTACGGGATGGAACGAGAAACAGGTCATGTCGCTGTGAGCGCATGAACCCACCGGGCCATCCGGTGTTGCCGCACCAATCGCGTGGGCGGCGTCCTCGATAACTACTCGAGGACGACGCCCGGATCGTTCGAGTTCGCCGAGGGCCATGGGAAGCCCGGCGTAGTGGACTGCCACGACCCCGTCGAGACCAGCCGGAAGGAGTGTGAGGTCAAGGTTCAAGGTGTGCTCGTCGATGTCGACGAATTCCACCTCGGCCCCGACATACCGTGGGGCGTTGGCACTGGCGGCGAAGCTCAGTGGCGACGTCGCGACTCGCTGTCCCTTGCTGAGGCCAGCAGCGGCACACGCCGCATGCAACGCTGCTGTGCCGTTGGCGAAGGCAACGGCATGGCGCGCCTGCGTCCGGTCGGCCAGTGCCGCCTCGAACTCGGCTACGAACGGTCCCTGGGTGAGCCAGTCGCCTTTCAACACTGCGACTACAGCGGCGATGTCGTCGTCGTCGATCGACTGGCGCCCGTAGGGGATCATCCGATCAGGGAGCGCAACTCGGGCACGGTAAGCCACCAGTCGTTACTGTCGGACGAATAGGAAAACCCTTCATCCAGTGGCTTCCCCTCCATCCATGCCGGTTGGTCGACCCACCACGGGTGCTCGGGCAACACCACGAAATACTCCCCAACATCAACGGTGTGGTGACTTTCGTCGACCGTAAGCATTGCTTCGTGAAGCTTCTCTCCCGGTCGGATCCCGATGACATCGATTTCAGCATCGGGAGCCATCGCCGCCGCGAGGTCGGTCACTTTCATGCTGGGCAACTTGGGTACGAAGATCTCGCCGCCGGTGGCGTTGGTCAGCGCGAACAGAACGACGTCGACCGCCTGGGACAAAGCGATCCAGAAGCGGGTCATTCGTGGGTCGGTGATCGTGATTCGACCGGTCGCGGCCTGTTCCCGGAATAGCGGTACGACCGAGCCCCGCGAGCCGACGACGTTGCCGTACCGGACACAGGCCAGTCGGGTGGGTCCCGCTCCGGCATAGGCATTGCCCTGCACGATGGTCTTTTCCATGCAGAGCTTGGTGGCGCCATACAGATTTACCGGGTTGACCGCCTTGTCGGTAGACAGCGCGATCACCCGTTCCACGCCTGCCGTAGTCGCGGCGTCGACCAGGTTTTGCGCACCGATCACGTTGGTGGCGACGGCCTCAGAGGGGTTGTATTCGCAAGCGGGCACCTGCTTCATCGCCGCGGCGTGGATAACGACGTCGACGCCCTGACAGGCTCTGATCAAACGGTCGCGGTCACGGATGTCGCCGATGAAGTAGCGCATCCCGTCGTCACCGAAACGTTTGTGGAGTTCGCTCTGCTTGAGTTCGTCCCGGGAAAACACTCGAATCGTGAGCCCAGAGAAACGCTGGCGGACGTGGTCGATGAACGCTGTTCCGAAGGAGCCAGTGCCACCGGTAAGCAGAAGGGTCTTGTTTTCGAGGTCCATGACGCGCTTTCGGTCGCAGCGGGCGCCCGAGGATAGTCGGCTTCGGCACCTAGGCGGTATCTCGGGGCCGGAGCCTCACCGGGTGCCCACCCCGCCTAACCGGCACCGATTGACCCAGGGGTCAGCTGCCGTCGACGTCCCGGCGGCCTTCGAGGGCTCGGCCCAGAGTGAGCTCGTCGGCGTACTCCAAGTCTCCACCGACGGGGAGGCCACTGGCGATCCGGGTGACCCGCACCCCGAGGGGCTTGAGCAGCCGACCGAGGTACATCGCGGTGGCTTCCCCCTCAATGTTGGGGTTGGTGCACAGGATTACTTCTTCTACGCCTTCGGGTTCGAGCCGGACGAGCAACTCTTTCACCTTCAACTGGTCCGGGCCGATTCCGTCCATCGGGCTGATCGCCCCCTGCAAAACATGGAACCGTCCGGAGTATTCGCCGGTGCGTTCCACCGCGATGATGTCTCGGGGTTCCTCCACGACACACAACATCTTCGGGTCGCGTCGGGGGTCGGTGCAGAAACTGCACTCGGGCGCATCACTCACGTTGAAACACCTCTGACAAAAAGCAATGCGGTCCTTCACGATCGTGATCGCGTCAGCCAGCCGCACCGCGTCCTCACGGGTGAGCTTGAGCAGGTGAAAAGCAATCCGTTGGGCCGACTTCGGGCCGATCCCGGGGAGCCGTCCGAGTTCGTCAATGAGATCCTGAACCGGTGGGGCGTAGCCGCTCATCCCTGCGAGGGCCCCGCTACCGAACTCGGGCCGCCGTCGATTTCTTCATCGTCATCGTCATCGTCATCGTCATCGTCATCGTCATCCCACTCGTCGTCATCATCGTCATCCCACTCGTCGTCATCGGAGTCGGCGGCAACCGGCAAGCCGCCGAGAAGACCCCCGAGGTCCATACCGCCGAAGTCCATTCCCCCCAGATCGAGACCACCGAGCCCCCCCATCCCGGCCATCGCACCCATGCCGCCCATGGCTTGGGATTGCATGGCCTCGATTCGGGCGGCGGCATCGTGTAGGGCCGCAAGTACGAGGTCTTGCAACATGTCGATGTCGTCGGGATCCACCACTTGAGGATCGATGGTGACCGATCGAAACTGCAGCGCCCCCGTCACTTCGATTCGCACCATGCCGCCCCCGGATTGGCCTTCCACCACAGCGTGCATCGCCTGTTCCTGCGCTTCCGCCATCTGTTGCTGCATCTCCATTGCGGTGCCGAGCAGGGCACTCATATCAAGGCCCCCACCTCCGAGCAGATTGCCGAGGAGGTCCTCCAGGCCGCCCCCAACGCCGGGCACAAGCTCGGCTCCGGATTCGGCGGCGTCGAATGGTTCAGGGGTAGTGGTCACGGGAAGCCTCAGAGAAAATGGGTGGGAGTAGGAGTGTGGGTGCGCAGAAGTCGGGGTGACAATGGGCGGGGTGAGACGGTCGGACAGGGTGAAACAGTCACGATTCGTCGGTTACCAACTCTGCCCCATCGAACATGGCCGCCACACGTTCCGCCGTAGAGGAGGCAACATCGTTGGCATCTTCCAGGGCGGAGAGGTCCTCGTTGTCCAAACCCTCGGTGGGATCATCGGTGGCGTCGTCGGTGTCCGAGTCGGCGGCGATGGACGAACGAGTCCCATCAGATGCTGACGACCCCGCGTCGGCGGCGCGTTCAGGAGCGGCTTCACCATCGACCACAACTTGCACACGGAGCGGCCGTCCGAAATGGGCAGTGAGCGCTTCCGACGCCATCGGCACCACCTCGGCGCACCGGCGTTGTAGGTGACTGTTGGGAACCGCAAATACCACCACGCCATCGACTGCCTCACGCCAGTCGCCGGTGGAGAACCGGGAACGAGCCTTCTGCGCCAACGTGGGGGCCACCGTGTCGGCCCACGCCGAAGCGATGGCCTGCTGCGAGAGGGGGCTGTCGTTTCCACCACTCAACTCGACGGGTACCTGCAGCGCTTGATCGCCGGTTCTCGGCTCAGGGTGGGTGGACCCAAAGTCGGCGGGCTCAGAGTCGGCGGGCCCCGCAGCCTCGGGCCGTGCGGCGGCGGCCCCCGCGGCGGCGGGTTCGGGAGCGGACCGACCCGGCCGCGGAGGTGGACGACGACCCGACGACGGGCCACCACCTTGCGCCGATTCCGTCGACGGGTCAGCTATCGGACCCGGCGCCGGCGCCGCAGCTGGCGGGCGGCGATTCCCCAACGCTTGACGAGCCTGCGATGCGGGGCCGTCCGCCCCCCGCCCCGGTCGATCCGGTGGCGCCGGAGCCGATGTGGCCGGCGGAGGAACGTCCTGGGCGGCAGGGTCAACCGGCCGGCCGGTTGCCGTCGGAGATGGCGAAGCACCAACGCCGCGTTCGAGCCGTTCGATTCGAGCCGCAAGCCCCGACAGGGAATTGTCCAGATCGACACGGGTGAGTTTCACCAGCGCGATCTCCAGCGGGATCCTCGGATCAGGCGCATCGTTGATACCCATGAAGGCATCGCCGAGTGTTTCGATGGCCCGAGTGACGGCGCCAGCCCCAAGCCTTCGCGCCTGTTCGGTGACACGCTCGAGGTCGCGGTCCGACAGACGCTTGAGGTCGGCTTTCATCGCCGCGAGAAACACGTCGCGCAGACGGGAGATCAACTGTTCCCCGAGCAACCGTGGGCTTCGGCCCGAAGACACCGCAGCCTCGACGGCGATCAACGCCCGGCCCGTGTCCTGCTCGCACAACGCCTCGACCAACTCGTCGACCGCTTCGAAATCGTCGTCGACCCCGCCCGCCGCCGCAATCTGATCGAGCGCGCTGAGCGTGTCTCGCGCCGACCCGGCCCCCAGTCGCACCGCATGGGCGAGCCCTTCGGCATCGACATCGAGCCCAGCGTCGACCGCGATGGTCTCCACCAGCGACTGCAACTCCGCCGACGAAAGCAGGTGCACCTCGTAGTGCTGCGTGCGGCTCCTGATCGTGGGAAGAACGTTCTGCGGATCGGTGGTGGCGAGCACGAACACGACGTTGGGTGGCGGCTCCTCGAGCGTCTTGAGCAACGCGTTCGATGCCGCCTTCGAAAGCATGTGCACCTCGTCGAGGATGTACACCTTGTTGCGCCCGGGCGTACCGAGCGCGATCTTGCCGATCAGATCACGCACGTCTTCCACCCCGTTGTTGGAGGCGGCGTCGAGTTCGTGCACATCGAACGACCGGCCGTGATCGATCGCCAGGCACGACTCACAAATCCCACACGGCTCGCCCTCCACGAGGTCGGGGCAGTTGAGCGCCTTGGCGAGGATGCGGGCGGTGGAGGTCTTGCCAGTGCCTCGCGGCCCGCTCAAAAGGTAGGCATGCCCCACACGGTCGTCACGAACGGCATTGCGCAGCGCAGTGACCAGATGATCCTGGCCCCGCACCTCGGCAAAGGTGCGAGGGCGGTAGCGGCGATACAGGGACTGGTAGGTCATCGACAGCGACGATACCCGCCCAACCCCGCCGAGGAAACGGCGAAGGGCCGGCACCCCATGTGATGGTCAGGCGGTCTGCGGCACATCGGACGATCCGCTGAGAGCTGCTGCCTTCCGGCCCTGACTCGGTTCACGGAATCCAATTGCACAGGACCCAACCATCACATGCGGTGTCGGCCCAGGTGGCACGATAGCCTGTCGACTCCTGATCGCCACCACGTGGGTCGGGGACATCAACCCGGAGGGTTGCGAGAGCGGCCGAATCGGCACGCTTGGAAAGCGTGTGTGGGGAAACTCACCGTGGGTTCGAATCCCACACCCTCCGCCAAACCTCTCGCGGTCTCGCAAGCCTGCTCGGCCGGGAGTGCCGCATCAAGTTCCGCTCCGCTCGGGGCGTTCAAGGCCACGCAGGCCAAGGCCTGCGGGCGCGAATCGACGGCAGGGTTTGAAACACATCCCACTCGGCCCGCCAGGAAATCCCTGACCTCGCAAGCCTGCTCGGCCGGGAGTGCCGCAACCTACGAACAAGACCGTGGCTCACACGTCCCACGCGGCGAGGAGATCCTCCGGGCCCAAGGCAGCGGCAATACCCGTCGCCTTCACGCCAGCACGAGCTACCGCCACGATCGGCGTGTCGGCCGAGGCCCCCGGCACCTGCACGAGGCCGGCCCGCAGCGTGGCGATATCTCTCTCCCCCAATGGTTGACGGTCGAGCCACTTGATCGACCCTGCATACACAATGCGGGATGCCGTCGGTCCGCCGTCCGCACCGATGACGTCGATTTCCGGGTCATTCGTCCTCGTCCAGAAGCCGCCGACCATCCCCGCGTCGAGGCTCGGCACAGGCGGGCGGCGCATCAACGCTTCGCGCACCAGTGGCTCGATTGCCCGGCCGCGCCAAGTGGTCCAATCCCGTTCGACCCGCTCGATCACACGATCCCCACGACCGCGCTCGATTTCGGCCATGTGGGAGCCGATGAATCGAAGCCAGAACCGCAGCGACGGGTCGGCGACCCGATATCGAGCCTCTTTGCTGGGCCGAGTGGAGAGCGGTGTGTCACGGACAACGATTCCGGTTGTGGTCAGAACGTGCAACGACCGTGTCAGGGACGTGGCCTGCAAGCCACCCGCCGCTCGCGCAATGTTGGAGAAGGTGCGCTCGCCTGCGCCGATCTGGCGCAATACGAGAGAAGCCTGGGCTTCGTCGGGAAACTCCGCCGCAAGCGAACGCTCGCCACTCACGATCAAGGCAGAGGTCGGGTCGCGCAGCGATCGGCGGAGAAAGGCTCGCAGGGACCGCCCCCGGGCCCAGTCCGAACAGAGAAGCGGCATCCCACCCGTAACCAGCGCAGCGTCGAAGGCTTCAGCAGCTCCGGCAGCACCGACGATGGAGCCCACCTCGACGGGAGTGAGTGGGGGTATGACGACCTCGGCACCTCGCTGGAAGAAGGCCCGGCCGTGGGTGTTCAACGCCTCCATCATGGCAAGGTCCGAACCCACCAGGATCAGCAGCACGGGGCGACGAGAGAGCAATCGGTCCCACTGCTTTTGAAAGATGGCCTCGACGGTTGCGTTGGCCGCCACGAGATACGGGAACTCGTCGATCACGACGACGGCGGGACCATGGCCGGTGAGCGCGGTATCGAGCAGTCGGAGCGTCGCATCCCACCCGGGGGCATTGACTCCGGCGAACAGCTCCCGACCGGGAAGATCAGAGCCGAGGACTTCCTCCCCGAAGAGAAATGTCTCACCGCTTTCCTGTTGTCAAGCGGTGAAGAAGACGGACGGACGCCGCTCGGGGTGCTCCTCAGCCGACGGCCACCCGGTACAGGGCGTTGTCGGTGGTTGAGGTGACGTAGAGGGCCTTCTCGGCGGCGGAATAGGTCATGCCGCCGAGACCAGTACGCCCGGTGCGGATCGTGCGGACGACCTGGAGGTCGCTCCAGCGAAGTTCGATGATGTTGCCGGAACGATGGTCGGCCACGAACAGACTGGTCTCGCTGGCGGCGAGGCCCGAAGGCTGCTCGACCGTGCCCTTGGGGACGACCTCGGTTGGCGTGGTCCCGTACACGTACGCGTACTCACCAAGGGTTTCCTGTGGGCGGATCCAGCGCTCGCCAGCTTGGGCAATCAGGGCGGGTTTCCCGGCTCGAGCAATCCATGCATCGATCACCTCGGGCGAGTCTCCGTCCCCTGGGCCGTTCTCCACACTGCTCCAGTCCATGACCCCGGGACCGTGCTCGTTGCGGGTGGCAGCGCCCGCGTGCCACGGCCCCGCAAGCACCTCCGTGCGGCCCTGCGTGCGACGGAACCGGCGCACGACCCCGGCTCCGGTGTCGGAGTAGACGATGTCGTCGCCCCGCACAATGATCCCGGACGGCACGTCGTCGAGCCTCTTGAACGGAGCGTCGATGTAGCGGTGGTGGACGCCGTCGCCGTGGAACCCGTTGCCTTCTTGATGATCGCGGTTGAAGTCGACCATCGCCACGTGACCCTTGCCGCTGCACATGTTGCCTGCCTCACGCGTTCCACAGCCGTCGAGGACAAAGAACACGTTGTCACCGGCGCTCGCGATGCCCATGGAAAGCGGATCGCCGTGGAGCATGTCGAGATGGCTGCCCTCGCGGGGCCAAATGCACTTGCGGACCTCGACGGACCAATTCTCACTCGGGCACTGATCCTCAGGAACGTCGTCGGGTGGATCGTGGCCGTAGCCGGGCTGAGGCCAGTCGTCGAGGTACTTCTTGCTCTGGCCAGCGAGACCGTAGGTGTCGGAGGCGAACAACGTCGGACCCATGAAGTTGTTGCCCTTGAAATAGACGTTGCGCTCCGGGTTGATTTTGAATTCGAGGTCTCGCACTTCGTTGTTGGAGTTGTTGGCCACTGCGAAACGTGTGCCGTCGTCGACAAAGGCCAATCCCGACGGGCGGGCCACGAAGTGCTCAGCGAACGCATCCGTCACCGTCCGCACCGATGCCGTTGCCCCGGCGAGGGTGAGAATCGTGATGGAGTCGTTGCCACTGTTGGTTACCCACACGGATCCGTCGCCGGGACGGATGGCGACAGCCATGGGCCGGTTGAGACTTTCGTCGATAACCAGGGACACGCCATTGGCATCAGGCGGCCCGATCGTTTTGACGACCATTGATCCCGGAACGGTGCCCGCAGCAACTGCGGGCGACGTCGTCGACGATGGCGATGACGATGACGGGCCCGACGACGATGGCGACGTCGTGCAGCCGATGATCGTCGCCGCCAGCGCCGCGACCACAACTCCCGTGTTCCCCGCCCAGCCGCAGCGCACCTTTTTCATTGGTCCTTGCGCTTGCAATTTCCCCTCCTCATCAACGGGTCCGATCACGATATCGCGCCCCGCGGCGCGAGCTCAGAAGCTGATGCGCACTCGCAGGACGGGCAGGCTAGGAGCGTGTCTCAGTAACGCTTCGAGAAGCGGATTCCGAGCCACGGTTCGAACTCTCGCAAGGACGCGACGTCGAAAGCCCCCTTTTTTGGGCGGTGAGACGGAGGACGCCGCGAGATTCGAAGCTGGCCGGAAGACGCCGAATGGTTACTGGGACAGGCTCCTGAGCGTGTCGGGCAGGGCCGGCCAGTAGCGACTCGGACCGCGTGATCTGGTGGCGTGGGGCCACACCCTTGATGTCCTTGATGTCGGTTCTGCCATTGACGGTGATGTCGACGATCACGGTCGGCTCGGCGGTGCCGCGGGTTCACCGAACGAGATCGACCCGTACCTTTGGTGTCCGGCACCGTGATGCACCCCGCGAACCGCGAACCGCGTGCCGACGTCGTCGAAGGCGAACGACGCTCGAGCGGTTGGCGGTCCTCCTCCCACAACGACGGCGACCCGGTGATAGGTCACCCGGAGGTTCCCGTCTGCGTTTCCGACGCCGTGAAGCACAGGATGCCACGTTCTCCGCGGCCCATTTGATCGGTGTCTCGCTCAACCCCGACGACGTTTCCCGAAAACACGTGGGTTGCCGGCGACTTCGTGGTATAGGATGGCCATCCGAGCGGCCGCGCCGCAGATGTGGAGGTGGGCGTCGAAGAATGCTCGGGCGCGCTCGACCCGCGCCTGTGCTGACTCGGGGTGGTCGAAACAGTCGACAATCGCCGCAGCCAACGCCGTTGCATTGGAGGGGTCGACGAACAGTGCCTCGACCCCGTCCTGGAGCATCCCCGAGTCGAGTTGAAAACGCGGCATCACCACCGGCGTCCCGGTGGCAAACGCCTCCGCAGCAGCGGCCGGACCGCCCTCACTACGCGACGACTGCACGAACACCGACGCCATTTGTAGCAACGTGTTCACGTCGTCGCGATGGCCGAGGAACGACACCGAGTCGGCAATACCCAGCCGTTCCGCCTGTCGTCGCAGTTCCGTCGCCATCCCATCGTCGCGGCCGGCGATCAGTAGCCGAAGGCGCGCTCGGTCGGTGGCAAGGATCGCCCACGCGTCGAGTAGCCAGTCCATGCCCTTCACCTCGTGCAAACGCCCCACCGCCAGCACGGCCTGCGCATCGGGTCCGAGGCCCAATCCCGCGCGAAGGCCTTGACGGGACGCTGAGGTGACAGGCTCCGGGTCCGGCCGGCCCCGGCCGTATTCGATGGCGACGACCTGCTTGGGCCCCAGCCGAAGAGCGAGTCGGTTTACCTCGGCCGCGGTCGGGCTCGTCGCGTGCCAGCGATCCGTGAGGTACCGACCCGACGATCGGATCGCCCACGCAACCAATCGATCGCGACGGCGGAGAACTGCGCCGGAATCGAAGAACCCTCGCGGATAGTCGACGTAGGTAAACGTATCGATGAACGACGACACCACTGGCCGGCGAGTGATCAGGCCGGTGAGTCGACCAATCAGATCGGCGAACGGCATCGCAGTCACCAGCACATCGATTTCCTCTCGCACCACGATCGATCGCAGTTCCCGAATCCATGCCCCCCGGGAGCCACCATGGAGCACCCGTACGTCGACACCCTGGGTTCGAGCCCGTTGGATCACCTCGTCAGGATGACGCTCGAGCACGACAACGAGCGGTTGCACACCGTGGCGGGGAAGCTCCTCGGCCAATGCCAACGTGGATATCTGGGCTCCGTCCGGGGCCAGGTTTCCGAGGACAAAACAACACCGGAGCAACGGCACCAGTTGTCCGGGTTCGGATGTCACGTCGGGCATACTCGCAGCACCATGCGGTCCACACGCGCTATCCGGGAGTTTCTGGCCACCGAAGCCGCTGGCGGCATCGCCCTGATGGCCGCCACCGCGATCGCCCTCATGCTGGCCAATTCCCCGTTGCACGACGGCTACGAGCGACTCCTCGGAAGTGAGGTGGCTGGACTCTCCACCCACACGCTGGTGGAGAAGGGTCTCATGTCGATCTTCTTTTTCGTGGTCGGGCTTGAGATCAAACGAGAGGTCGTCGATGGCGAACTGCGCTCGATGCGCACCGCCTTACTGCCGGTGTGTTGTGCCGTCGGCGGAGCGGTGGTGCCGGCGCTCATCTATCTCGCAATCACCTCCGGGACAGCAGCCCAATCGGGCTGGGGGATCCCGATGGCCACCGACATTGCCTTCGCCGTTGGGGTGATGGCACTGCTCGGCACCCGCGCCCCCACCAGTCTCAAGGTGTTCGTGTTGGCCTTGGCCGTGGCCGACGACCTCATCGCCATCGCCGTGATCGCCGTCTTCTACAGCAGCGGCGTGAGCCTCATCGCACTGGTCGCGGCCGCCTCAGGCATGGCCGGCATCGTGGTGCTCCGCCGGTTCCATGTGCACCACCCGCTCCCCTTCGTGGCCATCGGGATCGGGGTCTACTCCGCCACCGCCGTCTCGGGGGTCAGCCCCACCATCGCCGCCGTCGGCCTCGCCTTTGCCATACCCGCCCGTTCCCACATTGCCGGCGAGGACCCCAAACCGGAAGATGCCGCCGACATCGATCCGCCGGCGATGGCCGAACGCCTCGAACACCTACTTCACCCCTATGTGGCCTTTCTGGTGATGCCGCTGTTCGCCCTTGCCAACGCCGGGGTGCGTATCTCCGCCGACGCCCTCGCCACCCCCGAAGCGCAGCGGGCAGCGCTCGGCATCGTGGTGGGCCTTGTGGTCGGAAAGCTCGTGGGCATCGTGGGAACCGCCGCCCTTCTCGTCGGCTTACAGCGAGCCGACCTGCCTGACGACACGTCGTGGACACAGTTCGTGGGCGCCTCCGCCCTCGCCGGCATTGGCTTCACGGTGTCGTTGTTCGTGGCCAGCCTGTCGTTCCCCGGCGGGGGGTCATTGGACGCCAGCCTCGGCACGGCGGCGCGCCTCGGCATCCTCGCCGGGTCCGCCATCGCCGCTGTGGTCGGTTCCGCGGTCCTGCTCGTTACTGGGCGAGGAGCGCTGCGCCGCCCACGTCGAGCAGATGCCGTGCCAGGTCAGCACCGATTCGGGTGACGTCGGGCCGCTCGTGGTCGACGTAGTGGTGACGAAGGATCGACGAGCCGTCGAGGGCGGCCAAAAGACCTCGAACCTTGATGGCACCATCGGGCGCAACCGTGGCGAAACAACCGGCAGGCAGATTGCAGTCGCCGCCGAGTTCTCGGAGGAACGACCGCTCGATCTCGACCGCCAATCGAGAAGCGGGATCCTCAAGCCGGGCCACCCGCTCCACGAGCTCGCTCGGAGCATCGGCCCGCCGCTCCACGACCAGCGCTCCCTGGGCTACCTGCGGGAGCATCACCTCGGCCGAAAACACATCGGCCACCAGCCCTCGCTCTCGCACAGAACCGGACAGGCCGAGCCGGTCGAGGGCCGCCGCCGCCATCACGATCGCCCCACCAGTTGGGACTTTGTCGAGGCGGGTGGCGATGTTGCCGCGCAGCCCTTCGAACTGGAGGTCTGGGCGCACGTTGGCCAGCTGGGCTTTCCGCCGCACCGATCCGGTGGCAATCGTCGCCCCGGTAGGCAGCGATGCCAGCGGCGCATGGCCAACGAGCACATCGCGGGGATCGGCCCGAAGTGGCACGGCGCCGATCACCAGCTCATCGGGACTCACCGCCGGCATGTCCTTGCCGGAGTGCACGGCCAAGTCGGCCCGACCATCGAGGATCGCCGCCTGGATCTCCTTGACGAATACGCCCTTCCCGCCCATCTCCCAAATGGGTAGGTCGAGCCGTTTGTCGGCGTGGGTTTCGATCACCACGAGCTCGCAAACCCCACCGAGCTCAGCCGCCACAAACTCGGCCTGCCAAAGCGCCAGCGCGCTGCCGCGGGTGGCGATCCGCACCGGACGACGTGAGCTCAAAGGTCGAACAGGTCGCGGAGCGACTCGGCGAGCCGTTCGCCTTTGGCCGATCCGGCGGCGTCCTTCACCCGAACGGTGGGGTCGTGGAGCAGCTTGGCCACGATGCCCTTGGTGAGGGCCTCTACCGCTTCGAGCTCGCGAGGGTCGAGGTTCGCCAAGCGGGCCCGGAAACGGTCGAGTTCGGCGGCACGCACTTCCTCGGCCTTGCCGTGCAGCGATCCCACCAACGGCGCAACCTCACGGGCGGACGCAACGGACAAGAACCGCGCCAGCTCGTCTTCCACGATCGTGCGAACCTTGCCCACTTCGCAACGACGCTCGTTCATCCCGGCCTCGGCGAAGGCCCGAAGATCGTCCATGTCGAGCAGGGTGACGCCGGCAAGCTGCGCAGCCGCGGGATCAATGTCGCGCGGCACGGCGACGTCGACGATGAGCAACGGCGCATCGTTGCGACCGGCCATCACTCCGGCCAGCTCGCCGTGCTCGACCAGCAACGACGAGGCCCCGGTGGAGGTGAGCAGCAGATCAACCTCGGCGAGTTGATCGAGGAGAGCGTCGAGCCGCACGGGCTCCCCGCCCACTCGCGCCGCCAGTTCCTCGGCTCGTTCCCACGTGCGGTTGGCAATTCGTACCGAGGCTGGTGCTTCGGCACCGAGGGCACGCACCATTCCTTCGCCCATATCGCCGGCACCCAGAACCAGGATGCGCTGGCCGGCGAGGGTGCCGAGCCGCTCCTTGGCCATGGCGACGGCGGCGGTGGAAACCGACGCGATGTGGCGGGCGATGGCGGTGTCGGTGCGGGCCCGCTTGCCAACCTCAAGGGCGTGACGGAACAGACCGTTGAGCTGGGTTCCCGTAGCCCGTTCGGTGCGGGCCAATTCCCAGGCGGAACGCACCTGTCCGAGGATTTCGGTCTCGCCCACGACGGCGGAGTCGAGGCCGGCGGCCACGGAAAACAGGTGCTGCACAGCGACGTCGTCGTAGTGCACGTAGAGGTGGTCGGTGAAGTCTTCTGGCGGAAGAAACGAGGACTCGCCGAGGAAATCGCGCACATCACGAAAGGCCCCGTGGAATCGTTCCGCGACGACATAGACCTCGGTGCGATTGCAGGTGGAAAGCACCACCGCTTCGCTCACGTTGTCGCGACCGACGACGTCGTGGAGCGCCTTCACCAACCGATCGTCGGAAAGGGACATTCGCTCGAGCAGATCGAGCGGAGCGGTGCGGTGATTCAGACCGATGACGACGACAGACACGCCTGGAGGCGCTCCTTAGCTTCGGCGAGGCGGCCCTCGCGGATCAGCTCTAGCATTCCCGAGGACAGGGCTTCTTGCCAAGCCAAGCCCTCGGTTGAGCGGCCGGCGGCCACGATGGTTTCCCGTTCTTCGGCGAGCATGTCCATGAGTGTGGCGTATTCGGAGCCGAACTCCTCCGTGTATGTCTCTCGCAGCCATCTTGAGAGCGCCGGGCTGCGCCCACGGGTAGAGAAGGTGACCAGCAAGTCCCCCTGACGAACCCGACTCGGCAGGGTAAACGAGCAGTTGGCAGGATCGTCGGCGCTGTTGCACCAGATCCCGCGTTCGGTCGCGTCGGCAAAGACTGCGGCGTTGACCGTTGGGTCGTCGGTGGCGGTGATCACGAGATAGGCACCGTCGAGATCGGCCGCCGTGTAGCGCCGTTCGTCCCAGCGCAGCGACGCCGGCGGAGTGAGGCCATCGCCCAACATCTGCGTGACTGGTCGGACCAGCGGCGCCACCACGTGCACGGCGGCCTCACATTCGAGCAGCCCGGCAACTTTGGCCGCCGCCACCACGCCACCCCCGACCACCAAACATCGTTGGCCCGACACCAACAGATTCACGGGGTAGAGCGGAACCGAGACTGGCATCAGCTACCAACCGCCGTCGGCTGTTGACCGCCAGTAACGCCTTCCGCTCGCTGGCGGTAGAAGCTCAGAATCTGCAACTCCACGGCGAGGTCGACCTTACGCAATGACGCCTCACCAGGCACCGAAACAACGGCAGGGGCGAAATTGAGCACCGAGGTAATCCCGGCCGCAACCATTCGATCGGCCACGCTTTGCGCCACCGATGCCGGCGTTGCGATGATGCCGATCGCCGCCCCGAGTTCGGCGACGATCAACGGCAGCTCGTCGATGTGACGGACCGTGAGCTCACCCAACGAGGTACCCACCTTCGCCGGATCGGCGTCGACCAACGCCGCGACCGGAAATCCGCGGCTACCGAAGCCGCCATAGTTGGCAAGGGCAGCACCGAGATTGCCAATTCCGGCGATCACCACGGGCCAATCCTTCATCAGCCCGAGCGCTCGTCGCATCTGAAACATCAGGTATTTGACGTCGTACCCCACGCCCCGCGTGCCGTACGACCCGAGATAGCTGAGGTCCTTGCGTACTTTTGCGGCGTTCACACCGGCGAGGTCGGCCAGGCGTTCCGATGAAATCGTCTCTTCGGCTTCCTCGTGCACGTCGACAAGAATTCGGAGATAGATGGGAAGCCGGGTGACGGTAGCGTCAGGGATTCGACGGAGCCGTTCTGGGGCCACGGCTCCTTCCGAATCGGTGCCGCCATTCGACGCCGCCGGCCGGGTTTGATGGTGGGGACGGGCGCCGCTCGACCCGTTGTCGCCAGACATGATCTGCGCAGGCTAGCGGCCCTTTTCACGAGTTCACAAAGCGGCCCGAACCACCCCAATCGGCGCTCTGGATGACATTCCGCCCGTATGCGGGCGGATTCTCATCCAGAACGAATCGGACCCGCATTTGGGAACCGTGGGCGAGGACGAAAAGCCGGTCAGCGCAGGGCGCGTCGGAGCACTTTGCCGCCGGAGCCTTGGGGCAATTCATCCACGAACATCACCTTGCTCGGGCACTTGTAGCGGGCGACTCGCTCCGAACACCAGGCGATGATGTCGTCTTCCTCCGCCGATACGCCATCGGCCAACACCACAAAGGCCTTCACCGCTTCACCGGAATGGGGGTGGGGAACGCCAATCACGGCGCAGGCTTCGACCGCCGGGTGCTCGATAAGGACGCCTTCGATCTCGGCCGGGAACACATTAAAGCCGGACACGATGATGATGTCCTTGGCCCGATCGACGAGGTAGAGATAACCATCGTCGTCGATCACGGCAACGTCGCCAGTGCGGAGCCAACCGTCGGCGCTGAGCACGCTGGCGCTGGCCGACACATCGTTCCAGTAGCCCTTAAACACGTTTGGCCCGCGGACCCACACTTCGCCCGAATCACCCACCAAAGCATCTTCGCCATCGGCGTCGACCAAACGGACCTCTACGCCGGGCACGATCGTGCCAATCGAGCCTCGCGGCGCATCCGTGCCGGTGGCAGTGCTCACGACCGGTGCTGTCTCGGTGAGGCCGTAACCCTCACGAAGTACGAGGTCGAACTTGTCGTCGATGGCTTGGGCCGTTTCGATGGAGAGCTTGGCCGCGCCGGACACGGCAAGGCGCACCGAGGCGAAGGCGCGGGGGCTGGCGCCTGGCAACGCTGCCCATGCCGACCACATCGTGGGAGGACCACTGACCACCGTGATGCCGTGGTTCTCGATCGCCTCGAGGGCCGAGGATGGGTCGAAGCGCTCGATGAGCACAACCGACGAACCCTGGTAGAGCGAGAGGTTCAGCACGACGTTAAGGCCGAAGATATGGAACATCGGGAGCACGCCCAACACCCGGTCGGCGGGGGTTTGTGAACGGCCCGGATGAGCTTGCGTTTGTTCGAGGTTCGACAACAGGTTGCCGTGGGTGAGCATCGCCGCTTTGGGCGTTCCGGCGGTGCCGCTCGTGAACATGAGCACGGCCAGCTCATCGGTTTGGCGTTCCACCATGTTGGCGGGGGACGAAGCCATGACGTCGTCGAGCAGGACCGCGCCGGGGTAGTCGACACCCGCGGTGGCAATGACGTGCTCAAGGTCGGGAACGTCGGAGCGGTTGATGGCCGTGAGGGCGGGAATCACCCCGGGGGTAGCGATGAGCACCTTGGCGCCGGTGACGGCGAGGTACTTCTCGATCTCCGGTGCGGGCATGGCGGGGTTCACCGGTACCACCACGGCACCCACACCCAGCGACGCCAGGTAGCTCACCACGAAGTACCAGTTGTTTCCGCAGGCAACGGCCACACGGTCGCCTGGCTCCACGCCCAGTTCGATGAGCCCGCCGCGAAAGCCTGCTACTTGCTGCCCGAGGGCCCCGTAGGTAGTGGTCTTGCCGCGACTAATGACGGCGACCGAGTCGGCGGGATGGGTGTCGATGATCGCGGCCAGATTCACAAGCCCATGCTCCAAAGCGAGAGGGTTACAAACAACTCACAGTACCGCTGAACGGAACACTACGTGCGATCGAGTGAGATATTCGTGGAGTTCGTCACTGCTTGCTGCGTTCACCGGGCAGACTGTGGGAGTGACGGCGGCCATCAGCACGACAGACCTGACGCGGGGCTTCGCCAGCGGCCTCGCCCTCGACGGCGTCACCCTCTCCGTCGAACCGGGTGAGGTATTGGCGTTGCTCGGCCCCAATGGGGCGGGCAAGACCACGACCGTACGGATGCTCAACGGCCTGCTCGCACCCCATCGCGGTTCGTCGATGGTTCTGGGGTTGAACCCGGCAGTCGACGGCAACGCGGTGCGGGAACGCACCGGGGTGCTCACCGAGAATGCCGGCCTCGACGATCGGCTCACCACCCGGGAGAACCTCGAGTTCACGGCCCGGATGCGGGGCTTTTCGCCCGACGAGAGCCGGCGTCGCACCGACGAGCTGCTTGAACGGTTCGGCATGACCGAACGAGCGAACGACCTCACCCAAGGCTTTTCGACGGGGCAACGCAAACGGGTGGCGTTAGCTCGTGCGTTGTTGCACGAACCGGAGGTGCTGTTCCTCGACGAACCCACCTCAGGCCTCGATCCCACCGGCACTCGTGATGTCATTGAGCTGGTCTCCGACCTGGCGGGCGAAGGGCGCACCATCGTGCTGGCCACTCATTTTCTCGGTGAAGCGGGCAAACTCGCCGATCGCATGGCGGTGCTGCACCGTGGCCGACTGATGGCCTTTGGCGCCCCCGACGAGCTCGCCCGCGACCTCTGGCAAGGCATCGCCGCCGAGATCGACTGCGGCGGACCGATCGGTGAGGTCAAACTCGCCACGTTGCGGAGCCTGCCTGGGGTGCTTGAGGTTAGCGAACAGGCCGACGGCGTTTCGTTGCGCGTCGACAATCGCGCCACCGTGCCCCGAATCGTGGTGGCCCTCGTCGGCCTCGACGTGCCGGTATTCGGCGCCGAGGCCCACAATCCCACGTTGGAAGACGTCTACTTTGCCGTGGAGAAACGAATCGAAGCGGAGGCGGGCGCGCCGATTAGCGACGGCTTCCTCGCCCGGACCCGATCAGGCGACGGCCAGAACGAGGACATCTGATGAGTCGGAACTGGACCGCAATCAAAACCGTGATCGCCAAGGACATCCGCGCCGTGCGACGGAGCAAATCAATCACCATTCCTATGTTCTCGGTGCCGGCGGTCCTCCTTATCGTGCTGCCCGTTGGCATGGGCATCTTCGCCACGTCGGTTCCTACGGAACAGATGGAAACGGCGCTCAGCTCGCCGATCGTGCGGGAGATCGTGAAGCCGATCCTGGAGTTACCCAGCCGCGAGCGCCTCGTGGTGCTGATTCTTGGGTACATGCTCTCGCCCCTGCTGCTCGTGATCCCGCTGATGGTTTCCGCCGTTCTCGCTGCCGACTCGTTCGCCGGGGAAAAGGAACGGCGCACGTTGGAGGGGCTGCTCCTACTTCCCATCGACGACCGAGACCTGTTCATCGCCAAGGTGTTGGGGGCATTCCTCCCGGCCGTGGCGATCACCTGGATCAGCGCGGTGTTCTATGCCGTCATTTGCAATGCCATCGCCTGGCCCACCCTCGGTCGACTCTTTTTGCCCTTCACCCAGTGGACGATCACGATGCTGTGGGTCGCCCCCGCGGTTGCCCTCCTTGCGCTGGGCTTACTAGTGATCGTCAGCAGCAAAGCCAAGACCACCCAAGAAGCGAATCAGCTCGGCGGCGCCGTGATTCTCCCGCTCGTTTTTGTCGCCGCCGCGCAGTCGAGCGGCCTCATGTTGGCGCCAGTCATCGGCGTCCTGGTGGCAGGGTCGCTCGTATGGGCGCTCGCCCTTGGCCTCATCACGTTCAACGCCCGGCGATTCACCCGCGACCGACTCGCCTCACGCTCCTAAGCGGAGCAACCCACGGCGGAGGGCGACGCGGTTCTGTGACCCGCACCACCTACAGTTTCCGCCCGTGTCCCTGCGAACCCGAGCCGTCGTCGCCTTCGCCTGCACCGCCGGGCTTGCGGGGATGGTCGTGTCGTGCGGAGGGGGAACTGAGGACGCTGGGCCGCTCCGACCCGAAGTGATCGAAATCCGTGGAACCGCCCCCAGCACCACGGTCAAGAACCGCCCCACTGCCACCGGATCATCTCTCGCCGGCCCGGAGATCACGCTGCCGACCAACACCAGCATCGGGGTGGACCTTGGCCCGAGGGGGGGCACGATCGCCCCCGGAGTGAACGTCACCCCCACCACTGCGACGGGCAGCGCCCCCTACAAGGTCGAAACCGGCAAAGTCACCCTCACCGACACGACCCGCGGCACACCGGCTCGGGGGAGCACCGAAGCCTCGGACCGCAGAGTGCTCGAAACCACGATGTACGTGCCCGTTGGGCGACCCAAAGCGCCGCTCATCGTGTTCGCTATTGGGTTCAACGCGTCGGCCGAAACGTACGACACGTTCGTGCGGGAGATCGCCGCCGGTGGCTACATGGTGGCCGTACCGGAGTTTCCTTTGGCCACCAGCACCCTGCCCGGCAAGGCCTCGCAAGCCGACCTACCGAACCAACCCGCCGATGTGAAGTTCGTAATCAGCCAACTCCTCGAGGCGTCGCAGCGCACGGGCGCCTTCTTCAACGCCATCGACGCCAACCGCATCGGGGTCGTCGGCCAAAGTGACGGCGGAAACACCGTGTCGGCGATCGGCCTTAACTCCTGCTGTATCGACACGCGGGTGAAAGCCGTGGTGTCGCTGGCCGGCGAGAAGGCGTTCATGCCGTCAACCTGGGTAAATACCGGAACGCTCCCCTATTTGGCGATCCACGGCACCGCCGACACGATCACCCCCTACGCCCGAAGCGAAGAGCTTTACGCCACGGCCGGCAGTCCCAAGTTCCTTGCCTCCATCGCCGGCGCAGACCACCTCGGCCCCGTCACCGACAACACCGTTCGCCCC
The DNA here is from genome assembly GCA_031415655.1 of Actinomycetes bacterium. Classification (GTDB taxonomy): domain Bacteria; phylum Actinomycetota; class Acidimicrobiia; order Acidimicrobiales; family Acidimicrobilacustridaceae; genus JAKOVR01. Next base: position 61,207 of record JANOSD010000190.1, read on the forward strand.
GCCGTAGCCAAGCTCACCCTCGAGTTTCTCGAGTTCTACGTGAACGCCGACTCCAACGCCTACGACCGGTTCTTAGCCGCCGCAAAGGTTCCGCCGTTCAGCCTCACCGGCGCCTGATTCCCGCTTGATGCGGCGGCGGCACAACGAACTATGGGACGATGAACCAGATGGTTGACTCACGTACCGACACCCGTACCGCTCCGGCGGATGTTCCCCGGGAGCCCCTCACCCGCGAGTCCGTGGTGGGCGCAGCGCGGGCCCACATCGTGGAACGCGGCCTCGAGTCGATCTCACTGCGCCAGATTGGAGCCAGCCTCGGGGTAACCGCGCCCGCGCTCTACGCGTACGTCACCGACAAACGGGACCTCTTGCGTGGGGTGGCCGAGTCAGCTTTTCAGGAACTGCTCACCCGTTTCGACGCGGTGAGGGAAACAGAACCGCTCACCCGAATGCGAGCGTTGAGCCGGGTGTACATCACCTTCGCGCTTGAGAACCCGGAACTCTTTCGCACGATGTTCCTCTTCCCACCAGAACTCGCCCTGGGCGACACCACCGGGCAGGAACTCCCTCTCGCTACGCAGGCGTTCAACTACGCCATCGATGCCCTCACCGCTGCCCAAGCCGCTGGCCTCGTCCGTGACGACGTCGATCCGCTCATTGTGACCTTCACCAACTGGACGGTCACCCATGGCCTGGCCACGGTGTTGAACCTCGGCTTTGCCTTCGACGCCGCTACCCGCGACCTGCTGGTGGAAAGCACGCTCGACACGCTGATCGCCGGCCTTCGACCGCCTGACTGAGCTGACCCTCCCAGACGCGCTCCTAGTCGGTGAAGAGGGCGAGGCCGTCGGCCACCGGACATTCGACGCGGTTGAGGAGCGGCCACGCCGCTACCGTGCCAATGTCCAGGTCCTGGCCGACTATCTCGCCCTTGACGCCGTGGTGGCGGTGAACGCTGCCAAGAAGCGCGTAGATCTCCTGGCGGCCAATGATGTCCAGACCACCCGGATGGCCGAGCAGGCAGCACGCATGGGCCAGCATCGGTTCGCGTCTCAGGTCTTGAAGGGCTACGACCACACCTGTGCGTTCTGCGATTCGCTCCGAAGTCGATACCCCACAGCCACCTCCTCGTTGCCTCACACATCAAGCCCTGGGCCGAAAGCAACGACGGCGAGCGGCTCGACCCGCTCAGCGGCCTCGCTGCGTGACCAACTCATGATGCCGCGTTCGATCAGATGCTCACGTCGACTCCTACTTCGGTGACGCGCTTGCTCCGATACTCCTCGTACCCGAGGGCGAACACGGACCCGGTGGGAGCTACCTGGCCTGGCACAACGAGCACATCTACCAAGGCACGCTTGCGTCGTAGGCCGCCCGTCACGGGTTGGTCGGATGCGCCGGACACCATCCCCGGCCGGCTTACTTGTCAGACCCCTCGGGTCTACTGAAACGATGAAGCGCTCAATCAACCACCGGTACTGCACCGACACCCAGCTCCGACTACCGATACCCATCGGAATGCGCGACACAACCCAACCGGCGAGCCACAATGGGACCGTGAGCGGAGCCGTCATCTCCCTGTTTTCTGGCGCTGGAGGACTTGACCTCGGCGTGGAACGAGCGGGGTTCCACACGGTTGCCGCGGTCGAGTGGGACGACGACGCCGCCGACTCGATGGAGAAGAACGCACCGAACTACTTCCCCGAGCTTCGAGAGGTCCTTCGTGCCAACCTCTATCCATTCGCGGCCGGCGGCGCCGACGGAGTCACCACAAGGGACATCCTGAAAGCCGGCGGTCTCAGCAATCGCAACCGACCCGAACTGCTCATTGGTGGACCACCCTGCGTGGCCTTCTCCAAGTCTGGATTCTGGCTCGACTGGAAGCGCGAAGGCGTCGACCCGGCCGCCAGCCTGCTGCAGGCCTACACACGTGTGCTCACCGAGGCAAGGCCCCGCTTCTTCATCCTCGAGAACGTCTACGCCCTCACGTTCAACAACCGAGCGAGCAGACCGGCGTTCACCCGGCTTCTCGCCGAGATAGAAGCTGCGGGTTACCAGTGCCAGTGGCGAGTACTGAATGCCGCGGACTTCGGCGTACCGCAAGCGCGACCGCGCCTCTTCATCGTCGGGTCAAGGAAACGCGACCGGCTTCCAGAACTGCCCGAACCCACGCATCACGGTCAGTGGGAGCGTCGCACCACCGCCGGCGGTCCACTCCCGCACGTAACGACTGGGTCGGCACTCGCTGGGCTCGTTACCGATCCCGAACGCGAGGAGGTCGTCCGCGGAGGCTTTGGGCATCTCCTGCCGGACATTCCCCCTGGCGACAACTACCTCTACTTCACGCAAGAGCGAGGCCATCCGCAACCGCTTTTCGGTTGGCGGTCAAGGTATTGGTCCTTCCTTCTGAAACTCGATCCAAACCGGCCAGCCCCCACGATCCAGGCGCAACCTGGTCCAAACGTGGGCCCCTTCCATTGGGAGAACAGGCGGCTTCGCGTCCCAGAGCTCCGCCGCCTCTTCACCTTTCCCGACGACTATGTGTTCGTCGGCAAACGTGCATCGGTCCAGAAACAAATCGGGAACTGCGTCCCGCCCTTCCTGGCGGAGCAGGTAGCTTCGCGAGTGGCGAACGTTTGATCGCTCGTGCCATCTTCAGTACCCGTCCGCCAATGCGTTCGCAGAAGCCTCACGTGTATCGTTTCCGAGCGTTGAGGTCTGCCTTCCAGCCGAACGCAGGAGAGACGACGCGGTGGGCCTGACAATCGACAAGTCAAAGGCGACGGCCAGATTCAACGAGGCTCTCGTGATCGCGAGGTCAGGCGAACCCGTTCCCGAACTCTGGACGACGATTGCGCGAAGCGTGGGTCGTATGGCCTCAGCAACTTTTACGCCGCTGCTCGGCACGGCACTGCTTGCGAAATCGAGCGACGACCGAGTCGACGCGTTCTCCCTCCAGACTTCGACCAGCCACAAGGGCTACTCGGCGCGCAGCCTCGCCAAGGAGGTGCTGGTGCCGAGGAGCGTCGCTGAACAGATTGACCTGCGCACCCGCGGAGCCGAACCGCTGAACAACTCACCGTTCTTCCGAGAGCCAAAAGTCCACGCCCTGCTCAAGGTGTCAGAACGCACACGGGTCGAACTCGCCCAACTTTGCGATGCGCTTGCCCAAGTCGATTTCCTCACGGAGGCTGATGCGGTTCCCGCCCTTGCCGCCTTCCTGCGCGTCCGTATCGAGGACGGGCGTACAGCCACCACCGTCCCGCTGGCGGCCAGCATCACACCACTTCCCGAACTTGTCGCCTTGAGCGTCGCCTTCACCAACGCCGAAACAGAAGGCGGAAAGCGCGGCCAGGCCTTGGTCGCTGCGTGCCTCGACCTCGTCCACGAAGACGTACGATCTGGAGCGATCAACGATCCGTCGGTAAATGCCCCTGGCGACGTAGTCGTGCATGCCGAAGGTGTCATCGTTCTCGCCGCCGAAGCGAAACAAAAGCCGGTGGGGCCCTCGGAGATTCTGCAATTCGCGGAAAGACTGGCGACGAGCGGGATCGGCAAGGGCCTCTATCTCGCGATCTCGCCGAATCAGCCTGCGCTTGCGGCCTCAGAACTTACCGCTCAGGTGGCAACCCGGCATGGGGTCGCCCTTACGGTGATCTGCGACTGTGCGGATTTGCTGACCGCGGCCCTGATCTGGTCCAGCAAGGGTTTGGAGGGCGGTCTCGCCGACTTTCCTCTTGCGCTCATGAATCGACTGGTCGAGTTCAATTGTTCGCAGGTGGGTATCAATGAATGGGCAAGCCACTTCAACGAACCCCCGGTCGACCAGCAGTAGGCCGGTCCCTGCCCGCTCCGCTCGGCGCCGTGTCGGCGGCCGCATTTTCGGGGCGTCAGGTCTGGTCGGTGAAGAGGGCGAGGCCATCGGCCACCGGACATTCGATCACACCTACCTCGCCCACGACGGCGGCAAGCCACTCGGGCCGAACGACTGCGGCGACCGCGATCGGCGTGTCGAGTTCCGACCATTGCATGATCTGGCGGACGTATTCGATGGCGTAGTCGGTGGGCCGCACATCACGGGACAGCTCCGCCATGGCGTGGGGGTCGGGCGGGCCGGGACGGTGGGTGTCGACCGTGGGCACGTGGGTGGTACCCGGGCGGATGCCGCCACCCACCAGGCCAGGCCCATCGGTGAGCACGATGCCCCGCACCAGCGACGGTCGGCCGCCGGCGATCAGGAGGGCGATATACGCCCCCAACCCGCGGCCGAGAATGGTGGCTTTCCCGAGGTGACGCAACGCCGCGTCGACATCGGCCATAAGAATCTCTGCGGTGTAGCCGCCCCCTGTGGGGATAGTTGACGAACCATGGCCGGTGAAGTCGAGGCCGTAGATCGGGCCGGGCCACGGTTCGGCCAACGCTGGGACGTTCGACGGCGTGCACTCGCCTAAGCCGTGTAGGAGCAACAGCGGACGACCCCACCCTTCGCGCAACAGGTGCAGGGCAATGCGGACCTTGCCATGGGTAAGCCGGATCACGTTTCGAGAGGAGGCCTGCGCTTCGTGGGCCGCTGGCGGCTCGACGGTGCTCATGGGTTTGCCTCCAGGAACTCAAGGACAAATCCCGCCACGACCTCGGGCTGTTCGATGTGCACGAAATGACCGACCCCCTCGAGTGCTTCGAACCGGAACACCGGCGGCGAGTTGGGGATGACGTCGGCCGGCTTCGTACCCCACCCCATCATCTCGTTCTCGAGGCCAAGCACACCAAGAACCGGCACACCGATACCGGGAAGTCGTTGCATCGACCACTCCGGTCGCCATGGCCCGAACCCCCCGAAGCGAAGGGCGGCGTCGAGTCTCCATCGCCAACCCCCGGAAACTCCTTCACCATCAACGACCTGTTCACCCCCGATGGGCACGAGGTACTCGAGCCACTCCTGGGTCAGCCTTGGGTTCATCCGCATGCGGCGAGCGGCAAGCTCTTCGATGGTGCCGGGGTGACGTTGCGCCGCGGCCACCTCGCGGCGATGGTCGAGCCAGCCCTCGAGTTCCCCCCGCAACATCTTGGTGCGTTCGTGATCGGCCAGGTCCGGCCAGTTGTTCTTCGAGGGCAACCCGTCGATGTTCACCAGATGGGTGAGCCGGTGCGGCAGCGCGTGTGCCAGGTCGAGCATCATGCCACCACCCTTGGAATGGCCGAAGAACACCATTGGCTCATCGGGCGAGGCCACGTCGATGACGGCGGCGGCATCACGAAGATCGGCGTTCCAGCTATAGAGCTCGGCGTGCCCAGAAGAGCCGTGACCGCGCGCATCCCACGAGATCACCCGACGACCCCCGGCAACGAGCATCGGAGCGAGCACGTCGAAGGTGCCGGCGAAGTCGAATCCTCCGTGGGCCATCGCGACGGGTGGGGCATCAGGCGCGCCCCATTCGTAGGTGGCGATCGGCAAGCCGCCCGACGACACCCAGTAGCTCCGATCGGGGCGTCGCGCCCCGGGGAAAGAACGCCCCCCGGGCGCAATGTCAGGTGAAAGGTCAGGCGCGATGTCAGGCGCGATGTCAGGCGAATGGTCAGACACCGACATCAGGCCGACGCGGACTTCACCGTCACCACAAACCAGAGTGGTTCGTTCGGGCCGATGTCGGGAGGGGAACCCTTGGCCCCATAGGCCTGCGCGGCAGGGATCCCGAGAAGACGCTGGCCGCCGACGTTCATTCCCGGGAGGCCGTCGGTCCAGCCCTTGATCACCTGAGAAAGCGCGAACGTGACCGGTTTGCCGGCGTCGTACGAGCTATCGAAAATCTTGCCGGTGGTGCACGTGGCGCCGATGTAGTCGACGGAGACCGTGGACCCCGGCTTCACCTCCGCACCGGTGCCTACCACGAGATCCTCTTTGAGCAGTTCGGTGGGCGCCGGCCCCACCTTGATCGGCACGTTGGGTGCGCCGGCCGGAAGCGGATTGGCGAGCGCCACGCAGGTCTTGGTCGCCGCTGCGCCGGAAGCGCCAGCGTCGCCCCCGGCCGTGGTTCCGATGGTTGACCCGCCGCAGCCCGCTGACGACGCGACCACGAACGCCACGGCGAACCATGCTCCGACACGGCGAACGGACTTCAAACTCGGTGGTGCGAACATAGTGGTGCCCCTCAGATGACGAAGCGGCGAAGGTACCAGCCCGGCTGACCTGAACGCATGCCCGGCTTCGCCGGACACATGCCCGGCTTAGCTCGACGGACGCACCGCCTTGAGGGAACCATCGGCGAGGAAGGTCACAAACCCTCCGCCGCCACGGGTGCCGGCGGCGACATAGACATTCACCACGATGTCCTCGTCGATAGGCAAGTTCCTCTTGATCACGATGTGCGTCACGCCGGTTGACCCTTCCGGCGAGCCGATCTCGGCGATGGCCTGTTCGAACATGGCGGGCAGGGCGGCCACGTTCACATCGGTCACCGAAAAGAGGTTGGCTTCGAGGTCGCCGGATCCGGTGAGGCGCACCGGGGATGGGCTCCCTACCGACTCGCCTTTGAACTCGAAGGCATCGACGTTCTCCGGCTTGTCTGGGTCCTGCACCTGCGCCACCGCCCGGACGTCGTCGCCCACCCACACCTTGAGGTCGAGCGCTTTGAAGTCGCCCAACTTCTTGCGGTATTGCTCAAGGGCCTCGACGGCAAACTCGGGGCCGGACATCTTCTGCTTGAACGTGATGGGGGGCTTGGGGACCGTGGTGCCCGGCCTTACCGAGGTGGCCGGACCCACCTTTTCCGAGGTGGGGGGAATCGCGGGAACGCTGGGCATCGTGATGGTGATCTGCGGCATCGTCACGACGGGTACGGTTTGGGACGTGATCTCGGTGCTCACCTCGGTGGGTTTGGCGCTACACCCAACGACCAAGGCGGTGAACGACCCGAGAACGAAACCGGAGGCAACAAGTCGACGGGTGGTACGGGTGGAGCGAGCGGTGGTCATAAGGATCCCTTTCGGCGAAGCGGCGCCACCCGAGCCGGCGGCACCAGTACGTATGAGCGGCCAGCCGGGCCGCGCTTACGGGCCGCACGCTTAGAGGCCGTACGCTTACGGGCCGTACACCCGCTTCACCGCACCATCATGGTGAAACTTCACGTAGCCACCCGATGATCGGGGGCCGCCGTCGACGTAGATGTTCAAGACGATCTCGGCGTCGGAGGGCAGGTCTCGCTCGACCACAAGGTGGGTGACCCCGGTCGAGCCTTCTGCTCCGCCAATCTCGGCGATCGCCGTGGCGAACATGGCGGGCAACTGGTCCCAGGCCACGTCGGCAATAGGAAAGAGGATCGTTTCCAGGTCGGCGGCATCGCTGCTGGTGAGCCTTACCGGCTCCGGGCTGCCTACCTTGCCCGCTTTGTATTCGTAGGTATCGACGTTGGCGGGTTTGGCCAGATCTTGCAGTTCGGCCTCGGCCCGGTTCATGTCCCCGACCCAGATGGTGATCTCGATCGCCTTCGCTTCACCGAGCGCGGCGCGATAGGCGGAAACCGCGCCGACCGCGAACTCCGCGCCGCTCACGCTGGCGGTGGCGGCCACCGGCTCGGTGGTGGTGATTTTCGGCGTCGTGGTGGACGATGTCGTGGTGGACGATGTCTCCGGCGACACTCGGCGAGCGATGGCCTGACCGGGGTTCGCCGTGGCCAATGGCGTAACGGTGGTGACGACCGCTCCGGGCACGACGGTGGCCGAGGTTGCATCGGCGGACACCCCCGTGCCTTTGGCTCCGCAGCCGGCGATGCTGAGCGCCAGCAGTCCTGCGGCGATCCTTCGAATGAACATCTGACCAGGGTAGGGGAATGGACCGATGCATTCGGCGCGTGCGATCACGGACCTCGAACCGCAACGACGCCGTCGGACACCGTGGCGAGTACCAGCCATTCGCCTTTCCAACGAGTCATGGCGGTGACCGCTCCGCACCCGGTGCCCCGTAACACCGCGCCCGCCGACCGTTGCACCCCCCAGTTCGACGGGTCGCCAGAAACCCACACGATCGGTGCCTCGCAGGTGGCCGACCGTTCCCCGGTGGCGCCGCCGGCCAGCCAGTAGCCGTCGCCACGCGCCATGGTGGTGCCTCGACCGGCCACCGCGTCAGCAAGGGGAAGGGCAGCCCGCGGTGTGGACCCACCATCAGCGGACGGGTCCCCTTGCGCGGGCAAGAACCCCAGCACCGATTGGTAGGCCCATTGCGCCGGGATACGCACCCGCCCTTCGTCAGAGGTGACACAGGCGGCGCCCGGGTCGTCGACTCCGGACTGCGCAACAAGGGGACCGGCAACTTCCCCGACAATACCGAACGTAGCGAGTGTTGACCCTTGCCCGTCCCCGTGCGTATCGATCATCACCACCGCTCTTTGGGTGTCGGCACAAACGGCGACTACAGAATGAACGGCGCCGTCCGGTACGGCCTCGGGGTGGAGCGGCCCCTTCCACGTGCGGCCACTCTCCGAGAGGTATATCGCGGCGCGACCGCGCTCCACGGAACGGGCCGACGGCCCCGCGCTCGACTGCTCGGGGCCCGCCGGCGAGGGCACGAGCACCCCGGCCATGACGAGTTGACCACCGCGCCGGGCAAGGGCCTGGGGAACGAAGGTGGTGCCGTCGGGACGGGGCAGATCAGCGGTGTTGCGGGCCACCCGCTCCCACGCGGTGCCGTCCTTCGAGACGAGCACCGCCGCCTCGTCGACTCGATCGCCCTGACTGTCGGGTTCGGGCGCCTGCGTGCCGACCGCCACGAATGTCCCGCTGATGGCCACCACACTCCGGAGCGACCGAAGCCGGTCGGACTGCGGTACCTCGATCCACGAACGGCCGTCGGTGGTGACCCAAACCCGACCCTGAGATGCGGATGGTGCGCCGCTATCGCCGCCGGACCGTTTCTGATGTAGTCCGACGGCCACGGCGACAGTGTCGGTGCCATCGACCGACAACGCGGTGTTGGTGGCCGACCGTTGGGTACGGGGCAGCCCGCCCACATCCAGCCGAGTCCAATCGTTCTCCGACGTCGCGGGGCGCTGCCACGCCTGCCAGCCGTCACGACTCGGCGACACGAGCAGCACGTTCCCATCGTGCTCCGCCAACCGTGGACCGAACCCATCGAAGGCTGCATCAGCAGGGTCGACGGTGGTTGACAACCCGTTCGCAGAACGGCCGCTTTCACCACCGATCGGGCGTACGTTCACCCGGTTGTCGGCGACGCCAACCAGCCACGGCTGATCGGCCACCACACCCAGGCCGGATACCGATGCCATCTGACCGGAAGCCAGAGACGCCCCCCGTAGAGGCGCTGTGGGCACGGCGTCCCCTGCATCCCAGTCGGCCAACTCCGCTCCCGAGGCAACGAACGGACGCACCTCGTCCGACGACAGCACCATCGCGGTTAACGAACCGCCGACCGAGGCGAAACCGAACGCCAACCCTTCGTCGGTCTCGAGCCGCTGCGGGGTGAAGGCGATGCCGTCGACCGATACCCATACCCGGGAGGGCACCGCACGCTCCAACACCGCAACGCGACCACCGCTGGTGGCCACATCAACAAATGTTGCGGCCAGAGGGCGATCACCCGAGGGCGCATCGTTGGGCTGTTGATCGATGGGCTGTTGATCGATGGGAACGTCCACCCTTGTCCAGAACCGGCCGTCGGGGGATGTCCACAACAGCGCCCGGCCGCCTTCCGTACCATCAGCAGGCCCACCCGCCGCCACGAATCGATCGGCATGCCATGCCACCGCGTTGATCTGCGTGCCTCCGGTATCTGGTGGGAGTTCGAGCACGATCGGATCGGACCATGTTCGTCCATCGTTTGACCGCCAGACCGTGGGCACCGCTCGGTCTCCCAAGCCGGTGGATCCAACGGCAAGCGCATTCACCGCCCCCGTGGTTCCGCCGGCGCCAAGGTCGAGTACTCGACCATCGGAGCGATTCGGTCGAGGCCCGGGTTCGAGCTTCTGCGGTCGCCAGCTACGGCCGCCCTCGACCGCCGACCACAACATCGGCACCGACAGACCGCCGGCACGAACTTGAGCGCGACCCCAGAGCAGCCAACCATCGGTTGCGGTATCGCCTTCCCCCAGCGTCAGCCACGTGGCGCCATCGATCGAACCGACCGGATCATCCACTACCGGGCCCACGATGTTGCGCTGCCACGATCCCGAACGAAGCTGCGGAAGCGGGGCATCCACCCGCTGACTGCACGCCGACCCGAGTAGCCCGAGCAGCAGGAGGAGCGCGGCGACGCCGACGGGGAAACGCCCATGGGGCCGGCCGGGGCAGGACACTCCGGGGGAAGACACTCCGGGGGAAGACACTCCGGAAGAAGACATGGCGGCAGCACCGTAGGCGCTCCTGGGACGCGCTCCTACGTCACGCCGAGGCGGGCCGCACGATCAAGAGCCAGGTAAGCAACCCCGAGATCGCCAGCAATGCGATCGACGTGACCCCCATTTCGCCGAGGTACATGCCTTCTGATGCCGCCCAGATTCGTGTGGCCAAGGTCTCGGTTCCGGTGGGAGCGAGCAGGAGACTGGCCGGCAGTTCCTTCATAGTGGACAGCATCACTAACCCGGCACCGGCGAGCAACGTGGGGCGCATCACCGGAAGCTCCACCGTCAGGACTCGACGAACGGAGCCTGCCCCCAGCAGTCGGGCGGCCTCGGTGAGCCGTTGCGGCACCCCGGTTACCGCCACGGTGGTAGATCTCAGCGCCTGTGCGCCGAAGTGGAGGCTGTAGGCGAGGAGCAAGAGGGGGAACGTTTGGTAGAGGCCGGCGAGGCCCGGGGTATCGAGAACCAGACTGGTGAGCGCCAGCGCGACCACGAGCCCCGGCACGGCGAATCCAGTGACCACCAACACCCCCACGATCGAGCCGGCCCGGCTGACAAAACGGGCCTGCAGGTAGCCCACCGGCAGCACCATGACCATGGTGAAGGCGGCGGCGGCGAGTCCGAACATCACGGTGTTGAGCAATGGCGGACCCAGCGTGGTGAACCCACTGTCGAAGGACGCCAAACCGGCGTCGTTGGTGATCGCTCGAAACGCCCAGAAGCCAAGAACGGATACCGGACCGATCACGGCGTTGCCGACCACAACGGCGACTACTGCGGCCGCCGGCCAACGCCATCGGCCGAGCCGCCACCGCAGGGCCCCCTTGTGGCGCGCCACCTGTGAGGTGGTGAGCCGCCGAGAGGCCCGCCGCTCCCCCACCACCACCAGTAGCGCCACCATCGCCAACACCAGCGAGAGCACCAGGGAAGTGGGTCGATCGATCAGCCTCGTCTCGTAGATGCGACGGGTGAGCGTGTCGAATCGCATGAGCTGGACGGCCCCGAAATCGCTCACGGTATAGAGCGCAACAAGGAGGGCGCCGGCGGCAACCGACGAACCGATCTGGGGAAACACCACCGACCTCACCACCGCAGTCGGCGAGCGACCGAGTAACCGTGCGCTTTCCTCCAACGAGGGGTTAAGCATCGATAGCCGGGCGGACACTGGGAGGTAGACGTACGGATACGAGAGCAGAGTGAGCACGAAGTAGGCGCCGAAAAACCCGCTCGGATCGGGCAGGCCTCGAACGCCGAGTCCTTCGATCCCAGACACCACCAGACCGCCCGGCGCCAACGCCGCCAGCAATGCCGACGCGCCGACATAACTCGGAATCACCAAGGGAAGCGGGCATAACACGCGCCAAAGACGCCGACCAGGTACGTCGGTGCGAATCGTGAGGAAGGCCAACGTGGTACCGATGACGGCAGTGGACAAGGTGACGGCGACGGCCAACGCCAGCGATGCCGCCAACGGCCGCAAGGCCGACCCGGAAAGTGCCGTGGCCCCACCCTCGGGTCCGTTGCGAACCACATTCGCGACGATCGAGAACAAGGGAATGGCAAACACCACTCCGACGGCACCACCAGCGAGCACCAGAAACCGCGAGGGTCGGCGGTTGGTCGCGGCGACCGCGACCGCATCAGCCACCGGCGATTCCGCTCTGGTCGATCAGGCGAGCCGTGGTGGCGAGGTCGCCGAGACTGTTGAGGTCCTCGGCGGGAGCCTTGATTGACGTGAGCGGCGGCAGGTCGACCGCCGGTTTGACGCCGGCGGCGAGCGGATATTCGAGCGTTTCCTTGGCGAAGTATTCCTGTGCCCCCTGGCCGAGCAGATAGTCGACGAGTTTCTCGGCCGCGGGGTTTGTCGATGACTTCATGGGTGCGACCCCCGACAGGAGAACCAAGTTGCCGAGATCTTCATTGGGGAAGTGGTAGTTCGCACTCTTTACCGACGGGTTCTCCTTCTTGGCCCGCTCGTTGTAGTAGTGGTTCACCAAGCCGATCTGCACCTCGCCCCGCCCCACGGCCTCCACGATCGCCGTATTGTTGGCGAAGGTCTTGGCTTCGTTGGCCTTGAGGCCGCGCAGGAACTCGAGGGTTTTGGGATCACCAACCTGCTGGCGCATGGAAGTGACGAAGTCCTGGAAGGAGCCGTTGCTCGGTGCCAGCCCGACCTTTCCCTTGTAGCGGGCATCCACCAGATCGAACACCGAGGCGGGAAGGTCCGCCGTCGTGACTAAATCGGTGTTGTAGACGAGCACACGCACACGGCCGCTCACCCCGACCCATTCCCCCTTCGAGGAACGCAGCGAGGCATCGACCTTGTCGAGCGTGGCCGCGGGAAGCGTCCGGAGCCGACCCTTACCCGAGAGGTAACCGAGGGCTCCCGGGCTCTGCGAGAAGAACACATCAGCCGGCGACTTGTCGCCCTCGGTTTCAAGTTGCAGGGCAAGGTCGGCCGAATCGCCGTAGCGGACGTTGACCGCTATGCCCGTATCGGCGGTAAACCGTTGGAGGATCGGATCGACCAGCGTTTTGGTGCGGCCGGAGTACACCGTGATGTTCTGCCCGGCGCTCGAACCAGTGGTGGCGCCAGGGGTGGTGGACGATTTACAGGCACCCAAAACGAGCGCCGCCAGGCCGGCAGATCCGCCGACGAGCACCGCCCGCCGAGTCGGAACGGCCGGTATGTGTTGCCCAGGATTCATCATGGATTCATGATACTGCACCCGACCCCAATGACGAAAGCAACCCTAACATTCGCCATCTAGTTTGGTTCATGCCGATGTCGAAGGAAAGACCGTCATCGGAACATCAGCGAGCTCCACCCCCACCCGTTCACCGCGGGACCAACGCGAGGCCCCGGTCTCACGGGCTTGGATCGTGGCGCCATCGTCGAGCGCCACGAACACCAGGCAGTCGTGACCGTAGGACTCCACCCGTTGGATCGTGCCCGACGCACCGGACGACACCAGGTGCACGTGCTCGGGACGCACTACCACGGTGCACCGACCCTCGTCGAGGGTGCCACCTCGGGGATGCACGGAGCCAAACGCCGTCGTGACCCCGCCCACGGAGGCCGTGCCCGGCAAGAGATTTGCATCACCCACAAAGGTGGCGACCCATTCGTCGACGGGCTCGTCGTACACCGCTTGAGGTCGGCCGTGTTGCACCACTCGCCCGGCCCGCATCACCGCCACTTCGTCGCCCACCACAAACGCTTCGTCTTGATCGTGCGTGACAAACACACAGGTGATGCCGAGATCAAGGAGCAGCGCATGGATCTCACTACGGACCTCCACCCGCAACGACGCATCCAAGTTGGAGAAGGGCTCGTCGAGCAGGAGCAACGACGGGCGGGGGGCCAACGCTCGCGCCAGTGCCACCCGCTGTTGCTGCCCCCCGGACAAGGTGCCCGGAGCCCGACCGCCGAAGCCTCCAAGCCCGACCAAGTCCAACGCTTCAGCTACCCGCGGCCCGCGCCGTTCAGCTTTGGGCAAGCCGTACCCCACGTTGGCGGCTACCGACAGGTGCGGAAAAAGCGCCCAATCTTGGAACACCATGCCGATGCGACGTTTCTCGGGAGGCACCACCGATGGCCCATCGGTCAGCACCTTCCCAGCAACGGTGATGGTTCCCGCGTCCGGATCCTCGAGACCGGCGATGGTGCGCAGCAGCGTGGTCTTGCCGCAGCCACTCGGACCGAGCAGCGCGACCACCGAACCTCGTTGCACCACAAGGTCGACCCCATCAAGCGCCGACGTGGTGCCGAAGACCTTCGACACCCCACGTACGGCGAGTTCCACATCTCCGGCGTCGGTGTTCATCGGTGAGCCGTGTTCATCGGTCAGCCGTGTTCATCGGTGGGCCGTGTTCATCGGTTAGCCGTCGCCGTCGGAATCGCTGAAGCTCAGCGTGACGCCGAGTTGGCTGGCGACCTCGGTGCGCATCGTGATCCGGCCAGCCCGGACCTGCTCGTACGCCAACCGCACGGGGTCGAGCGTCGGCCCGGTGACGTCATACAAGGGTGGCGCGATGGCGTCGATCGCGGTGATGCTATCGGCGAGTTGGCGATCGAGCTTCGAGGCGGTGGCCGGTGACTGCGCCTTTACGAGTGCGCCAAGCCCGGTGTCGACAATCCGTTTGGCGCTCCGCACCGTGGCAGCGATGTCGGCGAGCGCGGTACGGGCGGGGCCAGCGTCGACCTCCATGGGTCGAGGCGAACCGGAGATATCGCCGCTCGCCTTTCCGAGCTGCTGGTCGGCCGCCACGTTGAGCCCATGAATGGTGCCGTTGACGAGGTCGGCTACCACTTCCTGCTCCGTGGCCCACATGCCTTCAGGCCCGGGAGCATTGATCTGCTGGCGAAACGACGGTCGGCCATCGAGGCCGTCGGTCCAGGCCAACAGGATCGCGGCCGCCTTCGCCCCCACGAGCTCGCTTGCGGCGTTGAGATAGGCGCACGCCCGGACCGAGTCGAAACGACCAGCATTCGCAAACAGCACGTGTTCGACGCCGCCGAGCCCACGAGTATCCGCCCCGAGTTTGGCAAGCGAAGCGGCCGTAATGGGCTCGGCCCCGCCCCCTGCGTCGGCCGGCTTGTCGAGCAACTTGTCGATCTTGACTTCATCGATCGTGAACGCAATCGCCGGCTCGGCTTCGAGATCCATCACTGGACCAAACCGGAAAGCCGACGTGACCGACCAGGCCTGACGGGCATCACGGTAGGCCTGCTTCGCAGCTGCGGCCGACGCATCGGAGGGCGCGGCGCAGTTCGACGCTGAGGCCGACCGCAAGGCGCTCGTAGTGGTGGAAACGTCGCGGTACCCCGGCACGATCACGTCGTCAACAATGCGAGAGATGGCCTGCGCCCGAGCCGGGGCGGGTACCGCCGTGATCTCGCGTACGCCGGCCGTACCGGCCGGCCCGCCACTCTCCGTGCCGCTGCACCCGGTCACGGCGGCCAGGCCGAAACCGACGGCAACCGCAACACTCCGGTGTCGCAAAGGAATCCTTCGGGTAGCAAACGGTGGCAAAGAAACGCGAATCATAGGGATTCCAGGAAGGAGAGGACCTTACGGCGGTCGTCGGCGGAAAGCCGCACGTAACGTTGTTGTGAACCGGCGGCCTCGCCCCCGTGCCAGAGGATTGCTTCCTCCACGGAACGGGCCCGGCCATCGTGCAGAAACCGCGTATGGCGATTCACGGTACCGGTGAGCCCGATGCCCCAGAGCGGTGCGGTGCGCCACTCCATGCCATTGGCTTCACCGTCGGGGCGGTTGTCGGCCAGGCCCTCGCCCATGTCGTGGAGCAGAAGATCGGTGTAGGGGCGGATGACTTGTCCCGCCAGCACCGCGATCGAGTTGTTGGCCCCCGTCCGTAGTTCCGTGGTGTGGCATGCCGAGCACCCCGTGCTGGCAAAAAGTTCTTCGCCGGAGCGGTTGTTGGGCTCGGCGACGTCCCGCCGCGCGGGCACGGCCAGCGTGCGGTTGTAGAACACGACACGCCCGAGCTTTTGATCGTCGAGTTCGGGCGATCCCCCGCTCGGAGCGGCGAGACACGCCGCTTGCACGCTGGTGCATTCCTCACCGGTGGCCAGCGTGGACCCGATGCCGATGTCGCCCCGGAAGGCACCGGCCACTTGGGCTTCCACCGTGGCGGCGTTGGACTTCCACCCGAACCGACCCAGCGCTCGTTCTCCCGTACGGGGGTCGAGCACGTAGTTCGGGCTGCCACTTATGCCGTCACCATTGCGATCGTCGGGGTCGGCAAGGGCCAGAATCGTCGCGGCGGGGATGGCTTCGAGCAAGCCCACACCGAACACCGGCGGGGCAACACGAGGGGAGATCATGAGGTTGGCGGACGGCGGTCCGTAGGCCGGATCGCCGATGGCATAGCTCGGCTTCAGCAACACATACACCGTGCCGTCGTCGAACCGGCCGACGATCTCCTCGGTGGTGATGAGGATCGTGCCTTCGGCGGGCACGCCGTTGATCGACTTGTCCTGAAGCTGGCCGCCGTATACCGGATCAGGTATCGGCGTACCGTCGGGGCCAGGCACCGACAGTCGGAGAAGCAGGCCCAGCTCCGACTTGCCGTTCGTGTCGAGCACCGGCGGCTGACCCCGTCCGTCTTTGAAGTGACACGACGAACACGATTGGGCGTTGAAGATAGGGCCGAGACCATCTCTCCCGTCGGTGGAGGCCGGGGCAGTAACCCAGTTGTCGTTGAAGAAATTGTTGCCAACCGCGAACGCTCGACGTTCCTCTGCCGTGAGCTCCGGGGCCGAACGGGCGAAGGCGTCGGTGGAAACATCAACCACGGTGACTGCGCCACCCGAACGAGCAAGCTCTTCGTCGTTCGGGCGGGGGCCGATCGGCACCGTAGCCGCGGAGGGACCCGTGGAGGCACCCCCCGCGGTCGGCGACGGCGTCGATGTGCACGCCAGACCGAGCAACAGCAATGCGCCGGATGACGCCACCATCGCCGCCCGGCGCGCTCGGGTCATACCTCGAAGTTCACGGTGACCCCAAGGGCCTTGGCGGCATCGGCGATGAGTTCGCCCTGCTCCTCAAGCGCCGTGATTGCATCCTTGAGCGCCTTGCGGTCGGCGGAGCCTTCCTCGGCGGCGATCATCTTCTCGAAGGTTGCGGGGAAGTTCGATGTGGCCTTGACCGTCGCATCGAGCTTGGCCGTCAGCTTGGCGTTGGTTTCGGGGCTCTTGGCGGCCACGAGGTCGGCGAGGCTGGGGCCACTGACCCCCGGGAACTTCGCCGTGTACACACGCTGCACGCCGATGGCGTTGTTCTTCACATCAGCGGAGGTGTTGTCGCTGAAACACGAGTGCTCGTCTTCTTGGTCTTTGGTGTCGAACGCCACCCCCATACGCTCCCCCGCGAGTTCGCCGGCGGTGAGGGCACCGATGCCACGGAAAATCTTGCCCAACGATTCGGTGGGGCTTTTCTCAAAAGTGGCCCGGTAGTTGCCGGCCACGTTCGGGGCCCATTGTTCGGCCACCCCGGTGAGGTCGTCAACCAAGACGTCGGCGAGCAGATCGAGGTAGGCGCCCCGACGTTTGGCGTTGGCTTCGGTGGTGTAGTCGGTGACCGGCCGGGTGCCGGCGCCATCGGCATTAAGATCCTGACCCCAAAGTAAAAACTCGATGGCATGCCAACCGGTGGAGATGTTGGTTTCACCATCTTTTTCGTTCGCTTCGAGGATCACGTCCTTGGTGATGTCGGGGTAGGCCACGGGATCACCGATGATGCCTTTGGTGGTAGCGCCGTCGACGTAGTCGACGTAGGCCTCATCCATCGGCCAGGCATTGATCTGCCCCTCCGGACCCTTCTCGGGTTCGTCGATCGGACCGTCGTAGAACCGGAACGCCTCGGTGGGGCCGTAGTCGTCGCGCGCCGCCAACCACTGCTTCTTTGCCGCTTCGAGATTGGCCTCCGTTGGGGTGGCAACGAAGGTGTCGATCGAGGTCTGGAGCTTCTTGGTCGACGCCACCGACGCCGCGTAACTCTTCTCCACCAACGAACCGTAGGTCTTCACGACACCAGCTTCGTCGACCTTGGCGGCGGGGTTTGAACCGGGGGTGCTTCCGGGGGTACTCCCGGAGGTAGTCCCCGGGGCGGTGCCCTTCGTGACGGTGCTGGAGGCCGCAGAGCCGGGTGGGGTGGAGGCGCCCGGCGTGGCGGTCGTGGTGGACGAGCAGGCCGAGAGCGCGAGCGCCCCGGCGACGGCGGGGGCCACCACGAGAGCGAAGGGACGACGGGGCTTATTCATACGGGGTTGCCTCCAGCGGGCAGTTGTCAGTTCCATTGTCGATGAACGTTAGCCTCTCCTATCAATGATCGAAACATTGGCCAACGTTCGGGGCGAGTTTCGCGAACAACCAGCAGAAAGTCGGCTGACAGTTCTACTCCCGGCGTTTGCTCGGGGCTTCGAGCGGCGAGTCGACGGGTCGTCCCTGGCCGTCGTGCGGTTCGTATTCGGCGCCGTGGGCGTCCTGAGTGCGGGGCGATTGGTTACCTACGGCTGGGTCGATGCGCTCTACGCTGCGCCGGCCAACCACTTCACCTATTCCGGCCTTCACTGGGTGCGCCCCTTGCCACCACCCGGTATGACCGCGCTCGTGGTGGTCATGGGTATCGCCGCCGCCTGCGTGGCCCTCGGTTGGCGGCATCACTGGGCGATGACCGTGTTCCTGTTGTCGTTCGGCTGGATCGAAGCCATCGACGTAGCCACCTACCTCAATCACTATTGGTTCCTCACCACGTTCGGAATAGTGCTGTGGTTTCTTCCTCCCGCGGCCAGTGTGCGCATGGGCATGATCTGGTTTCTCCGGTTCCTGATCGCCGTCGTGTACTGCTTTGCCGGTCTCGCCAAACTCAATTCGGCCTGGCTCGTTGAGGGTCTCCCCCTTCGGCTCTGGTTGCCGGCTCGAGCCGACCTTCCCTTGGTGGGCAGTCTCCTCACCTGGCCGAACACGGCAACCTTGCTGAGCTGGGGCGGCGCCCTCTTCGATTGCACGATCGTGGCGCTGTTGTTGTGGCGACGTTCGCGACCCGTGGCCTGGCTCTTCGTAGTCGTCTTCCACCTCGCCACTTGGGTGTTGTTTCCGATCGGGGTGTTCCCCTTTCTGATGGTCGGCGTCACCACCGTGTTTTTCGATCCGAACTGGCCTCGGCAGCTCATCGCACGTGTTCGCCGATCGGTCGGCCCAGCGGCCGTTGGGCCGGCGGCCGTCGGGCCAGCGGCCGTTGGGCCTGCGGCCGGGGTCGACGTTTCGGCGTCGTCGATGCCCTTGAACGGATTCGGGCGAACCGCGATCGCCGTCGTGTGTCTTCTCTCCATCGTGGTGCCGTTGCGGCACCTGCTCTATCCCGGAGACGCCGCCTGGACCGGCGAGGGGTACCGATTCAGCTGGAACGTACTCCTCAACGAAAAGGCCGGATCGGTGGCGTTCCATGTCACCGATCCGACGACCGGTCTCACCCACATCACGTCGGGCGAAGCACTGTTTACGCCGATGCAATACCGGGTGATGTCCACCGATCCCGAGCTCATACGGCAGGCCGCCCACATCATCGCCGAGGAGAAAACCCGGCAGGGCCTACGGCCCGAAGTTCGCGTTGATGCCTGGATGTCGCTCAACGGAGGCCCAGCCTCACCACTTATCGACCCTGCCGTCGACCTCGCCGCCGAACCTGGCCGACTCACCCCGCAACCGTGGATCCTTCCCCCGAAAACCGCACCCTGAGCAGGCCACCCTGAGCAGCCCACCCTGAGCAGCCCACCCTGTGCGGTACGAAAAGGCGTGTTACGGAGCGAGAAGGGCGTGAGGCAGCGGGCGGTGATGAACGACAGCGAGGCGTTTGGTGGCGCGGGTGAGGGCCACGTAGAGCGACCGCATGCCTTGCGTTTCCTCTTCCACGATGGCCGCCGGCTCCACCACGATGCAGGCGTCAAGTTCGAGTCCCTTGGCCAGATAAACCGGCACCAGGGTGACCGCTTGATTAAGGCCGTGACGGTTTGCTTGCCCGTGTTCGATACCGCCGGCATCCAGCGCACGACTGAGCACCCGAACGGCCGAGGTGGCACACACGATCGCCACGTTGCCGGGGGTGACCGCGGCCAGTTCGCGGCGGACGACCTCACACAACAACTCGCCGAGCCGGTCGGCTTGGAACGCGATCTGCACGATGGGTTCGTCGCCTTCTTGGCGCACCGCCACCGGTGGCTTGAGATCCGGTGCGGCAACCCGCAGCACCCGCGCCGCCAACGTGAACAGCGGGGCCGGCGTGCGGTAGCCAATCGTGAGCTCGGCCCGCCGGGGCACCTTCTTGTCGGGGAGATGATCGAGGATCTCGTTCCAATTCTGGTGGGCCCATTGCCCCGTGGACTGTGCGATGTCGCCCACGATGGTCATCGAACCGTTGAGCGACCGACGGTTGAGCACCCGCAACTGCATCGGCGAGAGGTCTTGGGCCTCGTCGACGCAGATGTGGCCGTAGGTACGCACCTCGTCGTTGGGAAGAACCCCGTCGGTCTTTTCCGTGGCGCGCTGCTTCTTTGATTTGGGACGGGCGCCGAGCAGCGCTCGTGCTTCGTCGAGCAGCGGTGCATCGTCTTCGGGCCATTGGAACGTATCGAGGGCACCGGGATCATGAATGCGGGGGCGATGCAATGCCTGCCATTCGTAGTCGTCGAGGAGTCCGTTGGCGGCGGTGCGCAGCAGGCTCTTGGCCCCGTAGAACTCGTTCAGGAGCTGGGCCGGCGACAACACCGGCCACATCCATTCCAGTGCCTCGCGTACCTCAGTCGAGCCACGAAGTCGGTCGCGAACGTCGTGAACGGCCAGCGGCTCGGCTCCCCGGGCGCTGCGGGCAAGAGCCGAGTAGAGCTCGGCCTCCACGAATCGCCGACCAAGATTGTGCTTCCGATATCGACGTCGAGCCTGCTCGACGATGTGCCGGCTTTGCTCCTTCGTGATCCGCAAGCGGGTAACGCCATAGGGCACGATGAGGTCCTGCCGGAGGTACTGCTGACGTTGACGCACAGCGCGCTGCAGCAGCTTGGCCATACGGAGGTCGCCCTTGACTCGGGCGGTGCGGCCCTGATCACGGCCCCCGAAACGAACCTCACCCACGAGATCGGACAGCACCGCCATTTCGACGCCGGCCTCACCGAGCGACGGCAACACCTGCTCGATATAGCTGAGGAACAGCCGATTCGGCCCCACCACGAGTACCCCTTGACCTTCGAGCGGGAACCGATGGGTATAGAGCAGGTACGCGGCACGATGCAGCGCCACCACCGTCTTGCCGGTACCGGGACCGCCCTGCACCACAAGAACGCCGGAGAGCTGCGACCGGATGATCTCATCCTGCTCACCCTGGATGGTGGCGACGATGTCGGTGAGCCGACCAGTACGAGACGTCTCGAGGGCGCTGATCAACGCGCCGTACCCCGTAACACCCTCCGGACGGTCCGATGGTGCCAGCGCCAGCGCGGCGACGGCATCACCGAAGAGTTCATCGTCGATGTTCAGGATTGACTGACCCCGGGTGGCGAAATGACGCCGGCGAACCAACCCCATGGGCACCCGCCCCGTGGCGCGGTAGAACGGCTCGGCAATGGGTGCCCGCCAGTCCACGATGACCGGCTCTTGGTTGTCGTCCGCCACCGCAATACGGCCGATGTAGAACGAGTCGGCGATGCGGACACCCCCGGCGGCGGGCACCTCGTCGGTGCCGTCACCTTCGTCGTGGTCGTAGCCATAGGCCGACGATCCATCAGTCGAGCCGTTGGTTTCGGAGCCGTTGGACGGGGAGCCGTTGGACGGGTCATTCGAGGCAGCGTCAGCCGAGGCAGCCCGATGGTCGATCCCCACGTCGATGCGGCCGAAGCAGAGCGCCGTCTGCGCCGAAAGTTTGAGCTGGAGAAGCCGGCTCGACATCGTCTCCCAGATCACATCGCGCTCGAACTTGGCTTGATTGGTACCGCCTCGTCCGACCTCGACGAGTTCGGACATCCTCGACGCCGCATCACGGGTGGCTTCAAGGCACGCGTAGGCGTGGTCGATGTAGGCCTGTTCAGCTTCGAGATCGGGGTGGGCGTGCGCCATGGAACTCCTCAGCACTGGTCTGGACACCCCGCCGGGGCCGTTGCCAACACAACGACCCCCGTTGGGGGACCGACCATCCTATTGCGCGCGCCTCTCTCGTCCACCCTGACTGATCCACCCTGACTGATCCACCCTGAGCGATCTACTGTGCGCCGCCGAAACCCGGAAGGTGACACGATGCGTCTATGACCGACTCCGCCTACGGACCCCTTATCGACACGCACCTCCGGGTGGTCACCTACAACCTCTGGTGGCGATTCGGCCCCGACAGCGCGACGCAGGGCCCATCATGGGCGCGACGACTCCCGGCCATCATCGCCACGCTGCGTGCCCTCGACGCGGATGTCCTCTGCCTCCAGGAGGTGTGGGTCGAACTCGAATCTGGCCGTTCCTCGGCATCGGTCATCGCGGAGGCGCTGGGCATGGAGCACGTCATCAGTAACCGCGCTGACCTTGATGGCATCGGGTTCGCCAATGCCGTGTTGTCGCGATGGCCAATCGTGGGTTCCGACTGGCGGCCGCTTCCCTCGCCTGAACGCCACGAGGAATATCGCACGGTGCTACGGGCGGATATCGCCGGCCCCCGAGGCGACGTGCAGGCCTTCTCGACACACCTCCATTGGCGATTCGATCATTCCGAAATCCGGCAGGACGAAGTGCGCGAGATCTGTCGGTTCATCGCCGACTCGCCGCGCCGAACGGCGATGCCGCCAATCCTCTGCGGCGACTTCAACGCCGATCCTGATAGCGACGAGATCCGAATGCTTCGAGGTGCCACTACCCCGCCAGTGCCCGGCCTTGTGTTTCACGACGCCTGGCATGCGGCTGCCACCAAGGTCGGTCCGGTAGCCGCTGACGGCACCACCACGAGCGCGCCCGGCATCACCTGGTCGAACGACCAGCCTTACGCGCAGCTTGACCTCGAACCGGACCGCCGCCTCGACTATGTGTTCGTGGGCTGGCCCAAAGCCGGTGGCGCCGGACAGGCGCTGCGGGCGGAGGTGATCGGCGTGGATCCGGTTCCGATCTACCCGAGCGACCACTACGGGCTCTGCGTCGACCTGCGTTACTGAGCGTGCCCGTCGAAGCGGGTCAACCCCACGGCCGCTCGGGCCGGACTTCCCGCTCCAGTGGCTTCTCGATTGCTCGTCCCTGAATACCCCGCTCCAGTGGCTCCTCGATTGCTCGTCCTGGGTTTCCCGCTCCAGTGGCTCCTCGATTGCTCGTCCCTGATACCCCGCTCCAGTGGCTCCTCGATTGCTCGTCCCTGATACCCCGCTCCAGTGGCTCCTCGATTGCTCGTCCCTCGCAATCCGCTCGCCACAGCCGCTCGGGCTAGGACAATCCGCTCGCCACAGCCGCTCGGGCCAGGGACAATCCGCTCGCCACGGCCGCTCGGGCCTGAAAAACACGACTGGCCGGGGATCGGGTGACCACCACGGTCCGATCCCCGACACGTCGCATTGGGGTTTGCCGCTCCCCTGGGGTTGAAGAGTCGGTGGCAATCGAGGAACAGAAGAGGAGTTGGGCTCTTGCGTTCCCTGCGTTGCACCGTCCCTGACGCCCGTCTTCCCCCGCGCTTACGCGACTTCGCGAAATCTTTTGGCGGCGGGCCGACAACTTCGCGACTACTCGCCTTCGGACTCGCCGATCTCGCGCAACGCGTCACGGATCGCCACGCGGAGCCGACGAGCGATCACGGGGGACAAGTGGGCGACTAGGCCGGCGCCGGCTCGTCCGACCTCCTCGACGGTAAGCACCACACGAGGCTCCGCGTCGGCATAGTCGTCGGCGATCGCCACCGCCCACGAGATCGCCGTGAGGTCGTCTTCGGCGTACTCGGGGGGATAGTCAGACGGATCGAACGGGTAGTCATCGATGGAGCGGCGCATGCGCCCATTCAACTCCGCTCCCGGGCCAGAACGCGACGATGCCGGCCCGAAGGCCGGCATCGTCGCAGTTTGTTTGTCCGAGTTTGAATGCCGAAGACCGATCGGCGGACGAAGCCGTCCGAGCGAATATCAGCCGGTGAAAGTGGGGTTCACCACGGGCGCACGTGTAGTGGTGGTGCTGATGGTCGTCGGTACTGGGCAGCCGGTGAGCGGTACGATCCGCGTGAGCAGGGCGTACGGGCCGTTACCCTCGTTGGCATCGCCCACGAGGATCTTCTCGGTAAGGACGTTGGCGTTGAACGCCACGCCGGTTTCGGTCACGACTGGGGCGGCCGCCGAGTCGGTCATGGCAATCGTGGCGTTGGTCTGCGGGGGAACGTCGCCGATGGATTGGGCCGCTCCACCTGGATCAAGACCCATAAACGGCGAGAACCCGGTGACATTCACGTCGACAACGCCAACCCACGCCGCGGCGTGATCGAGCTGCAGGCGGGACCGACCGGCGGCGATGCAGGCGGTGTCGTGGGGGAAGGACAGCACAGTGGGGCGCCCTTCTGGTGCGAGCGGGTTGTAGGCCGCGACCAACGTGTAGCCGCTTCCCGCAGTCAGGTTGAGGTCGGTGCCGGTGTTCGGGCCCACGCTCGAAACGTCAACACACTGCACGATCGTGGTCGGCGGGTTGGGTTGGGCCACGCACATCTTCACGTTGATGGTACCGACATCAACCGAGCCGAGGTCCACCTCCTCCCCGTACAGGAAATCGGCAATGGCAAGATCGCCGTTCACGTAGACATCCACGGCCGTGAGTTGCCCGTTGATGGCATTTCCAACCCCCTTCTGGTCGGGGTTCAAAGCCGAATCAATGGCAATGCCGTGCATCACGCTCACCTTGACCTGGTCGACGGCAGCCGCCGGCGACATCGGCAAAACGATCGTGCCGGCAGCGATCAACGCGGCGGCACCGGATAGAAACAACTTGGGGGTAGGCATGGGCCAGTCTCCGGGACATTTTGAAGGGACCGGCAGGTTAGCGCCGTTCACCGCTCGACGGGTGCGTGCTCGCCCGTCGAGCGGCTCAACCGCTCCGATCGCGGAACTGCTGGGGTTGCGGAACCAGAATACGGCGGTGAACAGCAACGACACGATCAAGGATTTTTCCTGGGCTCCGGCGCCACTGCAGCCGTACTTGCCGATGGTGATTACGGTGGCGCTCACGGGTGCGGTGCCTGGCAAAGCCGACAATCCGTCAATACCGCTTTCCCCCCCGGAGATCATCGACGACGTCCTTGCCTGTGCCGATGCGGGCGCAGCGGTATTCCATATTCATGTGCGCGACCGCGACGGATCGCCCGTGCATCGACGAGACCTTTACGAGGAAGTTCTGGGCGGAATCCGAGCCAAGGCTCCCGCGCTGATCCTGTGTGTCACCACGAGTTCTCGGGTGGCGGGTGGCGCCGGCGGGCGCACAACCGGGCTCGACGTGGACCCAGAATGCCGCCCAGATCTCGCCAGCCTCACCCTCGGTTCTACCAATTTCGCCACGGAGCCGAATGTGAATGCGCCCCGTGAGATGGTTTCACTGCTCGAAGCTATGGCGCGGATCGACGTCCGACCTGAGCTCGAGGTCTTTGAGTTGGGGATGGTCAATACGTTGCACGTTCTGGCGTCGCGTGGGCTGATACCCGATCCGCCAATCGTGAACGTGCTTCTGGGCTCGATGGGTTCGGCCCCGGCGTTCGTGGGGGACTTGGCCACCATCGTCAACCGACTCCCCCGAGGTTCGGAATGGGCGGCCGCCGGCATCGGGGTATTCCAACGCCCGATGGTGCTCGCTGCGGCCGTGATGGGCGGCAACGTGAGGACCGGCATGGAAGACAACCCAACGGGCCACGGCTTACCGACGGTCCGAGGCGCTTCGGTGTGGACGAATGTCGATGCCGTCACCTTCGCTGCCGACGCCGCCGCGATGGCCGGACGCTCGATCGCCACACCTGCCGAAGCTCGAATTCGATTTGGGCTTGCGACACGGTGAACGCACTACCGGAACGGTTGGCCGTGTTTCCGCTGCGCACGCGCTACGCCGCAGAAGTCGCCGAGATCCTCGCTCGACTGGCGTACCCCGGTGAATTGGTTTTTGTCGACAATCTTCCCGAGGGTCCTGAAGCACCAGACGTGCGACCCGTGATCGTGTCCAGTGCCTTCGACGCGGCGCGGGCTCGGCAGGGTGTTGTGGTCCCCGTATTCCCGCCAGGTATCCGTTTCCGCTTGGTACAGGAATTGCAGGCTGCCGGCGCTGCCCACTTCCCGTCAATCGTCGATCCCACCGCGGTGGTCGCGAAATCAGCGGGGATCGGCGACGGCACGATCGTCAACGCGCTGGCCGTCGTCGCCTCGACGACGAAGATCGGGTCGTTTGTGTCGGTGAACCGATCGGTATCGATTGGTCATGATTGTTCCATCGCCGACTTCGTGAGTTTCGGCCCCGGATGTGTGCTTACCGGACATGTGGTGGTCGAAACCGGAGCCTTCGTTGGGGCTGGCGCCGTCACTGTGCCCGGCGTGGTGATCGGAGCCAACGCCATTGTGGGCGCCGGCGCGGTGGTCACCAGCGACGTGGCCGCCAACACGGTTGTGGTCGGAAACCCCGCCGCAATGATCAAACAAACCGATGGGTACGGCGGCGGAATCCCGAACCCATGAACACGTTCGAAGTGATCTCGGCCGGCCGCGGGCAGCCGGAACTGTCGGTGCTGATGCCGGTGTATCAACAGGAGCGATTCGTGGTCGAGGCGCTCGCCTCCGTGCTCGGCCAACGCGACGTGGTCGCCGAAGTCATCGTGTCCGATGATGCCTCCACCGACGCCACATGGGGGCGGGTGCAACACGCGCTCGAGACCGCGGCGCCCCATCCTCATCGACTCGTCGTGCGACGAGGACGGACGCGTCTTCGCCGCGATCACACGATCGTCTTGGCCGAACGCGCGGTGGCCGACGTGGTGATGGTGGCACATGGCGACGACGTGTCCGAACCCGGAAGAGCGCGCCTCGTGGTGGACGTACTCACCAAGACGAGGGCGGTGCTTACCGGATCACGGTGCCTGACCATTGATTCGGCCGGCCGCACCACGCCTACCCCGCCGGCGAACGATGTGGACCTCGCCCCTCGCGGCATCATCAGCCCCGCCGACACACTGTCGATCGACGGCGAGTTCGTGGGCGCGGTGCTGGCATGGCGTAAGGCGCCAATGGCGGCCTTTCCCCGCCTCGATAGCGCCTATCTCGCCAGCGGCCACGACTTCTTGCTGCCGTTTCGGGCGGCCCTCGCCGGTGGGGCCACGGTGATCCCGGAGCCACTCGTTCGCCGGCGGGTGCATGCCGGGAGTTGGTCGAACGCCATATGGGATCGACGCCGGCAGGAAACAATCGATTTCGGTCGCCATCTGAGCTTGCTCGGCGCCAACCGCGCCATGCGCTCTGACCTGTTGTGGGCACACGATCTCGGCCTCATCAACGTCGACGAGGAAAAGTTGCTCACGAGTCAGCTGGTGGAGCTCGAGCAAGGTCGACTCCGTGAGATCATGCGGGTCCACGACGCGCTGATCGGTGATGGGCTGGTTCCGCTGTGGGTCAGTGGCCAGGAGGCGAACCTGGCCTACCGGGGGAGCCTGGGCACGGTGCTGGCGCGTCGGGCTCGGCTCTGGGGTCCGGTCGAACTCGGACTGGCGACGGCTCGCCGGGTCCGCGACCGGCGTCAGTCCCGTCGATAGGCCGACAGAACCTTTGTCACGGCGTCGATCACATCGGTAGCGTCGGCATCGCTGATTGTGCCCGAAAGCGGAATCGAGAGGGTGGCTTCGGACAGTCCGGTGGCGTGGGGGAACTGCTCCGGGCGCAGTGAAAAGCGATCCCGGTAGTACGGGTGAAGGTGCAATGCCCGGTAGTGCACGCCAATGCCGACATTCTCGGCGTGAATGGCGGCAGCAACCGCGTCGCGGTCCACGCACAGGTGGTCGAGGTCGAGCCGCAGGATGTAGAGATGCCGGGCGTGCACGTCGGTCGAGTCGGCTGCCGGCTCGGCCGGGCATGCCACAGGAAGACCGGCGAAGGCCTGGTCATAACGGGCCCAAAGTTCGGCCCGTCGGGTGGCCCACACGCCGAGCATCGGGAGTTGGTGCAGGCCAACGGCGGCTTGCACGTCGGTCATGTTGTATTTGAACCCGGGTGCGGTTACCTCGTAGTGGCGAAACGTTGGGTCGGAGAATCGTCGCCATGAACCCGCCGACAGGCCGTGCATCGCGTTGGTGGTGACCGCCTCGTGCCAGTCGGCATTGAGGGTCGACACCATGCCGCCCTCGATCGTGGTGAGGTTCTTGGTGACATAGAACGAAAAGCAGGTGGCGTCGCCGATCGTGCCTACCTTTCGACCATTCGCAAATCCCTCGAGGCAATGGGCGGCATCCTCAATAACCGGGACTCCCCGTGGTGAGGTAACGGCGAGGATCTGATCCATCGGACAGGGGTAGCCGGCGAAGTGCACGGGTATCACTGCCTTGGTACGCGTGGTGAAGGCCGCGACAATCTCGGCCGGCGTCAGGTTTTGGGTGTGGGGATCGACATCGACGAGAACCGGCGTTGCGCCGGTGTGGATGACTGCGTTGGCGGTCGCGGCGAACGTCATGGTCGGCACAAGTACTTCATCGCCTGGGCCCACTCCCGCCGCCAACATGGCCAAATGCAACGCGCTGGTACCGGATCCAACGGCGGCGGTATGCGGTGCCCCGAGGTAGTCGGCCATCGCCGCTTCGAAACGGGCCACCTTGGGTCCGGTGCCCACCCAACCAGATCGGAGCGAGTCGACCACCTCGGCGATAGCCGCTTCGGTGATCGAGGGCTGGCCGAAAACGAGGAACTGGCGTCGTACCGGGCTTCCTCCGTCGATGGCCAGACGAGGAACGAACGGGGCGTCGGCACTCACAGGAGAGAGTATGCCCGCGACTGCGGCGGGGAAACGACGGTGTCGCGCCACGAGTGTTTCTCCCTCCGAGTCGGCATTCTGAGCTCAGCTGTGCGGCATTCGGGAAGGTCGCGGTAGCGTCGGCAACCGTGACCACCGAGACCACCGTGCTCCCCCCGAACCACCCCTTTCCCGGTTTGCTCGCCGGCGACAGCGCGTTTCTCCGAGCTGCCCGGTCGGAGGCACCGCCGCACACCCCCGTCTGGTTCATGCGTCAGGCCGGTCGCTCCCTTCCCGAATACCACGCCATTCGAGGCCCGGGGAGCATCCTCGACGCCATCGCCGACCCCGAACGGTCCACCGAGATCACGTTGCAACCAGTACGTCGCTACGGGGTCGACGCCGCCATCCTCTATTCCGACATCGTGGTTCCCGTGGCGGCGATCGGGTTCGGTGTCGACGTCGCTCCCGGCACCGGTCCGGTGGTGGCCGAACCGTTCCGAACCGAAGCCGACCTCGCCCGACTGCGCCCTCTCGATGCCGACGTCGATACGCCCTACGTGATCGAGACCGTGCGCCGGCTCGTGGAACAACTCACACCGATGGGTGTGCCGCTTATCGGCTTTGCCGGCGCGCCGTTCACGGTGGCGTCGTATCTGGTGGAAGGTCGTCCCTCACGCACCTACGAGAACACCAAATCGCTCATGCACGGGCAGCCCACGCTCTGGCACGAACTGGCCGACCGTTTAGCCGACCTGGCGATTGCGTCGCTCCGATCGCAAATAGAAAACGGTGCTTCGGCCATCCAACTCTTTGATTCGTGGGCCGGCGCCCTCTCCCCCCCCGAGTATGAGAAGTTCGTGCTCCCCCACTCCGCCAAGGTGTTTGACGCCGTGGCGGCGTACGGCATCCCCCGAATCCATTTCGGCGTGGGCACCGGCGAAGTGCTCACCCTGATGCGCGACGCCGGTGCCGATGTGGTGGGCATCGACTGGCGCGTTCCCCTCGATGTGGCCCGGCAGCGCCTCGGCGATGGCCCAGCCCTCCAAGGCAACCTCGACCCAACCCTTGTTCTCGCCGGATGGGACGTGTGCGAACCCGCAGTCGACGACGTGCTGCGCCGGGCGGGCGACCATCCCGGCCACATCTTCAACCTCGGCCACGGGGTGCTCCCCGATACCGACCCCGCAGTGCTCGAACGCGTGGTGGAACGCGTGCACGCCAGCTAAGCCAAAGTCGATCGCCCGTGGGAGACTTCGACTATGGCTGAGCCCACCGACGAAAAGAACGAGCCCACCGACGACACGAGACCAACGGTGGACACGAGACCAACGGTGGGCGTCGTGGTCATGGCGTACGGCACCCCGGCCTCGGTTGACGACCTTGAGGCCTACTACCTCCACATCCGTCGGGGCCGACCGCCCACGCCCGAGCAGGTAGCCGACCTCCGGGCCCGGTACGACGCCATCGGCGGTGTGTCGCCGTTGCGTCAGCGCACCGAAGCCCAGCGTGACGCCATCGGCAATGCCCTCCATCGCGATCATCCCGACACCCATTTCGTCATTGCTCTCGGCCAGAAACACGCCGCCCCCTTCATCGAAGACGCCGTGACCGATCTCGTTGCCGCAGGGGTCGAGCGAGTGGTGGGCATCGTGCTCGCACCCCACTTCTCGAAGGGAAGTGTGGGGCAGTACAACGGGCGAGCGGCGGAATCATGTGCCGAGCACAACCTTCCCTTTGTCGGTATCGATTCGTGGGCTGATCAGCCGGCGTGGATCGACGCCATGGCCCTTGCCCTCACCGACGCTCGCGCCGAGGTGCCCGACGGCCATCAAATCTTGTTCACCGCCCACTCACTTCCCGAGCGGGTTCTGGCCGACGACCCCTACCCCGACGAGTTGCACGCCAGTGCGGCGGCGATCGCCGACCGTCTCGACCTTTCTCGTTTCGGGACATGGGACCTGGCCTGGCAAAGCGCCGGCCGCACCCCCGAGCCATGGCGCGGCCCCGACATTCTCGATGTGATGCGCGATCTCGCCGGCACGAAAAAGTGCACCGGCGTAGTGGTGTGTGCCCAAGGATTCACCTCTGATCACCTCGAAGTGTTGTACGACCTCGACATCGAGGCGGCGAAACTCGCCGAGGAGCTCGGCTTGGCTTTTGCCCGCACTCGATCGCTCAATGCCGAGCCCACCGTGATGACGGCACTGGCCGCCCTCATCGCCGAACGCGCATCATCCCCCCTCGTCACCAGCGACGCCAACACCACCGACGCCAACACCACCGACGCCGGAACACCCGACACCACCGACGCACCAGACGCTCCCGTGATTTCGGACGCTCCCGCACCAGACGCACCCGTGATTTCGGACCCGACCACCGGAACTGGGTCCGCCGAAACCAGCGAACGTCGGCCATCGGTGGTGGTAATCGGCGGAGGTGTCGCGGGGCTCACGGCGGCGCACACCATCCTGCGCCGTTCTCCGCAGACGGCCGTGACGGTCATCGACCGTGCCCCCGATCTCGGCGGAAAACTGCGCACTTCGGAGCTCGATGGCGCCGCGCTCGACGAGGGAGCCGACGCGTTCTTGGCCCGTGTTCCCGAAACGGTTGCGCTCTGCGAAGAACTCGGCCTCCGCGATCAGCTCGTATCGCCGGCGTCCGGTTCGGCGTTCCTCTGGATCGAGGGTGAACTTCGCCGGCTCCCAGCGGGACTCCTGCTCGGCATTCCCACCGACCTCGATGCGCTTGGCCATGCCGGACTGCTCACCGCAAAGGGGTTGGCCCGCCTTCGCCAAGGATCGCCATCGGATCACACGACCGACGATCACACCACCGGGGGCGACACGACCGTGGGTCAGGTCGTGCGTGAGCAGTTGGGCGACGAGACCTTCGAGCGGTTGGTGGCACCGCTTCTCGGCGGTGTGCATGCCGGCGATGCCGACCGTCTCAGCCTCCGCACCGGCGCACCCCAGATCGCCGCCGCGCTCGAACATCCAGACGGGCTGCTCGCCGGAGCGCAAGCCGCGGTGGCCCGTAACGCTGCGGCCCCCGCCGATGAGCGACCGCCGGTGTTCTTTGGTCTCAAGGGTGGCATGGCCACGCTGATCGATGCCCTTCGCTCCCACATCATCGACGCCGGCGGCGAGATCGTCGGCGGAACTTCCGCCACCGGTATCAGCGCCACCCAACTTCCCGGACGCGCTCGCCCCGTCTATAACGTGCACCTCGATCTGGCCCACGAGGTGGCGCAGCGCACCGCTGACGCCGTGGTGATCGCCACCCCCGCCGCGGCCGCGGGTGCGTTGCTGGCGTCGCTCGCTCCTCCGGTGGCCGCCGAGTTGGCGTCGCTTCGTTACGCGTCGGTCGTGCTTGTGTCGATGTCGTTGCCGGCCAACGCCATCGAACACCCTCTCGATGGCAGCGGCTTCCTGACCATCCCGCAGGGGTACCCCGCCGCCGACCCCGACCTCCTGCTCACGGCCTGTTCGTTTGCCACCTCCAAGTGGGCGCACCTCGCCGATGCTGCTCGGCCTGGGCAGGTACTGCTTCGTGTGTCAGCTGGCAAAGCGGGCGACACGCGAGCCAGTGAGCTCGACGACGTCGAACTCATCCGCCGGGTGTTCACCGACCTGCAGCGCACGATCGGGCTCGATCCGCGCCTCGATCCAAACAACGAAGACGTCTCCGTACGCATCACCCGATGGACCGATGCCTTGCCGCAGTTCACCCCCGGCCACCTCGATCGAGTGGCGGCATCGGATTCGTGGCTGAAGCACCATCATCCCGGCATTTCCGTTGTGGGTGCCTCACGGATCGGCCTCGGTGTGCCCGCCTGCATCGTGCGGGCCACGGCCGAAGGGCAGCGGCTGGCCACCCGGCTATCGAGCCCCGTTCGATGAGCAACCTCGCCGTTGGGCGACGTCTCATCGCGTTGCATGGTTATGAGGATGAGCCATCGTCGTTGGCGCCGCTTCTTGAGCTTGCCGCGCTGGCCCGCTCCACCACCGTCGTGTGCCCGCAAGGCCCAGCCGTCACCCCAAAGGGGCCGGCATGGTTTGCCGACGACGGCGATGGGCTCGATCCCGATCAGGTGGCGGCCGCCGTAGCAGTCGTTCACGACGCCATGCGCGATCCGATGCACGAGGGGGAGCCATCGATGGTGCTCGCCGGGTTCTCACAGGGCGCCGCCGTGGCCCTTGCTGTCGCGTTTCACCCCGATGTGCCGGTGCCCTTGCACGCCGTCGTGCTCTTTGCCCCGTTCCTGCTTCCCCCCGACGTCACGCCGTACCAGTTCGAGTCCCGGCCACCCGGAGGGGTGCATATCGTGCACGGCGACGACGACGACGTTGTTCCGCTGCCGCTCGGCCGTGCCGCCGGAAAGTTGCTCGAACGTCAAGGGATCGACGTCACGGTGCACACCATCACCGGGGTCGGCCACGACCTGCGCTCGCTGTGCGCAGCAGCTGCTACGAACAACGTTCCATGAACAGTCGGGTCGATCGCGCCCATCGAGGCCGTCGCGCCCATCGACGGTTGTACCTCTTGACCACGATGGGGTGGCTGGTCTTCGTGCTGGCGGCGTGCAGCGCAACCGGCCCAACCACACCTTCCTCAGCGATCGGCGGCACCGACGCACCCGACGTTGGTTCCTCGATCAGGCCGTCCGGCGCAACCGGTCTTACGGCCACCCGACCTGGACCCATGCGGGTGATCGTCACAACCGGGATCGTCGCCGACCTCGTCCGCTCCGTCGTCGCCGACCAGCCCGCAGGTGCGGTGGTGGTGGAGCAGGTGATTCCCAACACCGAGGACCCCGCCACCTTCGCTCCAGCGGTCGACACCGCCGAACGAACCGTCGACGGCGCTGACCTCGTCGTACGCGTCGGCCTCGGGTACGAGTCGGCACTGGATACACGTCTCTTGGCCGCCGCTCGTGACGGCGTTCGGACGCTCGCCCTCGCCGAACGACTCGGCCCGAAGCCGATTGCGACAGACCCCACCATCCGCGACCCCCACGTATGGCTCGATCCCGATCGACTGACCCGAGGGGCCACCGTCGTCGCCGACGAACTGGCTCGCGACCCTCGTGTGAATGAACCCGCTCTCCGACGGGCGGCGGCAACCTTCACCACGGCGATGCAACGCGCCGACGAACGGGTACAGGCCGCCCTCGCCACCGTGCCCGACGACCGCCGCACCATTGTCACCGACAACCCGGGCTTGGCGTACTTCACCGAGCGCTACGGATTCATCGCCGACGTCGTCCCGGCCCAGAGCGATGCCGCCACCGGTCGCCTCGCCGCCGGTCGCCTCGAGACGGGTCGCATGGAGATTGCCAACGCCCTACGCCGGAGCAACCAGTCGGTGGTCTACCTGGGCCACCCGAGCACCGACTCGGAGCGCAACGACCTCGGCTCCGCACTCACCGCCGCTCTCGGCCGCGACGTTGAGATTCAACCACTGATCACCGACCGACTGGCACCCCCCACCGCGGGGCCCACCACCGTGGCCGAGTTGCTCGACTTCACGGCGGCCACGATCAGCTGACGCGAAGGGTCATCTCGCTCCCCGCTCGGTACGGTAAGTGGGTGTCCGACGCGCATGCCACCGGCTTTCCGCCGACCCTCGAAGAACCGCCTCCTCCTTCTGCACCCCGCCACACCAGGAGTCGGCTCGTCATCATTGCAACGCTGCTCACCCTCACAATCGGAGGCGGCGTCTTGGTGGCGGGTCGAAACGACGCCTCGCGGCCCGGTCCTGGGTTGCAAGCCGGCGCTGCCACCGGTGCATTTCTACGCGGATCGGGCGACAAGCCCGTCCCTGTTCTCGCTCCGTCCGCCGCCACGGCAACCGTTGCGCCGGCCAGCATCACCAACCTCACGATGCCGGCATTGCCGCTCCCCGACCAGCTCCCCATCGACTGGTACGCCGATACCCCCGAGATCGTGATGGGGCGCA
Source organism: Actinomycetes bacterium (assembly GCA_031415655.1). Lineage (GTDB taxonomy): Bacteria > Actinomycetota > Acidimicrobiia > Acidimicrobiales > Acidimicrobilacustridaceae > JAKOVR01. The sequence continues at coordinate 95,995 of JANOSD010000190.1, forward strand.
TCAAGATCCCCAAACTCAACGTCGACGAACCGTTGCAGGAGGGCTTCACCCTGACCGCCATCAATCGTGGACCCGGTTGGTGGCCCGGCACCGCCCGACCGGGTGAACTCGGGAACATGGTGGTGGCCGGACATCGCACCACATACTCAAAGCCCTTCAATCGCATCGACGAACTTATCGCCGGCGACAAGGTGACCTTCACCCTGCCCCGAGGCGACATCACCTACGCCGTGCGGGGCGTGATCGTGGTTCCTGACAATCACATCGGCATCGCCGCCCAGACCTACGCCCATGTGGCCACGCTCTTCGCCTGCCATCCCAAGGGCTCGGCCACCCATCGCATCGTGGCCAAGCTCCGCCTTCTGAAACCCGATGGCACTCCCGCCGACAAAGACGAGTGGTTGCCCGACATCAACGACGGCATCAGCGAGACGTTCACCACCCTGTACATGCGCAACCGCGAAACGGGTGCCACCGATGTGCAACGCGGGCTGCCCGACACCGAGGAATAGCGGCGGTTCAGAAAGCGCCGCGGGGAAAGAAATCCACCCAGTTGGCCTGACTCTCGGCACCGTCGGCCACGATGGCGGCTCCGTTGATGAATCGGGCGGCCGGCGAGCAGAGGAACAAGATCGTGGCCGCCGTCTCCGACGCCGTGCCGAGCCGGCGCATCGGGCCCACTTCGTCGACCTTCTCCGCCCATTCCTCTTCGGTGTATCCAAGCTTGCCCACTTCGTTTTCGTGCATGCCTTCGGTGCCGATCGTGCCGGGAGCCAGCGCGTTGATCGTCACGCCGTGGTAACCGAGGTACGGCGCCATCGTGCGGGTGAGGCTCACCACACCGGCTCGGGCCGCTCCCGAGTGCACGAAGATCGGCGCACCGCGGTCGAACGAAAAGATGTGGACGACGTTCACGATGGCGCCATAGCCCGCTTCGGTCATCGGCGTCATGAACCGGTTGACCATGTTCCAGGTGCCGTTGAGGTTGAGGTCGACCACGGACCGCCATCCGTTGTCGGAGATGTCGGACGGCAACGCCGGGAACTGGCCTCCCGCGTTGTTGACGAGGAAGTCGACCTTGCCGAAACGATCAATGACCGTGTCACGCAACGCGTCGACTTCGTCGACCTCACGAATATTGGTAGGTGTCACCGTGCACGTGGTGTCGTTTGCCAACGCGGCGATGGCGGCAGCGGTTCCTTCCAACGACTCCTCGGTGCGGCCGGCCACCACCACATCGGCGCCGTACCGGGCGAACCCGATCGCCGTTTCGCGACCGATACCGGTGCCTCCACCCGTCACCACCGCCACTCGGCCGCGAAAAAGATCCGAGGCAAACGTGGCCATCGGGTCGGTCGGATCAGGGACAAGTCGTTCCGCCATGGCGGCGGATGCTACCGAGGAACGCGGGCCATGGAACAGACTGGCCGCCCATGCCGCCTGCAACGCCGTCCGATGCCCCATCGTCGACCGATGACCCAACGCCGAAACCCTCTCGATCCTGGGTGCAGCGGGCCATCGTCCTGGTGCGGTGCATCGCGGCCGGCGCCACCATTGCCGTGTCGATCCCTCCATTCGGGTGGTGGCCGTTGGCCTTCCTCGGCGTGGCGCAATGGGACCTCCTGCTCGCCCACCAGCCGGCCCGACGGCGGTTCCGGCGATCCTGGTTAATCACCGCCGCGTGGCTATTTCCGATGATGCTGTGGATGTTCGACCTCACGCCCCCCGGCTACATCATCGCCGGCGTGAGTTATGCCGGGTTTTTCGCCGTGCTCACCCTTGCCGTTCCCGCCGACCGTCCCGTGGCCCGGCGCATCGCCCTCGTCGCCGCCATCAGCGTCGGTGAACTGTGGCGGTGGACGTGGCCGTTCGAAGGCGTTCCGCTTGCCACGCTCGCCCAGAGCCAGGGCGCCGCTCCCCTCGCCCAAGCCGCTCGACTCGTCAACGCCATCGGTGTGGTGGCACTGGTTGCGGTGGGTGGCGTCGCACTGAGCGCGGCCTACGAGCGCCGCTTTCGACTCGCCGGCATCGCGGCGGCGATCGTGGTGGGGTTCATCCTGCTTGGCCTTGTGGCTCCCCGCGGGGCGGACTCGGCCACCGCTCCGTTGCGTGTCGCCATCGTGCAGGGAGGCGGGCCGCAACGCACCCCGTTCACGTCCGACACCGAAGGTGTCTTCAATCGTCACGTCGAAGCCACCCGGCTCATCGAGAAGCCCGTGGACTTTGTGTTGTGGCCGGAGAACGTCGTGAGCATTCAGTCCACCAGCCTCGAAGGCAGCAAAGAAGACCAAGTGCTGTCCGACCTCGCCCAAGAAGTGGGGGCCCCGATTCTGGTGGGCGTCACCGAGGACGACACCGATACCACGTTCAAGAACGCGTCGGTGATCTACAACGCCGACGGCACGCGCGGCGACCGGTTCGACAAGGTTCGGCGTGTGCCGTTTGGCGAATGGGTGCCCCTTCGCACCTTGCTCATTGCCGTGGTCGGATCCGGTCAACTACCTGGCCGCGACGCCGTACCCGGGCAGGGCAAAGCCGTGGTCCAATCCGAGGTGGGCCCGATCGGTGTGGTGATCAGTTGGGAGGTGTTTTTCACCGACCGGGCCGCCGACGCCATCCGCAACGGGGGCGAGTTCCTCACCAACCCCACCAACGGGTCGAGCTACTGGCTCACGCAAGTGCAGACCCAGCAGATCGCCTCGTCGGAACTGCGCGCCATCGAGACCGGGCGTTGGGTGCTGCAGGCGTCCCCCACGGGTTTCAGCGCGGTGATTGATCCGGCCGGCCAGATCATCGAGTGCCAACGCATCGACGCCGCCGGGGCTTCGTCGATCGGCCGATGCCGAACCGACGTGAGCGAAACCATGGTCCTCCAGGCCACCATCAATCGACGGGGCGGCGACACCGTGGCTTTGCGGGTAGGGCCATGGCCGGTTTTGCTGGGATCGGCCGTCGCCTTGGCGGCGGTCAACCTTCCCCGGTTCCGCCGATCACGGCTCGACCGATCACGGCTCGACCACACCGAATGACGGTGCGGCGCCGGCGGCCCCCTCGGGTGACGATCCACCGCCCACCGCGGCGCCGGCGGCGGCTCGATCCTTTCGCCACAGTGCGAGCCCAACTTGCGGGAAGATGAGTACGGATAACAAGGCCGCGCCCACCAACGCTGACGCAGTCGACGGGCGCATGCGGCCGGAATGCAGCCCGATCTCGGTGATCACCACCACCAACGGAAGCTGGGTCGATGCCAGCAGCGACAACGCCCCCACACTCCTCCGAGGCAAATCGTGGCGGTGAAACACGAACGTAGGGAGGCCGCGCACGAGCAGAAACAACGCCAGGTAAAGCGGCACGCGGAGGGCGATGCTCGGGTCTTCCACTATCGATCGCACGTCGAAGCGGGTACCGCTCACGATGAAGAACAGCGGGATGAAGAACCCGTAAGCGATGCCTTCGAGTTTGCTCTCCATCGCCTCGTTGTCCTCTCCCGCCGTGAAGAGCCGCAGGATCACCCCCGCCACGAACGCACCGAGAAGCACGTCAAGTCCCAACGACGAGGCCACCCACAACAACGCCACCAGCAGTAACACCACGACCCGGATCGGAAGCTGCGCAGTGGAGTGCAGGTGTTTTCGGAGCAGCGCAAGAACCCTTGGGGGACGGCTGCGGAAGGCAAGAACGGCGGCGCCCACGGAGAGGGCGGCGAACACCAACAAGAGCACGGCGGTCTGGCCCGGGTTGTCGGCGGTGAGCAGTAGCGCCACCGCTACGATCGGACCGAACTCGCCCAGGGTGCCGATCGCCAGTGTGAAAGTACCGAGGTCTGAGGAAAGGGCGTCGTTGTCCTGCAGGATCGGCAGCAGCGTTCCCAATGCCGTGGTGGTGAGGGCGAGTCCCACGATGAGCTGTCCCATCGTCAGCCCCGACCACGTCAGGACCACCCCGCAGCCCAGTCCCAGAAGTAGCGAGACCCCGAAGCCAATCGTGGCCTTCTTGATCGGCTTTCCCCGTACCCGCTGCAGGTCGATCTCGAACCCGGCAAGGAAGATCAGGAAGGCCAGACCCAGTTCGGCAAACCCGTCGATGACCGGCTCCGGATGCACCCAGCCCAACACTTGTGGGCCCACGGTCACGCCGAGGAGGATCTCGAAGACCACGCGCGGAATGCGCGCCCGTCGTGTGACCTCGGCCAGAACGGGGGCCAAAACTGCGCAGGCGGCAATAGCCGCCAGCGCGGCGAGGGTGGCTGATTCCATCAGACGAGACGGTACCAGCACCACTATCCGCAACTTTCGATCGCGAAACGTGGCACACTGTTGGAACCAAACCAGGGCCTCAGGCGTCTTACGGCTTGGAGGGGTTGTGTGATGCGCAACCGTGATGGGAGCCCCGGTCCGCCGGGAGAAACAGGGAGAGAACCCAATGGTCAAACGCTCACACCGAGCCCCCACCCGGTTGCGGTCGTTACTCGCCGCCGCGCTACTGATCCCGCTGGTCGGCGTCACCAACATGAGCACGGCGAGTGCCGACGCCGCCATCAGCGTCACGCCGAACACCAACCTGGTCGACGGGCAAACCGTGAGCATCAGCGTCAGTGGCGTCCCCTCCGGGTCGCTGGTGTACGTCGGCCAATGCCTCGACTCGCTCACGCCCGGGATCGACTGCGCCCAACAGGCCACGGCAAGCGTGGAGGTCGATCCGTTTGGCGCTCTCACTTTTGATGCCCAGGTGTGGGCCACCTTCCTCACCAACGGTCCGCTGGGTGCGGTCGACTGCCGCACGCCCCCGGCGGGGCGCACCTGCCAACTCTTCGTTGTGGCCGTCGGCACGTTGGATCCCCCTCCCGCCCCGGCGTTCACCACGATCGCCTTCAACCCGGCCGGCGTCCTCGTCCCGCCGCCGCCGATCACCGTCTACCCGAACACCGACCTTCAAGATGGCCAAGCCGTATTCGTGAGCGGCAACCAATTCGATCCGTTTACGAGTGCCGTCGTTCGCCAGTGCAAGGTCGGCGCTTCCACCGAGGCTGGTTGCCAAAACTCGCCCTACCCCGTTAGCGCCCAGGCCGACAACACCGGCTTCTTGGCCACGATCATCGTTTTGCCATCGGTCATCTCCACCGGGCTCGGCGCCATCGACTGCCGCGCCGCTGCCGGTGTTTGTGAGGTGCGGGTGATCGCCTATGGGCCACGCGGCCAAATCGCCAGCGGTGCGCCGATCAGCTTCGCCGCCGGCACAAGCAGCCCGCCGCTGCCCACCCTGAACGCCACCCCCAACTCGAGCCTGGTCGACCGTCAGGTGGTGCGCCTCACCGGCGGTGGCTACCCCCTTACCCCCAACTTCGGGCCGTTTCCCATCTACAACACGTCGGCTGACACGCAGCCCCGCAAAGACATTTCCATCTACGGAGGCCCAATCAGCCTCAGCCAGTGCACCACCAATGAACCGCTCACCTGCACCTACCTCGGCGGCACCGACGTGGCGCCCGACGGCACGATTGATGTTGATGTGCCGGTGCGCGCCGCCATGTGGAACTTCGCAACGTCGTCGCAGATCGACTGCCGCCTGGTGGCCGGTGCCTGCCAGGTCGTGGCCACGTCGTCCTACTCACCCGATCTCACCGGCTTTGCCCCGCTCACCTTCACTCCTGGATCGCCCCTCGCACCGGCCCCCACCCTCATCGCCACGCCCAATACGGCACTCGTTGACATGCAGATCGTCGACCTCACCGGTGCCGGCTACACCGCTCCGACGAACTACTACCCCTATGGTGCCAATGTGCCCACGAGGCCGAACGCCCGCACTGGCGGCACCTCCCCCGACCCGGCGGCGATGAAGGCTGCTGCCGACAAGACCGCTGCCGACAAGACCGCTGCCGACAAGGCGGACAAGGCCTCCAAAACGGAAAACGAGCAGGCGAGCCGGGGGCCCGCTGACGCGATTATTCCGTTTCCGACCTTCAGTACTCCGGTGTTGCAGTGCGTGGTGTCGATTGCTGGCCGCGAAGGCTGCGATCAGAACACCTACGGCAACGCCTTGATCGACAACACCGGCGGCCTTAGCGGGGCGTTTCAGGTGCGTGCGCTCATCCGACCCGGTTCCAACTACTACCCCACCCCCCCGGCGCCCACCGACTGCCGGGTGGTGGCGTGCGAGCTTCGCACCGCGCAGTCCGACGATCCCCAACTGTTCGGCAAAGCCACCTTGGGGTTCAACCCGGCCGCTCCGCTGGCCCCGCCCCCCGAGCTCACCGTCACCCCCTCCACCAACCTCCGCGACGGGCAGCTCGTCACGGTGCGCGGCACCGGCTTCCCCTGGCGGGGCAACGGCTACAGCGTCAACCTGCAGCAATGCACGGCCGCCGCGGATCCCGCCACGGGACCCGGCTGCAACAGCGGCGGCCAGTACCCCTTCGGGTATGCCGAGGTTCGCCAGGACGGCACCTTCGAAACCACGATGACCGTCAAGGCCATCGTCGAGACGTACGTGAGCGATCCGTTCTACGGCTACGTGAACCGCCCGGCGGATTGCCGGTTGGAAGCCTGCGAGATCTGGGCGCCGGACTACGGCAACTACGTCACGTCCGTCGAGCGCGCGGGGATCTCGTTCGACCCGAACGCACCGCTCAAGGGCTTGCCGTTTGCCGCCGCCAGCCAGGGCGCCAACCTCGCCGACCCCACAAGCCTGAACGTTTCGTTCAGCGGCTTCACGGCCGGCGGCAACGTCCGTCTCGTGCAGTGCCAGGACCGTGGCATCTTCACCGGCCTCTCGTGCGACGCCAGCACGGCCACCACCGCCAGCACGGGAAACTATGGCGAGGGCTCGGCGCCGTTCACGGCCCATCGTTACGTCACCGCCCCCGACGGCTCGCGAGCCGACTGTGCCGTCACCTGGTGCCCGATCATGGTGGTCAACGAAGCCCTCTTTGGCGAAGAGGCAATGGCGTTCGTGTGGTTCTCCGCCACTGCGTCGGTGCCGCCCACCACGCCGCCCACCAATATCCCCGTCGTGAACCCCCGGTTCACCGGCTAGCCCACTGCCGGTTCTGGATGGGATTCCGCCCGCATACGGGCGGAATCTCATCCAGAACCGCCTTCACACCTCCGGAACGGGCGGTCACACCCCGAGTAGCGCCGTCACACCTCACGCCGTAGGCGCCGTCACACCTCGAGTAGCAGGGTGACGGGGCCGTCGTTCACCAGGTGCACGGCCATGTCGGCGCCGAAGCGGCCCGTTGCCACCGTCGCTCCCAACGTTCGGAGCTGGTCGATTACTGCGACAACCAACGGAGCGGCGTACTCCGGGCGGGCGGCCTCACCCCACGAGGGTCGACGGCCTTTGCGGGTATCGCCGTAGAGCGTGAACTGACTGACCACCAGCACCTCCCGGCTCGTGTCGGCCACCGAAAGGTTCATCACGCCGGCATCGTCGGCCATGATCCGCAGACCCCAGATGCGGTCGGCGAGCTTTCGGGCGGCGGCGTCGTCGTCGGTGTGGGTGACCCCGACCAGCACACAGAGCCCGGTGGCGATGACCCCAATCACCTCGCCGTCGACTGTCACCGACGCCTCGGTCACTCGCTGCACCAGTGCTCGCACGCCCGCACGCTACCCACCGTCCCACCCCGGCCAGCGTTTTGGATGGGATTCCGCCCGAATGCGGGCGGAATCCCATCCAGAATGGCTCAGCGCGGACCAGAACGCCTCAGAGGGGGATCGCTCGACCGGATCGGGCCGGTCAGCCGTGGGTCAGCCGACGCGTCAGGAAAATCGTTCGGTGACTTGGGTGGACAGGTATCGGACGGCGCCCATCGGAAGTTTGCGCACGCTGGTGGCGATCACCTTGTTGTGCCAACCCGTGACCTCGACGGCCTTTCCACGGGCGACGGCGTCGAGCCCGGCGCGTGCTACTTCGTCGGCGGTCTGCCAAGTGAAACCTGGCGCGGTGACGTCGTAGCCACCGCGGTCCTGGAACTCCGTGCGGGTGAGCCCTGGGCACAACGTGGTGATGGCCACTCCCTTGGAACGGACCTCCTCATGGACCGACTGCGAGAACGAGAGCACATAGGCCTTCGTGGCGGAGTAGTTGGCCGCGCCGGCGGCCGGTTGGAACGCCGCCGTCGAAGCGACGTTGAGCACCCCGCCCGAACCAGCCGCCGTCATCCGCCGGACCGCCGCATGAGTGAGGCGCATCAGCGCGACCACATTCACGAGGATCTCGGACTCCTCGTCGGCGACTGGCACTTCGCCGAACTCACCGTTGAAGCCGTAGCCCGCGTTGTTCACGAGTAAGTCGATGGGCTGATCGTCGGCGGCGACCCGGGATTCCACCACGCCGAGCGCCGTCTGATTGGCGAGGTCGGCAGGGAGCACCTCAACCACGACCCCCGATCGTTCGCGAATCTCGGCCGCCAAGGTGTCGAGGCGATCCTTCGAGCGGGCAACCAGCACCACGTTCGTGCCGGCGGCGCCGAGTTGGCGGGCCATGGCCTCACCGATGCCACTTGAGGCGCCGGTTACCAACGCCCGCCCCCACCGGGCCGTGTTCGCCGACTGCGGGGATGAGGTGACAGCGTCGTCCATCCCCCCAGACTACCGACTGGTACCGCTGCCCGGTTCTGGATGGGATTGTGCCCGAATACGGGCGGAATCTCATCCAGAACGGTGTTGAGGTCGCCTGGTGGCCGCTGGCGCGGCGGAAGGGGCGCGGCTGCTCACGCTGGGCGGGGAAGCTCGCCGAGCGCGATGAGGACCGTGGTTTGCCGGGCGATGGCATCACGTACGGTGCGAACCAGCCCGGCCGGGTCCGCGTGGGCGAACTGCCACGTGACGGGGACCACGAACCACCCGGCTTGGGCCATTCTGATCCGCTTCCGGGGGTCCCGCTCGAACGAAACATGGTTGAAGTGGTGCAGCTTGGAGTCGAGTTCCACCGCAACCTTGACATGCGGATACGCAAGGTCGACTTCGGCGATGAACTCGCCGCTGTCGTCGTACACCCGGTGGTGCACGACGGGGTCGAGCAAACCGGCGTCGCGAAACAGTCGGAGCACCAGATATTCAAACGTCGAGTCGGTCACTTCGGTGCCGAGTTCCCTCGCCAAGACGGCATGAAGCATGGCCATTCCGGGCCGGCCCCGGCGCAGGTGGAGCATCGCCGCCGCCCGCAAATCGTCGTCGGGTGCCAGCCGGTCGCGCCGGAGGTCGTCGACCGCATGCGATAGGCGGCGGATGTTGACTACCGCGGCGAGGTCGACCAGAACCCGACTCGGCGCCACGCACGGAATGCCCCGCACGAGGTCCACCTCCATCAGTTCCTGCGCTCGGGTCTGATGCACCGTGCCGGAAGGGATCGCCGAACCTCGGCCGTGGGCGACGGTTACCTCCACTCGCGTGTCGCGTTGGTAGGTATCGAAACCCCGCAAGCGCGCCGCCGATCGATGCGACGCCGCGCCGCCCGTCTGCAAGGTGAGCGCCATGAGCGAGCCCTCCCAGGTGGGCGGACTCCCCGCCATCCGATACACCCCGTTCCCTTCGGCGTCGATGCGGCCCGATCCCACCCATCGACTCAGGGTGGTGGAGCCAATCCCCAGCCTCGACGCCTGCCGAGCACTGAACACCTGGTGTTGCTCGCGGACAAGGGCGGACAGTGCTCGTTCCGGTCGACTCACCGTCGCTCCTGAAAGTACCAAAATAACATGAAACAACACTAAAGGAACGTAGGGCTGTGGTGTCAACTCGTTCTGGATGGGATTCCGCCCGTTTGCGGGCGGAATCTCATCCAGAACGGCGGGAACGGTCACGTACGACCGGGTGGAGCGGGCGAGAGGGGGGATCTGGCCGGCGGATCCGGCCATCCGAGAGGGGTCGAAAAGTGCCTGCTCCATTTGACCCACCGTGAGAGAGCGACAACGATTGTCGATTCGTTCAGCCTGGCCAGGCGTCCATCCCGAGGCAACGCTGCCAAACGGGGAGGCGACCACCGTTCGGGCCCCACAGAGAGCAGTGCCCCATGGCCGCCACCCCCGACAAGTCTCGCGACGACGTCCCCCTGAGCATTGCCTACCTCTGCTACCGCGGGAAGCCCCACGTGGGGGGGCAAGGGGTGTACACCCGCCATCTCACCAAGGCCCTGTCCGACATGGGTCACTCGGTCGAGGTGCTCGGCGGGCCGCCCTACCCCGAACTCGATCCTCGCGTGCCGCTGGTGGAGCTGCCCAGCCTCGAGATCTACAACGACTACTTCCCGATGCGCATGCCCGGCCTTTGGGAGCTCAAGAGTTTCGCCGACTGGCTGGAGGTCACCAGCTTCAGTCTCGGCAATTTCCCCGAGCCACTGGCATTCAGCGTTCGGGCCTATCAACATCTGCAAAAGCGGGTGAACGAGTTCGACCTCGTGCAGGACAACCAATGCCTCGGCTACGGCCTCCTCGGCATGGAGCACATTGGCCTTCCGGTGCTCGGCACGATTCACCATCCCATTACCGTCGACCGGCGCCTGGAAATGGAGCATGCAGAGAGCACCTGGCAACGCATTGCCAAAGCCCGTTGGTACGCCTTCACCAAGATGCAGACCCGCGTTGCGAGCCGCCTCACCCGTGTGGTCACCGTCAGCCAGAACTCCTTCGAGGACATCCACCGGGACCACAAGGTGGCCAAGGAGCGGATGCACGTGGTGCCCGTCGGGGTCGACCAAGACCTCTTCAAGCCCATGCCCCACGTGGAGCGCATCAAAGGTCGGCTCATCACCACCGCATCGGCCGACGTCACCATGAAGGGCCTCAAGTACCTGCTCGAGGCGCTGGCCAAACTGCGTACCGAACGGCATGTGGAACTGGTTGTGATCGGCAAGCTCAAGGAAGACGGCCCGTCGGCCAAGATCATCGACGACCTCGGCCTTCGAGACGCCGTCACGTTCATCACCGGCGTGCCGGAAGAGCGGATCATCGAGCTCTACAGCGAGGCCGAGCTGGCCGTCGTCCCAAGCCTCTATGAGGGTTTCTCACTCCCGGCCATCGAGGCCATGAGCTGCGGTGTGCCGCTCGTGGCCACCACCGGCGGGGCCCTACCTGAGGTGGTCGGAAAGGACGGCGAAACCGCTCTCACCGTGCCGCCGGGAGATAGTGATGCGCTTGCCGCCAAGATCCGAATCGCCCTCGACGATCCCGAACTGCGAACCCGGATCGGGGCCGCGGGCCGACAACGAGTGATCGACCGCTGGACGTGGCGCCACACTGCGGTCGGCACCGTCGAGCAATACCGGGGACTGCTGGCGGACACGGCGGCGATCCAAGCTCGTCGCCCCGGCGGGGCCGCGAGCGCCCCTCGTTTCCAGGCCCGTTCGGTGATCTCATCGGCGTCGACAAGTTCGGCTGTAAATGCCGGCAAGACGGAAGGCTGACGCATGCTCACCGTGGACTACGACAAACTCGGCGTGCGTGCTGGTGATCTCATGCTCGACCTCGGGTGCGGCTTCGGGCGGCACGGCTACGAGGCATTTCGCCGGGGGGCCCGCGTGGTGGCGTGCGATTTCAGCCACCCCGAGCTGTGCCAGGTGAAGGCGATGTTTCGGGCCATGGTCGATGGTGGCGAGGCTCCGCCGACCGGCATGGGCGACTGTGTTAACGGCGACGCCACCAAACTTCCCTACCCCGATAACACCTTCGATCGGATCATCGCCTCGGAGGTGCTCGAACACATCCCCGACGACACCGCCGCCTACCGCGAACTCATGCGGGTACTCAAGCCTGGTGGCACCGTTGCCGTCACTGTTCCGGCGTGGCTAGCCGAGACCATCTGCTGGACGCTCACCGATGAGTACTACGCCCCCAAAGCCGAGGGCGGCCACGTGCGGATCTATACGGAGAGCTTGGTGCGGTCGAAGATGGCCGGCGCCGGACTCACCCCCGAAGGGGCGCACCTCGCCCACGGCCTCCACACGCCCTACTGGTGGCTCAAATGCGCGGTTGGCATAAAGAACGACGACTTCCCCCTCGTCAAGCTCTACCACAAGCTCCTCGTTTGGGACATCGCCAAGGCACCATGGATCACCCGCACCACCGAAAAGCTCATCAACCCGATCCTTGGGAAAAGCCTGGTGGTCTACGCCCGCAAACCCATCGGAGCGGGCGGGCCGAACTCCGCCGTCGAATCCCGTACAGCCGACCAGACGTCGGAGCTGGCCCATGCCTGATCGCCCCGAAGTGAAGATCCCCTTCGTCAACGGTGTCCTCACCCCCACCGAAGTGCGAGCGACCGTCGACGCCATCGCGTCGTGGCAGCTCGGCAGCGGCATGATCCCGTGGTACCCCGGCGGTCACGCCGATCCTTGGAACCATGTCGAGGCGGCGATGGCGTTGGCGTTGGGTGGCCGGATCAACGAGGCCGAACGGGCCTACCAGTGGCTGGCCGACATCCAACGACCCGACGGTTCCTGGCACCAGTACTACCTCGAAGACTCGGTCGAACACGACAAACTCGATGCCAACGTGATCAGTTACGTGGCCGCCGGGGTATGGCATCACTGGCTCCTCACCGAGGATCGGGGCTTCGCCGAGACGATGTGGCCGACCGTCGAGAAAGCCATCGACTGGGTACTCGACCTCCAGACTCCTCGCGGCGAGATCATCTGGGCTCGTCACACCGACGGCACGCCATGGTCGTTCGCCCTCCTTACCGGCTCGTCGTCGATGTGCCACTCACTGCGCTGCGGCATTGCCTTGGCGCAACTTCTCGACCACGAGCGCCCGGACTGGGAACTGTCCGCCGCCCGCCTTTCCCACGTGGTGTCGGCCCACTGTCGCGGCGATATGCCCGACGCCTTCGCCCCCAAGAACCGGTGGGCGATGGACTGGTACTACCCGGTGCTTGCCGGCGTACTCAGCGACGCCGACGGCGAAGCCCGCATGGCGGCTCGGCGCGACACGTTCATCGTCGACGGCCTCGGTGTTCGGTGCGTGAGCGATCGGCCCTGGATCACCGCCGCAGAGACGTGTGAATGCCTGTTCGCCGAGCTGTCGCTGGGCAACAACGAGCGTGCGCTCGACCTTTTCCGCTGGGCCCAACAACTCCGCGACGACGACGGTCACTACTTCACCGGCATCGTCTTCCCCGAGATGGTGCATTTCCCCGGCGGCGAGCGCACCACCTATACCGACGCGTCGATCGTCCTGGCCGCCGATGCACTCAGTCGCACCAGCGCGGCAAGCGGGCTGTTTGTGCAGCACGATCTTCTCCCGGCCCTGGTGCTCGCCGAGACCGACCCGGACGAAGACCTCGCCCGCGACTAACGCCATCCACCCCTTAACGCCGTCCACCCCATGGTTTTTGGTAGGGGAGACGCATCAGTTCTGATGCGTCTCCCCTACCAAAAACGAGTTGGGGGAAAGATTGGGTGTTAGCGGGTGGATTCCCAGGCGTTGATGAAGCTGTCGATGTTGTTGCCGATCTTCGGTGCCTCGCGTGCCGTGCCACCTTCGTCAGCGAATCGCAGCACCACACGGGTAGACGCCTTCTGTGCCGTGGTCTCCACCGCCTCGAGTTCAGCGATCGGAAGCTCGCAAAGCAGCGTCTTTGGCTTGCCGGTGAGTTGGGTCCAGCCCCAAACGAGGAACCGTTTGTCGGTGATGCCCACCACCATGGTGCCGGGAGGGAGGGTGGCGGCGAAGCCGAGATCGGGATCGACGTCGGGCTCTTGGGCGCTCTGTCGTATCGCCACCTGCGCCGCTGCGCCACCAATCCCTCGGGCCATGCTCCGGCCCGCTGTTCGGGGCGGATGGAGGAGCAATCCCGCCAATAGCGTCTCGCCGTCTTGAATATCCGCCCCCACGTTCTTTTCGATCTTTTCGTTCCACGTCGACATTGGTCCGACCGTAGCAGCGCACACCTTCCGGCCCACCTTCGGGCCCACCGGCCGGCGCCCCATCCGGCCCACCGTCCGAACTGGGCACACGTTTCGTCGCTGGAGCCACAGAAAGGGTGTCCAGTTCGCAGAATGGGCAGCTCGTCGCCCTCACTGCGATCGAGGTGGCTTAGGCTGAGCGCCGAATGATGCGCAAAATCACTCTCCGCGGTCTCCGAGCCCACCCGGTACGTTTCATCGCCACGATGCTCGCCGTCATTATCGGCACGGCGTTTCTCAGTGGGGCGTTGGTGCTGAAGGAGTCCGTCAGCACCACCTTCGAGAACAACACCACCGCCGCGCTCAAGGCGGTCGATGCGGCGATCGAGCCCGACCTTGAGCGGGCCAACCGCGACTTCATCGCCAATCCCACTGTCGATGCGGCGCTGGTCGACGTGGCGCGAGAGGTTCCCGGCGTTCGCGCCGTGGCACCCACCCTCGAGGGTTCGTTGTCCATCCTCGACGCCAACGGCAAGGCCAAAAAGCCCCGCGCCAGTGGGTTCCTCCGCATCGACGACGAGGCGCTCAACCCCTACCGACTGGTGTCCGGACGTTGGCCGGAAACGGCCGGTGAGGTTGCGGTCGACATCACGACGGTCGCCGACAATCCCGCGACAGACGTCGGCACTACGATCGGCCTGGGCACCACCGACGGTCGGCAAGAAGCCAACGTAGTGGGAACCGTGAGTTATCTCACACTGGGGCGCGACGGCAACGGCCCGAACATCATCGTGCACCGAGACAATGCCTTTGCGTGGCTGGGCGCGGGAGAGACGCAGTACCAGAAGATTCTCGTGGCCGGCAATCCCGGTGCTGCCAGCCTGGTCACGGATCTTCGAACCGCACTCGGCCCGACGGTGTCGGTAAAGAGTGGCGATACGTTCCGTGTAGAGGCTGCCGGGGCTGCGGCGGGCCTCGCCAACGCACTCGGTACTGGCCTTTCGATCTTCGCCTACGTCGCGCTCTTCATCTGCATCTTCATCGTCTACAACACCTTCACTACCGTGGTTGCTCAGCGCACCCGGGAACTCGCCCTCCTCCGAGCCCTCGGCGCCAGTGCGAAACAGGTGCGCAGAGCGGTACTGCTCGAAGCACTGGTGGTCGGGGTCGTCGCCAGCCTCAGCGGCTTGCTGGCCGGCATCGCTCTCGCCCTCGCACTCGCCAAGGCAGCACCCGGTCTCGTGAGTGCGGGCAACGGCTCGCAGATCAACCTCGCCGTCTCAACGGCCACGATCATCCAGGTCATGCTGGTCGGCACCGTGATCACCATGATCTCCGCCGTGCTCCCCGCCTTCCGCAGTGCCCGTGTCCGGCCGCTGCAGGCGATGCGCACGGTCGCCATCGACAAGAGTGGAACCAGCAAGATCCGTTCGGCAGTCGGTCTGGGTTTCACGCTCCTCGGAGTGGCCGCATTGGTGCTGTCACTCACCACAAAAACACCACTCCTGCTCGCCTTCGGCCCCCCGTTGCTCTTTCTCGGGCTACTTTTTGCGGGACCTAACCTTGCTTCGTTGTTCGCCCGGGCGGCCGCAAAACTCGGCATGGGGCGGCGAATCACTTCGCGTCTCGCCACCGACAACTTGGCCCGCAACCCTCGACGGGCAGCGACCACGGCGAATGCCTTGGTGATCGGTGTGTTCCTCGTGGTGTTCGTCACCGCAGCCGGTGGTGCCCTTCGGGACTACGCCATCGATTTCATCTCGAAGTTTGGCGGGGCCGATCTCAATCTCACGTCCGAGAACGGCGACGCCATCCCCACAGAACTGGGGCCGAAGATCGAGGCCATCCCGGGCGTCCGTGACAGCGTCGAGGTGTACGGCAACTTCGGTCGGGCCTCCCAACCTGGGGCGCAAGCGGGCGGGGGGGCCATTTTCCCGCCGTCCGCCACGGATCTTTCCAAGGCGGAGTCGGCCTTGGGCCTCAAGGTGAAGAGCGGCAAGCCCTTCACCGAGATCGCCAAGGGGGAGGCCGCCCTTCAGGACTTCGGCGAGCTTCTCGGTGGGAGTAACGGTGGGGGCAGCGGCGGGGGCAGCGGCGCCCGCTTCCCTGGTCTTGGCGACACCATGATCGTCACGTTCGGGAACGGCGCCATCAAGGAGTACAGAATCGTCACCATGATGGACGTGAGCCTGAGCGTGCCGCCGCTGCTTATGAGTACGGCTGAGGCACAATCCGTCGATCCCAAGGTCGCGGTCGTGCAATATTCGCTTACGGCTGAGCCCGGCCAGGTTGACGCCGTGAAGGCGGAGCTCGATTCGCTCACCAACGACTATTCCAACCTCGTGGTGTTCGAAGGCGTCTTCGTCGTGCAGTTCCTCAAGGACTTCTTCAATGGGTTGATCTCGGCGGTGAATGCCCTGTTGGGAGTCGCGATCGTGGTGGCGATTTTCGGCATCGTGAACACCCTGGTGCTGGCCATCACCGAACGGACCCAAGAGATCGGGCTGTTGCGCGCCGTCGGCATGACCCGCGCTCAGCTCCGATCGTCGATTCGTTCCGAGGCCGTGCTCGTATCGTTGCTGGGAACGGTGCTCGGCGTGGTGTTTGGCTTGTTTGTTGCGTATTGCGTCGCCACCACCCTCATCGACCGTACCGGTGGCGGTTTCTCCTGGCCGATCCAGGAGCTGATCACGATCACCATCGCCGGCGTTGTTGTCGGCGTGTTGGCCTCGCTCATCCCCGCCGCCCGCGCCGCCAAGCTCGACATCTTGGATTCGATCAAACACGACTAGGAGCGTGTTCCCGCAACGCTTCGGAAAGCGGAGTCCGAGCCATGGTTGAAGACTCTCGCGAGGACGTCACGTCGAAAGCCCTTTTGGGCGGTGAGACGGAGGACCCTGCGAGATTCGAAACTGGCCAGAAGCCGCCGAATGGTTCCTGGGACGCGATCCTCGCCCCCCGGCGGCGCTGCCAGGAGCGACTCTGGGGCGGGTCGGGTCCGGGGCGGGTCAGGTCTGGGGCGGGTCCGGGGCGGGTTACGCGTTACGACGCATTACCCGCAGAGAGCCGACGGCCTGGAGTTCGATGAACTCGCCGCCGTCGATTGCCCGGCAGAACAACTCGTAGGGCGGGCGGCCGCCATCAGCGGGGTCGGGGAAGACGTCGTGGATGAGCAAGAGCCCGCCCGGCTCCACCCACGGTGTCCAGGTATCGAAGTCGCGATGCGCCGGCTCGTGGCCGTGGCCACCGTCGATGAAGAGCAAGCTCAACGGGGTACGCCAGAAACGGCCTACCGTCGGGGAATCTCCCACCAAGGCCACCACGGATCCTTCGAGACCGGCGTCGTGCACCGTGCGCCGAAACCGCGGGAGCGTGTCGATTCGACCCACCTCGGGATCCACAAGATCCGGCTCGTGCCACTCCCATCCGAGTTGGTTCTCCTCCGAACCTCGATGATGATCAAGGGCGAACAGCACGGTGCGACGGGCTTTCGCCGCGGCACCGATATAGACCGCGGACTTGCCGCAATAGCTCCCGATCTCGAGCATCGGTGAGCCGTTCTCGGGTACAAGCAAGGCCGCGTCGTGGAGCGCGAGACCCTCGTCCGGAGGCATAAATCCCCGGGCCGCTTCGGCATGTTTCAAGTAGTCGGAGTGCATCTTCAGGTTCGGGCTCAGGTTCAATCGCGCTCAGGCGGGCGGGCTCAGGAGGCGTCGGGCTCGGCCGGCGCGTCGTGATGGACCACGTGATCGGCGATCTCGGCGAACTCTTCGCCCACCACCTCGTAAAAGCCTTCGTGGGGTTTTTGGAACAGACGGTCGAGAATGAAAAAGCGGATCACCCACAAGACGCCAAAGGCGCACAGGCTGGCGATGTTCGGGACCAACTTGTTGGTGACGTTGCGAGCGGCGAAATGCACCGCGGCGGACGAAACGGCGAAACCAATCGCCACGAAGAACCAGAACGGTATGACCTCGCGCCAGAGATCGCTCTTACCGGTGCGTTCCCACACCCAGGCGCGATTGAGGTAGTAGGCCGGCACCGCGCTCACGGCGATGGCAATGGCATTGGACTTGGTAGCTCCTAGCCCCACTGGACCATGAAGGATCAGCAAGAGGCCTTGCCCGAGCAGCACGTTCACCACGGAGACCATCGAGTACTTGACGCCCTTACCCCGCACCTTCTCCATAACCAAGGCAAAAAACTCGGGATTCGGATCGTCGTCTACAGGCAACGCCGTTGTCGCCGGACGTTCGGTTTGCATGGATGGGGCTCTTTCCGTCGATCGTGGCCGAACGGCCATGATCAGCGAGGGCAGGAGAAATGGACTGGGAGTTGCAGCCGCCGCCAGACTACCGAAACCCGGGAACACCAAACGAGTCACCCGACTTGGGTTCGCTCCTAAGCTCGGGAAATGAGCATCGAAGCGCAGCGACCGGTCCGCTACGGAATCATTGGTTCCGGGATGATGGGCATCGAACACATGCTCAATGTGTCGGCCATCGACGATGCCGTGGTCACCGCGATCGCCGATCCCGACGGGAAGTCGCGGCACCTCGCCAGCAAATATGGCGGCGCACCCGACGGCCTCGTGTCGTTCGAGAACCACCACGAGTTGTTGACCTCCGGGCTGTGCGACGCCGTGGTGGTGGCAACGCCGAACTTCACCCACATCGACGTGATGCTCGACGTTTTCCGTGAAGCCCCGGAGATGCACGTGTTGGTGGAAAAGCCGCTTTGTACCACCGTGGCCGATTGCCGTCGCCTCATCGAAGCAGCCGAACTCCATCAAGGCGTGTTGTGGGTCGGCCTCGAGTATCGGTATATGCCGCCGGTGCAGCGCCTCGTGCAAGCCGTACACGGCGGTTCGATCGGCCGGGCTCGCATGATGGCGATTCGAGAGCACCGATTTCCGTTTCTCCCCAAGGTCGACAACTGGAATCGGTTCACCCGAAACACCGGCGGCACGCTGGTCGAGAAGTGCTGCCATTTTTTCGACCTGATGCAGCACGTGCTGCAAGCCACACCCCTGCGGGTACTGGCATCAGGCGGCCAGGACGTAAACCACCTCGACGAGACCTACGACGGCGAGGTGCCCGATATCCTCGACAATGCCTTCGTGATCGTCGACTTCGATAACGGCGCGCGGGCCATGCTCGACCTCTGCATGTTCGCCGAGGGGAGCCACGAACAAGAGGAGTTGAGCGTGGTTGGTGACCTCGGCAAGGTCGAGGCGTTCTTGCCTTCGTCTGAGCTTCGTTTCGGGCTCCGAGCAAACGGCCAACCGGGCGTGGAACGAACCACCGTGCACGATCCCGACGTGGCCTACGAGGGTTTCCATCACGGCTCGAGTTACCTCGAACATCTCGACTTCGTCGCCGCCGTACGGACCGGCTCATCGCCGGCGGTCACGCTGCACGACGGGTTGCTCGCGGTAGCGGTCGGGGTCGCCGCCCACCGTTCGATCGACGAAGGCCGGGCAGTCAACATGGACGAAGTTCTCACCCCCTGAGGGGTGCTCTCTCAAACGCGTCAAGACTGATGCGTCGGGGAGACCAAAACGCGGGAGGGCAACGCTCCTCGGAGCGCGTCGCAGTAACGCTTCGAGAAGCGGATTCCGAGCCACGGTTCGAACTCTCGCAAGGACGCGACGTCGAAAGCCCCCTGTTTTGGGCGGTGGCCGTAGGACGCCGAATGGTTACTGGCACACGCTCCCAGCTTGCGTTTAAACCTCAGGCCGTGGGTGGGGTCTTGGCTTGTTCGAGCATGAGTTCGGTGGCTTTGGCTGCGACGGCACGCATTTGTTCGACGAGACGGCGGTGGCGGCGGTCGTTGGTAAGCCATTTCTTGTAGAGCG
>JANOSD010000191.1:0-2634 GCA_031415655.1 Actinomycetes bacterium
TGAATCGCCCTGGGTTTGTTGGAGGCTCGGGGGTTTGGTTTTGTCGCCCGGCACCGGGTGGTGTCGGGCGGGTGTTGTGATGATCGCTGATTACTGCCGGGTTGTCCAGGGTCATCGGTTCGCGGTGAGCTCGTCGATGGCGATCGGTTCGTCGCAGCAGGGGCAGATCCCGCCGATGCCGATGCGGGTCATGAAGGTGCCGCAGTCGTCGCAGCGTTGCTCACCGAGGGCTCGTCGGTCGCAGTCGGGGCACTGGTAGACGGTGACGGGCCGGCGTTGCCCGGCCGGCGGGATTGCTGGTGCCGGGGTAGGGTCTGGCTGCTGGCGGCGCCGGTAGGCGATCGCCCTGCAGGCGTTTGAGCAGTAGCGGCGCCGGCCGGTCGGGGTGAACTCGGTGGCGCAGATCGGACATTCCATACCTAAGACTATCGTGACGGTATCGTGACGCGACGGGGTCATGAGACGGGCTCGGGGGTGACCGTTGCCGGGGCGTCGAGGGGTGGTGGGCTGGCCCGCCAGTTCGCTTCGAACTCGGCCGGAGGGATGTCGTGAAGGGTGCCGTGGAGCCGTTCATGGTTGAACCAGTGCACCCATGACAGCGTCGCCAGTTCGAGGTCATCAACGCCGTCCCAACCGCAGCTGTCGGGCCCGTAGACGCACTCGGTCTTGTAGAGGTTGTTCGTGGCCTCGGCCAGGGCGTTGTCGTAGCTATCGGCCACGGTGCCGATGCTGGGGCGGGCGCCGATCTCATCGAGGCGTTCGGTGTACCGCACCGACGTGAACTGCGACCCCGCATCGGAATGGGTGATCAAACCGACCAGACGACGCACACCGCGGGTCCGTCGGGCCATCTCCAACGCGCCCAGGACCATGTCGGTGCGCATATTCGACGCCACCGTCCACCCCACAATCCTCCTGGAAAACGCATCAACGATGAAACACACATACGCCGTCCCGGTCCGAGTCGACACATAGGTCAGGTCCGTGACCCACAACGCATCAGGCCGGTCCGCGGTGAAGTTCCGGTTCACCAGGTCCGGCGCGCGTGTGGCGTCGGGGTCCTGGCGGGTGGTGAAGATCTTCTTACGACGCCGAGATACCCCTTCGATACCGAGCTCGTGCATGAGACGGGCCACCTGGTCACGGCCGATGTCATGACCAGCCCGGCGGGCCGCTTTCCACAACTTATGCGCCCCGTACACCTTGCGGTTCGCGACCCACAGCACCATCAGAATCTGGAGCATCACCGCGTCACGTGCCGCCCTCGCCGATACAGGCCTGGACTTCGTGGAGTAGTACGTGCTCGGCGCCACCTGCAATGCCTTGCAGATGGGCTCGACGCCGAACACGTCACGGTGACCGTCGATGAACTCGACGATCACCGATGTGGGCGGTCGAGCTCCGCCGCAAAGAAAGCCGACGCCTTGCGCAAGATCTCATTCGCTCGACGCAACTCGCGGTTCTCGGCCTCGAGCGCCTTGATCCGGGCGGCTTCCTCGGTGCTCACCCCCGTCTCGGCGCCGTCATCGATGTCGGCCTGCTTAACCCAGCCCCGCACCGACTCGACGCCGTAGCCCATCTGAGCAGCAACCCGCTGGACCGCCCCTTGGCCCCTTCCCTCCCCTCGAGCCTGGCGCACCAGACGCACCGCCTGATCCTTCTCCACCTTGCTGTAACGCTTCGCTGTCGGCTTAACCGACGGTCCCTGTGTAGGCATAACTCCATCCTCGTTTCCAAGGTCAGGAGCCTCCGCGGATACCAGGGCGATTCAGCACCCCAAACCGGTTGGGTGGCCCACCACCCCACGAACCAACACCCGAACCCGACCCCGACCCCGAACCCCGGTCAGGTGGACACCAACCGCCACCACCCCCAACCCCCTCGCTCCCGGGCCGGGCATTCCCGGCAGGGGCATCCCCGGCAGGGGCATCCCCGGCAAGGGCATCCCCGGCACTCGTCGGGGGGCTCGCGCCTGCGGTAGTCGAAACGTTTTTGTTGGTACCAGTGCTGCTCGACCCACCGTGATCGCGCGATGCGGCGCTGGCGCCTGGCTCGTCGCCGCCCGCTTCGCCGTCTGCGTTCGGTGCGCCGCTGGGCGACGGAGGTTCGCGGCCCGACTCGGCGGCGTTGCGAGGCAAACCGGCACGGCCCGATTCACCACGGCCCGATTCGTCGCGACCAGCCAGTTCGTCGCGACCAGCCGGTTCGTCGCGATCAGCCGGTTCGTCGCGATCAGCCGGTTCGTCGGCGTGCCGTTCGTTGGCGTGCCGTTCGTTGGCGTGCCGTTCGTTGGCGGCACTGGCCGGCTCGGCGCCGGAATCGTGCCCAAAGCCAGGATCGTGTCCAGAGCCAGGAACGTGTCCAGAGCCAGGAACGTGTCCAGAGCCAGGACCGTGTCCAGAGCCAGGAACGTGTCCAACGTCCGGCTCGTCAGCAACTCGATCGTCGCCCATCGGGCCGTCACCCATCGGCCTGTCACCTATCGGCCTGTCACCTATCGGGCCGTCGGCACTGCGATCCGTGCCGGGCTGATCCGTGCCGGGCTGATCCGTTTCGGGGTCGGTCTGGTTCGGTGGAGCGCAACCCGTTGCATGGGAGCGGCGAAGACCGCCACGGTTGAGGATCAAATCAACC
>JANOSD010000192.1:0-46694 GCA_031415655.1 Actinomycetes bacterium
GCAACCAAACCCCTACAAGGGGGACCGTTGCAACATGGTTCCCGGGATCCGACCCGAACGCGGCGCGGCAGGCGAGCGGGACGGGCGGAACGAGCGGGACGGACAGCCGGGACGGACGGCGGACGGGACGGGAGGGCGGGACGGACGGCGGACGGGACGGGAGGGCGGGACGGACGGGCGGGCGGGCGGGACCATGTTGCAACCAAACCCCTACAAGGGGGACCGTTGCAACATGGTTCCCGGGTATCCCACCCGAAAGCGGCGCGGTAGGCGAGCGGCCGGGCGGAACGAGCGGGCGGACAGACATTGGGGAAGGGGGCATAGGGTGGGCGACATGCAGCGGCTTAGGGGAATGGACGCATCGTTTCTCTCTATGGAGACCCCCACCCACCATATGCACGTGGTGGGCACGCTCATTCTCGACCCGTCGGGAATGGTCGAGCCGTATGGGGCCGCTCACATCCGCCACCTCATTGAAACTCGGATCCACCTGATGCCGATCCTGCGACGGCGACTGGTGGAGGTCCCGCTCGGGATCGAACACCCCTTGTGGATGGAAGACCCCGACTTCAACCTCGATCAGCACATCCGCCGGGTCGCCGCACCAAAACCCGGCACTCGAAAGGAGTTGGCCGAGGTGGTCGGCCATGTGGCCAGCGTTCCGCTCGACCGCCATCGGCCGCTCTGGGAGATGACGATGGTCGAGGGGCTCGATGACGGGTGCGTGGCGCTCGTGTCGAAGATGCACCACGCCTGCATCGACGGCATCACCGGCGCCGACATGATGGCCCAATTGCTCGACCTCGAACCGGTGGCGGCCGATCCCCCTCCGCCCGCCGAACCTTGGGTACCGGACGATCTACCGTCAGACCTCGCCGTCACCCGTGATGCGATTCTGTCGAGGGCGAGCGATCCGTTTCGGACGGTGCGCGCGATGGGTCGGATCGGAAAGAGCATGTTCGACATGGGCCGAGGGATGCTCGGGGTCGGCAACGACGCCAAGCTGAATCCGGCTTTGCCGTTCACGGGGCCGCGCACGGTGCTCAACGCCCCGATCACCGCCAATCGGGTGGTGGCCTTCGGGCAGGCGTCGCTCGACGACCTCAAAGTAGTGAAGAACACGTTCGGCACCACCGTGAACGACGTTGTGCTGGCCGCCTCGGCGTTGTCACTTCGGCGGTATTTGCTGGCCCACGACGACCTCCCGGATCGCGCGCTGATCGCCGCTGTGCCAGTTTCGGTGCACGGGCAACTGGGCGGATCAGGCACCAATCAGGTATCGAACATGTTCGTTCGGCTCCCCATCACGATCGACGACCCCGTCGCCCAACTCCGGGCGATCCACGAAGAAACTCGTGACGCCAAGGCGATGCACAACGCCATGGGTGCCGACCTCATCCAGGACGTGGCCACCTTGACACCTCCGGGCATCTACAACCTCGCGCTGCGGCTCTACGCCCAGCCGCTGGTGGCCGGGGCGTTGCCTCCCGTGCAGAACGTCGTGATCTCCAACGTGCCGGGGCCGCCGATCCCCCTGTATATCGCTGGGGCCGAAGTGAAGGGCGTGTATCCCTTCGGCCCGCTTATCGAAGGTTCCGGCATCAACATCACGGTGCTGTCGAACATGGGCAACATGGACTTCGGCGTGATCGCTTGCGGCGACGCCGTAAAAGACGTGTGGCAGATCGCCGACGGCTTTGGCGACGCCGTGCGCGACCTCCGCGCTGCAGCCGACGCCGAGGGCCGGTAGCCTTTCGTGCGTCGACGCATCCGCGTTGACGTCGAGCTGTCGGGGGACTCGTGGCTCCGGAACCCGAAACCACAACTGATGTTCCGCCCGTCGACCCAGTCGAGGCCGAGTCTCCGAACGGCGCCTCGATCGGATCGATCGCGCAACTCGCAGCTGCCGGCGCACGAGCTGCCGGGGAACGAGCGACCGGCGAACTCCCGGTCGATCCCTCACTGGCCGGCGAACCCTCGCCGGAACAACCGGTCGACGGCCAAGACCCACCGCAACGCCGTTCCCGACGCATCCTCGCTTTGGTGGCGGTTGGCGCCATTCTCGCCGCGATCGTGGGATTGGCGTTCCGAACCCCCGGCAACACAACGGGGTTCGTTGAAGCCGGCGTGTTGGAGGACCTCGCCTACACCGAGCCGCCGGGCACAACCACCACCACCCCCACCACCGAACCAGAACCGGAACCGGAACCAGCCCCACTGGAAACCACCGCCACCGTCGCGCCGGAAACCACCACCACTCCCACGACCGCGGTTCCCGGACCGGCCTACCAACGACCCCCCCGACCCCGCGTGAACCTCGCTGGGCTCACCAGCAAGGTGGCGTATCCAAAGGCAACGGGCACGGTCTGGCTCACGGGTGGGGCGGGCTCCACGGCTGGGGTGATCTCCTTCCCGAACCCTCGCCAGATCGGCGACAACCCCAACGCCACGGTGCCGCTGGTCTTCCTCGTGAAACAAGACCTCGGCGCCTGGCTTGAGGTGTACGTGCCCGCTCGGCCCAACATGAGCACCTACTGGATCCAGCGGGCCGACGTCGACATCGTCACCCACAACTACCGGGTCGAGGTGTACCTCCAAGAGTTCAACATCAAGGTGTACGACGGCACCAACCTGCTCCTCGACGACCGGATCGGCGTGGCCAAGGCCAGTACCCCGACCCCGATCGGCATCTTCTACACGAGCGAACTTGTGCGTCCCACGAACCCGTCGGGCCCGTATGGACCGTATGCGTTCGGACTCAACGGCTTCTCCGACGTGCTGCTCTCCTTCGGTGGCGGCCCCGGTCAGCTCGGGATGCACGGTACGAACCAACCCGGGCTCATCGGTCGTGAGGTGAGCAGCGGATGCATCCGGCTGTCCAACGCCAACATCACCTACCTCGCCGGTTTCCTCCCGCAGGGAACCCCAATCGTGGTCAACGACCGCTTCTGACGACCCGACGTCGGCGCGTCGACCGGTTCCGACGCCATGCTGAACACGACTGGACACCGCCGGTTGCGGGACCGCGCCGGAAGGGGACCGACTTCCTCTACGGAGAGGCGTTGCGGTGTGATGCCACACAACATCACGGTGCGCCCGAAACGCACTTCGACAACGCCATCGGTCACCGCGACCCGCAGCACCACCCTGTGCCATCGGAACACGCGCGGCCGAGGCAGTAGCTTCAGCCCGTGCCCACAGCCTTCACTCTCGAGGTGCACCACCGGATGAAATCGGGGGCGTCACTCTCTTTTCCAGTATCGGTGTTCGAAGAAGCGTTGTGCATGCTGCCGACAGCGGCGCTCGGCAGGGGTTTCTCCAGGGGGTTCGGGCCTCGCCAGTGGATTGTGAACGCCCAGCCGGCGGAAGGGGACACCCGGACGGATCTCGTGGTCATCGTCGACGAATGCTTCGATCACCATGCCACGCATGCCAAACCGAACGACCCGAACGACCCGAACGACCAGACCGACGTGTCAGACCAGACCGACCTGTCGACTGGCGTCGATTCGCTCACCGCGACCGCGCTGGCCGCAGGAATCGGGTGCTCGTGAAAAACGCACTTACGCTTGTGATCGGTGGTGCGAGATCAGGAAAGAGCGCGCTGGCGGAGCGGTTGGTCGAGCGTCATGATGGCCCTCTGCTCTACCTGGCCACGGGTTCAGCGGTAGACGGCGAGGGCCGCGGCGATCCTGATATGGCCGAACGTATCGCCATCCATCGCGCCCGTCGGGGCAACCGCTACGAGACGATCGAGACTGGCGCCGACCTCGTCGGCGCCCTCGCCGGTGCACCGGGGTTGGCGGCTCTGGTCGACGGTCTTGGCACGTGGGTCGCTTCGCATTGGAATCCCGAGGCGGAGGACGGCGGGTTCGACGTCGACCCGACACCGCTCGTGGCGGCGATCAAACTTCACCCGATGCCAATCGTGGTGGTGACCGACGAGGTAGGGATGGGCGTGCACCCGGAGACGGCGATCGGGCGACGGTTTCGCGACGCCCTCGGCGAGACGAACCAGGCGATGGCCGCCGCCGCCGACCTTGCCCTGCTCGTCGTTGCCGGACGCGCACTCGAGCTTCACCCAGCGGACCGTTGGTGACTGACCAGGTGGAGAACCGACGCCACCGCAGCGGGTTTCGCGGCGCTCTCGGCTTCCTCAGCATCGCCGGTGGCGCGGCTGCGCCGACGCCCCGATCCCTTCCGTGGTTCGGGGTCGTGGGGGCGGGCATCGGCACCGTCGTGGGCGCCAGCCACTGGGTAGCACTCCAACTCACCACACCCCTCTTGGCCGCCGTCGTGACGGTGGGAGTCGACTTGGCAGTCACGGGTTTGCTCCACCTCGACGGGCTCGCCGACTCCGCCGACGGCGTTCTGCCACCGCTGGATCGTGCCCGTCGTCTCGCCGTGATGAAAGACCCTGCCGTCGGCGCTTTCGGCGTGGCGGTGGTGGTGCTCGTGCTCGCCGCCCGCATTGCCGCCTTCGCTGCAATCGCCCCGGCAACAAGCGGGCTCACCAACGCCGTGCCAGGACTGCTCACCACCATCCTTCCGGTGTCGGCGATTTGGGCCGTGTCCCGTGTGATGATGGCGGCCGTCGCCCGTCACGTCCCCTACGCCCGGGCCACCTCGGGCGGCGGACTGGCATCCGCCTTCACAAACCCGCAAGCCAACGGCACCCTGACTACCCCCGGTAGCACCGACCTGTTCCTTGCGCTGTCGGTGGCGGGGGCGACCGCACTGGCGGCGGGTGGTGCCGGGATTCGGGGCGCGGTGGCCATCGTTGGCTGCATCACCGGCGCCCTCGCCTTCGTCACCTTCGCCCGACATCGGCTCGGCGGGTTCACCGGCGACGTGCTTGGCGCGGCGGGGATCATCGGCGAGACAGCGGCACTCATGCTCCTCGCGGTCCGATGACGCAACCCCCCACGGCGGCGTGGCGACGTCGCTGTCGCGCCGTCGGCGCCGGCCTGGTGGCCGACCTGCTTCTCGGCGAGCCGGCGATCGAACCGCATCCGGTGGCCGCGTTCGGAACGGCGATGGGCCAGGTCGAGGATCGGGTCTATGCCGATACACGGGCCGCCGGGGTGGCCTATACCGGCATTGGCGTGCTGACGGGCGCTACCGCCGGGAGTTTGGTGCCGATCACGTCGTTGGCCACCTACCTCACGGTGGCCGGAACGATGCTGCGGGCTACCGCCGCCGCTATTGGTGACCCGCTGGCCCGGAGCGACCTCGATGCGGCCCGTCTCGCCCTTCCTACCCTCGTCGGCCGAGATCCGTCTCTCCTCGACGAGTCCGGCATCGCCCGAGCCGTGGTGGAATCCGTCGCCGAAAACACCACCGATGCCATCGTGGCCCCGGCGCTGTGGGCATTGCTCGGAGGTGCGAAGGGTGCCTACGCCTACCGGGCCATCAACACCATGGACGCCATGGTGGGCCACCACTCGCAACGTTACGAACACTTCGGTTGGGCTTCTGCCCGCCTCGACGATCTCGCCAACTTCGCACCCGGTCGGCTGACGGTGGCCCTCGTGGCCGCCGTTCGACCCCACCTCGCAGCGGCAGTGATTCACACCGTTCGGAGGGACGGCCGCTCCCACCCGAGCCCAAACAGCGGGATGGCCGAGGCTGCCTTTGCCGCCGCCCTGGGAGTTCAACTCGGGGGTCCCGTTCACTACCCCTACCGCACGGAGGACCGGCCTCAACTCGGCGACGGTCGCCCGTGCCAAGGCGCCGACATCGATGCTGCATGCCGACTGAGTAGAGACGTCACGATCGCCCTGACCGCCGCGCTCTTCGCCGCCGGCACCTTGCGCATGCCTCTGCGCCTCCCGCGGCGTTGAACCGTCATCGTGTGCCACCGGCTGAGCGTTGCTTCGGCCGTGATACCTACAAGTCGAGGCCGTCGACGATCTCGTAGGCATACCCTTGCTCGGCCAAGAACCGCTGGCGGCGCGCCGCGAACTCTTGCTCGATCGTGTCGCGGCTTACCACGGAGTAGAAGTGTGCTTGGCGCCCGTCGGCCTTGGGACGAAGCACCCGGCCGAGCCGTTGCGCCTCCTCTTGGCGAGAACCAAAGGTGCCCGAGACCTGGATCGCTACCGATGCCTCGGGGAGGTCGATAGAGAAGTTGGCCACTTTGGACACCACCAGCACCCGGCGTTTCCCTTCACGGAACTCGCCGAACAACCGTTGCCGCTCCCGGTTCGGTGTCTTGCCGGTGATTACCGCAGCATCGAGGCGTTCGGCCATGTCATCGAGCTGCGCGAGGTACATGCCGATCACCAGCACCGGCTCGTCGGGGTGCCGTTCGAGGATGCGCTCGACGACCGCCATCTTCGACTTGGCGGCGGCAGCGAGCTGGTGACGTTGGTCGGGGTCGGCGACGGCGTAGGTCATGCGCTCGGCGTCGGTGAGGGCCACCCGCACCTCGGTGCACACGGCGGGGGCAATCCAGCCCTGCGCCTCCATATCGCGCCACGGCGCCTCGAACCGCTTGGGGCCGATGAGGGAGAAGACGTCGGTCTCGCGACCGTCTTCGCGCACGAGCGTGGCGGTGAGGCCGAGTCGGCGCCGACTCTGGATCTCGGCGGTGAGGCGGAAGATTGGCGCGGGCAGAAGATGGACCTCGTCGTAAATCACGAGCCCCCAGTCCTCGGCATCGAACACGTGGAAGTGGGCGTACTCCCCCTTCGAGCGGGTGGCAAGAATCTGGTACGTGGCGATGGTCACCGGCTTGATCTCTTTACGTTCGCCGCTGTACTCCCCCACCTCGCTGGCGGTGAGTGACGTGCGCGAGATCAGCTCGTCGCGCCACTGTCGGGCCGACACCGTGTTCGACACAAGAATAAGCGTTCGCGCCGACGCCGCCGCCATGGCGCCGGCGCCGACCAACGTCTTTCCAGCACCGCACGGCAACACCACCACGCCGCTCCCCGACACGAAGAAGGTGTCGATCGCATCACGCTGATAGTCGCGCAGTTCGAAACCGGCGCCATCGGGCCCGCCACCGAGTTCGTCGAGGAAGATCGGATGACTCGCCCCATCCACGTAGCCCGCTTGGTCGTCGGCCGGCCACCCCACTTTCAGCAACGCCTGTTTCAATCGACCCCGCTCGGCTGGGCTCACGGCAACGGCATCGGGTCCGAGCCGAGCACCGAGCAACGGCCCCACCTGCTTGGAACGGATCACCTCTTCGAGCACGGCGGCATCGGTGCTGCGCAAAACAAGCCCATGCTCATCATCGGCATCGAGCACCAGACGGCCATAGCGGTCCATCACATCGACAATGTCGACCAACAATCCCTGCGGCACCGGGAATCGGCTGTAGGTGACGAGCACGTCGACCACCGCCTCGGCATCGATGCCTGCCGCCCGAGCATTCCAAAGGGCCAGCGGCGTGATGCGATACGTGTGGACGTGCTCCGGTGCACGCTCAAGTTCAGCGAACGGCGCGATGGCCAACCGGCAAAGTGATGCATCGGCATGGTCGATCTCGAGCAGCACGGTTTTGTCGGACTGCACGATCAAAGGGCCGTCGGCCATGTCAGATCACCCGATCATTTCCACCGTCGATGGGCACCTGCGCGCCGGTGGTGGCGGCGAAGGTGTCGGAGCAGAGCGACCGCACCACGCCGGCCACGAGCTTCGAGGTAACTTCGGTGTGGAGCAGGTTGCGCAGCTTGTAGGCGTCGACCGTGAGGCCGGCTTCGGCCGCTCGTTCGGCGAGCAACTCGGGCGACCACAATCCGGTGTCGAACACCGCATCAGGATGCACCACGTTGACGCGGATCCTGTCATCGGCCCACTCAAGCGCAGCCACCCGGCAGAGTTGGGTGAGCGCCGCTTTCGACGCCGAGTACGCTGCCGCGCCCTTGCCCGGCGCCGGCACGTTCTTCGACGCAATCACCACCACACGTCCGCCCACCGGGGACCGCGCGAGGAGTGGATGCACCTCGGTAAAAAGGGTGGCGACGGCGTCGAGGTTTACGGCCATCGTGGTGCGCCAGGCATCGGCGGTGAGCTCAGCGATCGGCGCCGTGGCGAAAAATGCGGCCGACGCCACCACGATGTCGATACCGCCGAAGTGTTCGACCGCGGCGGCCAATGCCGCCCGTTGGGCACTGGGATCGGTGACATCGGTGGGCACGCCCAACCAACCCGGACCAGAGGCGACGGCGATGACCGACTCGGCAAGATCGAGGCCAACGACCGCCGCACCACGAGCGAGCAACTCGAGCGCGCACGCCCGGCCGATCCCCGACGCTGCGCCCGTCACCAACGCCACCATGCCCGTGAGCTCCGGCGGAGCGGAGGCCAACGCCAGCTTTGCCTGCTCCAATACCCAGTACTCCATGTCCCACAGGTGCCCGGCGGATAGGGCGACGTAGCCGCCGAGGTGGTCTTCCGCCCGTTCGAGCACGGGGATGGTGTGGTGATAAATGTCGGCGGCGATGCCCGCATCCTTCGCCGTGCGGCCGATCGCCAACATGCCCAAACGTCGATCGACCACCACTCGGGGCGCGGGGTCGAGGCCCACCACCGGCGTACGGGCCCGATCCCGGTGCGCATCGACGTAGTTGTGGTAGTCGGCCGCATAGGCCACAACATCGGTGCCGACCATGGGAGCTCGTTTGGTGCGGATCACGTGATCGGGGGTGAGCGGACCGCGGTCGGCCAGCGAGGCGACGTCGGGCCGAGACACGAACCGTGCGACTGCTGCGCCGGTGTGGCGAGCCATCACCATCGGTGTGCCGGCGACCTCCGAGATCGCTCGCCGAAGCTCGGCCAAATCGGTGAGCAGGGTGCTGGTCGCCGGAAGCGGCGGCGTTTCGGCGAGGCCGAATTCAGGCTGCGGCGCATGGCGGTCGAGCCACTGCTCGGCCCGGGTGATGAGATCGACGTGGCGCCGGTATGCCTCCTCCGACGTGTCTCCGAACGTGAAGAGCCCATGGTTCATGAGCACCATGCCGACCGTTGCGGGGTGAGCCTGCTCTGGCCACGTGGCTCGAACGAGTCGGGCGAGGTCGAAGCCCGGCATCACATACGGGACCACCACGACATCGTTGCCGTAGATCTCACCGAGGGCATCTGCGCTCGCCCCCGCCGCCAGGTTTGTGAGGTTTACGATCACATCGGCGTGACTGTGTTGCACGGCGCGATGGGGAAGATACGCGTGGAGCAACGTCTCCACCGATGGCGCCGGAAACGCGGGATCGAGCTTTGCGGCGCTGAGTTCTCGCATCATGTCGACGTCGGACAGCGCGTCGAGTTCGAGCAGGTCGTGCAGTCGGGCGAGCCGCAGCGGGGTGAAGCCGGCCACTTCGATCGAGCCCATGTCCCAGCCGGAACCCTTGACGAAGAGCGCGTCGACGTGGCGGCCGGTGACGTCAGGCCGCGGTGCTTTCACGGATGAGTTGCCACCACCGTGCAATACCAGCGACGCGTCCGACCCGATAAGCCGCGAGCAATAAACGCACTCCGCGATCGGGTCCGGATGCGACGATGTTTCGAGGGCGTTCGAGTCCCAGCGATCCTCCATCCCCGCATCCTTGCCGATCAGCGAGACTGGCCCCGACTCAGGGGGTGGGCACGACCTTCAAGATGCTGCCCGGGTTGGCATCGGTGGCGATGTAGAGATTGCCGTCCGGGCCCTGGACAGCCGAGCGCAGTCGACCGCGATCGGTGATGTTGCTGTCCTGCCGGAAAATGCCGTTGGAGCCGTCGAGCATGATTGAGCGAAGCTCGGTGCCCTTGAGTACGGCCATCGACGGGTTGTTGCTCCACCCTGCCCACTGAGCACCGGTAGTGAACACCAATCCCGACGGCGCAATAGTGGGGCAACCGCTGCTCCAGATTGCCGGCTTCGCAGCGGGAAACTTCACGAGGTCGGTCATGGGCCGAGACTCGTCGTAGCCGGGCACCGGATCCCAGCCGTAGTTCGCACCGGCCACCAACAGGTTGAGTTCATCGTCACACGCAGGGCCGTGCTCCACCGAGAAGGCGGCGCCATCCGTGGGACGAAAGGCGATGCCCTGAAGATTGCGGTGACCGTAGGTGTAGATCTGCGGTAGGAATCCGCTCGGCGGGGAATCGACTCCCGGGTTGCCGGCCACGCCGTTGCCGTTCGTATCGACCCGGAGGACCTTGCCGCCGAGTGACTGCTTGTCCTGCGGGTGGGTGCCGGTGGCGGCGTCGCCGGTGCCGATCCAGAGGTTGCCGTCGGGGCCGAACCGGGTGCGACAACCGGAGTGGCGGCCCGCTTGAGCGCCAAGGTTCACGGGGATGTTGGTGACAATGTCGGTGCGGTTGCTGAGCGTGGTGTATCCCGCATCGAGCTCAAACCGAGCGACCCGTACCGATCGGCCGTTGAAGTTGCCGGCATTGGTGAGGAAACAGGCGTAGATCCGACGATTGGTGGCAAAAGCAGGATCGACCGCCATGCCCATCATCCCGCCCTCTCCGAGATTGATCAGGTCGGCTGGTTGGCCGCCGAATTGGGTTTTCACCCCGCCGATGAATCCGAAAATGCCGCCGTTCACTCCTGCCGGACGCTGGGTGTAGAGCAGCGTTCCGTCGGGGGTGAAGGCGATATCCCACGGACGATTCAGCGCCGACACGTGAGTGGTGACGGTGAGCGCCGAGGGTGGCTGGCAACCGGTGAGGGCCAAGGAGAACGCCGACATGCCAAGCAGGGCGGCGACAGCTCGACGAGCAGTGCGAACACGAACGGGGGCAGAAAACATGGGGACCTCCGGAGGGGACGGGGGTTGGGGGTACGACAGGTAACACGGTAGGGCAGGAAGTCGGCGGGTGCGGCGCCGAGGCCGGTGGCCCTCGCCAAGTCAACGGCCATACGTACCGGCGGCTTGAACTGAAGGCGTTTCTCAGTAACCCTTCTCGAAGCGTTACTGAGACAGGCTCCTCGTTCGTGCGACACTGCGCCCATGGATCCGAGCACCCGAGTGGTACGGCCTATCAGCGAGGCCGACCCGACCTTCGGCGGGCTCGTGCCGCCGATCTACCCGTCCACCACCTACCGCCGCGCCACCGACGGCTCCTATCCCGGAGGTCATTCCTACTCCCGGGACCAGAATCCCACCACGGAGCCGGCTGAGCAGATGCTGGCCACGCTCGAGGAGGGCGCCGAAGCGCTGCTGTTTTCCAGCGGCATGGCGGCCGCTGCCGCGTTGCTCGACAGCTGCGAGCCCGGAACCCATGTGGTGGCGCCGCGCCACATGTACTGGACGATGCGCCGATGGTTCGAGAGCGAGGTGGCGCGAGGCCGACTCGCCGGACTGACCCTCGTCGACGCCACCGATCCTGAGGCCTGGCGGACGGCGTTCGACAACCGTGTTGCTCCCGGTGCGCCGCTCCTGGCGTGGATCGAGACACCGGCCAACCCCACGGGCGACATCACCGACCTGTTGGCGGTGAGCGAGCTGGCGCATGAAGCCGGCGCCGTCGTGGTGGCCGACAACACCGTTGCCACCCCGGCCCACACGCGACCGATCGAGTTCGGGGTTGACGTGGTGTTCCACTCCGCCACCAAACAACTCAACGGCCATGGCGACGTGTTGGCCGGCGCGCTGGTGTGTGCCGCACCCGACGCATTGTGGGACCGGGTACGTCACGAACGGGGCTACCGAGGCGCAGTGCTCGGGCCGTTCGAAGCGTGGCTCCTCCTCCGGGGGATGCGCACGTTGTTCCTGCGTGTGCGTCAGAGCTCAGCCTCGGCCGCGCTTATCGCCGACGCCCTCGCCAATCACCAGGGACTGCGATCGGTTTTGTACCCCGGACTCTCGCATCATCCCCACCACGACGTGGCGGCCCGACAGATGCACGACGGCTTTGGCATGTTGTTGTCGATCCGTCTTCGCGGCGGCGCCGAGGCCGCACGACGAGTGCTGGGCCGGCTCGAACTGTTCACCGACGCCACCTCGCTCGGGAGCGTGGAAAGCCTGGTGGAACACCGGTCAATGGTCGAGGGCGCCGGCACCCCGGTGCCCGACGATCTCCTTCGGCTTTCTATCGGCATCGAGCACGCGGCCGACCTGCTCAGTGATCTCCGACAGGCCCTCGATCCCGAACGCTGACCCACGGCAGATCAAGATGCCCACGTGCGCCAATGAGTGCAGCGGTTAGGGTTTTTGTTATGACGAACTACAACGCTTCGGCACACGGCGGATCCGGCGAAATGGGGGGCATCGAGGTCACCACGGCGTACATGCCGTTGGCGTTTGTCCTCCTCTTTTTTCCGGCCAAGATTTTCATCGACGACGGCCCGGAGATCCCGCACGGTTGGGGCACCAAGGTGTACCCCATTGCGCCGGGCCGCCATCGGGTCCGCGCCTATACGCCGTATTTTTTCATCTTCAAGATGGGCGACGCCACCTTCGACGTGGATGTGCAACCCGGGCAAGTGACGGGTACAAAGTGGAAGGCGCCGTGGCTCATATTCCTTGCTGGCGTGTGGGAGGTGCTTGGGCTTCGCCCCATGCAACCGGGCGAAGGATCGGCGCCTGCTGGTATCCAGCCCCAAGCCCAGCCCCAGCCCCAGCCCCAGATGGCCGAGGCAGCGGCGGCCGGCGGCACCGCCCCCGCCGGATGGCTCCCCGATCCAAGTGGCCAGCATCAGGTCCGTTACTGGGACGGCAACGCCTGGACCGAACACGTCAACTAACCACCCCCCATTTCGCGTTTTGGTAGGGGAGACGCATCATTTTTGAAGCGTCTCCCCTACCAAAACCCAAAACTGGGGGTGGAGATTGGGTGAGTGAGCGCTCACTCACGGTAGGCTTGGCGGCATGTCCGCCTCCGGCTCCTCTCGGGCCGCCGCACTCCCGCCCGATGAACGGCGCGCCGCCATCATCGAGGCCACTCTCCCGATCCTCCACTCGTACGGGTCGGCGGTCACCACTCGCCAGATCGCGGCAGCGGCCGGGATTGCCGAGGGAACCATCTTCCGGGTGTTCCCCGACAAGGACTCGCTGATCGAGGCAGCGGTCGAACGGGCGCTCGATCCCGAGCCGGGGGAACGCCTCCTCGCCGAGATCGACATCACGTTGCCGCTCGAACAACGGTTGGTGATCGCCGTCGCCATCATGCAGGAGCGGTTCTTGTCGATCTGGCAACTGATGACCAAGGTTGGGATGGCCAAGCCTCCGGACTCCGACGCCAGTCGGGCGCGGCGCCAGCGCGGCATCGATGCCATGGCCCGACTGTTCGAACCCGACCGTTCACAACTCCGACGCGACCCGGCACAAAGTGCGGCACTGCTCCACGGGCTCACCCTTGCCTGCAGCCATCCCGCCATCAGCGACGGCACGCCCACACCTCCTGCCGAAATCGTGGCCCTCCTGCTCGACGGTGTGCGCCTTCCCGCCACGCCAATCCCCGCTCCCCCGTCCCGTTCGTCCCGGTCCCGAAAGCGCGTCGACTGATCATGCTCACCCGTCTCCTCCGCACGTACCTCGCCCCCTACCGCCGCGCCCTGTGGGCCGTGGTGGCGTTGCAGTTCGTGCAGGCCGTGGCCACGCTCTACCTCCCGAGCCTCAACGCCGACATCATCAACAACGGCGTCGCTACCGGCGACACCGGCTACATCTGGAGCCGTGGCTCGATCATGTTGGCGGTGACGCTCGTACAGGTGGGCTTCGCCATTGCCGCCGTGTGGTTTGGCGCTCGCGGGGCCATGGGTTTCGGTCGTGACCTCCGCAAAACGCTGTTTCACCAGGTCACCGGATTTTCCGCCCGAGAGGTGGGACAGTTCGGTACACCGTCGTTGATCACCCGCATCACGAACGATGTGCAGCAGGTGCAGATGCTGGTGATGATGTCGTGCACGATGCTCGTGGGCGCGCCGATCATGGCGGTCGGCGGCACCATCATGGCCTTACGGGAAGACGTCGGGCTCTCGGCGATCCTCGTCGTGAGCATCCCTGCCCTAACCATGACCATGACCCTCATCGTTTCCAGAATGGTCCCCCTGTTTCGGCTCATGCAGGAACGAATCGACCGGGTCAACACCGTGCTTCGGGAGCAGATCACCGGTATTCGAGTGGTCCGTGCCTTCGTTCGCGAACCCGATGAGATCGAACGTTTCGGCGGAGCCAACGACGATGTAACCACCACCGCGCTCGGCGCCGGTCGGCTCATGGCGTTGATGTTCCCGGCGGTCATCCTCGTGCTCAACACGTCGAGCGTGGCGGCCGTGTGGTTCGGCGCCAACCGGATCGCTGCCGGCGAGATGCAGATTGGCTCCCTCATCGCCTTCCTCAGTTACCTCACCCAAATTCTCATGAGCGTGATGATGGCCACGTTCATGGCCGTGATGGTTCCACGCGCTGCGGTGTGTGCCGAACGGATCCTGGAAGTGCTCGACACCCCTTCGTCGGTGGTGCCGCCGCTCACGCCGATCACCGAACTCCGACCCACCCCGTCGCTCGAGTTGCGGGACGCCTCGTTCTGTTATCCCGGCGCCGAGTCCCCCGTTCTCGACGGCGTCTCGGTGTCGGTACGGGCCGGGCAAACACTCGCCATCATCGGCAGCACCGGCGCCGGCAAGACCACGTTGCTGAGCCTCGTGTCGCGATTGTTCGACGTCACCGGCGGCGCGGTGTTGGTCGACGGTGTCGACGTGCGGGAGATCGAGCTCGAGACCCTTTGGAGCCGTATCGGGCTTGTCCCTCAGAAGCCGTATCTGTTCTCGGGCACGGTGGCCAGCAACCTGCGTTACGCCGACCCGAATGCCACCGACGATGAGTTGTGGGATGCCCTCGACATCGCCCAAGGTCGTGAGTTCGTGATGGCCATGCCCGAGGGAATCGACTCTCCCATCGTGCAAGGCGGGGCCAACGTGTCGGGTGGTCAGCGGCAACGGCTCGCCATCGCCCGAGCGCTGGTGCGCAAGCCTGGCATCTACCTGTTCGACGATTCGTTCTCGGCCCTCGATCTCGCCACTGATGCCCGCCTTCGAGCGGCACTGGCGCCCCACACCCTGAACGCCGCGGTGGTGATCGTGGCTCAGCGAGTGTCCACCATCGTCAACGCCGATCAGATCCTGGTTTTGGAGGACGGCCGAGCAGTCGGGCTCGGCACCCACCGCGAGCTTCTCGAAACCTGCCCCACCTACACCGAGATCGTTGCATCGCAGATGACCAGTGAGGAAGCAGCATGAGCGCCCCCAATCGTCCCGCCAACCAAGCCGGACCCGTCACGTCTCTCGCGGCGGAATCGCGTAACTCCATCGCTGGCCGATGGGGCACGCAAGGAATGCCGGCGGAGAAGTCGCGGGACTTCAAGAACTCCACCCGCCGGCTGGTCGGGCTGATGGGTCCGCAGCGTGTCGGCGTGATCGCCGTGGTTGTCCTTGCGCTGGTGAGCGTGGGCCTCACGGTCACGGGGCCCAAACTTCTCGGCCGTGCCACCGACATCGTCTTCACTGGGTTGCGCAACGGCAAGGGTGCCGACGGCATCGACTTCACCCAGCTGCATCGGTTGCTGATCGGCGTGGTGTGTCTCTATCTCGTGGCGTCGACGTTGTCGTGGCTGCAGAGCTACCTCCTCGCCGGGGTCGTGCAACGCACGATGCACGGGCTGCGCGCTGAGGTACAGGACAAGCTGAACCGCCTACCGCTGAGTTACATCGACGGTCAGCCCCGTGGCGACCTGCTCAGTCGGGTGACGAACGACATCGACAACGTTTCTCAAAGCCTGCAGCAGACCTTGAGCCAGATGCTCACCTCGATCTTCACGATCGTGGGCGTGCTGGTAATGATGATGATCATTTCGCCCCTGCTCGGGCTCGTCGCCCTTCTCACATTCCCGGCGTCGATCTATCTGATGAAGGCAATCACCAAACGAAGCAAGACCCGTTTCATCGATCAATGGCGCCACACCGGCGCCCTCAACGGTCATGTGGAAGAGGCGTTCACCGGCCATGGTCTGGTGAAGGTGTTCGGGCGCCAGCGTGAGGTAGAGCACACCTTCGACCGTCACAACGAATCGCTCTACACCGCAGCGTTCGGTGCGTCGTTCATATCGGGCACGATCCAGCCGGCGATGATGTTCCTCGGCAACCTCAACTACGTCGTGATCGCCGTGGTCGGCGGACTGCGGGTGTCGTCCGGACAAATGAGCCTCGGTGACGTGCAGGCCTTCATCCAGTACTCCCGGCAATTCACCCAACCCCTCACCCAGTTCGCCTCCATGGTCAACGTGCTCCAGAGCGGCGTCGCTTCGGTGGAGCGCGTGTTCGAGTTGCTCGACGCCCCCGAGCAAACGCCTGATCCGGCCGAGCCCCTCTCCGATCCGGCCCCTCGGGGACGGGTGGAGTTCGACCAGGTCGCGTTCTCTTATGACCCGGAGAAGCCGCTCATCACTGACCTGTCGTTGATCGCCGAACCGGGTCAGACAGTGGCGATCGTGGGCCCTACCGGCGCCGGCAAGACCACCCTGGTGAACCTCATCATGCGTTTCTATGAGCTCGATAGCGGGGTGATCCGCCTCGACGGGAACGACATCGCGCAGATGGCGCGGCGCGAACTGCGCAGCAACATGGGCATGGTGCTCCAGGACACCTGGTTGTTCGGTGGTTCCATCCGCGACAACATCGCCTACGGCAACCTTGATGCCACCGACGAGCAGATCCTCGAAGCCGCACGAGCCACCTATGTCGACCGTTTCGCCCACTCCCTACCCGATGGCTACGACACGGTGCTCGACGAGGAGGCCAACACCGTGAGCGCTGGCGAGAAGCAGCTCATCACCATCGCCCGAGCGTTCCTCGCCAATCCGACGATCCTCATCCTCGACGAGGCCACCAGCTCGGTCGACACCCGCACCGAAGTTCTCATCCAGAAAGCCATGGCGGCATTGCGGTCGAACCGCACCAGCTTCGTGATTGCCCACCGACTATCCACGATCCGCGACGCCGACACCATCTTGGTGATGGACGGCGGACACATCGTGGAACAGGGCGACCACGAATCGTTGTTGGCGCAGCAGGGCGCCTACTACGAGCTTTACAACTCGCAGTTCGCCGGCGCTGCCGCCCAACTGGTCTGACCGGTCACGACCCGTCCCGGTCACGAAGACCCGGCCACGACCCGGTCGAGTCAGTTCTTCTTGAGCCTCGTGCTCACGGCGGAGTAACACATCTCGTCTTCCGTTCCCTCGGCCCAGGTGACGTAGATCGGTTCGACCGATTTGATCAGCGCCCTATCCCAGGAACACTCCACTCGCAACACGTCGCCCTTCTTGAGTTGGATTGTCTCCACGGGGGCGTAGACGAGCTGCCACTTGAAGTCCCAGTCGGGGATGTCGAGCAGAATCTTCTCGTTGGGAGTGCCGGGGTTCAACGTCATGCGGAACGTCTTGCCGATTTCGTGCTCATGACCGGTGATACTGACCAGTTCGCCATCTCGACGAACCCGTTGGTCACAGGTCGAGTGGGCGATCCCATCGGTGGGCACGGGGAAGTCGGCGAGCTTCTTGCCGCAGAGCAACATCAGCCCGTCGGCGATGACCGGGCCAGATGGGCCGAAATCCTTCTCGAGCCGTTCGAGCACCTTGGCGCGGTCGCACATCGGTCCCTGCTCTTCAGGACCGCACGGGATCTCTGCCGGGCCGAGGTAGGTCTGTGTGATTACCTCGTCGAGCGACTGGTCGGTTGACGTCTCGATCACTATCGACGCCCGGTCGGCCGGGGCTTCATGGGCAAAGTGGTAGTGAACCTGCATCACAATCATGTCCCCGGCGCCCATCTTGATACCGGATCCCGCCGGGAGCTTGTTGGGGCGTTGGCCGGGCACCCACCCCATGATGAGCTGCGATCCATTGCTAGCGCCGTCAGGCGACTGCGTCCCGCCAGGCCCGGACATACCGACGTAACACTCCCATCCGGTGCCCTCGCTGTCGGCGTCGAGCTTCGCCACCGCATCCCTTTGCGACGCGTCCACTTTGAAGCCAAGCGCGTGGTGGGTAACCGTGAGCTGGTCGGGCAGGAACTGAAAGCCAGTGACGAACGAGGGCTCGGTGAATTTCGGGTCGAGCACGAAACACCGGTAGTCGTTGGTGTTTTCCGTGGAGCCTTGGTAGGGCGCGTCGTAGGAGATGCGCTGGTCTTCCCGAATGGCGTACTGCGCCTCGAGATTGTCGGGGGCGGCCACGATTCTGGTGGTGGGATCCACATCGAGCGGACCCCGCGCCGCCGACCATTCGCTGATGATCCGAACGTCGTCGGCGCTCATCTTACGATCGTGTTTGAGGGGAATACCCACATCGGACGCAGGCCATGGGGGCATGTATCCCGTGCCCGTCACGAGGCCCAGCCCGGAGGCAACTTTCGCCGCATCGGCGGCGGTCTCAAGCTTCCAGATGGCGGCCCCGGCCTGACCAGGGTTGTGGCAGGAGGCGCAGTTCTTCTCGAGGATCGGCTTCACCCTGGCGTTGAACGAGGGACCCCCGCTCGGCGCCGGCAGGGTGGCTGACGGGGCCGCCTCGACAACATCGTAGGGAAGGCCCTTGGCCTCGTTGATGGCCACCGTGGTGAACGTGAGCTTGGCCTCGTCGCCGCTCTTCACCAGCGGTCCTAACGAAATCGGCCCGATGGCCCACGCGGCCAACTTCACCGACGTGGTTGCGGTGACCTTGAGCTCATCCTCGGCGGTTTTGGTGGCGGTGGCCGTAAGGGTTACCGGCTTCTTGATCGTTTTGACCTGCAGCTCCCCCTTGAGCTCGATCGTGTAGTCCTTACCGGTTTCGATCTTGGCCGGCATGCCAGAAATCTCCGACACTCGAAGGTACGCCAGCGGATAACGAGTCGAGGAGAGGTACTCATGCCGAAGGCGGTCGTCTCGAATTGACTGATCGGAGGTGAGCTGTTCCACGTTCACCACGATCTCACCGATGGTGCTGGCCGACGGCTTGTTGGCATCGATCATGATGTCGCCGGAAATACCGCGAGTGGTGCCCTTCGCCACGTTGGACTTCCCGGCCAGGATCTCCTCCACCTCGTAGGTAACCGAGGACCGGGTGGCATCGATGCGATACACCGTCTGACCGGGAGCGGCGGCGGTGAGGCGAGGGGCATTCGGCAGGGCCAACGACACCTGCACCGGTTCGACGCGGATCTGCGACCACCAGGCCCAGGCGCCGAAACCCATGGCCGCCACGAGCACGGGCAGCAGGAAGACGATTCGCCGCGCGCCCTTCGTGGCGGGAAGGGCGCCGGGATCGGCAAGATTTTCGCCCGGTTCGTTGGGTTCCATCGGCGTCGACGCCGTATTCGCTGGGTTAGTCACTGTGTCCTCCGTCGGGAGCGCAGACTCGGTGCTCACAAGAAACAGTGTGACACTTGGCACATATCGTGCCAATATTGATTTGCGGCGGCAACCGGGCGAGATGGGTGCGAACCATGCTGCAACTAACCCGCTCCAGGGGGGACCGCGGCAACATGGTTTGCTCGATGACGTTTGCTCGATGACTGGTGCTCGATGACTGGTGCTCGATGGCCGGTGCTCGATGGCCGGTGATAATCGGGCCGTTACTGCGTCAGGCGCACGCCATGGCGATCGGCGGGGTCGACGAGCACGCAGTGCGTGCCCCGAAAGGTGGTGGGCATGCATTTGTTGCAGTGCACACATAGACCCGCGTGATTGCGGTCGACCGTCCAGCGCTGCACGAGGTCGGGTTCCCGCAGGAGCGCACGGGCGATGGCCACGAACTCGAATCCCTCGGCCAATGCTTGGGTAACGGTGCCGTACCGGTTGATGCCTCCGAGCAAGATCAACGGCATCGTCAACGCCTCGCGGAACTGCCGGGCATACGGAAGGAAGAAGCCTTCCTCGAACGGGTATTCCGGCATGAACTTCCTGGCCGTGAGCTTCAGACCGAGACGCATCGGCGGGGGGAACATGGCCGCCAGTTCTGCCACCGGGGCGTCACCACGAAAGAGGTACATGGGGTTCTGAAAGGAACTTCCACCGGTGAGCTGGAGGGCATCGAGGTGACCGTCGGCTTCGAGTAGCTGTGCAGTGGGAACGCTGTTGTCGAGCCAAAGCCCACGGGGGACGCCGTCGGCCATGTTGAGTTTGGCGGTGATCGCCACGCTCGCACCCACGGCAGAACGGACCGTCTCGGCGATCTTGCGGGCCAGCCGAGCCCGATTCTCCATGGAGCCGCCCCATGTATCGGAGCGTTTGTTGAGGCGCGGACTGAGGAACGAGCTCACCAGATAGCCATGCCCGAAATGCAGCTCAATCGCATCGAAACCCGCGTCGACCGCCAGGGTGGCAGCCCTACCGAAGTCGGCGATCACGCGGGTGAGGTCGGCGGCGGTGGCGGCTCTCGTGAATCGCATGGCCTGCGGGGCGAACACCTTCGAGGGCGCCATGCCTGCCAATGCGCCCGCCGCGGCGGCGACCGGGCCGGCGTGGCCGAGTTGGATGGCCGCCAGGGCGCCGCCAGCGTGAATGGCGTCGCTGACTTCTTGAAGCCCAGGTGCGGCATCGGGCGAGACGATCAGCTCCCGAGGGGCGCCGCGCCCATCGGTGCTCACGGAGCAGAACGCCACGGTGCTGAGTGCCACCCCGCCCTCGGCGACGGCTCGGTGGAAGTCAGCCAGCGGCGCGGGGTCCTTGGTGACAAGGGGCAACCCCTCAAACGTCGCCGCCTTGATGATGCGGTTGCGCAAGGTGAGTGGTCCGAGCCGCGCTGGTGCAAGCGGGTCAGCAACCTCGTGTGGACTTGGCGGTGGGGTTCGCGGCAGCGATGGCGCGCTCATTTTGTTGCTCGTTTCCGGGGTTTGGCTGAGGTCGAAGTCGTGGACGGGATGCGTGACTCGGCCGACGGCAAGGGGGCTACGAGCAGGCCCGTGGCCATCGCCTCCAGGTTGCGCACAAAACTCGACTCAGGCAAAAGCGATGGCGGCGCAGCACCGGCCTTTCGACCCTCACCACCCCCCGTCGATGCTCCCCCGTTCAGGTGATCGATACTCGTGATGCGATCGTCGATGAGCCGGCTTCGTTCGGCCATCTGGTAGCTCACGAACTGCGCCATCGCCACCGCTCGAATCCGGGCGACGCGCGAGGGCAGGTCGTACGACGGGCGAGTCAGGAGCGCGGTGATACGGCCCACGAGTTGCGAGAAGCCTTCATGGGAGGTTGGGTCGGTGTCCC
Source organism: Actinomycetes bacterium (assembly GCA_031415655.1). Lineage (GTDB taxonomy): Bacteria > Actinomycetota > Acidimicrobiia > Acidimicrobiales > Acidimicrobilacustridaceae > JAKOVR01. The sequence goes on from JANOSD010000192.1 coordinate 21,180, forward strand.
AACGGCCGGGGTACCGGGTGATCAGCTCCGACGTGAGTCGGAGGAAATCGCGACCCTCGGCGGTCCCCAGCTCGGATCGGAGCAGGCCCACCAGGCCACCCACTAGCTCCGGAAGGGTCATCGTGTCGAGCGCGGGAGCCCAACCGCGAACCGTGTGATCGTGACGTTCGAGAATGCCGGCCACCAGATCCCAGCGTCCGCCGAAGTGATACTGCACTGCCGACGAGTTGCGTTGGCCGGCGAGCACCGCGACGTCGCGGAGCCGCACTTCCTCGATGCCGTGGCGGGCGAACAGATGCGCTGCCGCTATCAGGATCCGATCCCGCGTGGCCGATCTCGTTCCCTTGACGCTCGCCATAATGGTTAATCATGAATGATTACATTCTGCGGGTCAACTCCTCGTCTACTCAAGAACCGTCAGCCGCCCTTGCCTCGATGGCGCCCAACGAACGTCGCCTTCGAAAACGCCGACGAGCGAGGAAGACCGCTGTGATCGTGCCCACGCCGCCGACCACCAGGCCAATTCGGATCGCATCGACCCCATCGACTCCGACCGGATTTCCGCTCTCGAGGCGCTCATCGAGATCCGTTTCGCGAAGGAACCTCGGAGGTGAGGCCGTCGCACTCGGTTCGACGGCAGGCCAGAAGCGGTCGTGAAATATCGGTCCGACCGTTGCTGGGTCCGGAAGTGCCAGCACCGAGAGGACCCGCACACCAGTGACCACCTCGAAACCTGCGGAACCATCGCGCCCATGCCACCGCAGGATGCTGTTCGTGGCCGCGGGAGGGTCGGCCTCGAGTTGTCTTGCCACCCGTAACTCAAGGCTGCCACGAGGTCGCGCCGCCGTTGTTGCGACGGGAGCCCACCCACTCGGCGGCTGCTCAATCCCACCCCAAGGTTGCCCATACGCCGGGCCAGGGACTGATGTCCCCACCGTGCCATCAGGATTCACCACGAAGGGCACAAACGGAATACTCATTCGGTCAACAACGGCCGGGGCCGGCGATGCGCTCGCATCCACCCGAATCAACGTTGACGAACGATAGGCGAGGGTTGACGGCGATCGATCCGTCGGCGTGCGAACCGTTGCCCCCACCAACGAGGAGTAGGGACTCGCCGCAATGGAGGCCGCCGTTCCATCAACCCCGAGATCGGTCGTGGAGGTGACGGCCCCGTCCCCGCCTCGCACCATGCTGAGAACCGGCCGGTCCGAGCCGTGTAGTACGGCCATCTGTTTGGTGGCGTGATGCCACACTGCGTCCACTCCTCCTGCGATCACGGTCACGCCCTCTCCTTTCGTCACCGAGATCTGACGTTCTGGGCCATCACCCGAGAAAGGGTGGGCAAGAATGATCTGGGCACCAGCGGGATCGCCACACTCGATCGCCCAGGGCCAACGGTCCCTCGCGTCGTCGACTTCAGCACCAACAACTTCGTCTCGGCGCACCACCGTGCCGTCTTCCACGTCAATCACTTCGAACGCCACACGGTCGGCGTTTCCGGTGGAGTCCTGATACGACCCCAAGACCACGATTCGTTTTCCGCCGGGACACGCAGCCAACGCATCTGGCGTGACGGTTCCCCGCACGTAGCGAATCGGTCGCGCCCGATCATCCAAAATCGTGAGACTGTGATCCCCAATCCAGCCGCCAACCACCATCGCAGGGATTCCTGGCGCCGAAGTGGCCGGCAGTTGGCTGAGAAACCCTTTCATGACGGTCTCTGTGAACAAGCTTTACGGCTCGTGGTCGATGCGGAGGTCGTTTCCCACGATCGAGACAGAAACGACATCGCCGGGGGTGAAGACCTCGCGGTAGTTCCCCTCCCCCATGCACGCCCGGATGGGACGCCAAGGGTTGGTGAGACGGTTCTTCGGAATTCCCTTACCGACCACCCGGGTAGCCAGTTCGATCTGGTCACCATCGATCGAGAGGACGTCGGAGGTATACGCAGTTTCGACGGATGCCCAGACGGCCGGAACATCGACCCCGAACGACCCGCGCGGTTCGGAGTAGGAGCACGCTCCTGCAGGCCCTGCGTCGACCAGCATCACTGCCGACGACAGCCCCATGAGTGCAACGAAAACACGCCACCGATTCATCGACAGGACCGTACCTGCGCCGCCGATCGGGTGTCGGCCAGGACGGACGGAACCGTGGTCCACCACCCGTGATTCTGTTCGATTTGGATCGACCGGCAATGCCACCGAAGACCCGTACGACGGATCTGGCATGGGCCACTACCTAACGGGGTTCCACTGCTGGGCAATGCGTCAGCCCGAGCGACCACCGATCGAGTCGGCCTCATCAAACGGTGATCTCGTGGTGATCAGAGCGCGGCAGCAACTACCAGAAGCACGAGACCCAGTCCGATCACACCCACGGCGATCCAGCCAGCCGGCGATAGGACCGGATCCTTCCCTTCCTCGATACCAGCCCACGGGCCGACCGCTGAGGTTTGGATCGCGGCGGCGAACGCGGGATGGCAGTTCTTCAGCTTGAGCCAGTTGCCGGCCCGATCGAGCTCACCCTTGGCTGCCGTCACGTCACCGGCGGCGATGAGTGGAACGGCGGCAAAGATCGCAATGAGGATCAACATGGCGGGATCGATCAACACCGCGCTGAGCACGGATAGGGCGACGATCACACCACCTGTGATCAGCAACCGGCGCTTCTGGACTTCGCGGCGCGAAGCTGACGCATAGGGGACCATGCCCGTCGCCGACTTCTCCAGGATCGCCCGGAGGATGATGAAGATAATCAAGCCGCCGAGGAGACCGACCGCTTCGATGCCCACCGGGTTCGTGAACTTCTTCTTCTTCGACCTATCGGAAGGCTCACCGGAACGGGGGCATACCGACGGAAGCGCGCCGGCCTGGAACGAAACCACGGGCACCCACACGCGGTACCGGGTGTCGCGTCGCACATCGATCGGCGGCATTTCGCTGGCCGGCGGACCGGTCCATGGCGCCGGCCCCATCCCCCACGGTGGTGCCACCGGAGGACCCCAACTCGGCCCGTAGCCGACACCTTGAGGAGCTTGCGGGTAGCCGCCTGCTCCGCCGTAGGCCGGGGGCATACCGGGACCGGGCCCGTATGCAGGGCCGGTCCCATAGCCAGCGTCACCGGTTGCCGGTGGGTTCCCCCACGTGTCGCGTCCCGCTCCCCACTCACTCATACCCGCTCCTCCGTTACCGACGAATGACGTCGAATCTAGCCAGGATCCGACGCGGAGGGAGTTGCCACTTTCCCGAACGCGACGAGGCCCGCCGTCGCCGGCGGGCCCCGGAAATCGCGAAACCGCTGGTCAGCTACTCAATTCGGAGACCGGAAATCGCCCGGGAGATCACCACTTGCTGGATCTGTTGGGTGCGCCCGAAGATGGCTGGGGGTACGAACACTCGAAGGCCTACTCCCCGCGTCGCTCGTAGGTCGTCACCTTTCCCCGTCCGCCGACCAGCGCCGCTATCCCCCTGTCGACCAGGCGTTTCTACTCACGGCTTCGGGTCTGACGACAAGGCCAATCGCTCCTCCGCAGCCGCCCGGAACTCCGCCGTAGCGCGACACCCGGGGCGATCCACGACCAAACAGACGGACTCTGAATCCACCAACAGCAGCACATGGCTCACTGATCGGGTGAGTTGTAGAGCATCTCTGCCGCACGCTCGGCGACGTCGCCGAGTGACGAGACAAGGTGGAATCTTCGACGGAGAATCTGGCGGGTGTAAACGGGCCAGAACAGACCCGCGTCCGGTGCGGTGAGACCGTACGAAACCGATGCGATCGTCGTACCGCGGCTGGGGTCACCTCCCGACCAGACCCGGCCCCGAGCAATCCCGCTGTCTGCAGAAGATCGGCCCACGGCAACGAGCCCGGTTCCCTGTCGATGGGATCGTTGGCTGCCGGCACCCATCCTCGCACCGCGGATGGATGCGGTCTGATTCCCACCCGCTCCCAAACCGCCACGGCGAACGAGAAGACACCCAGCACCATGCCCAGCAGTTGCGCCAGGGAATCGCCGAGGTCAGATAAGCCTGAAATGCCGATTACGCCCGCCGCGAAGAAGCTGGCGCCAACGACGATCGCAGCCACCAAAACAATGGGATCGGCCCGCAGCATGCGCCTGCCGTCGTCGTCTGCGTTCGGCCCGCCGGAGGTCACGACGCGCACGGTGCACCCAGGCTGAGCGCTCGCTTTCGCCCTTGTCGCGGTCTTCGTCCACGCCAACCGCCACAACCCCCTGGTCGCTCCTTGCCTCTGAATACCCCGCCAATCGACACTCCAACTCAGTCGATCCTCTGCGTTCAAACGATCTCAAGGTCACCGCCGTCAAACCCCATACCGAAACCCGCAACGTGCCCGAAGGTCGCAGCCCGCCCCAGCTCAAGAACGAGATCAACGGCAGCCTCGAGGACCGCCCCGAACGGTCGGTCTGGGAGCGACGCCAGGTGTGGACGGTGGATGCATCGAAGGTCGGGCCACCATCAGTGGTCCGTGGCCCAGTCGCCGTCATCGCGTGACGCTCGCACGCTCGCCGGCGTGCCATCTGAGGTGACCCAACGGGCGAGTTCGGGTCGTAACGCCTCCCTTGACGCTCACCCTTCCGGTTGGCGGGCGGTTCATTCGAGCACGTCACCGGCGAGATTCCTCAGGTCCTCGCCCGCGTCGGTCATCACACCGCCAAGCCTGGTGAACCAGGTAGGCGTTGGACCGTCTTGAACCGTGAAGGCGAGATCGCAGTGGCACAGATGATGGGAAACCGCTTCGAGCCCGAGATCGTGTTCGACCGACCTCCAACCCTTTGTTCCGTCCCCGCCCTTCCATAAGTCAGCCAGGTCGGCGAAGTGGAGGCATAGGGAATGCCAGTCGAAGTCGAACATGAGCACAGTACGAGTGACGTGAAGTCCTTCGCTCTGGAGCTCAACAACGAAACGTCCGCCTGCGCAAGGATCGGCGGAGTCGCCGCGCGGGGCCGCCCGAAAGGTGACCATTGACGACCCCCCGGTGATGACGATCGAGTCCATGCGAGGATTCTTCCCGATGACAGATGGGCCTCGTCGACGAAAGAGACGTGGCGCTTCGGAGAGGGCGAAGGTTTAGCTGGCGCGGCTCAACTCTGAATCTGCGCTCGCCCACTCATGACCGCGCCTCTCCAGTGAGCCTGACCGGCACCTTAGGAGGTGGCTTGATCGAGCGCGTTGGTGACCAACCTCTCCTGGCCCCAATGGCCCTCGTTCGACTCGTCGGCTCGCTTCACGGTTCCATCGGGTGACCGGCTCGGCTGCGGTCATCATCGCTTCGGGTGAGTTCCGCTGATCGTTGGCAGGTGCGGGGGATACCAACGCCGCCAAAGCAGATAGGCGAGGCACAGTGGGGCGCACATCGTGAAGATCAAGGGCGACAGCCACGAAGGGTTGCTTCTCGGAGGCGACGCATTGGGGGTCCGCCACACCCGTGCGGGGTCGAGGGGGTCGTAGGCAAGGCCGATCGGGACACCCGACTCATCCTCCTTGAGGAGCGGCATCACGACCTCGATCCGGCGATCCTCTCCAACCTTGTAGCTCACGATCCCCTCGGGATCCTTCCTCGAAGCCCAGGTGTTGACAGCGATCAGCGAGCCCGTTGTCGGGATGCTGCGGGCGCGAACCGTGTCCGCCTCGCGCCCACCGATCGCCGATCCGATGACGACCCCTCCGAACATCAGGAGCGCCACGCCGGCCAAGCACGACGGGGCAATCCAACGCAGCGGTCCGGTGGGATGCCAAGGCGCTCGAAGCCTGCCGTCGACGTTCGCTGGCTCCGGAGCCTCGGACGAGGGCCGGGGTGCGGCCGACACTCTCAGCGACTCGAGCCGCCGGTGCAGCGCGTGCATGCGGTCACGAGAGAGCCCGTGCGGCATCCCAAGTGACCGTGCGCCTTCAGGTGTCTGCACGACCAGCGAGCCGCCCTGGTTAGACGCACTCGGCGGCAGGAGAAGAACGAAACGGTCCACGTCACGCATCGAAACACCAGTCACCTTTCGGCCCACCTTGATGGTGAGAGCCTCCACGTCGGCCATGATCCGATCGGGCCCACGCCACACCGAGAACCCGACGGGCAAAGCGAGTGTGGCCAGCATCACGAGAGCGCACTGCGACGCGACGGCGCCGTAGACGACCAGCGATATGAGCGTCGTCGACCAGACGCCCAGCGACGCCAGCACGGGCACCGTTCGCCAGTCCGTCGGCTGCAGATCTACCGGCGCAGTGCTCGATTTCGGTGTGGGAGCGGTTCGCGCCCCGGCCCCGTGCGGTCGCAACTTGCTCGCGCGCGCCACGATGTCCTCGGCCTCAGCGGAGAACACAAGCGGCAGCCCGATACCGGCCGTGTTGACGAGCAGGACCTGGGGCTTGCCCCGGTCAGCGCTCAGGACAATGAGATCCCTGATCTCCGCCCATGGGGTCATCACAGCCTTCGCTCGCCCAACCCGAAACGTGACACCATCGACATCGAACCTGACCGTGGGCCCGACGACCGGGCGCGCGGTCACCTCGAAGCTCGCTACGCCTCCGCTGGCCGTAGTCATCATCGGCGTTCTGGCTTCACGAGATGCGCCATGCTCGGCTCGATCGACGAAGAGCTCATCACGCCAGCGGTACCACCATGAGCACAATGTCGAGAACAAGAATCCCCAGCAGCGGCGGTACCACTCTTCGCCAGTCCCACTCGGCGACACGCGATGCGCTATTGACCTGGCTGATGAAGTTGATGCCCGCCAGGTAGGCGATCACGAACCCAGAGGCGCTCCGTCTGTTCAACCACAGCCACCGGATCCACGTACCGATTGGCACCGCCCCGAAGGCAAACGCAGGGATCATGAGAAGGTAGCCGGGGTGCTGCGTCTGCCCGCCAGTCAGGACGAGGGTGGCCGCGATGGTCGCCCAATAGCCGCCGAGGCCGACGAGATATGCCCTCGCCCACCGGCGTGAAGGGAACATCGCGTCCAGGTGGTTGAACGCCTGCCACCACCGAACCGCACGCGAGTCCATGGTTCGCACAGTACGCGACCGCAATGGACCGTTTCGGTCCGTCAACGCGTTCTTTGCGGCGACCCACTGGCCGTGGGGTCCAAGTCAGCAAGCTCTCGGACAGTCGGTGGCTTGAGGGTCGGCGCGTGGGAGCACGCTCGGCTCAGCCTCGCTCGGATCGGCGCTGGCACACGGATGCGGCAACAGTCGAACCCGGTGGCTGGCCGAAGGTGTGCCGGATCGCCGAGTTCATCCTTCGAGCCGAGGTGAGTCCCAGATGCGAAGCGATGCTGGCGTGGCTGCAAGGGAAGAAGTGCGGCCGCCCTGAGCAGCTCGGACCGTTGCGTGTCCTCCAAGACAAGTGGGAATGCGCGACCGGCGAGCGCCGACAACGACGCGAGCAGGAGATCGAGCAGCACGCGAGAGAACTCATCGACATCAACGATGAACCGCTCCCGACTTGCGCGTCGCCCTCCGGCTCAGCAGCGGCTGTTGACGATCGAGCCCCCACCATCAACCCTCATCATCTGCGCGCGCTCCAGCGAACAGGCCGGCCACGGAGGGACGCATCCAGTAGACGCTCCCACCTCGCTCGTCTGGCTCGTCTGGCTCGGATTCGAGTGGCAACGGCCTACTCCTGCGTCGAAGGATTCGCCCGGGCCATGTCCATGGCCATGCCATCGACCCTGCGATCCCATAGCGGCCGTTGGCTATCGCATGCGTCTCTCGAAAATGGTCGGCCCAGTACCGATGAATCTGGGTCTCGATGAGCGTCGACAGGATGAGACGCGCGTGGCGGAAACTCTGCCCAAGCAGTCCGAGCCGGCCTCCGAACCACTCATAGAACTCCGCAAGCCGTGCCGTCGAAACAGTGATTGAAAAATGCTGAAAAGTATTCATGTATCACTCGCCTCGCGTACTGCGGGCAAAAGGGACGTGGATGGATTAAGCCTGTTCATCTCTACGCAGTGCTATCTCCGAAGCAATAGTAAAACTGTGTGCAAGCACCTTGAACGAAACTATACTTTGGATTTATGACTCGATCACAGGCTTTCAGTTCTGCCACGAGGGAGGTAGCTCGCCTCTTGGGGCAGCAGGTGCGGCTCGGGCGGCTACACCGGCGCTGGACCATCGCCGAACTCGCCACTCGAGTGGGCGTCTCCGAGGTAACGATGCGAAAGGTAGAGCGTGGTGACCTGACCGTCGCCCTCGGCACAGCGCTTGAGGCGGCGTCCCTGACAGGGGTGGAGCTCTACCACGACTCGAGTAGGCGCGGGCTCGAGGTGCGACGGTTGACGGAGACGCTGGCGTTGCTGCCCTCTGCCGCAAGGGCACGACGCGACGTGGACGACGAGTTCTAGTCATGGCCACCAACCAACCACTATTGGCGTTCGTGTGGGTGTGGTTACCCGGAGAGCTCGAGCCGGTCATCGCCGGCCGACTCGACGACGACGGCATCTTGACCACCTTTTCCTATGGTCGCTCGTATCTCGAACGAGAGCAAGCAGTTTCCTTGTATCTACCGGAGCTACCCCTCACACGAGGGATCCAAGTTCCGGAGCTCATGTCGATCCACGGCTGCATCGCTGACGCAGGTCCAGATACGTGGGGTCGTAGGGTGATCAATCGACGCCTTCTCGCCGCCCACCAAGGCGCCGAGGACCCTCGAGACCTGGCCTACTTGCTCGAGTCCGGGTCCGATCGGATTGGGGCCCTGGACTTCCAGCGGTCTTCGGAGCACTACCACCCGAACGAAGGCATTGTTTCCCTGGAGGATCTGGCGCAGGCAACGGCGGCAGTTGACGAGTCGCTTCCACTCTCCGCTTCTCTCGATCTCGCCCTGCTCCATGGAACCTCAGTGGGTGGCGCACAACCAAAGGCAACCCTGTTCGACGGTACCCATCATCAGATCGCGAAGTTCTCGTCTCGCTCCGATGTCCTACCGAACGTCAAGCTTGAGTTCATCGCCATGACGTTGGCCCAAGAAGCCGGTCTCGATGTTGCGCCGGTGGCGATCACGAGCGTGCTCGGGAAAGATGTGTTGCTCGTGGAACGATTCGACCGGCCCACCGATGGAACTCGGCGCGCGCTCGTGTCCGCGAGAACAATGCTGCGTCTCGGCGAGATGGGGATCGGGGCGTCATATAGCGAACTCGCAGACCTCATCCGAATGCGGTTCACCGACCCGGAGGCCGCAGTCCATGAACTCTTCGGGAGGATCACCTTCAGCATCCTCGTCGGCAACACCGACGACCACGCACGCAACCATGCAGCCTTCTGGAACGGCTCGACGCTGTCGTTGACCCCTGGCTACGACATCGTCCCACAGCTTCGGCGCGGCGAGGAAGCCACCCAAGCCATGGCGATAGGACCGGATGGATTCAAGTCGAGCCAGTTGGCAGGGTGCCTGCGCCATGCGGGCACTTACCTACTGTCCACGGCAGAGGCACGGGCGATCATCGATCGCCAGATCGCGACGATCGAGGATTCGTGGGAGGCGGTTTGCGATCGGGCGGATCTTGACACGCCTCTGCGCCAGCAATTCTGGCACCGGCAGTTCCTCCACCCTTACGCGCTGCGTGACTACTGACCGAGGGAGCGCGGCTGTTGTCGGCAAGGCTCCGACGCCAGCGTTACGTCGAGTCCGAACGACGGATCCGCACGGGAACGCGTTGAGCGACTGACGTGAAATCTCCAACATCCACCGAGTGAGCTGCAATCGCGCCACGCTCTCGTGCGACCGAAACAACGAAACGACGAGATGCGCGACTCGTCGAACAACTGGCACGGAACGAACGGTATCCGTGGGGCGGCGAAAGTAGGCCCGGCGGCCACCCACCCCCGCGAGCAGCAAATCAGGAGGCACTCACTCGCATGTTTCCCCCCCGGACGTTACGACTGGTCTCTGGAAACCAGCTCGTCGAGCATCCGCAAGACCGAAGGAGGGACAGACGGGCGAGCTTCAGGAATCGGATCCACTGGACTGGCGAAGACCAAGGCCCCGAGGCGATGCGTACCCGCATCCAGGCGGGCGTACAGCGTGGGAGTCGCTGCATTTGGGCGCATCAAGTTGGCGTTCACCGCCACCGATCGGACTGCGCCCTTCCGGAACGTGCCGTACTCCGGCAGGTCGAAGAGGGCGCTGGTGCCATGTTCGGTCGTGAGCCGGGCCCGGAGATCGTTGGGGGCTCCTGCCGTCCACAAAACATCGCTGCCGGGTGTGTACCCAACGGCGAACCCACTCTCCACGGATTTGAGAGAACGTCCCGTCGTGACCTGGTGCAGTCGGCCGTGTATTGACCCGGTGATGGCCCAGCAGACGGTGTTCACCCGCACATCGGGCCACGGGTGCCAGGTACTCCAAGCCATTGCATCCTCGACGCCGGCCGCCTCGACCCCGAGCCGGACGCGCCGATTGCCTTCAACATCGGTAAATGCCAGCGTCGAATCAGTAACAAGCGAACCGAAACTGTCGCCGATGTCGCCGCTGAATCCGAAAACGGACGAATAGGCGAACTTTCGGTACTTCGCGGCACCTTGCTCAGGAAATTCGATCGCCAATGCTGGTTGGGCAACGAGCACCACGCTCTGGTGGTCGTCCCGGGCCACAACCCATCCGGCGTCGGAGAGAGTCACGGGTGTTTCCAACTTCGGCGACGGCAACTCTGGCTCCGACCAGTACGGGTGATCCACCGGGGCGGCCAACCCAGCGAACGCCTTCATGGACCAGTAGGGAGAGCCTGGAGAGTTGTAGCTCTCGCACAGGACCCGATTCGCGTAGGTGTAGCCAACGGACAGCACCCCGTCAGATTCGCAAATCGCCTTGTCTGACCACCATCGCAAATTGCGAAGCGAATGGCCCTTCGCCTCACCCCACGGCACCGATGACTCCACATCAGCCCAGGCCAATGCACCCCAGAACGAACTCATTGCGAACCGATACGTCAGGCTCCGCCCGAACGGAATCGCCGCGCCGTCAGGGGCGAACCAATGACGAAAATCAGCCGCAAACCCGTCCGCTCGATCCCGGTACTGCTCGGCCCGGGCCGGATCGCCGAGGCCCAGACTGCGTTCGGCCGCGGCGTAGAACAGTCCATAGGTATGGAACGCCATCGGGATGTAATAGTCGATGTTGCCCGACTCGCCATCGGTATACCAGTGCTCGCCCCGACGGTAGGAATCGATGCGATCGAGAGACCTCTTCACCTGGTCCTTGGGGAAAGCTGCGCCCACCCGTTCGAGCCCCAGCGCAACCAGGATACGAAAGAACTGCCAGTTGTTCTGGCCCGGCTCATAGTCGAATATTCCCGTCAACCAGTTGACCAATCGACGGCGAGCCATCTCGTCAATCTTCTCCCAGGTATGTTCCGGACAGAACGCCAACGCCAGCCCGATCGAGGCCTGCTCCACCATGCGTTGATCAATGTCGCGTTCCACTGGCCCCCAATACTCGTCGGAGGCGGGGTCGGTTCCTGTCGTCAGGCCCGCACAGACCCGATCCCAGCCATCGAAGGTTCCGCCACCCACAACCAGCGGGACAATGCCGTAGAGCGGCCGGGCAAAACCCTCGAGATCTACCGCTTGTTGCGAGAAATGCGCTCCCGTGCTGCCCAGTCGGACACGTGCTCCCCCCGGACTCGTACGCGACTTCAGGGGCGCGGTGAGATCACCGACCACCCGCTGGATGTCGGTCCTGGTCTGAAGGGGACCAAGACCCAATGGGTTCTTGCCGAGACTGGCGGAGTCGAAGGTAGCCATGGGTTCTCGCAAACGTTTGTCGGAGCGGGCATCCTCAACTAGCTTGCCGCCCGGTGTCAACTGATTGGCCATACCCAAACCCGGAGGCTCGACACGCTCCCGCTATCGCAATGGCCACCGCTGACTGTTCGACCGGACCGGTCTCACAGAGCGAACGTTCGTGACTGTTCGCGCAGGTTCGGTGTTGCTCGGGACCGTCGCCCTCGAGCCCAACCGGTGGTCCATGGTGGATCCATCGGGAACCCCATCGACGGTGCTGTCCGACTGGCTTTTGGACCTCTCTGAAACCGATTTCGATGGCCTCGAACTCTGGGAGCGTCACTTCCCCGAAGACGCCGACGCGGTCGCCGCCTTGATCGCCGGCGCCGTCCCGCTGCCCATCTTCAACAGCTACGTCTCGTTCGATGACCCCGATCCGGCGGGCCGAAAGTTGGTCGCCGATCGGGTTCGCGTTACCGGCAGTTCGGGCGTGAAGTTCAACGTCGGCAACCGCCAACACCGACTCGACGCCTACGCCGACCGTCTGGCCGAGATGATTGACGATCTCCCGACCGATGTTGCGCTGCTGTGCGAATGCCACGCCGGCATTTCGGTTGCTGAAGATCCCGCGGTCGCCGCCTTGTTGTTCGATGCCGCCGGGCCACCGGATCGTCTCCAAGCCATCGTGCACACCCACGAGTCCGAGAAGCATCTCCGGCAGCGGTTCGAGGCGTACGGAGACCGCATCACCCACGTTCACGTCAACTACCTCAACTCGGCAACGATGACCGTACCGACCCTGTCCGATCGACGTCAGGACCTCGAGGTCAAAGCCTCCCTTCTGAGCGACCTTGGATTTCGAGGCTCGTGGACCATCGAATTTGTCGAGGGTCTTCACACCGATCACGATGAACCGGGCGCCCTCCTCATGCAAGCATCGAAAGACCTCGCGGTGCTTCGCCAAGTCCTCGACTCGGTCGCCCGATGACCCCCCGCAAGCCAGACGCCGTCATCGCACATATGGAAGGCATTCGGATCTTCACCGACGATGATTTGGATCGACTGGGCACCGTGGCCAACGTGTTGGATCGCGAAGCGATCGGACGCTGGGACGATCCGCGGGCCGAGGATCTCCTCGGTCGGGCCGAGGTCGTCATCGGCCATTGGGGTTGCCCGGTACTCGACGCCAGTTTCCTGGCCATGGCCCCAAGGGTCGGGCTGTTCGCCTACGCCGCCGGCACGGTGAAACAAACGGTGACCGAGTCTGTGTTCGAACGCGGCATTCGTGTCACGTCCGCCGCTCAGGCCAACGCCGAACCCGTCGCCGAGTTCACGCTCGCCGCGGTGCTCTTCGCTAACAAGCAGGTGTTCTGGCGGCGAACCCAAGACGCCGAGTTCCGTCCCACTGGACCTGTTCCCCATGGTGGTCCGCCAGTGGGCAACTGGAACAAGACCATCGGCATTGTCGGAGCATCGATGGTCGGCCGCCGAGTCATCGAACTCCTCGTCCCATTCCCCGCCATTACGGTGCTGCTCTACGACCCGTACGTGACCAATGAACAAGCCCGGAACCTCGGCGTAACGAAAATGCCACTCGACGAGTTGTGCGCATCGGTCGACATCTTGTCGATCCACGCCCCGGACCTACCAGAGACCCGTCACTTGATCGGTGCGAAACAACTCGCCGCTCTACGCGATGGCGCCACCGTGATCAATACCGCCCGCCCCGCACTGATTGATCAGGACGCACTCATTGCGGAACTCGAACAGGGACGACTTTGGGCCGTACTCGACGTGACGGACCCCGAACCACTTCCCAAACACCACGCCTTGCGACGCCTACGCAATGCCTACGTCACGCCCCACCTCGCCGGCTCCCAGGGCAGCGAACTGGCTCGGATGACCGACCACGTGGCCGAGGAAATCCAACGATGGGTATCCGGCAAACCGGCACTCGGCGAAGTCCGATTCCAAGACCTTCACCGACTGGCCTGAACAACATCGACGACTTGCTCTACGGCATCATGCGTTCGATCGCCGAGTTCTACCGCCGCAACCTCGCCAACGAGGTCATCAAGGGCTTGGGGTACTACGGATGCACGATGCCGTTCTCGGCCCGGTAGGTCTGGATCAGCTCGGCCGGCCGATCCACCCGTCACGCCGCTTCGGGTTGCCCGGCGTGTCGCAGAGCCGAGACGTCAATTACCCCGGCGGGTCGAGGGCGAACTGCTCGACCCGCGTTCGATGAACCCGGCTCGGTGAGCAATCGCCGAGCACTGCGCGCCGTCGGCTGTTCTCCGCGAGGCGCGCCTCGGTGTACCGGAGGTTGATCGCGTCACCGGCGTCGACGGTCAAATCCTGAGCCCGCTCGCGCATGAGGGCCTGCTCCAAGATCGGCTTCGGATCGGCGATCAACGTCGGCAGTGCGTGGTCGTAGGCGACAGCTTGGGCATCGCGGACGTTGACGGCGTAGCCGTGAGCGATGTGGCCGGCGTCGAGCACGCCGGCAACGTTGCGCCGCGCAGTCTTCGGCGAGACCGATCGACTGGCGATCTCGTCAGCCACGCAGACGGCCTCCTTCTTTCCGCCGTGGACGGTCTGACTTACCTGCACCGGGCGCCCGTTTACATCGCGCCCGAGAAACACGCTCACCTCCCACACCCCATGCGATCGCGCCCTGACCGTTGCCATCCCGAGAGCGCAGCACGCAAGAGTACGGACAAAAATAGAGACTTTGGCGAAACGCTCGCCCGGGACGCGACGAGGCCCGCCGTCGTCGGCGGGCCCCGTACATCGCGAAACCGCAGGTCAGCTACTCAATTCGGAGACCAGAAATCGCCCGGGAAATGACGAGCTGCTGGATCTGCTCCGTGCCCTCGAAGATGTCGTAGGTCTGTTTGAACCGTCCGGCCCGTACCAAAATATCCCCTGACCTGCGGTTTGTCCGAGCGGCCGTACGGTCCTGTTATCCCTACTCCGGCCCGTCCGTGCAAGTTGTAGGGATTTTTCCGGGATGGATCTGCCGCCTTGACCTCCTTCCCGGACCGTGAAGGAGACGGCCTACTCCGCGCGGCGTTCGTACGTCGTCACCCTCCCCTGACCGCCGGCGCGCACCGCGATCCCGCGGTCGACCAAACGATTCAACGCCTTTTGGATGGACGACTCTGAAAGTCCAAGTTGCGTCATGAGCTTGGCCGTCGTGACGGGCTCGCCGACGCGCATGACGCCGTAGACCCGTGCTTCGGTAGGGCGCAACCGTCGGGCCGCCGTCGCCGATGCTTCGGAGTGGTGAAGGAGGACGGTGAACCGGATGCCAGCGTCGTAGAAGACCGCGGGAGGCAAGCCCGCTGATTCGAGTTCGGTCGCCACCTTGACGAGTCCGGTCGAGAGCTTCGATCACTCGGCTTCCATCACCGGGGAGCGAGGTGTCCTGGCACAGCGAGACGAGCCAAGCGTTGCGGGCCGAGGTGACTCCCTCCTTGCCGAGTCGAGCGGCCGTGATGCCGTAGAGCCCTCCCGGGTTCGAGATGACGAGCCGATCGGATCGAAGCCGAACCTCAATCGCATACCCCTCCGACCACGTGTCGATGTCGCGGTGGACCAGCGCGTTGGTGACCAACTCGCGGAATGCGTTGAGTGGATATTCGGCGACGTCTCTGACGACTCCATCGGGTGAGCCGACAATCCGGGTCGCCATGGTCGAGCGGGCCCACGCCATCGCCCCTTCGACCATCGCAGGGATCGGACCGTCGATCATGCGGGCGTTTCGTGCCCGGGTGCCCGGCGGATCACCGGGACCTGGCTCTGCGGCGGCTTCGATGACGAAGCGCGGGAACCACTGCTGCGGATAGCGGCCGAGCGCGAGGATCGCGGCCGAGCGCGAGGATCGCGGCGCGGCTCGGCGTCCCGTCAGCGAACAGCACGCCGGTACGAAGGAGGAGCTCGTCGTCGCCGAAGCGGCCCAGCGTCTGGGGGCTCCGATCGCGGGCCTTTGCCTTCCACTCCTCGATCAGTTCAGGGTCGAGATCACCGACGGTTGAACCGAGGACAGGCATTCGATCGAAGTGCGGCTGGGTGCGTCCGGACAGGAAGCCTCGCTCCTCCTCGTCGCTGAGCTCGAAGTCGCCGTCGTAGCTCCGCAGGTAGGCCTTGCCAGTCGACGCCACGCAGCATGGCTGGCTGACACATCGCACTCGCGCACGATCGCGGCTACCACTGGCTGCCCGTCGACCGTGGCTTCGTCGATGATGTCGAGCTGAACGGGCGGAACGAAACCTCGGGCTTTCGACGCGAGCCCCTGCTTCAGCACCTGCGGATCGGCGAGCGCGACGGGCGCGAAACCCATGTGCTCATCGATGCCGAGCAACACGGTGCCGCCTCCCGGCAAGTTCGCCAAAGCACACAGCGTCTCGGTGAGCGAGGCGGGCAATCCGCCCGCCGCTGCTTTCACTTCGACATCTGCGGTGTCGCCTCCAGCTCGGCGGAGTAGTTCGACAAGTGGGGTGAAATCCTGGGGCAGCCTCAAACCGTACCAAACCGTAATACGGTTTGGTACGGTTTTCTTACGGTTTGGGGCGGTTTCGCATGGAGCCTCGCCACTCTCAACCGATTCGAGAAACTGCAGGTCGCCGGCATCGGTGGCGTGCCGTCTGGTGCGAATGCCGTTGTACCCAACGTGACCGTAACCGGCACGACGGCGGCGTGGTTCTTGTCGATCTCGCCAGCAGGACAGGCCCAACCCAACGTGTCGAGCCTCAACTGGTCGGCCGGGTAGACCATCCCCAACGCCGTCACCGTGAAGGTCGGCGCCGGCGGGACGATCAATGTGTCCAACCCGACCGGCAACGTCCACACGATCGCCGACGTATCCGGTTGGTACGACTGACCAAGGGTTACGCGCCGCGTCGGGGCCGACAACCACTCCAACGGCCACCTTTCGGATACACATAGCCCCGTACTTTGGAGGGTTCCCAGCGGTGGCCGCCGTCCTTTGGGGAAACCGCCGCCTGCCGCCAGCCCAACCCACCAGCCGAACACGCCTCCGTCCTAACTGTTACCTTGGCCTCATGGTTCTGCGGCATCGTCGGGGCGGTTGGTTGCTCGTCGGCACCGCTCTCTTCGGCGCCTCGGCGTGTGTCGTGCCGCCCCCGCCTCCGAACCTTGGGTCCATCTCCGGTGTCGTTCGTTCGATGCACACGGGCACGGGGGTTGTTGGGGTTGAGGTGGCGGTGTTCCGCGCATCCGACGCCTCGTTGGTCGCAACCGGGGTCAGCGGCAGTGATGGCACCTTCAGCGTCGCCAACCTCACCGCAGGCGACTACAAGGTGCGCTACCTGGGCGCGGGATGGGTAACCGAGTATTTCGATGACAAGACCACCCTCGCTGCCGCAGCAGTCGTCCTTGTGAACGACGGCGCCACATCGGTGGCCAGCGCCGAACTGCGAGATACGGGAGTAGGAGCCGCTTGCAACACGGCCGACATGGTTCCCGGACACGACTTCACCGGAGCGGACCTGCACAACTGTGATTTCGGAGACCGCAATCTGTCGAACGTGATCTTCCGCAATGCGAACCTGTCGGGAGCAAAGCTCAAGAAGACCAACTTCTTGACGAGCCACGCTCGACTGACCGGTGCGGTGATCACCGGCGCCAACTTCCACAACGCCTCATTGGAGGGCAGGCAACTCTTCGACACGAATGCCGACTGGACCAACACCGACCTGAGTGGAACTCACGTGGCGTTCATCTCCACCGTCACCACCACGATTGTCCACAACTTCGCCGCAGCCGGGGCCCGGCTCGTCGGCACGAACCTTGAAGACACAGCGTTCTTCGGCAACAACCTCAACGGTGTCGACATGACCGGAGCGAACCTTTCGAAGAGCAGCTTCTCGGCCACGGTGGTCGGAACGACGTTCACGGGTGCGAGGATCACCGGCGCCGAGGTTTCTGCGGTCCTGTCGCGGGCCCAGCTTCTGTCCACCAATCGTGACTGGACCGGCACGAACCTGCCCTACGGTGCCGACCTCTCGAACCTCGATCTACCGGCGGAGGGCTTCGCGTTGCGAGGAATTTCGATGTCCGGGTGCAAGCTCACGGATTCGAGCGCCGCCGGCATGGATTTCACCGGTGCCGACCTTTCTGCCTGCGTCATGACCCGCGCCAATCTCAGTGCCGCGAACCTCACCGCCGTGGACCTATCCAATGCGGACTTTCGCACCGCAAACCTGACGGCCGCCACAATTCGGGGGGCCGACCTCTCCCAAGCGGTCCGCCTGACCGGTCCCCAATTGCTTTCGACCGTCCCCGACTGGCGCAGCGTCGACTTCTCCCAATCGTTCATCGATCTAACCGGCGCAGACCTCGACGCGCGAGACGTCCTGCTTCAGGGAGCGATCCTGTCCGGCCTCGACCTCACCGGTGCAAGACTGGGTGGCGTGCCGTTGGACGGGGCCGACATATCGGCAGGCAGGCTCTCGAACGCGGTCGGTCTGACTCGCTCCCAGCTCTTGTCAGCCTCGCATGACTGGGAGAGCATCAAGCTCGACGGAACCGGGGTCGACCTTTCCAACATCGATTTCGTGGCCGGCGCGTTCTCCGTGCGTGCGGCCCGCTTCGAGGGTCTCAACCTGTCCGGTGCGAACTTCCGTGGCATGTCGGTGAATAGTGCCAGCTTCTCGCGGGCGAACCTGCAGGGGGCCATCTTCGTCGAATCGAATGTCTACAACGCTGAGTTCTACCGAGCCGACGTGACCGGGGCGAACTTCTACGATGCCGACCTCTCCTTCGCAAGATTCGCGAGCGCTACGGGAATCCCCGCTGGTGGAGCGACCGCCATCTTCGACCACACCACGTGTCCCGACACGCTGACCACCCACGTATCCCAAATCGAGGGTGGCAGCACGTTCGATTCGTGCCTCGGTCATGGATTCGATCCCTGAACCGTCTCGCCGCGCCGACGCGTAAGTCCGAACTCGTTTCCGGGATCGAGAGGGCACGTCCAGACGGCCCGCGTCGTGTGTCACCCGGCATCCCGCCGATTTGGCCCAGCCCGCCATCAACGACGTCGCTGCGAACTTCCTGTGGCAGTCCGGCGGCGCCCGCCTTGTGCTGATCGACCCTCGCGGAGCGAGTGGTCAGAACGCCTCGCACCGCCGCCGCATCCGTGTGGGTCGACCGCGAGCCACTCATCGGACTGGGTTGGGGCAGAGCGTGGGCAGAGCCGGTGCGTATTCCGTACGCCCCTCGTCGGCGCGCTTGCAACACCCTCAGCAGAGGCTGCTGGTCCTGGGTCGCGGCGGAAAGCCCGCGTGAGTTGCCGTCGACTGTTGCCACGCTGATCCGACCAAGAGCCCGGCCTGTGGAAGTGAGCCCAGTGGGCGTCCGGACGGTTGCCAATTGGGTTTGCGCATTTCTGAGGTTCGCCGCGTGGGAACACTTTTAGGCTCGGTCATGGCCATGAACCCCCCCGCAACGGGTGACCAAACCCCTCGACGACAACGAGGTGATCGACCGAGACATGGATCCGTTCGATGCCGCGCTCTTGCCCGATGGCTCAAAGCGCTCCGACTGACGCCCTCGACGACACCCGAAGCGCGTCCGCAGGCGAGTCGGCGAGTGCCGCATCACGCTTCCCAATCGCGTGGGCGTAGACCGGCAGCGTCGTGGAGCCGTCGGAGTGGCCAAGCCGGTTGGCGACAGTCGCCAGGTCGTATCCCTGTGACAGCGCCATCGTGGCCGACCAGTGGCGCATGCCAAGGGGCCGCCACGCGCCGCTGATGCCGGCCATCTTGCGGCACCGGCGCCACCACCAGCCGAGGCGATCGGGTCGGGACATCTCCTCAGCGTCGCTGAGGAGCAAGAGTCCGAACGGCGCCAGGCACTGATCGTCGTCGCCGTCGGCAAACTGGATGGTCCAGAGCCGCGTCGTGACGACTACTACGATCAACGATGGATGCCGAGGACGAATCCAATCGAGGACGTCGAGCGCTTCACCCTTCGGCCACTGCCGCAACTGCTGCTCGGCTTCCTCGAGTTCTTGCTCGCCGAAGGGGACGCAGGCGAGATGGTGTTCGGCGAGATCGCCGGCGGATTGCTCGACAACTCCACCCTGCCCGGGATGACCACCCAGGACGCGGACCAGTTCACGTTCTTCCTTCGGCAACCGAGCGGACAGCTCGTAGGGCTGTGGTATCCGGAAGACGATGCCAACCCACTCGTCGTTGTCGCCTCCTCCAATGGCTTCACGCCGATCGCAGCGAGCCTGCCCCATCTCTTGGTCCAAGTCGCTCACGAGCACGATGCGCTGCGCAACGAGATCGGTTCGATGGACTGCCCGCCAGGAACACCCGAGGAGTTCGATCTGGAGGAGGAGGTGACCTTCCGCGAGTTCCAGACGCAACTCAGGAGCTTCCTCGCTCGACCCGGGGGTATCCCCGAAGCCGACGTACTCGGCCTGAGGGGCTCGGCGGACGAATGGCGGTTGCCCTTCCAATCCTGGGTCGAGGAGACAACCCGGCTTCGGGCCGACGCGTTGATGAACGCTGCCCCGACGATCGGGTTGATGGCGGAGCTCGACCGCTTTCTCGATGCACCGACCCTCCACGCGCTCATGAACCATGCACCCCTACCCACCCGCGACTCACTTGGCTACGACTCAGTCGAGTGGTGGAAGACCTTCCATCAGAACGCAGCGGCAATCAACATCCTCCGATTTGGGCACTCGTTCCACATGTGCGTGGGCGACCGATGGCTTGAGTCGGAATCAACCGCCCATCTCCGTCCCGCAGTAGATGCATTCCGCGAATCACACCTCGACGGCAACACAGATCGGGGCGCATGGCTATCAGTCACGCTGCGGCGTGATGTCGATGGCTGGGACCCGCCAATGCTCAACTGGATGGACGAGCCACGTGGCGTCAATCTGCGGACGGCCGTCAAGGAGGAACTCCAGCTCTACCCGCGAACCAACCGATGGAAGCCAGACTGGATGACCGACACGTGGACCAGCCGGGCAGCTGACAAACTCTCGGCAACGGCACGAGGTATCGGCGCTGCAACGAGTCTGCTTCGAGCCCAACGCTCCCACAACTGACGGACAACGGCACTACGCCGCCGCCCCCAAGCCGTACCGCGTTTTCGGGCGAGCCCCGGCAGTCGGGCGCCCGCAAAGATCGCGGCAACGACGGCCGCCCGGGTGAGGAAGTCGCTGATCTGCGCTCCGTCCGCCATGCTCAGTCCCCGGCCTGAGCCCTGCGAATCTCCGCAACCCAGGCGAAGTACTCGGGCTCGGTCACCGGGGTGCCATCCGGAAGCCGGAAGGTGTCATCGTCGGTTGGAGGTGCTGCCGAGGCGAACGCATCGGCGATGCGTTGCGCTTGCTCAGACGAGAGGACCATCACCGATCCCGAGCTTTTCCGGTTTGTATCGGGCTCCAAGCTGGGGCTCATGCCCAAAGGTTACCGAGTCATCGCCGTCCCGATCGACCGCCCGTAGTGCGACGCGCAGAGCCCGGCCGCTCCCCAACCGAAGGAGAAGACCGGGCTCACTTCCTGCCGCTACTACAGCAGGCCTCCTCAGGTGTGGTGCCATCGAGGGGGCTGCGACAACGCGTTCGTGTCCACCGCGCCCTTCCCCCGCCCCAGGAACCGACTTCACCCGACCCGCCCACATGGGTGGTGGCCATTGGCTACGTCAACCCGTGGTCGGGCTACCGAGCAGACATGCTGTGGCCATGGAGGCACGCGATCTTGAGCACCGCATCGAAGCCTCCTGGGATCGCGTCACGGAAGACTGCGGCGGCCCTGACCTGTACTTCTACCCGGCTGTTGTAGGCAGGTTTGGCTGGGACAGCGGGCCGGGTTTCGGCAGGGGTGGTCGCGGACGCAGTCACGGGAGTCACCGGCAATGCGGTCGACAGCCGCCGTGTCGATCTCGTCTGAGGTCTGGCCTCCGACATGGTCCCGCACTTCCGTAGGGCCGAGCCGGCAGACGACTATGAGGGGTTCAGCGAGCGCGTCGAGCGCCGGTGGCCTCGCCCGCCGAACCGACACCATGAGATACCACGCCTTCATCGACGAGAGCCAGCGAAAGGATCGCTACCTCCTCACCGCAGCGCTCGTTCCCACCTCTGAGGTGGCTGCGGTATCCCGCGTTGTCCGAGCCCTCACCCCTCGCGGAAGCCAGCGCACCCACCTGTCGGCTGAGCGCCCCGCCGCCCGTCGAGCCATCCTCGATGCCTACGCCCGACTTCCCGTGATCGTGCTTTGCGCCGTGACCGAGTACCACGGGGGCGACGACCAGCTATCCCGGAACATCTGTATACGCATTCTGCTTCGGTCGTTTGTCGGGTGGCGCGTCGGAGTTGCGACGTTCGACACCCGGCAGCCCGCACGAGACGTGCGTGACCGCCACGTCATCGCCGATGCCATCAACAGAGGCGGCGCCCCGCAAGAACTGCACTATGTCCACCGCGGCTCCCGAGACGAGGTGCTCCTGAGCGTCCCCGACGCGATCGGGTGGGCCATAGGAGCGGGCGGGCTTTGGCAACGTCACCTCGCGCCGCTTGAGCTTCACGTCCTCAATACAAATGAGCCCTGACGCGCAAAACCCGGCCGCTCCCCAACCGGAGGAGAAGACCGGGCTCACTTCCCGCCGCTAGTGCAGCAGACTCAAACAGTATGACGCCATCGATGGCCGAAGACAACACATTCGTAGAGTCGCAGCCTTCCAGAGTGGAGCGACGTTGGCGAGAACTCCGCTGACGAATGGGCGTGGTCTGGATCGCCCAACCCTGGGCCTATGTCCGCCGTCGCGGCAGGCCGCAGGAAGTCAGCGAGACCTCGGAGGACGAGTGACCATTCATGCCCGGGCCGTAAGGCGGAAGGTACGGATAAAAGTAGGGATGGACCGATTTCACACCCCCGGACGCGACGAGGCCCGCCGTCGCCGGCGGGCCTCGAAGATCGCGAAACCGCAGGTCAGCTACTCAATCCGGAGACCAGAAATCGCCCGGGAAATGACGAGCTGCTGGATCTGCTCCGTGCCCTCGAAGATGTCGTAGATCTTCGAGTCACGGTGCCAGCGCTCCACCGGATACTCCTTGACGTAGCCGTAGCCACCAAGGATCTGGATTGCGCGCTCGGTAACCCACACCGCAACGCGGCCGGCCTTGAGCTTGCTCTGTGAACCTTCGGCGTTCTTGTACTGGCCGTTGCGGCTGAGCCACGCAGCGCGGTGCACAAGTAGGCGGGCGGCGTCGATCTCGGTGATCATGTCCGCCAGCATGAACGCAATGCTCTGGTTCATGATGATCGGCTTACCGAATGCCTTGCGCTCCTTGGCGTACTCCAGCGAGTACTCATAGGCGGCGCGGGCCACACCGATGGCCTGCGCGGCGACGGCGGGGCGGGTGGCCTCGAAGGTGGCCATGGCCGGCTGCGGGCCGGAGTGCACACCAGAGTTCGGGTTAGCCAACCGCTCACGGGCACGGGCCAGCTTCTCGTCGAGCTTCTCTTTGCCGCCAAGCAGGCAGGAGCCTGGAATGCGAACGTCTTCGAGCACCACTTCCGCAGTGTGGGAGGCACGGATCCCGAGCTTCTTGTACTTCTGGCCCATGCTGAGGCCGGGGGTGTTCGGCGGCACGATGAAGCTGGCCTGACCACGGCCCTTGAGTTCAGGGTCGACCGTGGCCACCACCACGTGGATGTCGGCGATGCCACCGTTGGTGATCCACGCCTTGGTGCCGTTGAGCACCCACTCATCCTTGGCTTGGTCGTACACGGCTTTGGTGCGAAGCGAGCTCACGTCGGAGCCGGCGTCGGGCTCGCTCACGCAGAACGCTCCGAGCTTCACATCGTCGGGAGTCCCGTAACACTGCGGCACCCATTCGAGGGTCTGCTCCATCGTGCCGGAGCCGGCGATTCCTGCGGCGGCCAGACCCGAACCGAAGATGGCGAGACCGATACCGGCGTCGCCCCAGAAGAGCTCTTCGAGGGCGATTGGGAGGGTGAGTCCGGTGGGGTCGCCCATCATGGCTTGGGCCATAAAATCGAAGCTGTAGAGACCGATCTTTGCGGCCTCCTGCACCACGGGCCACGGGAACTCCTCCCGCTCGTCCCAGTCCTCAGCCACGGGCCGGACAACGCTCTCGGCGAAGTCGTGCACCCATTTCTGGATCTGTTGCTGGTCCTCGTTGAGGGCAAGCGAGAAGTCGGGCATCGCTACTCCTTGGGAGAGAGGGTTCGGAACCTGCCACGCGGCAAGTTACCTTCGGGTAACACTAGAGAAACGGTAGACCACCACCCCGGGTGTCGACAAGTGACCGTGCCGGGGATCGCGCCACCAATCCGCGGTAGCGCTATACGAAGTAGCCGACGACGTCGATGATCACGTGGGTGGAACCCGACGCGTTGAACGTGTCGATTCGCCCGTCGGGACTGACCTTCACGATGGCGAGGTTGGCAATCGTCTGTCCGGCGACGAAGTTGATGTTCGACGCGGTGGGGCGGGCGGAGCCGGTGGGCCACAACGTGAGAAAGCCGGGGGCAGTGGGGCCGGTCACCGTCACGTTCACAGCGACCGACTTGGCATTGGCAGGAATGGTGGGGATGGCGCCGGGATAGTCGGACCCGTTGAGCGGCGAGCGAGCCCCCGCGAATTTCACCGAGGCTGTTGCCCCCGGGCCCATGGGAAAGTCCATGTTGTAGGGGTAGTTGCTTCGGGTATCGACCCAACGCTCGGGAGTGACCGGGATGAACAACGTGTCGGCGGGGTTCGTGCTGAAGTACCCCACGACGTCGAGGATCACGTGCACACTGCCGCTGTTGTTGAACACGCTCACCTTCCCGCCGGCGCCGAGCTTCACCACGGCGAGGTTCGCCAGCGTCTGGCCGTTACCGAAGTTGATGTTCGAGGCCGTGGGTTTGGCCTGACCGGTGGGCCACGCAGTGAGATGACTTCCGGCTGAGGGTTGCGTCACCGTGAGGTTCACCACCGCCGCGGTAGCTCCATTCGGAACCCCGCCGACGCCCGTGACGCTGATGTCGCGCGACACCCCGGCTCCCCACGGGGTGGAGAAACCGCCAGTGCCGTTGCGGGAATCGAGGATGCGGGCCGGGGGTAGCGCGTTGTAGTGGTCGCCGCCCTCCACCCCGCTGTCGTACCAGCCCACGAGGTCGGCGATGATCTGCACGTTCCCCGAGTTGTTGAAGATCGACACCTGCCCATCGTCTCCGATCCGGGAGATGGTCTGATGAGCGAGCGTGGATCCGGCCGACCAGTTCATCGTGGACGTGCTGGCACCGGACGAATAACAGAACGACGGCGGCGTGGTGCCTCCGCCCCCCGCCGTGGTGGGCCCGCCAATGGACGTGCCAATCGTGCCGTAGTACGACGACGACGTGCCCTTCGGATTCACGGCGAGAAAGCTGTCGGCCGAGGTGGCGGTGATCGTGAGGTTCAGCACCACGGCAGTAGCTCCGGCAGGCACGCCGTTCGCCCCGCTGACGGTGAGATTCTTGGTGGCACAAGTGCCAACCGGCCCAATGACGCCCCCCGTGCCGTCGCGAGTATCGAGGATACGAACTGGCGTGACACCGTGAAAACCAAACCCATCAGCGGAGCCAGGCCGAAGCGCTCGCAGTCGGTTGTTGCCCGAATCGGTCACGAACACCGTGCCGGAACCGTCGACTGCAAGCCCGGCCGGACCGCTCATCTCGGCTTGGGTAGCCAACCAACCATCACCCTTAAATCCGCTGTTGCCGTTGCCGGC
>JANOSD010000193.1:0-15200 GCA_031415655.1 Actinomycetes bacterium
CCCACCCCTACCCCCACCCCTCCACCCCTCGGTTTTTGGTAGGGGAGACGCATCAATTCTGATGAGTCTCCCCTACCAAAAACAGGAATGGGAATGGGGGGGTGAGGGTCAGAGCTTGCAGGCGGGGACCTGCGGTTCGTACCAGTCCTTCTGCTCCTTCCAGAGCGTGCTCTTGGTCCCGACGGTTGCCTCAGAGTCCGGGCCCCAGAACTTGATCTTGATCTCGCCCCCCACCCCCGCCGTGAGGGTGAGGCTCAGACTTCGGCACGCCACGATCGCGGTGGACGGCCCGATGGTGATCCCGAGCGACGTGACGAAGTCGAAGAACACTCCGGCCCGAGCGCCGGCGGCATAGGCCGTGGTGCCGATGCCGAACCCGATCCGCGGCGCCTGGATCGCGAACACCATGGCCATGGCGCCGATGGTGGGTGTGGCGTTCACCTTGTCGAGCGGCTTGTCCTTCACCGTCCCCGTGACGGTGGTGCCGTCGTTGCTGGCCTTGCCGTTGGTGAACTGCACCCCGGCATCGCCTTTGAACTCCACCCGAACCGGTGCGTCGAGCCCCGTGGTCTTGGTGGAGATCGACGGCTGGAGGAGGAAGTTGGTCTGCACGTATACGTAGAACGGGATGCCGTAGATGAAGATCGGCCACTCGTAGGCAATGGGCACTTTGATGATGAGGCTCTTCGGGAATTGGCCGGCCTGCTCCGACTTGGCCGACGCCGACCCTTCGGCCCAACCGGTCATCGGCGCCTTCGCCGACAGGTTGGTGATGCTGCCGCCGCTCACCGTGAACTTGCTCGAATGTTTGGCCTCGTCGAGGTGCATCTTCACCGTGACGCCGAGCTCGAGCGCACCCGTGTCGGAGTCGAAACCGGACGGGGGGAGCTTGTCGCGAGACGGCGGTGCGGGGTCGCCGCCCTTCACCCCCTTCTTGGCGGTCATCTCGATGTCGAGCCCGGCGCCGGCTTTCGTGGCGCTGAATCCGACCTCCCACCCTTTCACCCGCATCGACAGCGAACGTTCGGGTTGCGGGGGTGCCGTGGTCGGAGGATCGGCCGCAGACTCACCGGGTTCGATGGCCCCAGGAGCTGGGTGACGCCGCTGAACACCGGGGGGCAAGGGCGCGTCGGGGTCGTCAGGCGAGAAGGCGAACGGGAGCACCTCATCGCCCTGGTCAGCCCGAAGTGAGCTCGGCTGCACCGAGGCAGTGGAGGTAGGGGCCGACCCGGCGCCATCATCGGCGGTCGGGTCCGAAGGGATCGGTGCCCCGACAAAGGCCAACGCCTGGCCATCCTCGGGTCGAGCATCGTCCCAAGAGAACTCACCGTCTTGCACCACGTCGGTGATCGCCGCCGGCTCGAGCACGACCTGCGCCGTTGCTCCGTCACGAGTGATCGACGTGACCTTGCCGGCATCGATTCCGGCGATCAGCGCAACCTTGCCTTCGGCCAGTTCGGCCACGCCTGGAGCCCCCGCGTCGAGCGTGTAGGTGGTGTGGTCGACGGAGACTGCTTTGACGGTGGACGCTCCCCCTCGGATCACAACGGTGTTGGGGTTCAGCGACACCTTCCCCCTCGGGTCTTCGTCCGGCCCAGCGAAAGGGAGGCCCGTGTTGAAGCCGTCGCCGCCGCTCCCCCGTCGCAGCACTGCGACCCCGGCCACCAACAGGACCACCACCACCATCACCGCGCCAATCACGGCCAGCAATCCCTTTCCCCCACGCTGGTTCACGGGCTGGTTCACGGGCGGGATCGCGACGGGCCCCAGCGGCGGGGCGACGATTGGCGGCGCAGCCGCGATCGGCGCCACGACCGACTGCCACTGTGTGCCGTCCCATCGAAACGAATGGCCGGCGGCATCTGTGGTGGTCCAGGTGTTGCCGTCCCAAATCGGCTCCGGCGGCGCAGCCCCGGTGGGGAGCATGGTCGAGCGCGCCGCCGTGTCCATCGGGCGCACGACACGATCCGCCGCAGCCGACTCCGGCGGGTACCACCGACCGTCACTCGCCAACCACCAACCAGGTCCTTGCGACTGCTCACTCATAGTGGAGCAGTGTGGCAGAACCGCCACACCCTCGGTCTCTCGACGCGAGAATCGATCGTCAGCCGACGAAACGGTCGGCCGAGAAGCGTCCGACCATGAGATAGGTGACCCACAGTCCGGCGCCGCCGATCACGAGGTAGAAGACCCAGCGGACGACGCCCGGCACGCGGTTCAGAAAGCCGGCGGCGATCGGGTAGATCACCCAGTTGGCGAGGGCGAACCGATTGAAGCTCGCCAGCGCACTCGAACTGATTGGAAGCGCGATGAGCGCCCAACCCAGCATCCACGTCTCCATTGGCCAACCTTCGTTTCGCAGCGCAAACCGTGGAACGAGGGGCTGGACCACCCAGAGCACCGAGATCAGCGCGATGAGGATGCCCAGGTACAGGTAGGGCAAGTTCATGACGTGTTTGGTGGGCGGCAGGGTAAGCCGGAACGTGGGGCCGATGATGTCGAACCGGTAGAGCGTGACGATGCCGGCGAAGTAGAGCGGCGCCAACATGCTGGTCCACCCCACCACCCACATCCGGCGGCCTTCGTTGCGGGCCCACGCCGATGAACCCATGGCGGCAAACAGCGCCGTGCCCACGATCCCAAGGCTCCACAAGTCGAAGTTTCGAGCGACCAGCGCCGGGATCATGATCGGCTTCTCTCGGAGATACAGGTTGTCGATCCCCTGGTTCACGGTGGACCACGGCCACGAAAGGTTGCGACCCCAGTCGCCTTGTACCTTCGTCCATGCGAACGGATCGCCCACCTGTTTCCACATCACCAGGAGGACGGCCGCCAGACCGAGGGCGGCACCTCCGGCATAGAGGAAACACCATCGATCGACCCGACGATGGCGAATGACCCGAGCCAAAATGATCACGGCGGGTATCAGGATGGCGACGCTGCGGGTAGCGGCCAAAGGGACGAGGAGGGCGGTGGTGAGCCAGTGTTTGTTGCGCCGGTCGGCAACCACCGCTCCAGCACCAAGGGCCATAAACAACGCTTCAGAGTAGAACGCCCAGAGAAACAACGATGACGGCATGCACGCGAGCAACAGCGTGGCCCGGCGGGCGACGAACTCGTTTCGCCACTCGCGAGTGACGGCCCAAATGGTGGTGAAGGCCGCAATGGCGGTGAGTGACGCCACGATGTGCGCAGTCCAGCCTTCCGACCGGGTCAGCCACCAGATTGGCGAAGCCAGCCACGACACCATGGGGAAAAACGCCGTGTTGGGCATCATCGTGTCGGCGTTGGCATACCCCTGGTGCATGATCATCATGTACCGCTCACCGTCATAGTTGAAGGTGACGTTCAGCGCTTCGATGAACGGTCGGTTCACCGGTCCAACCTGCCGGAAGCTGATCACGAAGTGCACGATGCGCCACCCGAGCCACACCGCCACCGGGAAACCTACGCCCGGCAGGAACCGCCGCCCCCCGGCCTCGAAACGTTCGATTGGGTTCCACCAGGAAGGCAGCTCCCGCTCCGGCACCGCCGTGACGTCGAGATTCCCCGGTGTCGCTTCCTCGGCGAGGGTTGGGGACCGGTCGTTTTCGTGTGTCGCCTTCTCACTCCCGGTCACAGGGGCGACATGCTAACGAAGGCCGCCGAACCGGAGCACGTCACCGCCGAGCGCCGCCGGAATACGCATACGGCGGCCAGACTCGCGAGAACCACGCTCACCGGGAACAATGGGGCCGATGCGTCGCTCCTCGCCGTTCGCTCTCGTGTGTGCGGCGACGATCGCGCCCTGCGTGGTGGCCGGCATCGTGGCGGCCACCCGAGAGTGGTACCCCGCATCGGACTGGGCCTTGCTCGAGCTCGCCACCGCCGACGTCTACACCCTTCGTCCGCCGTTGGTGGGGGCCTACTCCCGGCTCGGGCTCAACCACCCCGGGCCACTCGAGATGTGGCTGCTCGCTCCGGTCTACGTGGTGGCCGGTCGGTTGCCGTCAGCCCTCCTCGCTGGTGCGGCGTTGATCAATACGGTCGCGATCCTCGGCGCTCTTCGCAGCGCAAGACGGCTCGGTGGATGGGCGCTCGTGGCACCTACGTCACTGGTGTTGCTGACCGTGTGCTCGCTGGGCCTGGCCCCGGGTGCGCTCACCGACCCGTGGAACCCCTACGTCGGGTTCCTCCCGTTCGTATGGTTTGGGCTCCTCTGCGGAGAGATGGCCGGTGGACGGATCGAGGCGGCACCGTGGCTTGTGTTCACCGGCTCGCTCGTCATGCAATGCCACCTCTCCTACGTGCCCCCGGTGCTGGCCATGACCGCGCTGACCATTGGGCTCACCATCGCCGCACGCCGCCAATGGAAACGGACTACGGGGAAGCCGAGGCGGGGCGCGTTGTTCGGCGCCGCCGCGCTCATGGTGCTGCTGTGGGCGCCCCCGATCTATCAACAGCTCACCGTCGAGCGAGGCAACCTCGGCCGCATCTGGGGGCTCGCCGCGGGCAACGGATTCGGCACGAGCACGACGAACTCGGGGACGTTGGCCCAGGGCGCCGGCCTTGAAAACGCGCTCGGACACCTCGGCCGCATCACCCTCGCACCGAATCCGTTGGACCTGGCCCTTCCCCAGTTCGACACCCCGCTCCCTATCCCGTGGCCTTGGTGGACCGGTGTCTTTGTCGTCGTTGGGCTCATCGTCGCCGGGCTCACAATCAGGGGACCGACCAGTCGGCGTTGGAACCAACGGCCGTCACCGACCACCGAATCGGGCGTCGCGGATCACCGCCCACTCTTCCTCCTGGCCGCAGCCGGTGGCGTGGGGATGGTCGGCGGCACGGCCGGCATGTCGGGACTCACGTTCGCGTGGCTCCTCCGGCCGATGTGGGCGTTGCCGATGTGGACCCTCGCGGCGATTGTTTGGGCCATCGCTGACAGCCCGTTCATTGCCACGAAGGCGACGCGGGCGCACGCACGGCTGAGGGCAACGCCGGGCCGCCGGAACGCTGCGTTCGTCGCTGCCATCGCCGCGACCGTGCTCGCCTGCATCCCCGCACTCGGCGCCAGAACGCCACACGACGCGTGGACCACGGCGGTTCGGGATCTCTGCGAACCCGCTGCCGATCAAATCGGGGCGGCGGGATGGCCAGCGGTATCGGTGAGTACGGAGAACAACGCCGATCTGGCCTTCCTCGGCTTTGCTTGCATGGCGACGTTCGCCCGTCACGGCATAGACGTTCGGGTGGCTGACGGGGTGGACGACGTGTTGGTTCCCGGTCATGGTCCATCGTCCACGGACTCCGGACAGGAACGCGGAATCGTGCCGAGAATCGTGGTTGCTACGGGCGACGCCGCCGTAGCGAAGGAACGGCGAGCCGCGGGCGCGGTGGAGCTGAGCTCGCTCACCGTCGATGCTGATCAGCGCGCCGCCGGAATCCCGAATGCCGTCGTACTACGGAGCGGTATCGCCTTCGGGTAACGCACCATTCGTCGAGACCCACCACCCTCAGCCGAGAAGCATGCGGAGCAGCGGATCGGCCTGGGCGTTGATTAGCAAGCTCCCGCCGTCCACCACCAAGGTTTGGCCGGTGATGTAGCGCGCCATCGGCGAACACAGGAACACCACCACGTCGGCCACTTCGTCGGCCGAGCCGATCCGGGCCAGGGGTGTGCGTTCGACGAGGCCGGCGGCAATCGACGGTTCGTCGACGGCACCAGCGGTGAGCGGCGTGTCGATAAAACCGGGCGCCACGCAGTTCACACGTACTGCCGGCGCCAACTCCAACGCCGCCGACGCTGTGAGCGCCACTACCCCGGCCTTTGCCGCGCAGTAAGGCGCTTCGCCACGTGTGGGTCGCAGCGCCGACGCCGACGCCACGTTGACGATCGACCCGCCCCCCGCCACGAGCACCGGGCCGAGCGCACGGGTGGCGGTGAACACCGCCTTCAGATTCACGTTCAGGAGGAGGTCCCACTCCTTGTCGGAGTACGCGGTGATGGCCTTGAGATTGCCGACACCGGCGTTGTTCACCAGCGCCGTGCACCCGCCCAAAGAGTCGACGGCGTTCTGCAACGCACGCTCGCACGCGTCGGTGTCGGCGACGTTGACGGCGAACCCGCTGCCATCGACCAACTCGGCGGTATCGGCGGCAGCGTCGCCGTGGAGATCGAGCACGGCCACCCGTGCTCCGTGGGCGTGCATTCGGATCGCCGTCGCCCGACCAATCCCGGACCCACCGCCGGTGACGATCACCTTTTGACCTTCGAGCAACCGCGGCTCTGGACCGCCGCTCATGTCGCCATCACGCCGCCGTCGACGGGAAACGCCGTACCCGTCACGAAACAGGCATCGGGCGTGCACAACCACACAATGGCAGCGGCGATCTCGTCGGGCGTGGCCAATCGGCCGATGGGGCTCAAGGCGCCCATCGCTTCGATGGCCGCCGGGTCACCTCCGGCGAACCCCTCCAGCATCGGGGTACGCACCGACCCGGGGCACACGGCATTCACCCGGATCCCTTTGCGGGCGTACTCCAGCGCCACCGACTTCGTGAGCCCGATCACCCCGTGTTTGCTGGCCACATAGGCGGGAAGTAAGGCAAAGCCCATGAGGCCCGCGCCCGAGGCCACGTTCACCACGGATCCACCGGGGTGGTCCCCCGCCAACATCGCCGGGATCTGGGCCTGCATCCCCAGGAACACCGAGGTGAGGTTGACGGCGATGACGGCGTTCCAGTTGTCGAGGGTCTGCTCGGGCAGCGCGGCGTACATGCCCGACCTACCGGCATTGTTCACGGCGATGTCGAGCCGCCCGAAAGCGTCGACGGTGGCCGCAACAAGACGGGCCCCGGACGCGGGATCGGTGACGTCGGCGGCCAGGGCCAGCAGCGTTGCGCCCGGCGCGCGTTCGAGCACCTCGGAGACGGCAGCTTCACACGCGCCGAGGTCCAGGTCGACGACCGCCACCGCCGCGCCCGCTGCCGCCAATCGGTGCACGGTGGCGAGACCGATGCCTGACGCCCCGCCCGTCACGATGGCACCCATTCCGCTGAGGCCCATTCCGCTGAGGCCTGCGCTCATGTGGCCGGCCCGTCGATCACCAGCGACGGCTCCTCCGTGAGCATTCCCACGAGCCCGTCGAGATCGAGGAACGACTGCTCGTCGGGGGAAATCACCCGTGCATAGTCCGGCTCCGAGAGGAACGCCTCGAAGTCCGATGGTCCGTTGAACCACATGATCGTGATGCCGTCGAAACCTTTGGCGGTCATCCACGGCAACGTTTCGGTGGGGAGCAGCTGTTCGTAACGCACCACGTGCCGAGCGACCGTCGGGGTCCCGGTGATCAGGGGGCCATGGCGATGCTGCCAGTGGTCCACGAACTCCTCGGAGGTCGTGCCCTCCTTCCGCTTCAAGAAACACACGAGTTTGATCATGGTGGCCTCCAGCCTTGGGAACAGTTGTCTCAGCGGATCGGCGTGCCGCGGGGCAGACACGTTGGCGTTGTGACGACGACGCCGGACGGGGTGGGCGTGCCGATGATCACGTCGCCCACGCCCGGCAGCAGTCGAAGCGACGCCTCGTCAACCACCGTTTCGGCCGGAACAATGACCCGTAGAGATGGCGGCAGCAACGAGGCATCGAGCCCGTCGAGACGCGCCGCTTGGGCGGGATAGAGGCACCGCAACTCGGCGAGGGCGTCGAAGGATGTGAAGCGACGCACCGCCGTTGCTCCTGGCAGCGCCGCCAGCGCATCGGCCAGAACCAGAGCGGAGGCATCGGTGGCGGTTGGACCGAAGAGCAGCACGACCTCGATCGTGCCTGTTGGGGTGACGGAGGCGGGCGTCGATCCCCCCGCGGTGGCTTTCGGTTCGACGGGGCGATCGGCCGACGCGGTTGGGGTTGAGAGCTCCGATGCCGAGCACCCGGCCAGGGCCATGCCGGCGCCGAGCGCCAGTGCTGTCGCGGTCGCCGTCGCGGTCGCGGTCGCCGTCCGCAGCAAGACCGGGTGCCGACGAAGCAGTCGCTGACCATCAGAGCCTCTGCGCGCCCAGCGCGCCGTCGCCGGCATGAATCAGCCGATCCAGTGGCCGGCGTTGACGTTGACCGCCTCGCCCGTGACCGCTTTCGCCCAAGGCGATGCAAGGAACAGCACGGCACCGGCGATCTCATCGGCCGGAGGGAGGTACCGCAGACACGTCTGCCCGGCCCGCTCGGCATAGACCTCGTCGAACGTGCGGCCTTCTTGTTCGGCGAGATGATTGAAGTACCACTCCACGGATGGCCCGTAGATGTAGCCGGGGTGTACCGAGTTCACCCGAATGCCCAGCGGACCGAGCTCGACGGCCAGCGTCTTGGTCGCCGTGGCCAGCGCCGCCTTGGATGCCGCATACGCACCAAACCGTTCTTCGATCCGTTGGACCGACATGGTGTTCACCATCACGATCCGCCCGTCACCATCGGCAGCCTTGCGGAGCAACGGAATCATCACCTGCGTGAGTTGCAGGGTGCCCCAGAGGTTGACGTCCATCGTGAGTTTCCACGTCGCCAAATCGGCCTCGTCGAAACGAGCGAAGGTGCCGTCGGAAAAGGCGTTGTTCACCAAGATGTCGAGGCGCCCGTAGGCCTCACCCGTCGCCTCGGCCAGTGCGGCACACGATGTCGGATCGGTGATGTCGGTCGGCACACAGACGGCGCGGCGACCGAGCGCTTCGACCTCGGCGGCCACCTTAGCGAGGCGCTTCTCCCGGCGGGCCGCAAGCACGAGATCGGCGCCTTGCTCGGCGAGTTGTACTGCCACGGATCGACCGAGCCCCGGCCCGACGCCTGATACCAGCGCCACTCGTCCATCGAAGAGGCCCATCGTGCGTCTCCATCCTTTGGTTCACTACGGGTCGTCCGAAGGCGGACGACGGTCGGTCAGGGAATCTGGTTCAGGGAATCTGGCTCAGGGGATCTGGATCAGTCGTTCAACTGGGGCAATACATCGGCACCGAAGGCGTGGATCTGGTCGACCAACTCCGTGCAGGACCGCGAGCGAAAACGGATCTGGAGCTGGTTGCATCCCATTGCACCATAGGTGCGGAGCCGCTCGGCGATGCGTTCGGGGGCCCCGCTCAGACACCACTTGCCAACGTGCCAGGACGGCTCCCCCACGTAGATCGGCTCCACGTTGGCCCCCATGGCGAAGGGCGCGTCGGCGCGGCCCGCTTCGGCGCGTAGGCGGTGGATGCGGTGGATGGCCGGCGCCATGCCCCCCTCCGGAGGACCTTGGGGCAACCAGCCGTCGCCAAGTTGAGCGGCCCGACGGATCGCCGCCGGCGACGAACCACCGACCCAAATCGGCGGGCCACCGGCATGGGTGGGACGGGGGCGAAGGCCGAGCCCAGCGACCGACCAGTTGGGCGTGGTGACCTCTGGGAACTCGTCGGCAAAGGCGGCGCGAACCACGACGATGGCGTCTTCGAGCACTGCGCCTCGGCGTGAGAAGTCCGCCCCGAGGGCGGCGAACTCGGCCTCAGCGTGGCCCGCGCCCACACCGAGGATCGCCCGTCCATGCGACAGAGCATCGAGCGTGAGGAAGGCCTTGGCGGCGGCGAGTGGGTGGCGGTAAGGCAATACGTACACGTGACTCAGCAGGTGCACTCGATCGGTGATGCCACCGAGGTAGCCAAGGGTGGCGATCGTGTCCCACCACGACGTCGACATCTTTTCGGCCAGCGGTTCGGGGATCGCCACGTGGTCGCACACGGCGATGGAAAAGAACCCGGCGCGGTCGCAGGCTCGTGCCACCGCCGCAAGTTCGGCGACGCCGGCTTCTGCTTCCCACGCTTCGGCATAGATCGTGCTCTGCGATTGCACGGGAAGCTGCATCCCCACCACCACGGTCCCTGCGGGAATCTGGGCCGACATCGCACTCTCCCCTTCGGACGAAAACAGGAACAGGTTCTAGTTTAACGGGTTGGACTCAGGAGAGGTGATCGCCGGCGAAATCGGTGAGCAGCGTTTCGAGTTCGACGAGATCGGCGGTGATGGTGGAGAGCAAAAGGCGGTGCGCGCCCTGCGCCGCCGCCCGCTCGATATCCGCCCCGGTGGTGCGTCCGAGCAAACCTCCGAGCGTGAGTTCGATCGCCGCCGGATCGCGGTGAGCCGCTTGCGCGGCCTGGCGCATCGTGGCGAGGCGGTCGGTGAGAAGGGCGTCGTCGAGCCCGAGTGGCTGAAAGCCATCGCCGAGACGGCCGGCACGGCGGGCAGCCGCGGGAGCATGTCCGCCGATGTGGATGGGGACGCCGCCCACCGAGACCGGCTGAGGACGACTGACAAACCCATCGAAGGAAAACACCTCGCCGTGGAACGACGCCGCGGGTTGCGTCC
Source organism: Actinomycetes bacterium (assembly GCA_031415655.1). GTDB lineage: Bacteria > Actinomycetota > Acidimicrobiia > Acidimicrobiales > Acidimicrobilacustridaceae > JAKOVR01. The sequence continues at coordinate 10,358 of JANOSD010000193.1, forward strand.
AGAGCGCTCGCATGGCCTCGATGGCTTCGTCGGTGCGACGTCCTCTCGTGGCGAAGTCGACCCCAACCGCTTCGATTTCTTCCTGCATCCAGCCCACACCGACCCCCAGCCGCAGCCGTCCGCCCGAGAGTCGGTCGATGGTGGCGCACCGCTTGGCCAGCTGCACCGGGTGGTGCTCGGGCAAGACAACGATACCGGTGCCGAGAACCAGGTTGGTGGTGACCCCGGCGAGGTAGGCGAGGAGGTCGAGAGGATCCGGTATGGGGCAGTCGTCGGGCAACGGCATGCGCCCCGACTCGGCGTACGGGTAACGCTCGGCGTAGCCCGTGGGCACCACCACATGTTCCACGACGTAGAGCGACTCGAAGCCAAGATGCTCCACCAACTGCGCGAACCGAACCATCCATGCGGGGTCGGCCACCACGCCGGTGCGATAGGGCGGAAGGATGCCGAACTTCATTGCCGGGCCATCACCGGTTGCCGATCGGGCACGCCGTTTGGGCGGTCACGAGTCGGTAGGTGGTCACGAGTCGGTGGGCGGCCTTTGGCCGGTGACGGTCGTGTGCACGATGCGGGCCATGCTGCGGGTGGTGTCGACGGTGCGAATCCCCCAGAACTCGAAGCCATAGCGATGGCCGGCGACGTTGGCCAGCATGGCCACGAGCACGCCAGCCGCGGCCATGGGATCGAGATCGTCGGGATGTTTGCTGGTGGCCCGCTGACCTTCGATGGCGTCGGCCAAGGCCCGGGTGAGGGGGTTCAAGAGCTGCGAACGGATCTTACGGAAACGATCGTCGCCCTCGGCGGTGGCGAGATCGACCACCCGAAGCACCGCCCGGTGGGTCTCCCAGAACGCCATGAATGCGTCGACCAACGCCGCCGCCGTGTCGTAGCCGGCCCGACCCTTCCACGACCGGGTCTGGACCATGGCACCGAGCTCGGGAATCTGCTGGGCCATCTCTTCGGCCAGCACCAGGATGGCTGCTTCGACGTCGGGGAAGTACTGGTAGAAGGTGGCGGGCGACGTGCCGGCCTGGCGAGCGATATCGACCACTTTGAGATCCCGGAACGGTGTGCTGTGCACCATCTCGGCCGTCTGCTCAAGCAGCTTCTGGCGTGTGGCCCGACCGCGGCGGCCCGGCACTCGACCGTCGGCGGCCCGCAGGCCCTCCTCATCGACGTCGGCCGCGCTGGCAACGATCGGAACAGCGGCCGGCGGCGCAGCGGATGGGGGCAACGAATCGGTGGGACGAGCGGGGCTCACGCAGGCAACGCTAGCGGACCACCCCAAGTTGCTGACGATCCGTCAGTAGATGACGGCCACGCGGAGCGGCCGCAGTCGGAGCGTTCCTATCCACCGGGAACCTCCATGATTGGGCGTACGTTGACCGCTGCAGCGGTCGACACGGGTTCGACCCAGGAGGACTCCATGCTCAATCGACCCAGTCACCGCTTCTTGGCGCTCGCCACCGCCATGCCCCTCGCTTTTGGCGCCCTCGGCGCGTGCAGCAAGACCGAGACACCGGCCGCCACAACAGCCGGAAGCACCGCCGCCAGCACCGCGGGAAGCACGGCCGCGATCAAGGCCCCCGCCGCCGGGAGCAGCACCACCGGGAGCAAGGCCCCGGCCACCACGCCCGCCACCACGGCGGGCGCCACGGTTCCGGCGACCGGCGTTGCCTCGTTCAAAGTCATCGACACACCGTTCGGCAAGGCCGTGGGCACGGCCAACGGCAAGGTGGTCTACAGCTGGAAGAAGGAGACCGACGCCGGCAACAAGATCGTGTGTCTCGAAGAGGGCTGCCTGGCCAAATGGCCGGCGGTCTACGCCGATACCGTGAAGGTGGGCGACGGTCTCACCGCTTCGCAGTTCGGCACCGTCGCCCGGCCCGACGGGAAAATGCAGGCCACGCTCAACGGCCGCCCGCTCTACTGGATGAAAGCCGACGAGCCCGGCGACGCCAACTGCCAGGGCGAAGACGGTTGGTGGATCGCCAACCTCGACGGCACCGTCAACACCAGACTGACCTGACCGCCCCCGGGCTCGGGTCGTCAAACCGTTAAACCGTCAAGCCGAACGATTCCGAACCATGTTGCAACCAGACCCCTACAAGGGGTTTGGTTGCAACATGGTTCCCGCGAAGATGCCGCGTTGGCCGGTGGAGGCGAACTCTGCGAAGCCCCGCAGAGGTCGTAGGTCCAGCGCCGCCCGACCTACGGTCGGAGGCTCCCTGTCCGCGGGATGAATCGGGTCTCTGCGCCCTCGCCCGCTCCGTCTCCCACTGTGCAATGCACTACCCGACTCCCGGCGGCAACGCTGGACGGTCCCGGCCGCACCCAACCCCCGAAGAATCGCGACGGACCTCGACCATCGCGGGTGAGGTACACCTTGTTTCGCTCCTCGCAATCGGTACGGAGCAGACGGTCCCACCCGTCGATATCGTCGACCTGAGGTACCATCACTTCCGGTCCCAGCGTGATTGACCCCGTCACCTCGGTGAGATGCGCAACCTCGCACGGCACCCGGAGATTGCTCTCGTCGAGGCACGTGCCCGGTTCCCAGACTCGAGCCTGGTCGTCCGGTCGTATCGCGCCAAGCACCGGCAGTAGCTGATCCGAGGCAATTTGGTCAGCCGACTGTTTCGCGGCGGCGACTCCACACCATCCTGTGCGAGCCGCTGCTCCCCTCGCTTCGGCTGGTGCCAGCAGCAACGCTGGTTCGAACCGGCCGTAGGGGTCGATCGGCGCTCCAAGAAGTGCTTCAACCGACGGCAAGCATGCAGCCCAAGCGGCGTTCCGGCGCGACTCGGGCGTGATGTTCTCGAATGAGTAGCCGTCGAGCACGACCGTACCCGCGACCTGAAATAGGTAAAGGCCGTCGCAAGAAACCACGCCGACATCGTCGACCGAGGCGATGACGGTGCGGCCTTCCTGATCCCAAGCCAGACACGATCCGGTGGCGAGGTCTGGCACTGACCACAACGGCATCACGGTGCCCGGGGACGTTGATCCATCGGGTCCGCCAGAGCGAGACACCGACCTCGCGGCGCGCTCACGCGCATCGAGTTCTCGCTGCGATTGCGTCCACCCGACCCCGAGCGCAAAAACACTGAGCAATGAGACGAGCACCACCACGAGCGCCAGCCCCCATCGATGACCCGTCTGCGATCTGCCATCTGCACCGCCGGCCCGCCCGCTGCCGGGGTCCCGCCTCGATGTGCCAAGCGACTCGCTTGGCCCCAGAGAACGGCTACCCACCGGCCGTGCTTCACTTGTCCACCCAGCGTCAGTTGACCATGCAGTCTCAACGGAACCGGGCTCGCCCTCTTCGGCCGGGAACCGTTGGTGCCCGTGGGGATCTGGACCTTCGCGTCGGGTCACGTGGGGATGCCCTCGGCGTCGGGCGCAAGCACGCCGGCAAAGGAACCCGTGCGATCGACCCATGCCGGGCCAGATTCGCGAACCTCGCCCACAGTGCACCACACCACGCGGGCGCCCGCTTGCCAACTTTCCGGTCCGATCGGCCGCCATCCAGAAGCGACGAATCCCCCGCCAAGCTCCCATCGCCCAAGACCGACGCCAGGGGCGATGCCGAGGAACCGCCTGCCCTGCTCCTCGCATCGGCTACCGGCGAGGGCGGCCCAGGCATCGCGGTCGAAAACCTGCGGCACCCCCTCCGCGCCGTCGATGCGGAACGACCCACTGATCTGCACCGTAAAGAGCTCGTCGCACGAGTCCACGAGATTGCCGACGCCCAGGCAATCACCCTCCGCGTAGTCGAACTGCTGCGTGTTGGCGGTTAGTGGGTTGTTGAACGGCGGCAACCGATCCACGAGGCGGCCGGTTGCGAACTTGGATCGACGGGCCAGGCCGCACCACAGGATCCGATCACCGGCAGCCCATCCTTCTTGTGTCGGAAAGATGCTCGTTGCGAACACGCTCCCGTTGGGGTCGAGCGCGCCCCCAAGGAGCCGCTCGTTATTGGCTTGACAATCGTCGTCGCTCACGGCGCCGAACTCGCGGTCGGTCGGATACTGCTCATACTTCGTTCGAAGGTCGATTGGTTCCGACACCTGCATCAAATGGGGCTGATCGCATGGCACCACCCCCGTGCGGCGAAGATTGCCGGCTTCGGCGGCCTGGTCCCACATCAGACACTCGCCGAATTTCGCGTTGGGCTTGGTGAGTTGGAACGTCGTGCCGGACTTGTCAGACGGCTTGTCCCCTCCGGCCGTTCCAGAACTCCCGCTGCCATCAGGCGAAGAGCGACCGTACGGCCCCAGAACCACAAACACGGTGAGCAATACGAAACCGGCCAACGCAAGGATTGGGACGGCTGCGCCGCCCGTTGCTCGGCGGATGCGGTTGCTTCGGTCAACCCGTCGGCCCGCCTTGGCGACGCCGAGCGCACTTTTGCGCTGGTCCTCTGCGGCCTGCTCCCGTTCCTTCCATCCGAGTTCCTTGACTGTGGCGCCCGCCACAAAGTCGTCATCGAGAACAAACGGCTCGTCGTCATCCCAACTCGGCACCCAGCCAGCGTACCCTCGACCACACCGCCTCCAATTTCGCCACAGGGTCACCGCTGCTCCTACCCCAGATGTTCTCGCGCACCCCGACGAAAGAACGCCGCCGCCGGACCACCGCCCACGCCGAACAGCGCAAGCCCAAACCCGAACGAATCCGAACCATGTTGCAACGAGACCCCTAGGAGCGTGTCCCAGTAACGGAAAATTTGGGTGTTTTGGGTCCGATTCGGGTTCTGCATGGCGCGGTCTTGGAATCGTGATGGCTCCTTGTGTGGTGCCAGTAGCGCCCTTGAGGCGTGTTATGGCGCGGCGAAGCA
>JANOSD010000194.1:0-24899 GCA_031415655.1 Actinomycetes bacterium
GTAGCCGATCGGCTACCGGAAACAGTGACGGCCCAGCTGAGTTTCGCCGACGTGAGCGCCGTGATCGCCCACCAACTCGACTTCTTTGAAACCAAAGGGGTGGCGCGCGACGCTTCCGTGCCGGATCCGAAGGATGGGGTCGAGGCATCGGGCGTGGCCGGCCCGGCGCAGGTGGTGGACGAGGACGATTCGCTGGCCTTCGTGCTCGGGCGAATCGCTGAAGCTGAGGGGCTTCCGGATACGGGAGATGATTTCGATGACGCCCATATCGTGCGTGTGCTCGAATACACCGACGCGTACCTGGTAGCGATCGGCGCCGTGGGCGCGGTGGTTGTTGGCCCCACCGATCCTCTACCCTGACGGTTCGTCAGCGAGCGTCGGCATCGAAGCCGAATGCTGAGGGGGATCACATGCGAGTTCGTCGAGCGGTATCGGCGTTCGGTTTGGCCGGCACTGCACTTGCCCTCTTTTCGGTCGGCTGCAGTTCATCCTCGCCTTCGGCGCGCCCAACGCCGCAAACCGTGGCCGCGCCGGGCACCACAGCTGCGGCGTCAGCATGTAGGGGATTGGCGACCGGAACATCAACCCCCACCAAGGACGCGGCCACCGATCCGTTGACCCGGGCGGTGGATCGAACGATCAACGTGGGGGGTGTAGAGCGCACGTACGCCGAGTTCCTCCCGGCCCGGTATGGCGCCACCCCGGTTCCTCTCGTCATCGACCTGCACGGTTACCAGGAGGGGAACAAGATCCACATGCTCCACTCCCGGTTGGTCAATACCGCCGAAAAATACGGCTTCGTGGCTGTTACTCCCCAAGGCACGGGCGCGGTCCCATTCTGGAATTTCTCCGGCCAAGTCAGTGGTCCCGACGATCTTGGATTTGTCGGCAAGCTGATCGATGAGGCTGCCACGACATGGTGTGTCGACGCGACCCGCATCTACGTGACGGGGCTTTCCAACGGTGCGCTGTTCACATCGGCGCTCGCCTGCCGGTACGCCGACAAGATCGCCGCGATAGCGCCGGTGGCCGGCCTTGATCGTTTGGCTGGGTGCGCTCCGTCGAAGCCGATGCCGGTCGTGGCGTTTCACGGTACCGACGACGCCTTTGTGGGCTACAACGGAGGTCTCGGTGGTGCTGCGAGCGCACTTCCGGGCATCGAGGAGTTGCTGAAAGGTGAGACCGGCCTCGACGTGAAGCCAGTCGAAAAGACGTTAGAAGTCTGGGCGAAAAGCAACGGGTGCACCACCGGTCCTACCACCATGTTGGTGAAAGGGATCGTGAGCAAGATCAGCTACGGAGACTGCAAAGACGGCGCGATCGCGGAGCTCTACTCTGCCAAGGGTGGAGGCCATGTGTGGCCGGGGTCTGCCTTTGAGGCCTCGATTTCGGCGGTGACCGGCACGCCGGTCGACGATATCGATGCCAACGAAGTCATGTGGGCCTTCTTCGAACAGCACCATCGTTAACGGTAGGGTCAGGCGCATGGATCGTCCCCTCAAGTTCCACGAGTCTCGCTGGCTTGGCGACCGCCGCTCCCAAGTGGTCTACGACCTCGACAACATCGATGATCCGTCGATCATCGCCGCCCTCATGGCAACCGACAAGGTGGAAGGTTTGAGCGGCCCCCCGTGGGCGTCGTTTGGTCCGGACACGCTCGCCGAAGCCCGCAACCGCGGCTACAAGCCGTACAAGGGCAATGGCTCGGGTGTGCCTACCGACGACGGCGAGCCCACCCGGTAGCGCTCGAATGGATCACCTCTTCTCGTCCGATGGGTTGGCGCTCGCCGGGCATCTGGCCCTGCCGCGCTCAGCGCCTTCCACCTCGGTCCCGGGTCTGGTGATCTGTCACGGGTTCCCGTCGGGAAAGGATGGCGGGCGTATTTCAGCATTGTCGTTCCCGGAACTGGCCGACCGCATTGCGACGGAGATGGGTTGGGCGGTGATGTGCTTCACCTTCCGTGGATGCGGCACGTCGGAGGGGAGCTTTTCGTTGTGGGGATGGTTGCGCGACACCCTCGCGGCCACCCGTTGGCTGGCGGCGAGGGAAAACGTCTTCGGCGTTTGGGCGGCCGGTTTCGGCACCGGAGGAGCGATGGCCACGTGTGCCGCGGCGCAGGATCCTGAGATCCTGGGCGTTGCCGCCGTGGGCGCTCCGGCCGACTTCGACGACTGGGCGAGCCACCCTCGGCGCCTTCTCGAACATGCCAACGAGGTGGGGATCATGGGTGCGACAGGCGAACCGATCGTCTTCGACCCGTGGGCTCGCGAACTCCGCGAGATCCGTGCCGTTGCGTGTGCCCCACGAGTGGCGCCGCGGGCGATGTTGGTCTTGCACGGCTCCGACGACGATGCAGTCCCCGTGTTTGATGCCCGGGTGCTTGCCGACGCTCACGGTTCGGCCGACCTCCGGATTGTCGATGGAGGAGGGCACCAACTACGCCACGACCCCCGAGCGGTAGCCACGCTTCTGGGCTGGCTTGACCGGCAGCGCAACGTGGCAGCGGCGAGTCGACGTTGAGCGCTCGCCGAGTTGTGGTGATCGGATTCGACGCTGGCGACCGTGATGTCGTCGACCGGCTGATCGCCGCCGGTGACCTTCCGGTGATCGCCGGGTTGTTTGAACGAGGCGCCATGGCCGACATGCGTAATCCCATCGGGCTCTACTCCGGCCCGGTGTGGCCCACCATCGCCACGGGCACCCGGCCCGATCAGCATCGGGGGTGGACCTGGCGTCCGTTGGTTTCGGGCTCGTATCGAATGTCGTATCGCGGCCCGAACGGCGAGGTGGCCCGACCGACGTACTGGGGAGAACTGGGACGAGACGGCACGCGGACGGTCACCATCGACGTGCCCAACGTGGCGATTCAAGCCGACGTGCTCGGCGTGCAAGTCATCGGGTGGGGCCAGCACGACCGATGGAGCACGTTTGACACTTCGCCTGAGGATCTCGGTGTTGAGTTGCTGGCGAAACACCCGATCGATCCGCAAGATCGGTGCGACGAACGCGGGGAGCGGGGAACGATCGGTGAACTCCGGGTGCTTCGCAAGGAGGTGCTCGATTCGATCGAGGCCAAAGTTGAACTCGTGCGCTGGTTGGTGAAACGGGAGCAGCCCGAGGTACTCACCGTGGTCTTTGCGGAGGCGCACTGCACCGGTCACCAGTTCTGGCATCTCCACCAGCGTGAGGCAGACCGGGAGATAGGAGAACTGGCGGAGCTTGGCGACGTGGTTCGGGAGGTGTACCAAACACTTGATCGTGCGGTGGCGGAGGTGATCGCTATCGGGCAGGGGTCGAGCCCTGCCGACGATCCGCCAGCGGTGGTCTTGATCCTCAGCCACGGCATTGAGCAAAACATCTCGATGCCTCATCTGCTCGATCCCGTCCTCCGACGGATCGAAGCGGCGCTCGGTGCGCCGTCGGCGAAGGTACGGGCACGGGAGTTGGCCCGCCGGGCGCCAAACCGGCTGGCGAGGTTGGCTCTTCGGGCCACCCATCGACCGTTCGAACACCTTGATCACTTCCTCGACGGAAGTCGGCGGTTCTTTCCAATGCCGGTGTTCCCCGCGTGGGGCGGTGTTCGGCTCAACCTGAGTGGCCGAGAGCCCAATGGACGGATCGATCCGGTTGATGCGGAAGCGATGCTCACATTGCTGAAGACGGAGCTGCGGGCTCTCCGATCAGTTGAAGGCGACGAACCGATGGTCCGCCAGGTGCTTCGAGCGACGGATCACTATCCCGAAGCGAGTGAAGCGGGGATGTTCGATCTGTTGTTCGAATGGAACGTGGATTGCCAGGTGGACGCGGTGTGGTCGCCTTCACTCGGCACGATCCGGGCCGATCGATACGAACACCGAGAAGGTGGTCACCGTCAAGATGGCCGGGTGGTGTTCGCCGGTGGTGGTATCGCGCCGGGGAGGATTCCCGACGTCCGGGCGGAGGACATCGGACCGACGATCGTTGCGATCTCCGGTGGCGTGTTGCGCGATGCAACGGGTGTGCCGATCCCGTCCGTGGTCGCGGCTAACGCGCCTTCTCTATGACCTGGCAATAGATCGCAAGCCTGCCCTCGGCGAATCGATCTGCGTTACACGCCGAGGTAACCAACGCCTGGCCCATTTCGCCTGCGCGTGTTGCCCACTGAGCGTCACGGAGGTGGGGGAGCAGAGCGGCGGCGAGGGCAGGTGGGTCGTCCACCGCAACGGCCGTGATCGCCGATGACCCGTCGGCCAGTTCCGCCACCCCTACCTGGTTCGTGCAGACCAATGGCCGCGCCGCTGCGAGGCCTTCGAGTGCAGCCATGGCAAAGTTGTCGAATCGGCTCGGTACCGCCACCACACGACTGGACGAAAGGCGCTGAAGGAGGTCGGGGCGGGGAATCGACCCCGTGAGCTCAAGATCCACACCGACCGCATCAGCGAGCCCCCGCAGGTAGGTGCTCCACGTGGTGCCGTCGGGCCGATATCCGTCGGCGCCGGCCAGGACGACACGAATATCGGGCACATCGCCTCGGAGGAGTCCGGCGGCGCGAACCAGCACATCGAAACCCTTTCGGTGTTCCAGACGACCGAGGCCGAGGATCACCGGTTCGGTATTGTGCACCGGCGATGCTTCGATCCAGCGATGGAGGTCGATGGGCGCACGCTGTACGACGGTGTCCTGTCGTCGGAGCCAGCCAATTCCGAGCAGCGTTTGGACCATGAGGTTCGAATAGCCCGTCACGGCGGCAGCCCGTCGGGCCGCAAACGCGTCCAGTCGATCGACGGCGCGAAGGCCACGTTGGTCCACCGTGTCACTCGCGGGTTGTTGGTGCGCGCGAATCACCACGTCGGGGGTGTGCAGGCAAACCACGGTCGGTGTCCTATTCCGGATTGTGAACGCGAGACCCATCGCTTGCCAGTCGGGTGCTTCGATGACGTCGAACCGACCAAGACCACGAGCGTGGTGCGCCAGTGACGCGGCGAGGGACAGGCGTCCGCCGACGCGCCCTCGAAGAGCAATTGTTGCCGATCGAAGGAGCGGCCGGCGGTGGATGAAGGCACCATTGTCGACCGTGTCGGACACCGGTTCCCGGCCGGCGCAGACCAATACGTGCACCTCGGCACCGTGGGCAGCGAGGGCCGGTGCTGCGCACGCAACATAACTTCCGATGCCACCCGGTGTGTCCGGCGGGTACTCCCCAGTAACGAGCAGAATGCGCACAGGTGGACCCTATCGACCCCAATCAGTCCGCCTTGCTCTTGCCCTCGGCCTTCTTGGCCTTCTTGAACTCACGTACCTTGGCGAGGGTCGCCGCCGAGCTGACATCAGCGACGGAACGAGGAACAGCATCGGAGAACGGAGCCGCTACCTCGGCCCAGCCCTCGGGTTGTTTGCCGAAACGTTTGGCAAGGATGGCCATGAATATCTTGGCCTTCTCATCGCCGTAACCGGGGAGTGCCCGCACACGCTGGTACAGCTCGCCGCCTGACATGACTCGAAACCACACCTTGCCGGCGTCCCCGTCGTAGTGATCCACGAGGTGCTGGCACAGCTCGTGCACCCGTCGAGCCATCGCGGCGGGGTACCGATGCAACGCTGGCTTGTCGCAGAACACCGCTACGAGATGCTCGGGATCCATCGCTGCGATTGAGGTGGCATCCAGTGTCCCCCCGAGCCGTTCACGGAGGCTGAACGGTCCTTGAAACGCCCATTCCATCGGAACCTGCTGGTCGAGAAGCATCCCGATCAGCAGGGCCAGTGGATCGGCGACGAGTAGCTCGTTGGCCTCCGGGTTGCTCGTGATCGGGATGGACCTGGTCGCCATGACGACAGCGTAGGCGCGGTCCTCGAGACGACCTTGCCCGGCGCGAGCTCCGTCGAGTCTCTCTCGTGCTCGCTGCTCACGAACACTGAAACACCAGGGCTACGTGCGATGGGTTGCACGCGCACGTGAAGAAGAACACGTTGCCCATGTCGCCGAACATGAGGTCGGGGGCGTTCTGCGCCTCGAACAACGCGTCCAGATCCCGGGATCCCCAGAGACGTCGCTGCTCGACCGGCATCCATCGCCACCACGAGCCCCCGTCGAACTCAGCGCTTGCCATCGTCAGGAGGTGCCCCATGGGCTCGTTGCAGGTGACGCAGCTCGGGTACTCGCGATCCTGGACCCATTCCGGCCATCCGCCGATCTTGCACCCCGGGGCGCTCGCCCATGAGTACTGGTAGCAATTCGCCAAGAGATCGAACGGAACCGGCAAGGACTTGTTCGACTGCAGCGCCTCGACACGGTGAGCGCAGTACTGATCCACCGCCGCGTTGAGCTCGCGGTCGAACTCGTTCGGGTTGGGGAAGTCGACCACGCGCTCAGGGGCGAGAGTGCACGGCCTCGGGATGTAGTCGAACTTGGTTGGAGGAGCGGGGGCGTAACGCCGACCGCTCCGACCTCGGCACTTGCGCGCCACCGGATCTCGGCTCGCGGACCGTACCCGTCGGCCTCGTGATCGAACGGGCACCACAACACCTGGAACATGTCGGCCCTTTCAGGAAAGGGGAGCTCCGGCACGTCAGCCAATCGAAGCTGCAGGACAGCTACGAGACTCGCTGAATGATCCGTGCACGACGGCCAGGTCTCGCTCTCGGGCCACAGGAGCGGGCCTCCGAGGTACGATCCGCTGGTCGACGGCGTGCCCTTTTGCGGATGCAGGCGGACAGCCGTCCGTGGGACGAGCTGCGGGAAGGCGGCGGCGAACCTCATGTCAGCAGCCCAGGTCGTAAGCCTCATCTGGGTGCGACCAGCGCTACGTCCTCAACCGGCTCTCGCGGTCGGTCGCCGGAACCGGCGTGCCGAGTAGATACTTCGCCGATGTGCGGGTCGAGAAGCATCCCGATTACGACGGCGAGAGGCTGGTCGATGAGGAGTTGATCGGCCTCCGGGTTGCCGGTGATCGGCATGGACTTGGTCGGCATGCGGGCAGGCGACGCGAGCCACGAGGTCGTGGTGCCGCTGGCGTGTCGTAATCCTTGCCCATGATGGTCCACCGCCACATCTCGGCGATGAACTTCGTGAACGCTTCAGGCGGGGGTTCGTCGACCTCGGTATCCGACATCCCGTGCCTCGGAGAGAGCGGCCAACCCGCGATGTCTGGAACGAGGTCACGGGCGATGGGCACGTCGATTATGTGTGCGGGTTCGGTGCGCCGTTCGGTTTTGCTGGTCCGCAATCAATCGAGTCCGAGCACGGTCATCAGTGCCTCGTCCACCCCCCAAAGCTCCTCGGTGCTGAGGTGACTAGCGCGACGGCCTAACCGACTCACGTCGACTGCGTCGATCTGCTCGACAAGGACGCGTGTAGGGGTCCCACCGATCTCGATCTCGGGACGAAACGATGCCGGCCTCGCGCTTCGAGATGTTGGGGCAACGATCACGACCGATCGGGGTAGGAACTCGTCGGCCTGCACGATGACGCCGAACCGATCGCCGTGCTGTTCGTGGCCCACACCTTTCGGTAGCTTGAACCGGTAGACGTCACCCCTGAGCACGTAGCGACTCCATCAACCTCGCGACGGCGAGCATCTCGCCGCGGTCGGCCTCGTCAGCCTCGAGCGCAGCCACCTCGGCAGCGAGCACCGAGCGACGTCGCAGCCGGTCGGCTGACGCGATCAATGCAGATCGGATCGCTTCCGAGCGAGACAAGCCGGCGGCTTCGAGAGAGCGCAATGCTTTTTGAGCTTCGTCATCGAGTCGTACGGAGATCGCTTGCGCCATGGCGACAATTGTATCACGCAACGTGATACGTGACTCCGAGGTCTTGTCCAGCGGATGTGCTGGTTGAGAATCATCCCGATCACGGCACGTGGCGCCTGCGCCGGCGGCTCCACGAGTGCTGCGGTCCCTGTGCAGCGAGTTCATGCAATCCGGGTTCGATGAAGCCTTCTTGCAGTCTGACTTCCTGGCCGCCTCAACAGTGATCGGCTCCCCCCCCCCATCGACGAGGTGGTCTACTCGTGCTGGGGCTGGAATGATCCACGATCAGCCCGGGCGAGTAACAACGACTTTTGGTTTCCTCGATGTTCTGGTCCAGAAGCAATCCCACGAGGACGAGTGGCACGGATAAGGACGACAGCGGCACCACCCAGATTCTCATCGTCGAGTCGCGCCGTGACGATCCACCGCGGCATACGGGCCGCATTCGAAGCGGGCCGCCGCGGTCGCGGAAGTGGGCGAAGTTGAGCGGCTCATCGATCGAAGCTGCCTGACGCATCGTTTCATTGAGGGCCAAAGACTCGAGGAACGCTCCACCGTGAGCCGAGGTCGTGAGCCGTCGTGCCGACAGCGAGTGCACGCCAGCCGCCAAGCCGGTAGCGGTAACGTGCACGTGGAGCGGTGCGACGGCACCACCAAGACTCTCACCCGACGCAACTCTCGCCGGCGTCGCATCAAGGCCAGCTGGACGGCGCGCCGGTGAGGGACGCGGTGCCGGGTAGGAGGAGGAACGAGCTCACCGAGCCGGCGAGCAGGAGACGTGGCACCCCACCCTGTCGATCGACCACTCGTTTGACGACCGAAAGGACCTCGGGGTGCGGTGGAACCTGTCGATGGCCACGAGCCCGTCAGCGGTCGAGACTGAGGACGGCATCGTCGTCTACCAACGACTCGGCGAAGGGTTCGGCACAACGTGGCACTGGAGGTTCGATGGTCAGAAACATCGACCCACCATCGTTTCCAAACCGTAGAACCGTCCCAGTCCAAACCGTAGAACTGTCCCACGGCGCGATCGGAGATCTTGGGTGCACTCCCTCTTACTCAGGTGACGTGTGGGCCGAGTGCGGCCTCGATCAGTGTGACGATCTCCGTGAGTCGGGCGCGTTTCCGTCGATCTGCGGGGTGGACCGCATCCCTCATCTGCCGCTGGTGGACCAACGGGAACTCGACCAGCCCTCGATCGTGCTCGCTCCAGCGCTCAGGATGAGCGATGGGTTCGAAGAACGTCTCGTAGTCGGAGGTGTCTGGCATCGCGAGCAGGCAGTCACACATGCTCGACACGGATCGCATCGCGCAAGCTCGCAGAGAGGTGCGTGATGTCGTCGTCCTCGGAGGTGATCACGATGGCCTGACGGTGGCTGGCCACGACGGCAACGTGCGCATCCACGACATCAGTCGTGCGGGAAGCGCCGAGCAGGGCCCCCACGCCGTGTGCCTGCTCCGGGGTGAACGGAACGATCTCGCAGCCGCGCAGGAGTCGACGAAGCTGGACCTGTCGCCCCGACCGGCTGGTTTGCGCCACGACTGTGGCAGGCACGATCGGGATCAAGCCGAGTTCGAGGCGAACCCGATGGTCGGCCCAAGCCTTGCGCCGATTGCGATCTGCGGCCACGAGCATCCCGGCGTCATAGACGTAGCTCATGCTGATCGGGCGTGCCCATCGGATGTGAGCTGCCGGGTGACTCTTCGGCGAGCGGCGTCCAGCTCGGCGTCGGTGAACGCTCCGTGCTCAGCTTCCCACTCGGCGACGGCGGCGAGCCCATCGCGTGCGAGGAGCGCGTGGCGAGCGGCGTTGGTCATCCAGGCCGACACGCTGATTCCCTCCGCGGTGGCGGCTTCGACCACCTTGTCGTGCACGTCTGGGTCGACGGTGATCGCCAGCTTCGGTGAGGGGTTTCCGCGAGGCATACCCGAACCCTACTACCAGGGTATGATGCTTTCAGGAGTCCTCGGCGCCAAGCGATAGCGAACTCCTTGACGGAGCCGGCCCTGTCGCCCCGACTGGCTCGAACTCGTCAACCCAGTCGACCGCGGTGGGTCGGGCGTGTCATCACCTCGAAACGATTCGGTACGACCCGCCCAACGACGTGAGTGCATCGCGAATGCCTGGTCCGTCATCTCCTGTCCACACGCACAACGGTGCCCGCAGGTATTCGGCGGCGGCGACTGCTTCTGCTCCCAGATTCGAGACGCGATGCAGGTTCGTCAGCTCCGCCATCCGGTACGCGATGTCCCGAAGCGGAACGATCGTCACCGAGTCGGGGAGGGCGACGAGGGTTCGACCGAGTGCGACCCTTCGTTCGATCGGCCAGGTTCCCACGAGACTGCCACCGCGAGCGGCGACCACGCTTTTGCAGAGGCGGAGGTAAAAGAAGTTCGTCGTCGCCGGTTCGTGCTCTGCGAGAACTACGGCGAGGTCGTCGCTTATTTCGTCGGCGAGGAGATCGCGCAGGAGGTGGTCGTCAAGGACGGCCGTCATGTCGTGGCGAGGTCGGGATCGTCGCGCAGCGAGTCGACGAACGCGGCGTGTTCATCACGACTGAGCAAGTCGCCCAGGAGTTGTCGTCCCTCACCTTTCGGCAGTGTCAACACACCGAACCCGAGGTCGAGGACATCGACCGGCCCCCCCTGATCGAGGTGCCAACGGTGGCGTGCCTCGGCGGGGAGCGACATCTGCCCTGATGATGAAACGAGGAACTCCTGGAGGCGAGCCATAGTCGAATCCTACTTGGTGAGGTATTCTTTCGTACCAAGTGAATCACTCTTGGTGAACTAAATCGACAAGCTCTTGTTTGTCGAGTGTGCGCCCAGAGAAGCATGCCCTCGACGGCTGGTTATGGATCGAGATGCCAAATGGTGAGATCGTCGTTGTAGATCACGCCAGAAAGGAGGTCGGGTGGTGCGTACAGGCCGAAGTGGACTTGCTGCAAGGTTCCCGTGGTGCCCTCGATTCGCGCTGCGGACGTAAGCGTTCCGTCCTGCCAGGTCGCGATGGCGCCGTCCGGTCGAAGGTCGATATAGGTCGAGACGCGTACCCAACGCCTCATGGGAAAGGGCGCGGTCGTCTGGAACTCGCGTTCAGCCATCCCGTGGCTCGGCACGTGGAACACGGACAAGGTGCCGTCCGACCCCACGTTCACCGTCACGACCGGAAGCCACTGATTGGATGTGTCGGCTGTGAATGTGCCGACGCTGAGCCACTGGCCGGGGACGAGCGTGACGTCTATCCACACCCACAGCTCAACGAGGCAGGCGTCGCGGCACTCTCCTCCGAGATTGCCCAAGTGAATGGTGGGGTAACCACGATGGTTCGGACCATCTACCTCCGGAACGGTCGGGGCCACACCGGTCAGCCAACCCTTGTGCGCGAGCGTGCCTGTGTGGACCTTTTCGGAGGTGAGTCCATGTCGGGTGGTTTCGGACTGAGGTGTGACGTGAGACGAGCCGATATCGCCCACGGATTCGAATCCGGTGTGGAACATCACCGTTCGCCGGGCGGCGCCAAGGTCGGGAATGCCGAGTGTGTCGAGGGCACCGGCCCTTTCGAGAGGCAGCGGTACCGTGCACGATGTTGACGCGATGGACAGGACGATCGCGACGGCAGCCATCATCCGACCGAGTCGAACACGCATCAACACCCCCGCAGAGTAGTGGCCGGGCGGCTGGGTTGTCGGGTGGCTCGGGTCAGTCGATGCCGGAGGCGAGCACCTCAAGAAGCTGACGAAGGTAGGCGGTGCCTGGATTGGCCAAACGTCGATCGCCCGGTAGCGCACGGCGCACCTGAAAGTGGCCGAGGTAGGTGCTGTAAGCGATGCGGGCCCGACCAGCCGCTTTGGCTGGGGTAAGCCCGAGTTCGCGGTAGATTCGCTCGAGGAAGGCGATGCGTTCTTCGGTCACGCGACGCACCACGGGGCCCACGATGGGATCGTCGAGGCGTGTTGCCAGCGCCGCATCGATCGGGCCGTCGACCACGTCTCCGAAGGCCAGGGTGAAGAGCGCTTCAAGTCGTGCCTTCGGATCGGAAATCTGGTCGAGTGCGATGATCACCTCGCGAGTGGCGAGCTGTTCCCAGAGGTCGAGAGCGTTGGCGATGAGCGCCGCACGGTCGGCAAAGTGCCAATAGAAGCTCCCTTTGGTCACGCCGAGGCGCCGGGCTACTCCCTCGACGGTCACTTGCTCCACGCCGCCTTCGGAGATGATGTCGAGGGCAGCTCGCTCCCAGTCTGCTGCGCTGAGGTGGTTGCTGGTCGCCATCTCCGTACGGTACCGTATGGAAATGACCATACGGTACCGTACGGAAAGCAAGAACGCTCAACATGTCGCGACCGCCGTGGCGGTGGGCGGCCTCGGCGTCGCCGCCGCTGTCCACGCGGCGTGGGCGCGGGGGTCGTCTTGGCCGGCAGCGGACTCGGAGCAACTGGCCGACCTCGTCGTCGGCCGACGTCCCTTTCCGAGCCGGCGGGAGACGTGGGGAGTCACCGTGCTGCTGGGGGCCGCCACCGCGGTGACCGCAACCCGAGCCGGGCTTCTGCCTTTCCCTGGTGGCTGGCAGGCCAGGCCGATCCGGTGGGGCTCGAAGGTGGTCGCCTCGACCCTCCTCATCCGAGGTGTAGGCGGGTTCGTGGTGTCCGGTCTGGGTCTCGTCGAATCCACACCCCGGTTCCGTCGCTGGGACCTTTTGATGTACTCGCCGTTGTGTTTGGTTCTCTCGGCCGCTGCCGTTCTTTCCCGCTCTGACATTTCGACGTGAGCTCGCTGGATACCCCGCAACATTTGCGCTTACTCGTGCTCAGATAGAGTTGCGAGGTGTCGTTGCCAGTTCTCACGCGCCTGATACCGATCGTCCTCGTTTTTGGCGCGGCAAGCTGTGCGTCCGCCACGGGAGGGACGGCCACGGTTTCGCTGGCGTCTGGCGCTGTCCCGGATTCCCTCACGTCGACGTCGGTTCCGGCCACCGTCGCCAGCGCTCCGGGCCCGACGCAGGATCGCGCCGCCGACACGTCTCGAGCGGAAGGGGCGCTGCTCCTGCTCGGCGACCTCCCCGGGCCGGGCTGGGCGGCCAAACAGCAGTTGAGTGAACCATCGTTAGACGAGATCACCGTGGATTGCGGCCCGGTCACCGCCCGTCTGAAGGAAGCCAAGAAGTTGCTCGACGAGGCACCTCTGGTGCGGTCGCCGCGATTCTCGCCGGGCCAAGGCGTGGAGCTCCAGCAGACGATCGCCGTGCTGCCCGCTGAACGAAACGCCAACCGGGTCGTGGAGATCTATCGGGATCCTGCGGTTCCAGAGTGCCTGGGCAAGATTGCCGCCAACGACCTGGGTGAGGGAGCAAGCGCGGAGGGTATCGTGGTGAGCGGACCGCCGGTGGTGGAACCGTTCGTGGTGATCACCGATGCCGACGACACGGTGGGCTTCCAGACCACGTTGCCCGTTCGTGTGCAGGGCCAGGATCGGTTCATCACGGTGATTCAGCTCGATATCCGAGCCGGACGGGCCATCTCGGAACTCTTGCTTACCAGCATTGGTAAACCCACTGCCGAAGAGATGCAATCTCTTGCCGTTCCGGCGATCAAACGAATGGCCGAAGCTTTCGGTCAACCGTGAGTTCGCTGCACACAACACGGTTGCACCTTCGCCGTTGGCGTACCTCGGATCTCGAGCCTTTCGCTCAGCTCAACGCCGACGCCGAGGTGATGCGCCATTTCCCGCGGCCGCTGCGCCGCGCCGAGAGCGACCTACTCGTGGAGAAGATCGAGTCCCATTTTGACGACACCGGTTTTGGCCTGTGGGCGGTCGACGTGTGTGGGGGGACGAGGGACTGCCGGTCGGACGAGTTCATTGGGTTCGTTGGGTTGCTGACCGTGCCCTTTCGCGCTCGATTCACGCCAGCAGTCGAGGTTGGTTGGCGCCTCCGTCGGTCGGCCTGGGGCAACGGCTACGCCACCGAGGCGGCCACGGAGGCGTTACGGGTGGGGTTCGAGGATGTGGGGCTCGACGAGATCGTGAGTTTCACCAGCACGGTCAACCTGCCATCCCAGGCAGTTATGCGCCGGATCGGCATGACCAACGATCCCGCCGACGACTTTGATCACCCAGCAATGCGGAAGGGCCACGCTCTCGAACGTCACGTGTTGTATCGAATTCGGAGCCAAGTCTGATCAGCGTGTCGCCGGGTTGGGGATTTCCGTATCGATGCCGTGTCGCAGAATGGCGGCGACTACCAATGCGGGGTCGATTGCACCCGATCTCGCCAGTTCCGACAATACCGCCACCTCCACATGGGCGGCGTCGGTCTCAAAGAACCTCCGCAAGGCCTCGCGAGTATCGGATCGACCGAACCCGTCGGTCCCCAGCGAAACAAACGGTCGGCCGGGAGGAATGAATCGGGCGATCTGGTCCGGCACCGATTTCATGAAATCGGTGACCGCCACCACGGGACCGGCCGAGGTTTCGAGGAGTCGGGCGACTCGTGAGGTGCGCGGCGGCTCCGCAGGGTGCAGACGATTCCACCGCTCACAGGTCAGCCCCTCTTCGCGCAACGCCTTGAATGACGTGGCGCTCCACAACTCCACGCCGACTCCCTGCTGGGCGAGTGCGGCCTGAGCCTCTCGCGCGGCGCCCTGCGCGGATCCGGAGAACACCACCGTGGCTCGTGGCGCCTCGGGCGGTAACTCTGCGGGTGCTCCCGACCACAAGTACAGCCCCTCGAGGATCATGTCGTCAGTTACGGAGGGCGGCCGTCCGGGCATTGGGTAGTTCTCGTTGTACAGCGTGAGGTAGTAGAAGACGGAGGCGCCGAGCCCGTCGGCCGGGGGTGTTTCGGGCTCGGGCCCGTACATGCGATGCAGTCCGTGCCGGATGATGGTGGCCACTTCGTAGGCGAACGCAGGGTCGTAGGCCTGACACGTGGGGACGGTGGAGGCGAGCACGTGCGAATGGCCGTCTTGGTGCTGCAACCCCTCGCCCATGAGGGTGGTGCGGCCTGCGGTCGCCCCGAGAAGAAAGCCGCGAGCCTGGGCATCGGCGGCGGCCCAGATCAGATCGCCGACACGCTGAAAGCCGAACATCGAATAGAAGATGAAGAACGGCACCATTGGCACACCACGGGTGGCGTAGGCGGTGCCGGCGGCGGTGAAGCTGGCCAGCGAGCCCGCCTCGGTGATGCCTTCTTCGAGGAGCTGCCCGTCTTTGGCCTCGGCGTAGGAAAGCAAAAGGTCATGGTCGACCGGTTCGTACCGTTGTCCGACCGATGAGTGGATTTTGAATTCACGAAACAACGCATCCATGCCAAACGTGCGGGCCTCGTCGGGCACGATCGGCACCACACGGGGCCCGAAACCATCACTTCGCATGAGGCCGCGGAGTAGGCGGGTGAACGCCATGGTGGTCGACACTGACTGCGAGCCCGATCCGCCGTCGAGTTCGGCGAAGGTTTCGTCGGGCGGAAGGGGTAGCGGCCGTTTGATGCTGACAACACGGGACGGCAGGGGGCCATCGAGCTCGCGGCGCCTCTGCATGAGGTAGGTGTGAATCGGCGAACCCTCGGGCGGGCGATAGTACGGAGGAACCTCGCCGACCAACGCCGATTCAGGGATCTCCTCCTGGAGGTGAAGGCGCTGGCGCAGCAGGCGAAACTCATCCATCGACATCTTCTTGATCTGATGGGTTGCGTTGCGTCCCTCGAGGCCGGGCCCGAGCGCCCAACCTTTCACGGTCTTGGCCAGGATGACCGTTGGTGCACCCACGTGTTCGGTTGCCGCCTTGTACGCGGAGTAGAGCTTTTCGTAGTCGTGGCCACCTCGGGGAAGGGCAGCCAGCTGCTCGTCGGAAAGGTGATCAACCATGGCCCGGAGGCGGGGGTCGGGCCCGAAGAAGTGATCGCGAATATGCGCTCCGCCGCTGACGGCATACCGCTGGAAGTCGCCGTCCGGCGTGGTGTTCATCTTGTGCAGCAAGACGCCGTGTTCGTCGTCTTGCAACAGCGTGTCCCAGGCGCTGCCCCAGATCACTTTGATCACGTTCCACCCGGCGCCACGGAAGACCGACTCGAGCTCTTGGATGATCTTGAAGTTCCCTCGAACCGGACCATCGAGGCGTTGCAGGTTGCAGTTCACGACCCAGGTGAGGTTGTCGAGCTGTTCGCGTCCGGCGAGCGAGATCGACCCAAGGCTTTCGGGTTCGTCGCATTCGCCGTCACCGAGGAAACACCACACCCGACTGGCCGAGGTGTCGTCGATGCGTCGGTGACCGAGATACCGAAGGAAACGGGCGTGGTAGATGGAGTTGATCGGTCCGAGGCCCATAGAGACAGTGGGGAACTCCCAGAAGTCCGGCATGAGTCGGGGGTGCGGGTACGACGACAGCCCAGGACCGTCGGACGAGAGTTCCCGTCGGAAGCGATCGAGGTGACCTTCGTCGATGCGGTGTTCGAGGAAAGCCCGGGCGTAGATCCCGGGGGCGGCGTGGCCCTGGAAGTACACCGAATCCCCTGCGAGCCCGTCTTCTTTGCCTCGAAAGAAGTGGTTGAACCCAACTTCGCAGAGCGCCGCGGACGATGCGAACGTGGAGAGGTGGCCGCCGATTCCCTCGGCGGTCTTGTTGGCTTTGACGACCATGACGGCGGCGTTCCAACGGATAAACGCACGAATGCGTCGTTCCATGTCGATGTCGCCCGGGAACCACTCCTGCTCGTGTTGGGGAATGGTGTTCACGTAGGGCGTGCTCACTTCGGCGGGCGTGCCGATCTGTCGGTGGCGGGCACGCTCGGTGAGCTTGCTGACGAGGTAGCGCGCCCTCGTCTTGCCCTTGGCGTCCACGACCGCATCGAGGGAGTCGAGCCATTCCGCCGTCTCCGCCGGATCGTTGTCGGGGAGTTGGTGGACAAATCCGTCAAGGATCATGGAGGCCTCCGTGGTCGGGGGTACGCAGGATGGCGGTCCGACCCCTTCATGATGCCGGTAAATCACCGGCCCGCGAACCTACCCGTGGGTAGCTTCTCGTTTGTTCGGCTGAACGTACGGGTCGAGCCTCATGTGCGACCGTCATTCGGCCGTCGTTGGCCGACGACATACCGGCCCTTCTGTCGTCCGCAGCGTGAGGAGTGCCAACATGGTGATATGACGATCGTGGCGTATACCGATGGGGCGTGCCGAGGCAATCCTGGCCCGGGGGGTTGGGCCTGGGCGGTGCCTGGTGGTGCGTTTGCGTCGGGACCAGCAGCCCACACCACCAATCAGCGTATGGAGATTGAAGCTGCCCTCGAGGCCGTTCGGGCCAACGGCTCCTCCGCGGAGCCGGTGGAGATTGTGAGCGACTCCACGTACGTCGTGAACTGTTTCCGTGATCGCTGGTGGGCGGGTTGGCGCAAACGTGGTTGGTTGAACTCGCAGAAGAAGCCGGTGGCGAATCGTGACGTGTGGGAGCCGCTGGTGGACCTTGTGGAGGATCGGGGCAACGTGACGTTCCGCTGGGTGAAGGGCCACAGTGGCGACCAGCTCAACGACTTCGTCGACGAGCTGGCGGTCGAGGCGAGCCTTTCGCAGCGGGGTCGAACGGGAACTGGTTCGCCGGATGGCTCGGGCCGACCGAGCGGACGTGCCGCACCCCGGTCCTCCACCGTCCACGCGGCGTCACCGGAATACCACGACCTGCTTGTGGTGGGCCATGCCGATCGGGACGTCTCATCGGTTCAGGGAGCATTGGCCGTCTTGATCGCCGACCGCTTCGCGTTGGAACCTCGCCTGCGAGTGGTGTCTGGCTTGCGGCGCGGAGCGGAGACGCTCGCCGTCGAAGTGGCCACAGGTGAGGGTGTTCCTGTGATGGCGGTCTTGCCCTTCCCGGATCCGGCTGCCGACTGGCCCGAACCCGATCGTGCGCGATTCGACGATCTGCGATCTGCGGTCGAGCGGGCAGTGGTGTTGCAAGACGAGTCGCCGAAGTCGGCCGAGGGGGCGGCGGCGGCCCTTCGGCGGCGTGACGCATGGCTTGGTGCCAACGTGGCCGACGCCGTGGTCGTGTGGGACGGTGTCGACGAGCGGGTGGGCCGATTGGCACGATCGCTCGTGGACTCCCTGGGCGAGGATCGGGTCACCGTGCTCTCGCCGGATCCCTGATGCGAGTCGGTTCCGATACCGGGGGCACGTTCACCGACCTCGTCGCCGACGACGGTCGGGTGGTGAAGGTGCCGTCGACACCCCAGGATCCGTCGGTCGGTCTACGCGCTGGATTGGCCATGTTCGGTGGCGTCGAGTGGCTCAGCCACGGCACCACGATTGCCACCAATACGCTGCTGGAGCGCACCGGTGGACGGGTGGCCTTGGTCACGAACCGTGGTTTGGAGGACCTCATCGAGATTGCACGGCAAGATCGTCCCCACCTCTACGACCCGATGGCCAACCGCCCGCTCGCGTTGGTGAATCGAGAGGACCGGCACGGGATAGGTGGTCGGATTGGGTCGCTGGGGGAGGAACTCGAACCGATCAGTATCGACGAGGTCGACGCTCTCGTTCACCGACTCGGGGCCGTCGACGCTGTGGCGGTATGCCTCCTTCACAGTGACCTCGATGATCGTCACGAGCGGGCGGTTGCCGCAAGGATCCGGCGGACCGGGTTGCCCGTGACCGTGTCGTCGGAGTTGTGCCCGGAGATGCGTGAGTACGAGCGGCTCAGCACGGCGGTCATCAACGCCTACCTCCTCCTTGGATGCCAGGCCTACCTCGGTTCGCTCGCCACCGTTGTCTCCGAAGAGGTGCGGGTGCTGACGTCGTCGGGTGGGCTGATCCCCGTGGAGCAAGCGGCCGAGGAACCGGCGCGGCTCTTACTATCTGGCCCGGCGGGAGGGGCGGCGGCAGCGGCAGCGATCGCCGCCGCCAACGGGTTCCCGGACGCGGTTTCATTCGACATGGGCGGCACGTCTACTGATGTGTGCCTCATCCTCGACGGACTTCCGGCCCCCGCCGCAGTGCGCGACATCTCGGGGTACCCCGTTCGGCTGCCGTCGTTGGCAGTGCACACCGTGGGTGCCGGAGGGGGCTCGATTGCCTCGCTGGATCAGGGCGGAGCGATCGCCGTGGGGCCGCGCTCCGCGGGCGCTGTTCCCGGACCGGCGTGCTACGGGTGCGGCGCCTCTTTCGCCACCGTGACCGATGCCGATGTGGTGTTGGGACGGATTCCGGTCGACGCCGAGCTTCCCGGTTTGGGTGTTCTCGACCGGGATGCCGCTGCCGCGGTGCTCGATCGGGCCGGTCTCGACGCGATCGACGTGATCACCGTGGTCGACGCCGTGATGGCGGAAGCGGTTCGGGCGGTCACCGTCGCCCAAGGCGTGGACCCTCGCACGCTGGTGCTGGTGGCGTTCGGCGGGGCCGGTCCGTTGCACGCCTGTGGAGTTGCCGACGCAGTGGGTATCGACACGGTGTTGGTGCCGGCGCGAGCGGGTGTGCTGTCGGCCGTGGGTGTGCTGGCGGCCCCGATGGTTGTGGAGGGGGTGCGATCGGTGCCCGCGGGCCTCGGCGACGATCAGGATTCGGTGGCCACAATCATCGATGCAATGCGCGAGCAGGCTCGGTCTTACTCGAACCATGAACACGCCACGGTCGAGGTACGCCTCGACGTTCGTTACTCCGGGCAGAGCCATGAGCTCCCTGTGTCAGCGGACGGTGATTGGGTGAGCGCGTTTCACGCCGTTCATCGGCGGGTGAACGGCTTCGATCGAACCGAGGAGCGCGTTGAGGTCGTCGCCGTTCGAGCGGTTCGTACTCTGCCTTCGCCTGTGGCGGTGCTCGACCTTGACGCCCCGCCGCGAGGCTCGGTCACTGGACCGACAGTGATCGCGGAACCCCACTGCACCATCTGGGTGCCGTCGGGGTGGAATGGGTTGCCGGGCGTGGCTGGTGCGCTCGTGTTGACGCGGAAGATGACGTCGTGAGCAGACGTCGGGCAGCGCTGGATCCCGCCGCATTGGCGGTGGCGGTAGCCCGTCTGGCCGGGATTGCCGAGGAAGTGCAGGCCGTGCTGCGTCGCTCGGCTTTCAGCCCCAATATCAAGGAACGTGCCGACTGCTCTGCGGCGCTGTTCACCGCCGAGGGTGAACTGTTAGCTCAGGCCGACAGCATCCCCGTTCACCTTGGCGCCATGCCCGCGTCCGTCGCCGCGGTGGTTGATGCGTTTCCCGGAGCGCAAGGTTTGACGGCTCACGATCAGGTGATCATCAACGATCCGTTCACCGGTGGTACGCACACGAACGACATCACGCTCGTGGCGCCGGTGATGGTTGATCGGCTGCTTATGGGTTGGGTGGCGAATCGAGCTCACCATGCCGACGTGGGCGGATCGGCCCCAGGGTCGATGGCTGCTGACGCCCGCCACATCGATGACGAGGGATGGCGAATCGGGCCGACGGTGCTCTCCAACGATGTTGCGGCGAAGTTGTTCTCCGCGAGTCGCACGCCCATCGAACGGCAGGGTGATCTCGCCGCGCAAGTAGGGGCAAACCGAGTAGGTAGTGCGAGGTTGTCGGCGATCGACGTCAACACGTTCGACGATGTGCTCGGGTACGGCGAACGTCGAGCCCGAGCGGCGATCGCCGCGCTGCCGGACGGTTCGTGGCAGGCAGCAGATCAAATCGACTCGTTCGGCCCCGCCCCGGACCAGCAAACGCCCACGGCGATCACGGTGTCGGTCACGGTTGCGGGTGAACGTGTGCGGTTCGACTTTTCCGGCTCGGGGCCGCAACGGTCGGGGACCGTCAACGCCGTCGAGGCGGTCACCATCAGTGCCGCGCTCTTCGCGTTGCGGTCGGTCCTCGATCCTTCCCTTCCCGCCAACGGGGGGCTGGCTCGGGTGGTCGACATGATGATCCCGGTGGGTTCGATCGTTGGTGCAGTGGCTCCCGCGGCGGTGGGTGCGGGCAACGTAGAGGTGAGCCAACGAGTCGCTGATGTGTGTCTCGCCGCCTTGGTTGGTGCCGCTCCGGATCGAGTGGGTGCAGCGAGCCAGGGCACCATGAATAACGTGATTCTCGGCGGCGTCGACTGGGTGTACTACGAAACGGTCGGCGGCGGCCAGGGCGGCCGACCGTCGGGCTCGGGCATGAGCGGTGTGCCCACCAACATGACCAACACAAGTCAAGTGCCTACCGGTCAGCTCGGACCGGGGATGCCGGGGCAGTCGGGAATTCATACGTGCATGACGAATACGAAGAACACCCCCATCGAGGCATTGGAGCGGGCGTACCCGCTGCGGGTGCTCCGTCAGCGGCTGCGACGGGGGAGCGGCGGCGCCGGTTCGGCTCCGGGCGGCGAGGGGATCGAGCGCGATCTCCAGGTCCTCGTCGACGCCACCGTGTCGCTGATCACTGAGCGGCGGGTCTCGCAGCCGTGGGGCCTGGCCGGTGGCGAGCCCGGTGCGGCGGGGGAGAACTGGCTGCTGCCTGGTGGCGACGAGGCCCGGGCCGAGCGGCTGCCCGACAAGTGCACGATCCAGCTCAAGGCCGGCGACGTCCTCCGGATGCTGACGCCCGGCGGCGGGGGCTGGGGAACCCCTCTTCATTGACGATCTCGGCGTAGCCGACGGGAACGACGGTCCGCTGTCTTGGTGGATGGGCCGGTACATTCGGCATCGATGGCGGAGCGACCTTCCACATTCGAGATCCGGCTCCTGCGTCGGGATGCCGACGAGAGCTGGACCGACGAAGCCGTCGTGATCATCGATGGACGCGATCGGCTCGCTTCTCTTGGGCGCGACGCTGCGGGCCGTGACGCTTCCGGTGCTGGCACGGTCTGGATCGGGCGACGGCCCGACGACGTCGCCGGATCTCTATCACCGCTCCTCCCGGGCGATGAGCCACATGACGCCTTCATCGCCCGTTGCGGCTGCGGGGAGGAGGGTTGTGGCGCCTTGGTCGCCCGCATCACTCGCGCGGGCAACCTCGTGACCTGGGATCGGATCCGCCACGGATCGGACGCACGCGAAGCGGAGTTCCCGATCGACGGCGAAGCCTTCGTGTTCGATGCTCAGCAGTACCAGGACGCCATCCTCGATCGAGGAGAGCCGATCACTTCCTGGACTCCGACGACGCGCCGGGCCGCCGTCCTGGTGCAACAACGCGCCAAATCTTGGCGTGGCGAGGAGCACCGCCTGCGCTTCGTCGGGGTCGAAGATCTCGGCGACGACCAGGTTCGACTCGCGACCATGCTCGGGCAGAAGGGGGACCCCGACCGTGCGGTGTTGACACGCACGTTCTGGCTTGAACCCGGCGAGTCCGCAGCGGCATTGGCAGACCGGGTGACCAAGTACTTCACGAGCGGCGCGATCGTCGGCGACGAGTTCGCAGAGGGGAGTCCCTTCTAGCGGTGCCACCGCTTGCGGCTGCCGCGACCGTCGGCTGGGTGTCGCATTGCCGTCTGTGCCGGATCGCCTCGGCCCCAGCCCGAGCAAGTGTTCGGTATAGGCGCCGAACAGCCTCCGGCACTCGCTCGTGGGGTCGGATCAGCGGCAGGAGGTCGGCGAGTCGGGGTGGGGGCTGGCGGATCGCTGAGCGTTCGGCCTGCACCGATGACAGCGAATGGGCGAAGACAGCCAGCGTCTCACGATCGGGGAGTGCGGCGGCGGGAGCGAGCACGGCGTGGAAGCCGGCGTCTCGTGCAGCTGGGCGATGGCCTGCGTGATCGAGTAGTCGTCTCCGATGAGGTCGGACTCATCGACACCAAGGTGAGCGCGCACCGCCGCGTCGGTCAGGTCGAGAACCTCGAGGCCGACGAACACCCGGCCCTCGCGCCGCCGGACTTCGAACGGGTCGACGCTGGCGTCGACGAAGTGGCGCAACAGCTCGGCCCAGGCAGCTTGCTCCTGGCTCGACGCGTACCAAACACCGGGTTCAACGGCCCGGTGGTAGCGGCCAGGGCCACGAGCGGGATCCGCACACGGTGTGAGCGGGTGCCTGGTGGGGCCTTGGTGTCAGAAGCGGCCGGAGATCTGCCGACGAGGCGCGGTTGCTGCCGCCTCGGCGAGGTTCACACGTAGGCGCCGTCGATGAACGACTCGGCAGCCTCGCGGACCTCGTCGATCCGATCTTCGGCGAGGAGGTCGACCGGGCGCTGGCCTTCGAGGAGTCGGTTCTTGGCATGGAGCCACTGGCCCACGCCCCGGGGGGTGAGCGAGTCCGAGAGCAGGAGCGCGAGGTCGCGAAGCTGAGCAAGCCGGTCGTACCGGTCGGGACGGATGTCGCTCGTCCTCCAGCCTCGTACCGCTCGGTCCGAGACGTTGGTGACGGCTGCGACGTCGACCTGGGTGACGCCGAACGGCTTGAGGGCCTCGACGATCTCACTTGCCTCGACCGCTCGATCCAAGGTGGGAGCCATGCTGCTTCCTCTGATACTTCCGGTTCTGCTTCCTCCACGGTACCGCTCATCACCGGACCCGACAACCACGCCGCACAGACGAAGCCGACTGCTTCGTGCCACATCAGCACAACCGGGAATCCACCGCAGTACGACCGAATCCGTTCCATACAGGTGCACCGGACGGTGCCGGTGCCGTGTCCGATCGGTGGTGACCTCGACCGGGGCGCTCGTCCCGGTCCGGGACGGCGGTCCCGGTTGTGTCCCGGTGACATTCGTCTGAGGAATCTCGCCAGATCCGGCTTGCTCATCGGCTTCGTGGTTGTGATCAGCATTGCGAGGCTCGCCGCCAGCGCCGACACGGCCCACTACTACCTCGAGGCCATCGCCAACGACCGCGACGACTACTACGTCGCCTCCGACGAGGGGCCCGGCCGGTGGCTCGAATCGGGGAGCGCGCTGCTCGGGCTCGACGGCGAGGTGACGCCCGAGGACATCCGGGCGGTCCTCGGAGGGCTCGATCCTCGGTCCGGTGAGGCGGTCATCGGTTACGGAAAACGGTTACCGGAAAACGCCGGGTTCGGTCTCTGCTTCTCGGCGCCGAAGTCCGTGTCGCTTCTTTGGGGGCTCGGTGATCGGGCGACCGCTGACCACGTCGTCGTCGCTCACGATGACGCGGTGCTCGCCGCCGCGGCCTAATTGGAGAACGCGGCGGGCAGGGTACGGTGGGGCAACGGCGGAACGGTCGGCAACGGCGCCAGTTGCGAAGGCGTGGCGTTCGCGTTCCAAAGTTCGACGATCGCTGTTGGCGCCACCGTCGCCAGTCGCGTCGCACCTTCCGATTCCTTTGAAGTCAGCGTTGTCTCCCCTGAATCACAGATCGTTGGCACCAACAGCACCGGCACGAACGACGTTGCGTCCACGGGCGACCTTGTGGTCCTCCCAAGGGTCGATGGGTCGTCGTACACACTTCGCGAGACCGCCGGCCCCGGCACGAACTTGACCGCCTACGACGTGTCGTGGGCATGCACCCGTAACGGCGTTGCCGATCCTTCGCTGACGGCTTCGGGAGTCGACTCGATCACGGTGTCTCCCGCCGATGGCGATGCGATCTCATGCATCGTGACGAATGCGGTCGATCAAACTCCCGGCACTACTACCGCCCCGACGAGCGCACCATCGAGCACCACGACAACACCGTCTGCGGTGGTCCCTGTGGTGACACCGCAATTCACCGGTTGACGGCCTCGAGGTTCTGCGGGTCGGCCCGATTCGCACAGGCCCAACTGGCTGCGCGCCTTTCACGCAATGGCCCTTCGGGCGGCGGTTCGGGCGGTCGTGACTGTGAGTTCGGTGGTTTGACTCGACGAACAAAAGAGTCTTTGAGGAGTCCATTCGCCAATGTTTGTTGACGATTCCACACACTTCGGGCGCGAATGGCGATGTTTGTTGTCCGTGGGGGTGCGTACGGTTGGGGCATGCCAGCAACCCCGCCGAGCGAGCCCACCGAGCCCACCAAGCCGACCGTGTCGAGTGAGTCCACCGTGTCGAGTGAGCCGACCGTGTCGGGTGAGTCCACCGTGTCGAGCACGGAGGGTGGTGGGGTGTTGGTGGGTGCGCGGGAGCGGGTGGGTTTGTTGATTGGTGCTGCGGGTGCTGGTTTGGGGGAGGGGCCGCGTCAGGCGGCGGAGTTGGGGGTGTTGGGGGCTCGGTTGCGGGTGTTGGCGGCGCGGGTTGCGGAGGCGGAGTTGGCGGTGGTTGCGGTGGAGGTGGAGGCGCGTGAGGGGTTGTTGGAGGGGTGTTCGGGTTCGTGGTGG
>JANOSD010000195.1:0-43045 GCA_031415655.1 Actinomycetes bacterium
TTTTGGTAGGGGAGACGCATCAAAATTGATGCGTCTCCCCTACCAAAAACCTGTAGTGGGGGGAGTCGGTCTCGAGGCTGATGTTGTTCTCGCCGACCGACGCGAGGTTGGCGAGTCCATGGCGGTCGGCGGTGAAACAACCGAAGAGCCGACCCCAGTAGAAGGTGGACGGCACCTCGGGGATCGTGTCCTTGGTATGCATCCACGCGTCGTGGTGATCCCACACGGTTTCGGCCCGTTCCAGCGCACACGGAATCCAACCGATCTGTCCTTCGGAGTACGCCAGCTTCAGATCTGGGAACTCGATGAGCTTGTCGGAGAGGAGCCAATCGGCCATCGAAGGCACGGCGTTGTTGAACGCCAACGTGCCGCCCACTGCTTCAGGAGATTCGCGGCTCGCGACCGGCATCGTGGATGACGATCCCGCGTGCATGCACAGGGTGACGGCATTGTTGTTGCAGCCGGCGATCATCGTGTCTCAGCCGCCGGAGTGGATGCTCGGCAGCTTGAGGGGGTCGGGCAGTTCAGTGAAGGCAAAGGCATGCACGCCATTGACAGACCTGCGCTCGATTTCTGTGGTCGCCAGATCGACGTCCCAGAGCGGCATGATGCACAACGGGACGTTCATGCCGCCACTGGGCCCGCACCACTCCTCCACCATCCAGTTGTTCTCGAAGTCCTCTACCCGAGAATCGCGGTCGTAACTACCGGGGCGCATGCCGTCGTAGGTGACGGCCTCCATTTGCATCACCGTGCGATCGAAGCTTTCGACCGTGACGTCGGGCGTGGCCGAAACCGGAATGGCGACAAACTTCTTGTGGACGTAGATGAGGCGGTCCTCGTAGGTCCAGGAGTCGCCTTCAATGCCGTCTTCGTCGGACTCGTTGTTGTAGCGGGCACCGGTCTTGTGGGTGAAGGTGCGGAACTTGCCGCGTTTCACCTGCGGACCACGCTCGACGAACGTTGCCGGGAGGTAGTTCTCCCACACGTGCGGTGGCTCCACAACATGGTCGTCGACGCTGATGATCTTGGGGAGCTCCATGCACACGACCTCGGAGGTGGCGGCTCCCGTGGAAAACGCGCTAACCTGACACTGGTGTCAGTGTTAGCGCGGCAGCCACGCGGCAAATATTCGCTTCGACTCGGCGGGGTCGGTACGCCACGCTGGCGAGGTGTCCTTGTCCGGCCTCGTTCCGGAGGTGCGGGCACCTCGGGTTCGAGCCAGTGGTGGCGCCCCGGTCTCCAAAACCGGCAGCAGGAGGTTCGACTCCTCCCGGGCTCGCTCCCGCAGCGGCACACGCCCTATTCGGCGGGCTCGCCGGACTCGCCCGTGGCGGCCTCTTCTCCGGATTCTTCTTCTTTGAGGAGCGGGGTGGTGAAACGGCCGGGCTTCATGCCGTGTTTGTCGGCGTAGAAGGCACGGATCTGGTCCATGTCGGCCACCACGTCGTCGCTGGGCCAGATCATTGGCCCCCATCCGCCGGTGCGAGTGGGTTTGTCGAGGAAACAAAGGACAATCGGAATTTCGGCGCCGATAGCGATGCGTCGGAAACCGCTCTTCCAATAGGTCTTCTTGGCCCGGGTGGCTTCCGGTGGGATCATGATCGCCAACGATTTGCTGGTCTTGGCCGACTCGGTGAGGCGCTGGGCCAGGCCAGCCGGGTTCTCCCGGTCGACGGCGATCCCGCCCATCTTGCGGAAGATCGGTGCGAACGGTCCGGCGAACATCTCCTTTTTTCCGAGCCACAGCGGTTCGATCTGCACGGCCCACGTCATGGCCATAGTGAGGACGAAATCCCAGTTGGAGGTGTGGGGGGCCGCCACCATCACGCACACGGGTTCAGTCGGCGGCGAGCCGGTGATTTCGTAGCGGAACAATCGGACGACGAGT
Organism: Actinomycetes bacterium; assembly: GCA_031415655.1. Taxonomy (GTDB): domain Bacteria; phylum Actinomycetota; class Acidimicrobiia; order Acidimicrobiales; family Acidimicrobilacustridaceae; genus JAKOVR01. The sequence continues at coordinate 1,892 of JANOSD010000195.1, forward strand.
TTGCCAAGTGTCTGTTTGATGCCGAGACGCTAGTGCAGGCTCGGCTCACGGGGCCTACCGATCTGACATCCTCGCTACCTGGTCCGCGGCTCGGTCAGTCGACGATGGCCGAGTACACGAGTTGTCGTAGCTCCGGTCGCAACGGGTAGGTGGAGCTGGGCAGAAGCTGGGTCATGAACACCACGTCGAGGCCCTCGGCCGGATCGATCCAGAAGCCGGTGCTCGCCGCGCCGCCCCAGGAGAGGTCGCCGATCGAACCGGCATGGCGACTCACTGCGGGATCAAGATGAACGGCGAACCCCAGCCCGAATCCGTAGCCATCACGAGCGAGTTCCGAACTGCCCTCTTCGGCAATCGAGGCAATGTCGACGTCGTCCACGAGATGGTTGCGACCCATCATCTCGAGCGTGTGCGGCCCGAGGATACGGGCTCCGTCGATCTCGCCTCCCTGCAGGAGACAACGCAAGAAGCGGTGGTAGTCCCCGGCGGTTGAGACCAGCCCGCCACCGCCGGAAAGGAACGTGGGCGTGTGCTTGGCCGCATCGCCCATGGGGTCGAAGCGGTTTGCTTCGCCGGTCATGCCGTTGGGGAGATAGAGGGCGGCGAGGCGATCGAGTTGTTCGGCGGCGCTGAACGACGTGTCAGTCATACCCAGCGGTTCGAAGATGCGGGTACGGAAGAACTCGTCGAGCGGCTGGCCGCTGAGCACCTCCACCAGGCGGCCGATGACATCGGTGGAAACGCTGTAGTTCCAGCGGGTTCCCGGTTGGAACCGCAATGGGAGGGCGGCCCACGCATCGCAAGCCTCGGCGAGTGTGGTGTCCTTCGGTGCGTCCCATGCGTAGCCGGCTTTTCGGTAGAGCTCATCGGTGGGATGGACGTAATGGAATCCGTAGGTGAGCCCCGACGTGTGGGTGAAGAGCTGATGGATTTCCATCGGCTGGTGTTGCGGAGCGAGGACGGGTTTGCTGACCGACCCGCCGGCCCACACCTTGGTGTCGGCGAAGGCGGGGAGGAATTTCGCCACCGGATCCTTGAGCGAGAACTTGGCTTCCTCCCACAACATCATGAGCGCCGCCGAGGTAATGGTTTTGGTCATGGAGTAGATCCGGTAGACGGAGTCGGGCTCGACAGGAAGTTCGTTCTCCTTGTCTCGGTAGCCGTAGCTGCTGAGGTAGGCGATCTCGCCCCCTCGCGCTACCTGCACGAGATAGCCGGGGAGACGGCCGTCGTCGACGTAGCGCTGGAAGTGCGTGTCGATGCGGGCGAGGCGTTCGGCGTCGAGGCCCACATCCGCGGGCTCGGTCTCGGTGTCGTGGCGTGGCATCTGGCGAGCCTTGCACAGACGGTTCGGTGGTAGCGCCAACGCACGGGGTTAATGACTCAGGAGTCAAGAACCGTGGCAGACTGCGATCATGGCTTTCGAACGTCAATCCGTCCCGATCACCGAGGACGACGCGACGATCCGCGCCGCCCTCGACGGTGCGGCAGTGGGGGCGCTGCTGCCCGCTGTGGCCGCGATCACCGGATCGCTTGATCTTCTCCGGGTCGACCTCCGCCCAGACCCGACCAATGTTTTTGATCCGGAAGGCGGGCTGACCGAGGAGCAACTCTCTGCCGCCCGTGATCTTGCGGCCGCGGCCCTCGTGTCTTGGCGCGATCGGGGGTGCCCGTCACCGGAGGTTCCCGACGATGCCACGCTCGTCCAGCTGATGGCCCATGTGGTGGGGGAGGAGAACGAGGGTGCCTATTTCGGCTTGCTGAAGGAGGAGCTCGCGCTCGGCGGCATCGACCAGCGTCAGCCGGCGTGGCGTGCAGACGAAGTCGCGCCGGATCGAGCGCTGCGGGTGGTGATCGTGGGAGCCGGTATGTCGGGTTTGGTGATGGCCCACCGGTTGCAGCAGGCCGGAGTTTCGTTCACGATTGTGGAGAAGAACGACGACGTGGGCGGCACCTGGTTCGAGAATCTCTATCCGGGTTGCCGGGTCGATGTGCCGAACGTGCTGTACAGCTACTCGTTCGCTCAGAAGGTGTGGCCGCAGCATTTCAGCACGCAGTCCACGTTGCTCGAGTACTTCCGCTCGTGCGCCGACGAGTTCGACCTTCGTCGCCACATCCAGTTCGGCGCCGAAGTGGTGGACGCGACGTGGGACGATTCCCGAGCTGTTTGGTGCGTGCGGGTGCGCCGCGGGGTCAACGGTGTCGAAGAGGTGTTGGAGGCCGAAGCGCTGGTGAGCGCCGTCGGGCAGCTCAACCGCCCGAAGTTCCCCGTGATCGAGGGCATGGACACCTTTGCCGGCGCGACCTTTCATTCGGCACGCTGGCGACACGACATCGACCTCACCGGCAAACGTGTGGCCGTGATCGGCACGGGCGCCAGCGCCGCACAGTTCATCCCGATCGTGGCCGAACACGTGGGCGAGGCGGGGTCGCTGACGATATTCCAGCGCACCGCCAACTGGCTCATCCCGTCGCCCGACTACCACGAGGACATATCGCCCGGTCTGCGCTGGGTGTACGAACATGTGCCGGGGTACAGCCAGTGGCACCGACTCTGGCTGTTCTGGCGCACGCATGAAGGCCTCTTGCCCGGCGCGGTCGTGGACCCTGGGTGGGCCGACCAGGACCGATCGGTCAGCGCAATCAATGAGCTGATCCGTTTGGTGCTGATCGAGTATCTGACCGCGGAGATAGGTGACGACCCCGAGCTCCTCGCCAAGGTCACGCCCGACTACCCACCCATTGCCAAACGCATCATCCGCGACAACGGGATCTGGTCCCGCACCCTCAAACGGTCCAACGTCACCCTGCGTACCGACGGGATCGATTGCATCGAATCGGGCGGCGTGCTCACCCGAGACGGCGAACATCTCGAGTTCGACGTGATCATCTATGGCACGGGCTTTCACGCGTCGGAGTTCCTGACGCCAATGACGGTCCGAGGGGTCGATGGGGTCGACCTGCATGAGCGCTGGGCTGGCGACGCCCGCGCCTACCTTGGGATCACCGTCCCCGAGTTCCCGAACCTGTTCTGTATGTACGGCCCGAATACCAACATCGTGATCAACGGCAGCATCATCTACTTCTCGGAGTGCGAAGCCCACTACATCACCGAGTGTCTCCGGCTCTTGCTCGAAGGCGGGAAACGCTCGCTCACTTGTCGGGCCGAGGTGCACGATGAGTTCAACGAACGGGTCGACACGGCCAACAAGGCGATGGCGTGGGGCGCGTCCTCCGTCAGCTCGTGGTACAAAAATGCCAACGGACGGGTGGCGCAGAACTGGCCCTTCTCGCTGCTCCAGTACTGGGAGCAGACCCGTTCCCCCAACCCCTCCGACTTCCACCTCCACTAACCGACCCCCATCTCGCGTTTTGGTAGGGGAGACGCATCAAAACTGATGCGTCTCCCCTACCAAAAACTCAAATGATGACGGGGGGGCTGGCGCCGAGGAAGAAGATGCCGGGGAAACCGGCGGTCTCGAAGCCGGCGCTCACGTTGCGACGCAGGGTGGATCCCTCTACGCGCATCGTGCCGGTGCGGTTGTTGCTCACGAAGAACACGGCGCCGCCGCCCTCGTTGGCGTGGTTGTCCTCAACGATCGACCCGGCAATCCGCAACGTGAAAAGGTTGCCGTCAAGGGCGATCGCCCCGCCGTTCCCACCGCCGGGTGTTCCGGCCCGGGCCGGGTTGGCACCATTCCCAATGGCATTGTTGAAGCTCAGGTAGCTGTTGAGTACCACCCACGACACGCCGATGCTGCTGAGGGCGCCGCCGTTCGAGCATTCGTTGCCGAGGTCGGCGCGGCCACCAAAAGTGGAGTTGGTGACGTATACCGGTAGGCCTTGACTTTGGCTCAACACCCGTAGTGCGCCGCCTCCCACGTCCGGCCCGGTGGTGTCGCAGCGATTGCTGAAGAAGCGGCTGTTCACCACCTTCACTCGGCCACCCCGAACGAACACGGCCCCGCCGCCGCCCCCTTCGATCGTCTCGCCGGTGCTGTTGCCGTTGATGAACGTGAGGTTCTGAATGGTGAGCCGGGGGTGGTCTTGGTCCTGGCAGTGCGCCGTGGTCCACACCTGCGCCTGGTCACACGTGTTCATATAGAGGATCCGTCGGGCGCCCCCGCCGTCGAGCATCACCTTGCCGCCGCCGTCGATGACAATCTCCGGCCCCGTGTTGTTGCGGATCTTGGCCGTTGCGGTCATCGCAATGGTGATGGGATCGACGCCACAGTTGAACGTGATGATGCCGCCGAGGGCAACGGCGCTGACAACGGCCGCTGAGGTGCAACTGGCGGGAGTGCCATTGCCAATCACCCGGGTGGGCGACGAGGTGTTCACCGCCTGCGCTTCGGTGGGAACGGCCGCGGTGCCGGCGGAGTTCCCCGGGCTTGGGAGGCATGCAGTGAGGGCGACGAGCGATACCGCTCCGACGCCGACGAGGGTGAGACGACGCCAAGTCATAGGACTCTCAACGGACGAAAGGCCCGGCCACTTGAGCCGTCCCGAACCGGGCACACCTATCGTCGTCTCAACGACGATAGGTGTGCCCAGTTCGGAAATAGGGTGGGTCAATACAAAAAGGCGGGACCATGGCTATCAATCTTCAACCGGGTGTCGAAACGCTCACCATCACTGGCGCCACACCCGGGACCCATCTCCGGGTCGACGACGACACCGGTCGGTCCGTGGTCACGTTGGTGGCCGATGAGGCCGGCAACGCCCACGTCGCTTTCGTACCGGCCGACCACCGGGTGTTCGCAACCCGCCAAGACCTCGTCGACGCGTTGGCCGGCGGACTCGTGCTCCAACCGGGGGGCTACACCGTGGTGGAGGACCCCGAATCCGTCGCCCTCGTTCACGGCCCGGTGCGGGTGACGGCCGTGGCCGACCATCCCGATCCGTCGCTCTACGACCAGGACCTTCCCGAAGGATTCGGCTACCTCACCGTTCGCGATGGCGTCACCCTCTCGGTGATGGTTCGGTTTCCCAACGAGAACATCTATGGCCCGGCTCCCTGGCCCACGGTGATCGAGTACTCGGGGTACGGGCCGTCGAACCCCGATGCGCCCCAGCCCGGCACGCTGCTGGCCAACCTGCTCGGGTTCGCCGTAGTCGGCGTCAACATGCGCGGCACGGGGTGTTCGGGCGGGGTGTTCGACGTGTTCAGCCCGGCGCAGAGCGCTGATGGCTACGACGTCGTGGAGACGGTGGCCCGTCAGTCGTGGGTGTTGCACAACCGGGTGGGCATGGTGGGTCTCAGCTATCCGGGCATCAGCCAACTTTTTGTGGCGGCCACCCGCCCGCCGAGCCTTGCCGCCATCACGCCCCTGTCGGTGATCGACGACCTCTGGAGGCAGCAGTGGCCGGGTGGGATCTACAACTCGGGCTTCACCCGGGCGTGGCTCGCGCAGCGTGATGCCGAGACCAAAGTGGGAGGCATGGCGTGGGACCAACTGCGCATCGACAACGGCGACGAGGTGGCGGCCGCCAACCAAGCGATCCGCAGTCAGAACGTGGACTTCGAGAGTTTTGGTCGGGCCATCGAGAACTTCCGTCCGGCCCTCGACGCCCGTCGAATCGCCAACTCGGTGCACCACATAAACGTTCCGGTGTACCTCACGGGGGCATGGCAGGACGAGCAGACGGGGAGCCGTTTCGCGCTCATGCTAAGGCACTTCACGGGGTCGCCCGACACCGTGTTCACGCTGTTCAACGGCCATCATCCCGACGGCTACAGCCCGATGGTGATCCTTCGCTGGTTCGAGTTCCTGTCGTTCCACGTGGCGCGCCGGGTGCCTCAGGTTCCGGAGCTGATCCGGATGTTCGCCCCGTCGCAGTTCGCCGAACACTTCGGCTACACGCCCGAGCTCGAGCCCGATCGTTTTGTCGACTTGGCTGACGACTACGCCGCCGCGCTCGCTCGTTACCAAGCGGAGCCGGTGGTTCGTTTGCTGTTCGAGAATGGCGCTGCGGGTGAGGTCCCGGGCGCGCCGGGCCCGCGGTTCGAGGCCACCGCGGACGCCTTCCCTCCGGCGGATTGCGAGGTCCGGCGGTGGCTGCTCACGCCGAATCATCAACTCGTCGATGGGTCAACGGCGAACGGGGAGCCCGATTCGGTTGTGCCCGCCGAGGCCAACGGTTCTGACGCCAGAAGTGCCATCGTGTCCTACGGCGACGACCTCGCGGCGGGACCGATCTGCTACTCGCTCACCCCGGTGTTTAACGACTTCGTGATGCCCACGGTGCCGATCGATTGGACCAACTTTGCGCCTGAGCACCGAGCGAGCTTCGAAACTGCACCGCTCACTGAACCGATCACCGTTCTCGGTTCGGGACACGTAGACCTGTGGTTGCGGCCGAGCACCACCGACACCGCGGTGCAGGCCACGATCACGGAGATCCGTCCCGATGGCATCGAGACGCGTGTACAGACGGGCTACCACCGCCCCGTCCATCGAGTGGAAGACCCGCTCCGCTCCAATGACGTGGAGGTGGACTACACGTTCATCCCGGAAGATCGTGTGCCGTTGATGGCGGCGGAGTGGATCCGGTTTCGTCTCCCGATCATGCCCGTCGGTCACGTGTTTCGTGCCGGTTCCCGACTGCGGCTCACCCTCTCCACACCGGGCCGCGACCATCCCTTCTGGTGCTTCGAGAACCCGACGGAACCTGGGGCGACACACGACGTCGGTTGCGGGGACACCCACCCCTCCGTGCTGGTGCTGCCGGTGTGGGACGGCGTCGAGTCGCTCCTCGACCTGCCCGACCCCGCTGCCCTCCGCGGTCAGCCGAGCCGCCCGGCCCAGCCGATCGCTCCGAACTGAACCGCTCCGAACTGAACCGCTCCGAACTGGGCACACATTTCGTCGTCCCAACAACGAAATGTGTGCCCAGTTCGGGAAAAGGGGTCCCAGTTCGGGAAAAGGGGGGGTCCCGTGTCAGGGGGTGGGGGTGCGGACGACCTCGCCGTCGCGGAGGAGCGTGACCGGGCCGTCTTCGCTGACCACGATCACCGTGGCATCCGGATCGTCGAAGGAGTAGCGACGGGCTGACGTGTGACGCATACCGCGCAAACCATCGACGTCGGCTTCGGCCTCCGCACTCGGCACCAGCCGTACACCGAGATGTCGCAAGACGCCGCGTCGATCGAACACTGCCGCACCATCGATCTGCGCAAGCACGTGGCGCAACGGGGCAAGGTCGGCGGGACGGCCGATCATGAGGGGCGGGGGTTCGGGCAGGCGGAGTTCGAACGTGGGTGGCGGGTCGTCGAGGTGCGAGTAGAGGAGTAGGGCACCGATGTTGCGGGCGCCGAGGTCGTGCACAGCGAACTCGATGAGCTGACTCAGCGGGTGGGGCACCGGCGTACCGAGGGTGTCGGCCAGCGAGTCGAGCCGTTCGCGGAGGGGGCGGGCGCGGAGCCACCGGATGCCGTCCCATCGGAGTACGCCGAATGTGCCGACCGCACGAACCATGCCGGAAGGATGACGTTGAATGATCTTTGCGCCCGTGGCCGCCGCCAACACCACGAGGTCTCGTTCGGAGCCGGCAGTCCGATCGAACACCACCAGTTCGCTGGTGTCGGGCGAAGCTTCGCCGAGCACGTCGGTGACGGCGCTGGCCTCCATGATCGGTTTAAGGGGGCTCAGGCTCAGCCGGGCATCGGGCCGGCCGAGCACCGAGATCCAGCTCGAAAGTCCGTCGGCGAAACGGCGGGCATGGTCGTGGGCGGGGATCGACCTACGGGTGACGTTGAGGGCGGTAGTGGCGTTCCAATCGTCCGGGTGGATCGATGGCGCCACAATCGCCCCGAAGCTCGGCGCCCGTCGCTCGTGAACGGGTGGGTGCAAGGCGTAGTGCAGTTCCTCAAGGAAGGCGTGGCGTTGGGCGGCGGACCGTTCGTCGATACCGGGACCATCCACTACTTCGTGACGGTCGGTGCCGAGCGCCTCGGCGAGCTCTTCGGCGAGCCGCCGAATCGGGGCTGCCGCGGTGGTTGCGACGGCGTCTCGATTCTGTGACATGGCCAGCACGTTACCGCCGACCTTCCGATTCCCGAGCGAGGCGAGCGGCGATTGGCCAGGCATGAGCGACGATCGGTGAAGCTTGACGAAGAATCTTTGGAGGGGTTGTCCTTTTCGGCGACGGCGGTTCGTTTCGTAGACGAAGATCGATACACCGGTCGGTCCACCCCACCAAAGGAACCCTTCATGCCAACCTACGCCGCACTCATCTACAGCCCCGACGTCGACAACTCCCATGCCGACCAAACCGAAACGATGGCGGCCTACGGCGCCTTTGGCCAGGCTGCCGCCGCAGTGATTCGGGGCGGGGCAGCGCTGTATCCGACGGCCACGGCTACCACCGTTCGGGTGAAGGAGAAGGGTGGCGATCTGATCACGGCCGACGGGCCCTACGCCGAGACCAAAGAGGTGCTCACGGGCTTCTATTTGCTCGAATGCGCAGATCTCGACGAAGCCATTGCTTGGGCGGCACAGATTCCCGGGGCTTGGGACGGTGCCGTCGAGGTTCGGCCCACCATCGCGATGTGACCGTTTCGTCCGCGCTGCCCCCGCAAACTCCACGCCCGACGGGCTGGCCCGGTGCGATGGCGCCGGGCCAGCCCTCGGACGGCGTGCTCGAACGCACCGTGCGAGACGAAGGCCGGGCTGTGTTGGCCACCCTCATCCGCCAGACCGGCAGCTTCGACGTGGCGGAGGAGGCGGTGCAGGACACGGTGGTGCGCGCCCTCGAACGGTGGCGAACGACGGGCGTTCCCGCGCACCCTCGTGCGTGGTTGATCGCCGCCGCTCGGAACAGGGCCATCGACATCATCCGGCGCGACACGGGACGCCCGATCAAGGAAGGAGCGGCACACGCCATGACTACTCGTCCTGACGACGAACTCACCGGACTCCCGGACGACACGGTCCTCCCCGACGATGTCCTCCGCCTTGTGTTCACCTGCTGCCATCCGAGTTTGTCGCCCGAGGCGCAAGTGGCGTTGAGCCTGCGCACGTTGTGTGGTCTCTCCACCCCCGAGGTGGCGCGAGCATTGCTGGTGAGCGAAGCCACGATGACCAAACGGCTCACACGCGCCCGGCAGAAGATTCGCGACGCCCATATTCCCTACCGGGTGCCGGCGGACCATGAACTTCCCCAACGGGTCTCGGCCGTCGTGGCCACCGTGTACTTGATGTTCAACGAGGGGTATGCGGCCACGGCGGGGGCGACGCACGTCCGGGCCGACGTATCCGACGAGGCGGTACGTCTCGCCCGTCTCCTTCACGAACTCCTTCCCGACGAGGTCGAGGTGACCGGGTTGCTCTCATTGGTGCTGTTGGTGCATGCCCGACGCTCCACCCGCGTCGACGCCAATGGTGACCTCGTGCTGCTCGCCCACCAGGACCGTGCACAGTGGGACCACGTCGCCATCCGGGAAGGGGTGGTGTTGGTGGGTGAGGGATTGCGGCGCACCCCTGAGCATCCCGATCGGTACGTGGTGCAAGCGGCGATCGCCGCTGCGCATTGTCTGGCCTCGTCGTCAACCGACACCGATTGGACAGCAATCGTCTCGTGGTACGACGTGCTCTCGCGTCTGGATGCCAGCCCCGTCGTTCGGCTCAACCGCGCGGTGGCCCTCGCCGAGCGAGACGGGGCGGCGATCGGACTGGAGGAGATCGAGGCGATCGACGGCATGGCCGACTACCCCCTTTGGCACGCAAGTCGGGCCGAGTTGTTGCGGCAGCTTGGTCGGCGGGCTGACGCAGCGACGGCCTTCGATCTCGCGCTCGGCCTTCCCCTCACCGATGCCCAGCGCCGCCATTTGGTCAACCGACGCGATTCGACGACGGACTCCTGACCCCGTCGACGGCAGCGGGGCTTGCTCGTGTCGCGGGCCCCGGAACCCTTCGGCCGAAGCGTTACGGGGACACGCTCCTCGTCACCAACTGGTGGACGAACCCCAGCTTGGCGATGACGGGTGGGGCGAGAACGAACGGATAGAGGTCGGCTTTGCCCATGCTCCGGTTCATGGCGTTGAGGGCGTAGGCAAGTGCGAGCCAGTCGGCCACGAGGCCCTCGATCGTGGCCCAGTCGGAGCCGGCGTCGGGGTGTGGCGTGGCGATCAGGTCGGCGCCGGCCGACATCGGTATCGGAACCGGGCCGAAGGCACGAAGCCCAAAAGAATCAGCGGTCTGGAGGGCGTCTCGAATGTGGAGGTAGTGCGCAAAGGTCTCGGCCCAGTCCTCCCACGGGTGCATCGTGGCGTAGGCACTCACATGTGTTTCTTGCCACGCCGGTTCTGGGCCGTGGCGGTAGTGGTGTTGCAAGGCGTGCTCGTAGTTGATCCGGTCGTCACCGAAAAGGACCCGGCATTCGTCGAGATCGTCCCCGCTGACGAGGATCGGCCAGTAGTAGTGGCCGACCTCGTGGCGGAGGTGGCCGAGCACCGTGCGGTAGGCCTCCCCGAGGTGGGCGCGCACCTGCTCTCGATACGCGTCGTCGGACTCGGCCAGATCGAGGGTGATAACGCCGTCGTTGTGTCCGGTCACCACCGGGCCGTCAGCACTGCTGAGCAGGTCGAACTGCAGCGTGCGTATCGGAAGTCCGAGGCTCAGCAACTGAAAGACGAGCCGTCGTTTTGCCGATTCAACGTCGGCCCACATCGTCACTGCGGCACCGTCCCCATCCTGCGGCCGGGTTCGAGTGAGGCGACAACAGCGACACCGTGGGTGGTGGGGCCGGTCGGTCAACCAGTTGCAGGACGCAAGGGAGAAGTTCGTGCAGCGACGCTGATCATCGGCGACCACGATGGAGGCGGCGTCGGGGTCGTACGCCAGCGGGCTCTGGCACGACAGGCAGACGCTGTTGTGGAAGAAGACGAGGTGCTGGCAGGTGGGACAGGCGAAGGCGCGCATCACTTCTACCTTCTCACCCGCACCACCGTCCGAACTGGGCACACATTTTGTCGTTCTGGCGTCATCGTGGGTGCCCAGTTCGGGAATGGCGGCGAAGGTCGAGGGTGAACGGGTGGTCGGGGTCCGGATGAGAGAGGTCGTGTTCGAGCGCCGCCAGGTCGATTGACCCTGGCGTGTGGCCCAACTGTTCGAATCGTGACACTCGCCGAGCTTCGGCTTCGTTGGCGTTCACCGGGAACGTGTCGTACGCCAGACCGCCGGGATGGATCACGTGGTAGGTGCACCCGCCGAGCGAACGGCCGGACCACAGGTCGACGAGGTCGAACACCAGCGGACTCTGCACGCCAATGGTGGGGTGCAGGGCGGACGGCGGCGCCCACGCGCGGTACCGCACGCCAGCGACCGCGGCCCCTGCCTCCTCGGTGGCGCGAAGGGGAACGGCGCGGCCGTTACAGGTGAGCACATGGCGCCCGGCAATTGCTCCTCGAACGAGCACCTGCATCCGCTCGACCGACGAGTCCACATAACGGGAAGTGCCACCCAAGGAGATCTCCTCGCCCAGCACCTGCCAAGGCTCAATCGCTCCTCGCAACTCGATCTCGGCACCGGCCACGACGGTGGTGCCGATCCGGGGAAAACGAAACTCCAGGAAAGGGGCAAACCAGTCGGGATCCATGGCGATATCGTGGTGGGCGAGGTCGGCGCATACGTCGCGAAGGTCGGCCTCGGCATACCAGGGGAGAAGAAAACGGTCGTGCAGTCCGCTGCCCCAGCGCACCAGCGGGTGGCGGTAGCGGTCCCGCCAGAATCGGCTCACCAGGGCCCGAACCAGGAGTGCCTGCAACAGCGCCATCCGCGGATGGGGCGGCATCTCGAACGCTCGCAATTCGAGCAGACCGAGGCGACCCCGCGAGCCGTCCGGACTATGGAGCTTGTCGATGCACATCTCGGCTCGATGGGTATTGCCCGTGATGTCCGTGAGCAGGTGGCGTAGCGCTCGGTCGACGATCCAGAAGGGTGCGCCATCTGTGAAGGCGTCGAGTTCGGCGAACGCGATCTCCAGTTCGGCGAGGGTCTCCACGCGACCCTCATCCACGCGAGGCGCTTGACTGGTGGGGCCGATGAACCGGCCGCTGAACACATAGGAGAGCGCCGGATGATGCTGCCAGTAGGTGATGATGCTGGGCAGCAGGTCGGGACGGCGAAGAAGTGGACTATCGGCTGGCGTGGGCCCGCCCAGGGTGAGGTGACTTCCCCCACCGGTGCCGGTGTGCAGCCCGTCAAGGTCGAATTTTTCGGTGCCGAGTCGCACCGATCGGGCGTCTTCGTCGAGCCACTCGGCGATCGTGGTGAGTTCGGTCCAGGACCCGGCGGGGTGCACGTTCACCTCGATCACGCCCGGGTCCGGGGTGACAATGAGTCGACACGCTCTCGGATCGATGGGAGGCAGTTCGCCTTCCAGCACCACCGGTTGGGCCAGCGCGGAGGCGGCGGCTTCGATCACGCCGAGTAACTCAACCACGTGATCGAAGCTGGACAGCGGCGGGAGGAACACGTGGACCTGCCCGTCCCTTGGCTCGATGCACAAGGCGGTCGGGGGAACTACCTCTGGCTCGGCGACGACGGCGACGACGGCTTCGAGGGTGTCGAGGGAGGGGAGTACCGGCTCAGGCAGGGCCGTCGTGGGAGCGAACGGTGAGGGCTCCGGGGGCAGCGGGGGCGCTTTCCAACCGATCGAGTCGAGGGGAAGCCGAAGGCCGATCGGGGAGTCGCCGGGGGTGAGAACTAGCTTCCCGCGCCGAAGGCCCCATCGGGAGCTTGCCCACGGATCGCCCGGTGCTCGGTGGAGTGGCAACACCCAGCCAGCCGGTGCACCGGAATGCTGATCCAGGGACTCGACGATTCCGCGACGATGGTCGGTGTCGTTGAGATCGGGCGCGGCGGGATCGACGTCGCGTGCAGGAGGAGGCCCGACCGGCAAGCGTGCTTCCTTCCAGAGATCAAGCAGCGCGTCTTCATAGGCGGGGAGCAAACAGTCGGGAGGAAGGTCGAAGGCCGCAACCAACGCTTCCGCCAGCCTCTCGGCTGCCTGTTGCGCGGCGGCCGCCGACCTTTCGTCGTTTGTCTCCGGGTCGTCGTTGCGTTGCGCCAGCGACGGCCACGCCAGGAGGGTGGGGTCCTGCCACAGCGGTTTGCCGTCGGCGCGCCACACGATCGCTGTTTGCCACCGCGGCAACGGTTCGCCGGGGTACCACTTGCCCTGTCCGTGATGGACGATCCCGCCGCCGCCGAATCGTTCTTGGAGACGCTGACTGAGTTGCTGAGCGAGGAGCCGCTTGTGGGGGCCATCGGCGGCAATGGTCCATTCGGGCGCCGTCATGTCGTCGATAGAAACGAAGGTGGGCTCGCCCCCCATCGTGAGCCGCACATCGTCGGCGGTGAGGCGTGCGTCGACGGCGTTCCCGAGCGAGTCGATCGCTGCCCACTGTTCGTCGGTGAATGGACGGGTGACCCGGGGGTCTTCATGGATGCGACGAACCACGTTGGAGAACTCGAGGCTGACCTGGCAGGGGCCGACGGCTCCGGTGACGGGGGCGGCGCTCGACGGCTCGGGGGTACCGGTGAGGGGGATGTGGCCTTCGCCGGCGAACAGACCGGAGGTGGGGTCGAGCCCGACCCAACCCGCGCCCGGCAGGTACACCTCCGTCCACGCGTGGAGATCCGTGAAGTCGGCGGCGGGGCCGCTCGGCCCATCGAGTGCGGCGATGTCGGCGGTGAGTTGCACCAGGTACCCGCTCATGAAACGGGCGGCCAAGCCCATCCGTCGCAGCACCTGCACAAGGAGCCAGGCCGAATCTCGACACGACCCCAAACGCTTTTCGAGCGTTTCGTCGGGGCGCTGCACCCCCGGTTCGAGCCGGGTGGTGTAGTCCACGTCATCGCGCAGGCGTTGATTCACATCGACGAGGAAGTCGACGGTGTCTATGGGCGCGGTTCCACCACAGGCCAAGGCGATCCGTTTGGCCCATCGATCGGTGAGGGGCTGCCGGGGATCGACCGTGAGGTAGGGCGTGAGGTCGTGGGCGAGCACGGGGTCATAGGTGAAGGGGAAGGTGTCGGCGGTCTCGTCGAGGAAAAAGTCGAAGGGGTTCACCACGGTGAGGTCGGCGATGAGGTCGACGGTGATGTCGAGCATCGTGGCCGGCTCGGGGAACACCAGCCGCGCTTGGAAGTTGCCGAACGGATCCTGCTGCCAATTGAGAAAGTGGGGCTCGGGGGCAACCTTCAACGAGTACGACGTGATCGGTGTCCGACAGTGTGGGGCCGGCCGGAGGCGGATCACATGAGGAGCGATGGCTACCCGGCGATCAAACGAATACGTGGTTCGATGTTCCAGCGCGACCAAAATGCCCATAGGAGGATCCTTCCCCGTTCATGTGTCGTGCACGTTTCGGCGGGGTGAATGATTCCCCGGACCACGTCTTGAAGGGGTCAGGGAGCAGGCTCATCGCGGTTGTTTCGGTGTCGTACGACGAACCCCGCGATCGCGACGCCGAGCAGACCGATCAGCGCGCCGGCGATGAGCGTGTTGGTGTTTGATTCCTGGGAGCCAGCGGAGGCCGGGGTGGGCGACGCCGGTGAGACCGGCCGAAGTTGGGCGGTGCCCGCGGTGGTGAGGCTGGCAGATCGGGTGGTGGAAGGCTGCCCCGGACCGGCGCCGGCCGTGGAGGCCGGGGTGTTGCCCACGGAAGGTGGGGCCGTGGTGCCCGCAGGTACGAGCACCTCCGCCGTGCCTTTCGCCACAGGACCGGCGCTGGTGATCGTGGCGTTCCACGTGCCCGCGCTGGGAACCGGTATCTCGCTTCGGTACCGGCTGCCTGAATCCCCGACCCGGGTAAGTGTGACTGGGCCGACCGACTGCGCTTCTGGGCCCGACAGCATGACCGACACCTTGGCTTCTTCAGCCGGCTCCTCGTCGTTGGCGTAGAGGATCCCTACTTCGATCGTGACGGCGCGACCGGGACCAGCTTCGCTGGTCAAGACGGTGAGCTTGCCTTCGGGACCATGGGCGACGGCCGGCCCGGCCGCAAGCCAAGACATGGCGACGGTGAGCAGCACAACGACGAGTGGCCCAACGGAGGAACGACGGCTCTGTACCCGATCAGTCCGGTGGTAGGGGTCAGCAGATCGGGTTTCGAGGCAACGTTGGCGCATGGCTGCCGGACCTTATCGACCGAAGTCAGCGTCGTTGGAGACGGAGCTCGACCGCCGGGCACTCAAGCCCGTCGGGGGTGATGTTTTTGTGGACATACAGGAGCTCATCGGGCGTGACGAGCTCGAGGGTGGTGCGCCATCCCCACGGGGGGCTATCACCCACGGCGTAACTCGTGAGCACGTCGATCGCGGGGCCCGCGGATCCGGGAGTGGGAAAAGCTCCCACCGAGAGCATGACGGCGTTACCGGTGTGGAACGAGTCGATCCAGGCGATCTGCCACTGGTCTTTGCTGAGGTCAGCGGCGATGGTGGCGTTCCCGACGACGTTGGTGTCGAGCATGTGATACCGGCATTCAAACTGGGTCCACTGGCCGTCCGCTCGCGAGGCAAACGTCCCTTCGAAGGTGTGCTCGGCGGCGGGGGGCTTGTCGGGCTCGAACCACAAGGTGCCATCGCCGGCCCACGATCCGGCGAGTTGGGCGAGGAAGTGATGGGGTCCGCCAACTTGTTGTGATGTTTCGAGTTCCACGGTGCTCCTTTGTTTGCGGGGGCGACGAACGCGCGTCTGGGCGACGACGTTTTATTCCGCGATCAGACCGTTGAACGATAGATCGAACGCGTCTCGGGCGCGTCGAGTTCTCCTTTGGCGATTCTCACACGGGCGCTTGACGCCGTTCGGTCAGCCGTTCGGTCAGCCATTTGGTCGGCGGTAGAGTTTCGACAAGAACACTTGGGCAAGACGGAGGAACGGCGGCGATGGTCAACCCCACCACAGGAGCCGGGAGCAGCGATCTGGAGGCTTCGGCACCGTCGGGGGCGGTCAAACGTCCACGCCTTCCCAGCGTTCGGTACCAAACAATCCATGGGCATCGTCGGGCCTATCGGATGATGGGAGAGGGACCCCCGATCGTCCTGATTCACGGCATCGGGGACAGTTCGGCGAGTTGGGTGCCGATCATGTCGAGGCTGGCGGAGACGAACACCGTGATCGCTCCGGACCTGCTTGGCCATGGGAACTCCGACAAACCCCGGGCCGACTACTCGGCGGCCGCCTACGCCAACGGCATGCGCGACCTCATGGAGTTCCTTGGGATCGACCGGGCGACCGTCGTGGGGCACTCACTCGGCGGGGGAGTAGCGGCACAGGTCGCCTACCAGTACCCCGATCGGGTGGAGCGCCTCGTGCTGGTGTCGAGCGGCGGTGTGGGCCGCGAGGTGAGCCCCTTGCTCCGGTTGTGTGCGGCACCGATGTCCGATGCGCTCCTAATTCCCGTTCGGCTCCCGCTCGGGCGCCTCGGGATCTCCTTCGCCCTCAACGCACTGAAGGCAGTGGGACACGATCTTGGACGCGATGCCGATGAGCTGAAGCGGGTGTTCGAATCCCTGCCCGACGGTTCCACCCGCGGGGCCTTCACGCGAACCTTGCGGTCCGTGGTCGACTGGCGCGGACAAGTGGTCACGATGCTCGACCGGTGTTACCTGGTGGAGAAGATGCCGGTGCTGATCCTGTGGGGTGAACACGATGGCGTGATTCCCGTCAGCCACGCCCACGTTGCCCATCTGGCTTTGCCGAGCAGCGAACTGGTGGTGTTCGAAGAGGCGGGACACTTCCCTCACCACACGGATCCCGACCGTTTCCTTGCGGTGTTGCGGACCTTCATCGACACCACCGAACCCGCAGTTCACGAACGCGATTCCTGGCGGGCGTTGTTGCGGGAGGGCCGCCCCGACTGACCGAGAACGGTGGTCGGCCAGGGTGATTCAGCGAGGGCGCTGGGTACGACGTCCGGCTCGGTAGGCCACGACCGCGCCGAGGGCGGTTGCCGTGGCCAACCACTGTTGGTTCGGCGTGAGCCCCGCCGTGGTGGTCGTGGCACGTCGGCTGGGTTTGTGCTCCGTCGCCGGTTGGGCCGCCAGCTTCATAGTCGGATCGGGCTCCGGTTCGGGGCCGGCTTCTGACGAGACAATGGTTCTCGGGGGACCCTTCAGCGTGGCCAAGTGCGTGGTGGCCAACGAACCGAACTCGGGGTCGGGCAGTAGAGGTGGGCGTTCGGCGCTTGGAGCGGGTTGACGCTTGCGGGCAAGGGGCGTAACGAGTGGTGCCATCGGCGCTGGGATGGGCCTCGTAAGCGGCGGTGCATCGATGTCGTCATCCGCCGAACTGATGCCATCATTTGCCGGGTCGTTGTCCTCGACAGTGTCCGCAGTGTCCTCCGTGTCGGCAGTGTCCGCAGTGTTGCCGGCCCGATGACTCCATCCCAGCCATACCAACAACACCATGAGCAGTGCTCGAAGGCCCCAATCGGCCGAAGGTGAGAGGCCCAGGTCGTCGCCCGTTTCCTGAAGCGCGTTCGGCTTACCTTCGGGTTTGGTGTTGGGGACAGCCACGGTGCCGATCGTACCGAGCGCGTCTCGGAGGCATGTCCTTCGGGATCAGCGGTCGCCGTTCGGCCCCACGTCCAGCACCTTGCATTCACCTGTGGGTCGCTCCGCGTCTGTCTTCCCGTCACTATGCAGAGGTAAGTTCGTGCCATGGGTACGCAGTGGAGGTCGAGGTGCCGCGTTCGACCGCTCGTACGTTCCGTATCTAAGTTCTGGCCGGGCCGAGCAACCACGTTCCTGGTGGTGTTCGTCTCCCCCCCCTTGATGAGCGATGCCGATGTCGGTTGATGCCAACGACTCGGCGAGCGGGCCGGTGAGCGGTCCGCCAAATGCCGCCGACCTTCAACGTCAGGTGCTGTGGCGTGGCGAACATGCTCCCGCCGAACGAACGCTCGTCGACATCCTGCGGGCCACCGCAGGTCGGTTCCCGGATGCACTCGCGCTCGACGACGGCGCCGAACGGCTTACCTACGCGTCAACGGTCGAGGCGGCGGAGCGCATCGCTGCGCAGCTTCGGAGCGACGGGATCGGGCGCGGAAGCCGGGTCGGGGTATGTATTCCGTCGGGTACAAACGAGTTGTATTTGTCGATTCTCGGGGTATTGGTGGCCGGTGCTTGTTACGTGCCGGTCGATGCCGACGATCCCGATGAGCGAGCCCACCTGGTGTTCGGTGAAGCCGACGTCGCCATGGTCCTCGGCGCGGGCGGAACCACGCAGCGGTCGCCTGGCGTGACCGGGGCAGGTGGGGACGTTCCGCTCCGACCCGTCGATGCCCAGGAAAAAATGCAACGGAGCCCTGCTCCGTCGGACGACGCATGGATCATCTTCACCTCGGGTTCCACCGGCACACCAAAGGGGGTGGCGGTCACCCATCGTTCGGCGGCGGCATTCGTGGACGCCGAGGCGGAGATGTTTCTGCAGCGTCGACCGCTCGGCCCGGACGACCGCGTTTTGGCGGGGCTGTCGGTGGGGTTCGACGCATCGTGCGAAGAGATGTGGCTGGCCTGGCGATACGGCGCTTGCCTGGTTCCAGCGCCCCGTTCGTTGGTGCGCAGTGGCATCGATCTGGGACCGTGGCTGGTGGCGCAGGACGTCACCGTGGTGTCGACGGTGCCCACCCTCGCCATGCTGTGGCCTTCGCAAGCGCTCGACGCCGTACGGCTGCTCATCTTCGGGGGCGAGGCCTGCCCGCCGGAGTTAGCGGCGCGCCTGGTGCGACCCGGGCGCGAGGTGTGGAACACCTACGGTCCCACCGAGGCCACGGTTGTCGCGTGCGGGGCGCGGCTGCGGGCAACCGGTCCGGTGAGAATCGGCCTGCCGTTGGCGGGTTGGGATCTCGCCGTGGTCGATGCTGCCGGTGAACCGGTGGGCGTGGGGGAAGTTGGCGAGTTGGTGATCGGCGGCGTGGGCCTGGCCCGGTATCTCGATCCCGCCAAGGACGCCGAGAAATACGCGCCGTTTCCGGCGTTGGGATGGGGTCGGGCCTATCGAAGCGGCGACTTGGTGACGTTCGAGCCAGACGGCCTGGTGTTTCAGGGTCGGGCCGACGATCAGGTGAAGGTAGGGGGACGACGGATCGAGTTGGGCGAGGTCGACGCTGCGCTCACCGCCCTTCCTGGCGTTGGGGCCGCTGCTGCCGCAGTGAAGTCGACCGGGTCCGGCAACCAGGTATTGATTGGCTACCTCGTTCCCGCTGTCCCGCCCACCGAATCGCCCAACGAATCGCCCACCGCCGTGCCGGTCGCCGATTTGCCCACCGCCGGGCTGGTGCCGGATGCACTGGACCTCGGCGCGCTGACGGCGTTGCTGCGCGCTCGGCTCCCCGCACCGATGGTGCCGCGCTTGGCAATTGTGACGGAGCTGCCTACCCGCTCATCGGGGAAGGTGGATCGTGACGCATTGCCTTGGCCGCTGATTGGTACGGCGCCGGCGTCGCCTGGTGGATCCCCCGACGATCCGGCGGATCTCTCGCCGGGGGCAGCGTGGGTAGCGGGGCACTGGTCGTCGATTCTGGGTTCGAGCGTCGGCGGTCCCAACGACGACTTTTTCGCCCACGGGGGTGGAAGCCTGTCAGCCGCCCGCCTGGTGTCGTTGCTCCGTGCGCGTTACCCGCACGTCACCGTCGCCGACATCTACGCCAGCCCGAGAATTGGCGCGCTCGCCGACATGCTGGAGCGGCAAGGAGGAGTGGTCCTCGACATGCCGGCACGGCCTCCGATGCGTGATACCCCTCGCCGGGCGCAGCTCTTGCAGTCCGTATTGGCGCTTCCACTTCAGGGGATCGTGGCCGTGCGATGGATCACCGTGCTCGCCATCGTGAACCGGCTGTTCGTCGCTGTCGTCGGCCCGTTGCCCTGGGTGGTGACGCTGGACTGGTGGATCCTCCTCTTGTTGTCGATGGTGTTCTTCATCGCGCCCGGCCGCATGGCCGTCGCCGCCGTCAGCGCCCGTGTCCTGCTGTGGGGCCTCGAACCGGGGGTCTATCCCCGGGGAGGCAGCGTGCACCTGCGCATCTGGTTCGCCGAACGGTTGAGCGAAGCGATGGGCGCCGATCACCTCTCGGGCGCGCCGTGGATCCCGCTCTATGCCCGGGCGCTGGGCGCCACGATAGGGAAGGGCGTGGTGCTGCACTCGTTGCCGCCCGTCACCGGCATGCTCACGTTGGAGCCCGGGTGCTCGATCGAACCGGAGGTCGATCTCACGGGGTACTGGATCGACGGCGATCAGGTGGTGGTGGGTGCCGTCCGAGTGGGTCGTGATGCCCGAGTGGGAGCGCGCAGCACCTTGCTTCCCGGTGCTGAAGTTGGGGCCAACGCCGACATCGAGCCGGGGTCGGCGGTGCTCGGCAAGGTGCCGGCGGGGCAGAGTTGGGCTGGATCGCCGGCGGCCCGGGTGAAACGAGCCCCCCGTCCGTGGCCGGCGGAGGCGCCGAAACTGGCGCCGGGGTGGGTGCCGGTTTTCGCCGCCTCCTCGATGGTGATCGGTGGGCTACCAATGGCCGCGGCGCTGGTCGGCTTGGCGGTGGTGGGGTGGTCGGTGCGCGACGCCGCCGACCTTGGCGCGGTCGCCGCAAGGGCGATGGCCGTCGCTCCACTCGGAACACTGGTGGCCTTCGGCACGCTCGCCGTCGCCACCGTGGTGTTGGTGCGACTGTTCGCCATTGGCCTGCGGGCCGGTCATCACCCGGTGCGTAGTCGGATTGGCTGGCAGACGTGGTGCACGATCCGGCTGATGGACGACGCCCGAACCTGGTTGTTCCCGATCTATTCGAGCCTGGCGACCCCGGCGTGGTTGCGGCTGCTCGGCGCCGACATCGGCAAAGGAGTCGAGGCATCGACGGTGTTCATGGTGCCGTCGATGACCACCGTCGCCGACGGTGCGTTTCTCGCCGACGACACGATGGTGGGGTCCTACGAGCTTGGTGCGGGATGGCTACGCATCGAGCCGGTAAAGATCGGCCGGCGCGCCTTCATCGGCAACTCGGGCATGACCGCTCCCGGTCGACGGGTGCGGAAGAACAGCCTGGTGGCGGTGCTCTCGCACACTCCCGAACGTTCCAAGGCGGGCACGAGTTGGCTGGGTAGCCCACCGGTCAGGCTTCGCCGTCCCGCCGACGACACCGACGAATCGTTGACCTACAACCCACCCACCCGAAAGCTGGTGGCCCGGAGTCTGGTGGAGTTGGGTCGGTTCGTGCCTGTGGTGGTGAGCGCGATGCTCGGCCTGGTGGTGCTGTTGGTGTTCCAGTCGATGGCTGCGCACCTCGGGTGGCACATTGCGCTGCTTCTCGGCGGACCGGTGTTGGTTGCCGCCGGAGCCGTGTCCGCCGCAGTCTCGTCAATCGCCAAATGGGTTCTCGTGGGGCGAATCGATGACGGTGATCACCCGCTGTGGGAATCGTTCGTGTGGCGAACGGAAGTGGCCGACACGTTCGTCGAGATCCTCGCCGCACCATGGTTCGCCCGTGCCGCCACCGGGACGCCGGCGCTCGTGTGGTGGTTGCGAAGCCTCGGGGCCAAGGTGGGCAAAGGCGTGTGGTGCGAGACGTACTGGCTCCCCGAAGCCGATCTCGTGCTGCTCGGTGACGGCGTGTCCGTGAACCGTGGTTGTGTGCTGCAAACGCACCTTTTCCATGACCGCGTGATGAGCCTCGATCGGGTGATGCTGCACGACGGTGCAACGATCGGGCCTCACAGCGTGATCTTGCCCGCCGCAGGGATCGGCGCCGGGGCAACGGTGGGGCCGGCCTCGTTGGTGATGCGGGGTGACGAGCTTCCGGCCGGCTCTCGTTGGATGGGGAATCCCACGGTGCCTTGGTGATCGCGCCGGTAGCTTCCCGCCGTGTCAGGGCACGTCGGTGGATGGGGCAGGATAGGGCAGTGCCCGTGGATCCGTATGTGCCTACCCACGGCAGCGCGTCGTATGGCGTCGATCGTTACGAACTGACGCTCGACTACCGAATCGCCTCGAACCGCCTCGAGGCCCACGCTCGCCTGTTCGTCACCGCGCTCGACCGGCTCGACTCGGTACGGCTCGACCTCGCCAACCTTCGGGTGACCAAGGTACTGATGAATGGCGTGGGTGCGGTTCGTTACCAACACCGCGGCCATCACCTCTACGTCTCCCTTCCGGCGGCAGTACACGCCGACGAGAAACTGGTGCTCGACGTGCACTACAGCGGGCTGCCCCGTCCCCTCCGCGGCATTTGCGGTGAGGTGGGATGGGAGGAGCTCAACGACGGCGTGCTGGTGGCCGGCCAACCCGATGGGGCCCCCACGTGGTTCCCCTGCAACGACCGGCCGTCCGACAAGGCGTCGTACCAGATCAAGGTCACGACCGAGTCGGCCTATTGCGTCGTGGCGAACGGAGAGCTGATCGATCGCCAGGTGAAATCAAGCCGCACCACCTGGACCTACGAACAGGCGGAGCCGATGGCTAGCTACCTAGCCGCCCTCCACATCGGGCGCTACCAGCTCGACGAACTCGACGGCCTTGCTGGATCGAGCGGTGGTCCGGTGCCATTGCGGGTAGCGCTCCCGTCGGAGTTACTTCAACGGAGCAAGGTTGATCTCGGTCGAGAGTCCGCCATGGTCGACCTTTTCGTCGATCGTTTTGGTCCCTACCCCTTTGGGTCGTACACCGTGGTGGTGACGGCCGACGACCTCGAGATCCCGCTTGAGGCGCAGGGGTTGTCGGTGTTCGGGGCGAATCACATCGATGGTCGCCGTACGGAGGAGCGGCTGGTCGCCCATGAGCTGGCCCACCAGTGGTTCGGCAACAGCCTTACGCCCGAAACCTGGCGACACGTGTGGCTCAACGAGGGATTTGCTTGTTATAGCGAATGGCTGTGGTCCGAGGCATCGGGCGGTCGGTCGGCTGATGGGCTCGCTTCGCATCACTGGCAACGGGTGAACGCCCAAGCCCACGACCTCGTACTCGCCGATCCCGGCACCGAGTTGTTGTTCGACGACCGGGTCTACAAACGCGGCGCCCTCACCCTTCACGAACTCCGGCGAGCGGTGGGAGACGACGTGTTTTTTTCGATCGTGCGCGACTACGTCGCTACCAATCGGCATGGCGTGGTCACCACCGACAGTTTCCTCGCCGCCGTGGATCGCCACACCTCCGCCGGTCTCACGGGTTCCGGTGCCCTCCTCGACCGCTGGCTCCACCAGCTCGAACTGCCGCCGCTCACCCTCGGATCCTGAATCGGCGCCAGCGCGCCCGGCCAGGGGCGGATCGTTTGGCCGGGGGCGGATCGTTTGGGCAGGGGCGGATCGTTTGGGCACGAGCATGGTTACCTGCGATGTTCCTGCCCAAACGATTCGTTCCGCCCGTGCTGATCGTGAACCATGTTGCAACTGGCCCCCTCGTAGGGGTTCGGCTGCAACATGGTTCGCGGGGCTTCGGGTCGCTCCCGCGGGTCCATTCAGCTTTCGTAGGGTGTCGGGTCGTCGGCGAGGAGGTCAGCCAAACGGGCCAGCGAGGCCACACCGTCACGCTTGAACTTGGCGGCGAACAACGGTTGCACCAATACGAACGGCCCCCGAAGGGCGAAGCCATACGTCCACGCCAGTTCGCATTTGTCGGCGCCGACGGCGGTGAGGGCATAGTCCTCGGCGAAGGCTTTGATCGGTGCGATGCTGCCCCGCTCGAAACGAAAGCTCATTTGATGACCGTCCTCCCATGCGAAGAAGTGCTCATCGACGGGCCGTTTACCGAGCCAGATGGTGCGGGTGGTGCCCACACCCCACGGCTTGGGTGAGGTCCACTCCACGCGGGCGATCGCGGTGAGCCACTTGGGCCAGGCCTCGCCGTCTTCCAGGCACCGAAACGCCACCGCCGGCGTGACGGGCAACAGGTGCCGCAGGGTGACACGGACCGGTGCGGTGCGGAGAAAGTCAGCGTCGACCTTGTCGTACTCGGTGGTGCGTTCCGCCATCGGTTGTCTCCTCGGGTGGTGGGGCTCGTTGCGTCGGGCCCTCCACCGAGTCTCGCGCCGTTGTGGCGGACGGGGCGCACCACGAGTCGCGAACCAGGTTCCGTCCGTTGTCGGAGTTACGGGTACCGGTAGGGTCCGGGGACGCGCCGGCCGAGGGGGTCGCCGCCTGCCATGAGGGGAAATCGTTCGATGACTACCGCTCCACGCGTTGTTTTGCCCGCCGTCAGGACCACCGCCCATCGGGACGATCGGGCCGAGCAATGGATCGATACGAAGGTGGCCGAGCTCACGCTCGACGAGAAGGCCGCCCTCACCGCGGGCGCCGATGCATGGACGACCGTGACCGTCGAACGCCTTGGGATCCCCGCGCTGAAGGTGACCGACGGTCCGAACGGAGCGCGCGGCGACGGGTGGTCGGGGGCGACGGCGGCGTGTTTCCCGGTAGGGACGGCGCTCGGTGCCACGTGGAATCCGGAACTGCTCGAGGAGGTTGGCGCCGCTCTCGCCCAGGAAGCTCGCTCCAAGGGTGCACAGGTGCTTTTGGCCCCCACCGTCAATATCCATCGGTCACCGCTGGCCGGGCGCAACTTCGAGTGTTACTCCGAAGATCCACTCCTCACGGCCCACCTCGCGGCGGCGTTTGTGGCCGGGGTGCAAGGCGCTGGTTTGGGTACGTGTATCAAACATTTCGTGGGCAACGAGAGTGAGTTCGAGCGCACCACGATCAGCAGCGAGATTCCGGAGCGAGCACTACGGGAGATCTACCTCTTCCCGTTCGAGTACACGATGGCCACGCAGGAGCCGTGGTCGGTGATGGGGGCCTACAACCTCGTCGCCGGTGAGCAAGCCTGCGCCAATCGTCGGTTGCTCGTCGACATTCTGAAAGGGGAGTGGGGCTACTCCGGCGCCGTCATCTCCGACTGGGGCGCCCTGCACGACACGGTGAAATCGGCGAACGGTGGCTGTGATCTGGAGATGCCCGGCCCCCCTCGCTACTTCGGCCAACGATTGGTCAAGGCCGTGGTTGCGGGGGACGTAAACGAAACCGAAGTTGACGACAAGGTGCGCCGAATGTTGCGCCTGGTGTGGCGCGCCGGACTGGTCGAGGCACCGGTGGCGTTCGACGAGAAATCGGAGGACCGGTCCGAACATCGAGCCTTGATTCGTCGGGCGGGCGCGGAGTCCATGGTGCTGCTGAAGAACGATTCGGTCGACGGTGAGGCGGTTCTGCCGCTCGCCATCGATTCGGATCGGGGACACACCGTTGCGCTGATCGGACCGAATGCCGAACGCATCACCATCATGGGTGGCGGGAGCAGCGAGGTTCGAGCCCACCGTCAGGTCCACCCCCTCGGTGCGCTCGGCGATCGAATCGGCGCCGATGCAGTAGTGCACGCGGCGGGAGGGCACATCGACCGCCACGTTCCCAAGCCGCATCCCGAGTGGTTCGAAGCCGTTGATCCAGCGAGCACTCGTGGCCTGCGCATCACCTACGTCGACACCGACGACATCAGCGTCGAACCCGACGTGATCGCGCAAGAGAAGGTGTTCGGTGCGCGTGACGTGAGCGGTGTGGCGTGGGTGTGGTGGCTCCCGCCCGTCGACGCGCCGACAAGTCGCCGTTGGGGTGTCCGTTGGGATGGCACCTTCGTTCCCGACGCCGACGGTGAATGGACCTTTGGTCTGGCCGCTACCGGGCGGTGCCGGGCTTTGCTCGACGGTGAGGTCGTGTGCGACAACTGGACCGTCACAACACACGGTGACGTGTTTTTCGGAAGTGGTACGAAAGAGGTGCGATCCGCGGTGCCCGTCGTTGCCGGGCAGAGGTACGCCTTCCGCGTGGAATACCAGTTCCCGGTGGACGAAGAGCGGGCGGCGATCCGATTCGGCATCGCCCCGCCGGTGGTCGGCAATCCGATCGCCGATGCGGCGAGCGCGGCGGCCAACGCCGACGTGGCCGTGGTCGTGGTGGGAACCGACGGGCAGTGGGAGACCGAAGGTTCCGATCGGGTCGCCATGGTCCTGCCCAACGATCAGGACGAACTGATCCGAGCCGTGGTTGCCGCCAACTCGCGAACGGTGGTGGTGCTCAACACCGGAAGCCCAGTGGAGATGCCGTGGATCGACGACGTGCCGGCTGTGCTCCAAGCCTGGTTCGGTGGGCAAGAGATGGGCGATGCCCTCGTCGATGTGCTGTTCGGCGAAGCAGATCCCGGGGGCCGGCTGCCCACCACGTTCCCGGTCCGACACCAGGACCATCCCGCCATCCACAACTACCCCGGCGAGAACGGCCAGGTGCACTACGGAGAGAACGTGTTCGTCGGCTACCGCTCGTATGTCTCCTTCGGGCCACCTCCGCTCTTTCCATTCGGACACGGCCTGTCCTACACGTCCTTTGCGATCGCCGAACCCGAGGTGTTGGCATCGGTCGACGACCCCTCCGCCCTCTCGGTGTCGGTGCAGATCCCGGTCACCAACACCGGCGACCGGCCCGGCTCCACGGTGGTGCAGCTCTACGTTCGTCCGAAACAGTCGCGGCTGGCGCGTCCCGAACGGGAGCTGAAGGCATTCGGCAAAGTGCAGTTGGCACCGGATGGTGCCGCCATCGTCAAGCTGACGCTCGACCATCGCTCGTTTGCCTATTTCGATCCGGCCGTGCCGGGATGGGTGGCCGACGCCGGCGAGTATGAGCTGTTGGTGGGCACGTCTTCGAGTCGCATCGCGCACGTGGCCGGGGTGTCGCTGCCGACCACCGTGGTGGTGCCGTTGCCTCCGGGGGAGAGTGCCCAGGTGTAAGACCGCGACGGCTCGACGGTCGGGAGTGTGTAGGAACGCAGCCGCGTTCAGCACCGACCATCGAACATCTGGGATCATGAACGCACATGCCACCCCGCTACGACGACGACGCCGACCTGGTTCGAGCAGCCACCACGGGCGACAGTGCCGCGTTCGCGACGCTGTACCAACGTTGGTTCGACCCGTGTTTCGACGTTGCGCGCCGGATCGTGCGCGACGACGGACGAGCCGCCGAGGTGGCCCAAGACGTGTTCCTGGTCGCCTGGCAACAGATCGCGTCGCTTCGCGACCCGTCGGCGTTCGGCGGGTGGGTGCTGCGGGCATCCCGCAACAAGGCACTCAACCGTCTCGACAAGGAGCGTCGGGCCGTGTCCACTGATGACACGAGCCCCGTTTTGGCCTTCCATCCGGCCACGGACAATCCCGAGGCGCAAGTGAGCGACGACCTCGCGATCGCCGAGCACCACGATCTGGTGTGGGCCGCGGCATCGGCGCTCGGGCCGAGGGACGTGAGTGTGCTCGACCTGCATCTGCGTCACGGACTCGAGCCGAGCGAACTGGCCGACGAACTCGGTGTCACGCCGAACAACGCGTACCAACTGCTGTTTCGGATGAAGGCTCGACTCGGTGGGGCGATCCGAGCGTGGGTGCTCTACGCCAACGGCCAGCCGTCGTGCGCTTGGCTTCGCTCCGACTTGGCGGAGGCATCAGTCATCGCCTTTGGTGCTCCCGCCGTGAAGGTGATCGAACGTCACGTCGAGGCGTGTGCGGATTGCGCAAACAAGCAGGAAGGGGTCCTCGCCCCCGAGGCGATGTTCTCGGCGGTGCCGATGCTCATCGCCGCTCCCGTGATCAAAGAGGCGGTGGCGGCGACGTTGGCGGGAATGGGCGTCCCCGTGGGCGCGGCGGCTGGGTCTGTCGGGTCCGGGGGTGTGGCGTCCGCTGGTGGGGCGACCGGGCCGTCCGGGGCGACCGGGGCGACCGGGGCGACCGGGTCGGGTGGGGCGATGAGTTCCGGGCCGAGTAGTCAGGAGCCGAGTGCGTCCACGGGACGGACGTCCCCAGAAGGGCTGTCCCCGAAAGGTGGCCAGGTCGTTCCCACCCAGGAGTTGGACGCACACATCTCCGGTGCGCCACGACGGCGTCGAGCGTTGGCTATCGGCGGCTGCGCCGCGGTGTTACTCCTCGTCGGTGGTGGCTTGTTGCTGTCTCGCAACGGCCCCGCTGATCGTTCCGCCACCCTCGTGGCGAGTGCATCGCTTGATGGAGCGACGTCGTCTACGGCCGATAGTTCCCCCCGATCGGGCACCACGGGTTCGAGCGCTGACGGTACCGGCTCGACGGTGGCCACCGACATCGTGGCGTCGGGCATCACGCCGCCAGACGGATCAGCTTCCGGTGCTGGTTCCACCTCCACCTCGGGGGGTTTGTCGATTGACCCGAGCCCACCGCCTACCGCGCCAATGCCCACGACGACCGCAACTCCCGACCCAACCTTGCCCCCGCCGGTCGACCCAACCACCACGCCGCCTCCACCGCCGCCTCCACCGCCACCGCTGCCCGTGATCGTGTCGTTTGCGGTCACCTCACCGTCGGCCCCTGGTGGGCCGAGCTGCCCTGGTCAGTGGTCGTTCACCCTCGTGTGGTCCACCACCGATGCCACCGGCGCCGTGATCGACACCACGGATGGTCCGCCGTCCGTCGCCCTGCCGAGTTCGGGTACGACGGTGCTCTGCCGGCTCACGCCGAGCCCGCCGCCGGGGGGCTGGACGCTGATCGTGTCCGGGCCCGGTGGCTCGGTATCGCAGACGAAGTAATCGAGTTCGGGACAGAGAACTGGGGACGTGGCGAGGGTCACGGCTTCGAGCTGTAAGGACGGACTCCGAGCATGGTCGGGAGGGGTACAACCCCGTGCCGACCGGCACCCAAATCAAGGAGTGCGTCATGTTCCCTCGATCCCTCACTGTTGCGTCCACCGCCTTGCTCATCACACTCGGCGCCGCTGGTCCGGCCGCCGCCGGCACGTTGGGACGTGCACCTACTCCGACCGGTGACGGCCCCACGTGTCGCGGGCTGCCGGCCACGGTCGTGCTCGCCGGCGAGGAGTACGCCGGCGGTTCGGGCACCGACGTGCTGATCGTTTCGTCGCCCGGGGCTCGGGTGTACGGCAACCTCGGTGACGACATCATCTGCGTGCACGGTCAGCCCGGCAACAGCTACCACGGCTCGCGGATCGCCGGTGGGCCGGGCAACGACACGATCATCGCCTTTTCGGGCAGCCACTACCTCTACGGCGATGCCGGTGACGACGTCATCATCGCCAACGGGGGCACCCAGGAGATTGACGGTGGGTACGGAAACGACGTGCTCAACGCCTCCGGCTCGAGCTCCGCGGCCATCTGGGGCAGCGACGGCAACGACCTCATCCACGGCTCCCCGGGCAATGACACGGTGTTCGGGAACGGCGGCAACGACCGCATCTACGGGTGGGACGGCAACGACACCTTGTATGGAGACTCCGGCAACGACACCCTCCTGGGTGGCCAGGGTTGGGACGGCCACAGCGGCGGCGTGGACGTCGACTCCTGCAAGGACAACAACTCGCCGGTTGATGGCGGGATGTTCGGCGAGTGCGAGAACGTGTTCGTCTCGCCGGCCGCGGCCGACGGCTTCGCAAGCTGAATGGAGGCCCTGGCAGCCTGTCCCAGTAACCATTCGGCGTCTTCCGGCCAGCTTTTCAATCTCGCGGCGTCCTCCGTCTCACCGCCCAGAACAAGGGGGCTTTCGACGTCGATCCTTACGAGGCTTCGAACCATGGCTCGGAATCCGCTTTTCGAAGCGTTACTGGGACACGCTCCTGGGTGCGCACGCTGTGTTGCATTGGCCGGTGGTGCGCACCCGGAGCCGGCGGCGATAGGTGGTCAACGGCCGTGATAGAGGCGGTCGAGATCAACGAGTAGTACCTCGCGGCGCTTGG
Organism: Actinomycetes bacterium; assembly: GCA_031415655.1. Lineage (GTDB taxonomy): Bacteria > Actinomycetota > Acidimicrobiia > Acidimicrobiales > Acidimicrobilacustridaceae > JAKOVR01. The sequence continues at coordinate 31,627 of JANOSD010000195.1, forward strand.
CGGCGGCGTGTAGGTCGGCATCGAAGCCAGCACCGCTGAAGCACACGGGGAGGGTCTCCGACGTGTCATGGCCGGACCGCTCGAGCAACGTGATGATGTGGCGCAGACGAGTGAGGTGGCTGATCCCCATCACCTCACCGAGCTTGGCCTCGCCCACGATCACCGGCCGGTTGGCGGCGTCGAATCCCACCACGTCGATCTGAAACGACCTTCGTTCGGTCGGATCGTTCACCGTTCCCGTCCCCACTCGAAGAACGTCGGCGCGCAAGGACCGGGTGGAAGCGAAATGCGCAGTCCACGAGCGGCAGAGCTCCTCGAAATGCGGTCCGAGGACGTTGGCTGTCCACCGGGATTGGGAGGCGGCCCAGATCCTGGCGGCATTCCCCGGATGCGAGAGCCTTGCCAGTTCCGGCCGGATGATCGCGTGGTGGAAGTTGATGACCGGCTCGGTGATCCGGTACGTGCTGCGTCCCTTGCGAAGGAGGTCGGGTTCCCTGGCGAGCAGGCCGGAGTCCTCAAGTACCGTGATTGGATGTCGGAGGGTGTCGCTCGGCCGACCGATGAAGTTGGCGATACCACCCCGGGTGGCGTTTCCTTCGGCGACTGCGGCCAGGACGGAGTGGTACAAGCTTGGGTCGCGTATGTCGGCTTCTTGGGCAAGGAGGTACCGGCCTTCCCGAAACAGCGGGCACGACGGGTCAAGTGCAGTGCGGCAAACCCAGGCATCGAAGTCTTCGAACCCGGCCGGCCGATCGCCCCGCACAAACTCGTTGCGATAGGCAGGAGTGCCTCCGACGATGGCGTGCACCCGTAGGGCCAACGCGGCATCGTCAATCTCCCAGAACGCCGCCGCAGTGCGGAAGTCGAACGGGAGGACGCGCAGTTCGAGGCCTGCGCGTCCACGCAAGGGGGCCGACCCGCTCAGCAGGGTTCCCATGAACGACATCGCGGATCCGCAAAGAATGATCCGCGCCCGAGAGTGCTTGCGCTCCACCCTGCTCGGACCGAAGGCCCGTTGGATCACCGACGGAAGTTGTGGAGAGGAGTGGCAGAGGTACGGGAACTCGTCGATGACCACGGGCACAGGATTGGATGTGGCCAGACCGAGGAGAACGTCCACCGCCTGGCCCCAATCGTCGAGGTGGACCGGGGCGGGGGAACGAAGATGGTCGGAGAGTGCGGCGGCGAGGGAGCGCAACGATTCTGCCTCCGTCGCCTCGGTGGCCATGAAGTAAAAGCCCCCAGCGCTTTTGCACAAGGACTCCAAGAGCAGAGATTTGCCCTGCCGGCGACGGCCGCTCATGACCCCAAGGGTTGCCCCTGGGGCGGTATCCGTGGCGAACGCTGACAACACTCCCCAGTCCCACGATCGGTCGAAGAGGTCGGCGGGCTTTCGGAGCGACGTAGGCATGAGGGGGGACTGTACTACCCGGTACTACAGTCCCCCCTTCTGGGGTCAGCGGGAGCGAAGCCCGTCGATGCCTTGCCGCAGGGCAAAGTCGATGAGGTCCGCGGGGTCGCCCCAGTCGGCGTGCGGTTTGGCGATGAAGATCGACACCACCCCGTGCACGTGGGCCCAGATCGCGAAGGCGGCCAGCAGCGGTTCAGTGGGCGCGAGTGCGCCGGACGCAATTCCGTCGGTGATGGCCTGCACGACGATGTCGAAGCCGAGGTCGGCCCGCATCTCCTCAAGGGTGCGGTCGTAGGAAACGCCCGCAATCACGTCCATCATCATGGTGCGGTATTGCTGGGGATGATCCAGCGCAAAACGGGCATACGCCCGGCCGGTTTCCAGCAGTCGATCGACGGGGTCGTCGATCCCGTTGATGGCGTTGGAAAGCGCCTCACCGAGGTGGCTGAACTGCAGTTCACACATCGCAAACAACATCGACGCCCGGTCGGGAAAGTGCAGGTAGATCGATGGTGAGGAACACCCCACCCGTTGGGCGACGGCTCGGGTGGTGACCTTCTCAACGGTCCCGGTTTCGACAACGATCGATTCGGCGGCAGCCAGGATCTCCTCTCGGAGCTGACGGCCCTCGCCGCGTTTGGAGCGGGTTCGAGCGGCCGGCGGCGACGTCGACGTCGAGGGCGCGTCGGGCGTGTTGTTCGCGCCCTTGGCCCTGGCCTTCGTCGCTGCCGGCCGGCTGCTCATGTTCGAGCGGTCTCTTTTAGGGAGCGCCGTTGATCGGCGGCGCCATTGCGGGCACCATCGTCGGCATCGTTGCTGGCATCGTTCGTGGCACCTTGGACCGTGAGGTCGATCAAAGCGGCTTCGGCCGCGGCTTCGCTCATACCCGCCCGATCATAGAGACGAGTCATCCATCGTGGCGCCCACCAGTTCGTTTCCCCGGCGAGTTTCATAAACGCCGGCACCAGCGTGGCGCGGATGAGGGTGGCGTCTACCAGCACGGCGAGGGTGAGTCCGATGCCGAAAAGCTTGATGAAGCTGATCGACGACGTGGCGAAGGCCAGGAATACGACGGCGATGGTTGCCGCTGCGGCGGTGATGATCCTGCCAGTGCGGGCGAGGCCAATAGCGACAGCTTCGGTGTTGTCACCCGTGCGGTCGTGCTCCTCCTTCACCCTGCTCAAGAGGAACACCTCGTAGTCCATCGACAAGCCAAAGGCGATGCAGAACATGAGGATCGGCATGGTGAGGTCGAGCATGCCGGTGGCGGTGAACCCCAGCGAACCCGAGAGATTCCCGTCCTGAAAGATCCACACCATGGCGCCAAAGGTGGCGGTGAGGCTCAGCGTGTTGAGCAGGAGAGCTTTGATGGGCACGAGCACGCTGCCGAACGACAGGAACAAGAGGACGAAGGTGGCGAGCACAATCACCAGCGCGGCCCACGGGAGTTGCCGCACGATGCCGGCCTTGAGGTCCACTAGTTCCGCGCCTTGCCCACCGACGAGTCGCTCGGTGCCATCCGGTGCCGGCACGGCCCGCACGTCACTCACGAGTTGTTCGCCGGCGGCCGACATCGGATCCACGTTCGGCACCACGGACAGCCACGGACCGTTCGGGGTGGCGTATCGGTCAGTGAGCTCGGGACCGACGGGGAGTCGAGCCCCGTTGAGGTAGATCCCGGTGGGTGCATCCACCCGACTCACGCCACCCACCAGCGAGAGCGCGGCCCCGTAGCGGTCGATTTCGGCGTCGCCCGGCGATCCCGACGGGAACACCACCGACATGGCGCCGATGTCCTTCGACGAATAGCCCTCGCGGAGTTCGTCGCCCACTTGCCGTGCGTTCGCACTGGCCGGGAGCACTCGGTCATCGGAGGTACCCGTTTGCAGGCGCAGGAACGGCATGCCGAGAAACAGCAGTACGGCGATCGTGGCCACGGCAACGGCGAGAGGCCGGCGCATCACGGCGTGGGCCATCCGGTACCAGAACGACTGCTCCACCGGTCGGGCGACCGTCGCCGCCATACGTTTGCGTCCGATAGGCAGCTTGTCGACGCGGTCTCCAAGTGCGGCCATCACGGCGGGGAGCACCACCACGGCACCGATGAGTGCCATGGCTACGACGCCGATTCCGGCGTAGGCGAAACTCCGAAGAAATGACACCGGGAAGAGCAGTAGCGCGCCGAGGGCGACGGCCACTGTGAGCCCGCTGAACACCACGGCTCGGCCGGCGGTGGCGACGGTTCGCACGACGGCGTCATTGGCGTCATGGCCTTTCGCTCGTTCTTCCCGATACCTGCTCACGAACAGCAGGCTGTAGTCGATGGCGAGGCCGAGGCCCAGAGCGGTGGTGAGGTTGAGGGCGAAGATGGAGACGGTGGTGACCTCAGACAACAGCTTCAACACCGTGAACGTGCCAATGATCGAGAACCCACCCACCATCAGCGGAAGCGATGCCGCCACCACGCTGCGGAACACGAACAGCAAGATGAGCAGGGTGATGGGAAGAGCGATCATCTCGGCCAGCGCCAAGTCCTTCTCGATGGTCTCACCCACCTCACGGAACGCTTCGGTCATGCCCCCGACCTGGGTGACGGTCACCCCATCGGAGCGACTGAATCGCTCGGCGATCACCGCCACCCGTTCTCGGGCGACCTCCTCGTCTCCGGTGGCGCGGGCCAAAACCAGGGCGGAGCCACTGTCGGTGGACCGAAGTGGTGGTGCGTTGCCGAGCGACCAGTAGCTCACCGCCTCGCTCACCCCTTCCATGCCGGCGAGTTCCGCCGTGATCGCTGCACCAGCGGCAGCGACGTCGGGGGAGTCGACCGTGGCCCCGTCGTTGGCTGGCCGTACCAGGACCACCACGTTGGGTGTTCCGCTACCGAGGGTGTTCTCGAGGTATCCGCTGGCCCGGCTTGCTTCGGCCGACGGGTCGCTGAACCCGCCATTGCTGAGCCGTTTGGCCACGTCGCCGCCGTAGGCGCCGGCGACGAGGAAAAAGATGGCGGAGAGGGCGATCACCCACCACCGCCGGCGCACGAGGAACGTTCCGAGTCGAGCAAATCGCATAGCGACCTCCGTTGTGTTATCACCGATAAGTTATCGTTGATAACACAACGAAAGGGCCCGACTTGTCTATGTGTTTCTGGTCACACCAGCTGTGGTTCGCCAGATCAGGGCGGCGGGGTGACGGTGATCGTGCGGGCGCCCGACGGCAGGTCCAGGATCGAAACCGTGCGCGCCGGACCGGAGCGGTCATGCACCACCGTCGCCGCGATCACCGAAGCGCCGGCGATGTCGTAGGCGGGTCGATCAGCCGGGTGGTTCGCATCCACCGGGCGAGGAGCCGTGCTGCCAGCGACGTCGGCCGTCACGTCGAGATGTCGGAACGCGCGGCCCGAAACAGGGGGAGTGGCCGACCACAATCCAAACCCTTGTTTGACGAGGAACCCGCTCACGCTCGAAGAGAGCCCGACCGCCGCCGGATCGATACGCAACCGCGGAACCATCGAGGCGAGGGCGTGGAGTGCGTAGCTGTTGAGCGGCCCGCCGAAGAACGTCATGCCTCCGGTGACGGTGAGCCGCCGGGGATCGTCGAGCGAAAGGCCGAGCTCATCGGCGAACACCTGCACGGCGGCGGGAAAACACGAATAGAGGTCGATGATCGAGACGCCGTCGATCGCCAGGCCGGCATGACGCAATGCCGCCGTCGACGCCGCCAGCGCCCCGGGGGAGCGAGCGATATCGGCGCGCTCGACCACCGCGACGTCGTGGTTGTTTGCCGACGATGCGAGCGGGAACACCCACCGTTCGCGAGGAATCCGCTGCCGCTTAGCTTCGGCGACAGAGCACAGGACGAGCGCCACCGCCTGGTCGACGTTCCATTGCGAGCAGAGGCGTTTGGTGTAGGGCTCGGCGATCATTCGATTGCCGGGCGCATTGGGATCGATGATCGCTGCCGACGATGGAGCAGATCGATCCCACGCCATGGGGTGTTCGGCGGCGATCGACGCGAATCCCTCCCACAGTTGGCCGACCTTGGCGATGGCGTCGGCCGAGTCGGCCAGGCCGGCTCCGCTGGCCCGCCGAAGGGCATCTTGGATCAGTGCGTACGACGTGGACGGATCGACCGCGTGTCGCAGGATCTCGAGGTCGTGCACGCCAAGTGATGGCGCCTTCCACACTCGATCCGCCACCGCGCCTTCGGCCTGCGTCAGTTCGGTGGCCGTTTCCCCGGCGATCGTGGCGAGCAGGGAACGGTGTTTGGCTTCGCCCCCCACCAACAGCGCAAGATCCAGCTGGCGGGCAGCGATCTTTTGGCAGGCGTCGGCAATGACGTCCTGCTGGAGCACGCCGAGCTGGGCGAGCACCGTGCGAGCCGACGGCGCCCCGATCCGCTCGGCCAGCAGGCGGGCGGGGTCGGCGTAGGCCCACGTCCCTTGCGGTACGGCCACCTGCTGCACCGACGTCAACAGATCGGCGCTGCTACGTCCCCCGGGCGGTGATCCACCATGGTGAACGCCGAGCGCATCGTCGGCGGCACGGGCCACGGCCTCGACCATAAGGTCGATCGCCTCCTGCCCGTCATCCCAACGATCGACTCGTTGGGTGACCTGACCCACGCCCACCAGTACCGGCGTGTTCGGATCAACCGCCCCCGTCATATATCCCCATCCGATATCGCGATCATGGGGGTTGACGCTACCGGCCGCGAGTGAAGCGGCCAGGCGACAACGAGTTACGGCGACAACGAGTTACGTGGTCGCGGTCGAGTCGAGCTGGGCGTACAGCTCGTCGATCCGGATCACCCCAAAGCCGGTAGCAATGGTGTCCCCCGGCCCGAACACGTCCCAACCGGCGATCCGTCCACCCATGATGCGGGCGGACTCAATGCGCGGGGTCAGTGGGTCGACGAGCAACAACATTTGCAGCGCGCTGCCGGCCGCGAACGCGACGGCCTTCTCCCGTCGATCGGTGTCGGCGGTGGACGGGGAAAGAACTTCGATAACCAAGGCCGGTTCGGCTTCGAATAGACGGTCCTGCGCTGGACGGCACACCACCATCACATCCGGGTAGTAGCCGCTTCCCGTTGCCGTTCGGACGATGCGGTTGCCGAAAAACGGCCGGCAGCCTTGCGCCCTCGCCGTGGGTGCCACCGCTTCGTACAACAGCCCGGCCGCAAGATCGTGGCGCTCGGTCCCCCCCACCATGAGGTAGGCCCGCCCGCCCACGAACTCCGTGCGACGATCGCGGTCTTGCTCCTCCTCGACCCAGGCGTCGAAGGTGAGGTTGGCGACGGCTTCCGGCATACACCAAGTGTAAGAACGTGAGCCGGTCCCTTACCCGTCGATGACGAAGCGAACCCGGTCTTTGATGTCCCAGCCGCCAGCCGACACACCGTCGGTGGGATTGAATACCGAGTACACGCCGAACGTGTCGCGGGCCCGATCGATCCAGGGATAGAAGCCGAACGCGCCCGGGCTCGAGATCTCCAAGGCGCCGGTCTGGGGGTTGACCACGTCCACCCATTGGGCGAGCCCGTAGCGAGATCCCAGCGTGAGCCGGATTCCCGATGCGGCGACCATCGCCGCGCCCCGAGTCTGATCCATCTGCATCTGTTCGACGGCGGCGGTGGAGAGGTACCGCACACCGTCGAGTTCACCGTCGTTCCACATCATGCGAAGGAAACGTTGGTAGTCGTTCAGATTGCTCACCAAGCTCCCCGCCGGATTGGGGTTGGTGGTGTTGACGTAGCGGGTGACGGTGAGGCCGAGCGGCGTGGTGATCTCGTCGGCCACGATGAGATGCCAGGCCTTGTTGGTGACTACTTCGGCCATGCGGGCGGCCACCGCCAGGTGCGACGACCCGTATCGGAACTGCGCACCGGGCGGGGCCTTGAGCGGAAGTGCAGCGATGACGTCGACGCAGTCCGCCAAGCCGTAGGACGTATTGCCCACACAGGCGGCGTCTGGTTCGATGCCGGAGGTGAAGCTCAGCAATTGACGAAGGGTGATCGACGACTTGGCGCCGGTGAACGAGGGGATCAACTCCGACACGCGCATATCGAGCCGGAGCAGTCCCTGGTCCACAAGCCGCATGATCGTGGCGCCGGAGATCCACTTGGTGGACGACGCAATGAACATCTGGGTCTCGCTGGTGTAGGTGCCGAAACCCTGCTCGTACTCCTGGGTGCCGTGATGGGAAACGTGAAGGGCGTTGCCAGGAAGAGGCACGTTGTTGACCTTCTGTTGCAGACCGGTGGTGACGTTCGCCCAGTTGTAGGAGCGGTTGTCGACCACGATCGTTTGACGGGCAACGACGGCCTGACTGCCGTCCAACGACCGGGCCAAAAGCACGTGGTTGCCGTTGGAAAGGACCGACGTATCGATGGTGGAGGTGAACGGCGGGGCGCTGTTGGTGGTGGCGATCGGGGTGCTGGTGAGATCGTCGAGGAACAATTCGACCCCCGAGGGTGTGAAGCCGCGCGGAACCACCCGAACGGTGGCGATGTCGCTGATCGTGCCGCGTCCTTCGAGCCGGATGTCGAGCGTGGGGCCGGTCTGCCAACCCACCACATCCACGATCACCTGGGCCTGGCCGGAGTTATTGAAGATGTTGGCCCGGCCATCTGCGCCCAAGGGGATCACGGCGAGGTTGGCGCGGGTGTCGCCGGTTGGCCAGTTCAGGTTTGATGCCGACGGCTTGATGCGATCGGCGGCCCAGGCCGAAAGGTGACTCGTCGCCGTGGTGGAAGTGACCGTGACGTTGGCGATGATCGCGCTCACCCCAACCGCGGGAATCGGGCCGACACCGGCGGCGGTGAACGTACGGAAGTCCCCCTGCGTGAGGGGGCCGCTGAATGTCCCGGTGCCATCACGAGTGTCGAGCAGGCGGAACGGGGTGGTGGTTTGTAGCCCATTCGGGATCGACGCCGAGGTGGGCGGGGCCACGTCGAGGGCCTCGAACCAGCCGACTACGTCGATCACCACGTCGGTGCTGCCGTCGTTGTTGAATGCGTTGATTTCGCCGGCGACCGAGACCGGCAGGAGTGCCAGGTTGGCTCGGGTGTCACCCGCGGGCCAGTTGAGATTCGATGCGGTCGGCTTGGGCTGCCCAGCAGGCCACACGGTGAGATGACTGGTGGCGGTGGTGCCGGTGACGGTGAGGTTGGCGACCACGGCGGTGACCCCGGAGCTGGGAATGCCGTTCGTGCCGGTGAGGTCGAAGGTGCGGGTCTCCCCATCTCCGAACGGGGTGGCCGTGGTGCCGGTGCCGTCGCGGGTATCGATCACCCGGGTGGGCGATGTGGTGCGAAGCGCCGGTTCCTCGACCGAAGTGCCGTCGTACCAACCGACGATGTCGATGATGAGGTGGGCGGCGCCGTCGTTGTTGAACGCGTTGATCGTGCCGTCGACGGAAACGGGGAGGAGCGCGAGGTTGGCGCGGGTGTCGCCTGCGGGCCAGTTCAGGTTGGACGCCGTTGGTTGGAGGTCACCGCTCGGCCAGGTGGTGAGGTGACTAGTGGCGGTCGTGCCGGTGACGGTGAGGTTGGCCACTACTGCGGTGATCCCGGCGGCGGGGATGCCCTTCGATCCCGTGAGGTCGAGTGTTCGGGTTTCGCCGTCACCGAGCGCGGTGGCGGCGGTGCCGGTGCCGTCTCGGGTGTCGATCACGCGAGTGGGGGCGATGCCGTGGTAGCCGGCCGGGGTGGTGCCGATGGCGGTGGTACTCCCGGCCGTTTGGAGCGGAGCCGCTCCGACGCCCGTGATGCCAACGGTGACAGCGATGGCCGAGATCAAGGCGACGACCGTTCCCAGCGACATCCCCAGGGCGGCCAACCATGCTCGATCCCGACCGTGCTTCGGGGCGCAAGAAGAGCGATGCAGCGTTGCGGCGTTGCGAGTGACGAAGGATTCGTTCATAGGTCGACGGTACGACGAATTTGCCGATCGCGGGGAAGGCCCTAACCAAACCCTCACAACGATGATGGAACCGTGAAGCCGTAGTGTCCGGTCTGGTTCGGTTCAATCCACGGTGGCCGCGAACCACCGAGCGGCGAGCTGGCGAATGTCGTCCAACTTGGCATCGGTGTCGGCCCGGTTGGCCAACGGCACGGTTCCGCGGTCGGCCGTTCGCCATTCGACCAGGCCTTGCGGGTCGTCGAACGAGAAGCTCGCCACGTCGTCTCGAACTTTGGCGCCGCGGTGAAGGATCAATTCGACGCGGTCGCCGGGCTGGAGGCGAAAGGTGATGCGGTCATCGCCTTCGACGCAGAAGCTTGGCGCGTTCCACTTGATCCGCTCGGTGACGGCGGGGTGCGATGCGAGCAGCACGGCGCGAATCGTTTGTATTTCTGCCCCGCGGGGGTGACCGGAGCTTTTGAGGAACTGATCCACCGCCTCGGCGCCTTCGGTTGACTTTTTGGCCATATCCCAAGCATGCCCCAAGTCCGAGTTCCGTGTTTCGGTCTCCGCTACGCGAACAAAGGGTCGAAGCATGGTGGCTTGATCTGACACAGTGTCAGAATGAAGCTTGCGATCACCGTTCCCACCCTCGACCCTCGCGATTCGGGTCGGGTGTTCGCCGAGTTGGAAGCAGCGGGCTACGACTCGGGATTTACCTTCGAGTCGAGCCACGATGCGTTCTTGCCGCTCGCCGTCGCGAGCCAGACCACCGAACACCTTCGCCTCGGGACCGCGGTGGCGATCGGGTTCGCCCGCAATCCCATGGTGCTCGCCAACATCGGGTGGGACCTCCAGGCCATGAGCAGCGGTCGTTTCGTTCTGGGGCTGGGCTCGCAGATCAAGCCGCACATCGAGCGGCGATTCAGTGAGACGTGGTCCCGCCCCGCAGCGCGCATGAAGGAGATGGTGCAAGCGATCCGGGCCATCTGGGAATCGTGGGAGTCGTCCACCCCGTTGCGGTACGAGGGGGAGATCTATCGCCACACACTGATGACCCCAGCGTTCGACCCGGGGCCGAATCCTTTCGGTCCGCCGCCGATCTTCGTCGGCGGGTTTGGGCCGAAGATGATCGGGGTGGCGGGGGAGGTGGCCGACGGGCTCACGGTGCATCCGTTCAACACTCGGCGGTCGATGGAGGAGCAGGTGTTGCCGGCCCTCGATGTGGGGCTGGCACGGTCGGGACGAACCCGGGCCGACATCGAGGTCGTGTGGGTGATCAATGTGGTCACCTGGCCCGACGATGACGAGGTGGCCCGAGAGAACGCCATGCTTCTCATCAAGGGTCAGTTCGGGTTCTACGGATCGACCCCGGCGTACGCCCGAGTTCTCGATCTGCACGGCTACGGCGACCTCCATCCAGAACTCAACCGGTTGTCGAAAGAGGGCCGGTGGCTGGAGATGGCGCAGGCGTTCCCCGACGAACTCGTCACGCAACTCGCGGTGGTCGGCCCCCGCAACACCATCGCCGCCCAGGTGCGGGAGCGCACCACCGGAATCACGGATTCGGTCGGACTGGTCAATAGCCGCGATCCTGACCCCGGCCACTTCGCCGACATCGTCAGCGAACTACGGTCGTCAGCCGGACAGCCGGGTCCGGCATAGTTCGATCTCGGCAGATCACACACTTGTTTCGCAATCGATCGACGGCGCTGCCGCCCCACGGGCTGGGCGCGCCCGAGGAGTAACACCATGGCAGGAAAGCCGAACAAACAAGGCGGGCGCACCACCGCGAAGGGCACGCAGCCCGTAGCGAAGAAGCCCCGGACCCAAATGGGACCAGCGGCCGGAGCGGCCGGTGGCGCTGTCGCAGCCGGCGGTGGAAAGGGAAAGGCGCCGCGGGTCGACGCCTCGGCGGCCCAACCGGTGGTCAATCGACAAATGCGCCGGGCAGGGTTCGGCGTGGAGGATCAGTCCGGGGTTCAGGAGTCGCAGAAGAAGCGGCTTAAGCTCGTACTCGGGGGAGCAGGGGCGGTCCTGCTCATTCTCACCATCGTGGGGATCGTGCTCTTTGGTATCAGCGGCACGTGGATCGGTGTGCTGCTGGC
>JANOSD010000196.1:0-12640 GCA_031415655.1 Actinomycetes bacterium
AACGCTCTACAAGAAATGGCTTACCAACGACCGCCGCCACCGCCGTCTCGTCGAACAAATGCGTGCCGTCGCAGCCAAAGCCACCGAACTCATGCTCGAACAAGCCAAGACCCCACCCACGGCCTGAGGTTTAAACGCAAGTTAAGGTGCCGCGGTGATTTGATTCAACCAGGTTTGCCACTCAATCGGCGGCTCGGCCTGGCGCGTCGGGCCGAAAAGGTAGACCGTGCAGTGCGCCATCGAGAGTGTCTCGTCCTGTGCCCATGCACCAAGCCCGAGATAACCCGATACCCGCTGGCCGGAATCGAGCAACATCCAGGCCCTACCCCGGTCCAGCCGTTCGACGGTGGCGACGAGCCCGTCCGCGACCGTGATTGACGAACCGATCTCCGGGCGCCCAAGGGCAGTGAATATCCGCGCCCAAACGGCGTCGGCATCACCAACGGGGGAGGCAGTGGCCTCGTGCACTGCGGCGGGCGCACCTCGGAAATGGGCCAGCGCCAGTTGGAGATTGTGGAACATCGGCTCCCAGTGCAGCGCCATGTCATCGAAGAACGCCTGCTCCCACTCGGCCCCCGAGCCCATCGCGGCCGATACCACGTGCACCACGCAACGGCCGCCTGACCTGCCTTCCACGATGAACTCCGAGACCATCGGCCCGACCGTGGCGGGATCCTGTCCGGCCAGCGTGGCCCACTCCGGCTCCTCGTACTCGAGGCGACCGGGCGGGTCCCATCCGGTGACGCGTCCCGACGACGACATGTCAGGGCCCATATGGATGCAAAAGGCGCCCCCGAGCCGCCCCTCAAAATCGGTGGGGAGGAACCACGTGAGCAGCCCATCTTCCGTCGCCAAGGCGTGCCATACCTCGTCCGGTGTGCCGTCGACCTCCACCGAGAACTCCACCCGAAGCTGCTGCGGATCACGGGCAACGGACGCAATCCAGGACGTGAAACTCCCAAGGTCGGCCTCCACGTAGGCCGGCGCGGCATCGTCGAACAGGTAACCCGCGATACCCGTGGTGGTGACACCCTCGCCCGTGGGCCACGAGAAGATCGTGAGATACCCCGGCATATCGCCGTCGAGCACAAGAGCGATGTCGCCGCTGCCGGTTCGGGCCACCGTGGCGGAGACGCCGTTCACCTGCACCTTTTCACCGGGCGCAGTGGCACCGAGGTTGGCGGCGATCCGGGACAGCACCGCCTCGGGCGTACCCGGGATCTGCGCCGTGGCATTGAGTTGCGTAACGGTCTGCCCGAGAAAGTTGGTGAGGACGATGCGCAGATTGTCGAGGTAGAGCGGCCACCCGCCCTCGGCGCCTTGGATGAAGCCGTCCTCCCACTCGGCGCCGGTGCCCAGGAAACCGTGGCTCACGTTGAGCACACATGTGCCCCCACTCTTGGCTTCGATCACGAACTCGACCACCATCGGCCCGACCGGCGTGTCGAAACCGAACATGTCGGCCCAACCCTCTTCGGCCCAACCGAACCGCGCCGGCGGCTCCCAGACGGTGATGGTGGCGTGGCTCTCCAATGGACCTTGGTGGGTGGTGGTGCGTTCGCCCACGACGCCCTCGAAGGGCTCCGTGAGGAACATCCAGGAGCTCAGGCCGTTCGCCGACGCGACGGCGTCCCACACCTGCTGGGGGGTGCCGGGTAGCTCGACGGAGAAGGCAACCTGGCGCGGGACATCGAGGGTGGTCATAGGGTTTCCTTTGGTAGGGGCAACGGCGGGGATAGCGACGGGGAAGGCGTGGGGGGAAGGGGGATTGGCGTGGGGTGCACGGTGACGACGAACCGATGCGGCCGACCATCGTCGTGGTGGTAACGCGCGGCCAGCTCGACCACCATGGTGGTGAGATCGTCGGCAAAGGCCGCACGTTCTTCGGGCGAGGCGAAGCCGATTTCGGTCTCGATGGCCATCGTGGCCAGACGTTGGCCGGACTTTTGGGAACGGCGAACGAGTTCGCCCACATCACGGACGGCGCGACCAGCGACGGCGATCAGGTAGCGGGCCGACAACCGATCGACATCAGCGCTGGGATCTATGGCGTCTTCCCCGAGGGCGGCGGGTGACACCACATAGTGCGATGCCGTCGCTTGCATCAGCCGTTCGGCAATCCCACCCCGCATGCGAATTTCCGCCACCTCGACAAGGCCATGTGCTTCGAGGGTTTTCAAGTGGTAATTCACCTTCTGCCGCGTGAGCCCCACCCGCAGCGCCAACGTTGCCGCCGAAGCCGGCTCGGTGAGTTCCGCTAACAAACGGGCGCGAAGGGGATCGAGGGCGATGGCCGCGGCGGCGGGGTCCTCAATCACGGAAACGTCTTGCACGAGCAACACTTTGTCATTGACAAAGAAAGTTGTCAAGGGGGTGGCTGCGGGGTCACCGACTGGCCTGTCGGCGGACACTCCGCCGCCGCCACCGACCGAGGACCGAGCAGAGGGGACCGAGCAGAGGGGACGGGCGCGCCAAGACGTGCGTTCTACGCGTACGCTTTCCAGCCGAGCGCCCATGACCCAATCACCTCTTCCCGCCGGCGAGTTTTCCACCTGGCTCGCCGAGTTCGCTCGAGCACTGAAGGGGGAACAGGCGTCGACGGTGCCGTGCGGTACGTGCACGGCCTGTTGTTCGTCGTCACAGTTCGTACACGTCGACCCCGACGAGACCGACACGCTGCGGCACATCCCCGCGGCGCTGCTTTTTGCGGCACCCGGCCTTCCCGATGGTCACCTCGTGATGGGCTACGACGAGAATGGCCGTTGTCCGATGTTGGGCGACCACGGCTGCTCGATCTACGACCACCGGCCGCGAACCTGCCGGACCTACGACTGTCGTGTGCTGGCCGCCGCTGGCGTCGAGATCGACCCCGCAGCGGAACCACACAAGGCGGCCATCGGCGCGCAGGCGCGTCGATGGCGATTCACCTATGCCACGCCCGAAGCGGAAGCCGCCCACGACGCCGCGCGTGCCCGGGCCCGACACGACTTGGAGGACAAGCCGCCCCACACGGTAACCGCGGTCGCCATCTCGTCGGTTTTGGTAGGGCAGACGCATCAAAAATGATGCGTCTGCCCTACCAAAACGCGAAAGATCGGGTTCAGGCGGAAACGACCTCGACCGTGATCGAGAACTGCACATCGGAGTGCAGCTTGGCAATCACGGTGTGGGTGCCGAGCGACTTGATGGGGTCGGGCAGTGTGACGTGCCGGCGGTCGAGACGGGCGCCCGTCTGCGCCTCCACCGCCTCCACGATTTCCGTGGAGGTGACGGAACCGAAGAGCTTGCCTTCCTCGCCGGCGCGAGCCGTGAGGGTGATCGTGGCGGCGACCAGCACACGGGCAATCTCTTCCGCCGACGACCGATCGGCGGCATCCTTGAGCTTGCGCGAGGTGCGCATGCGCTCGGCTTGGGCCTCGATCCCGGCATTGGCCGTGACGGCCTTCCCCTGGGGAACGAGGTAGTTCCGAGCAAAGCCGTCGGCCACATCCACGATGTCGCCGCGTTTCCCGACGCCGTCGACGTCGGAGCGGAGAAGGAGCTTCATGCCTCCACCGCCACGGTTTCCGTCGAGCCATCGGACGACTTGCTGTCGGTCTTACCCTCGGACTTGCCCTCAGACTTGGCATCCGAGCGACTGTCCGATCGCGAATCCCCGCGGGAGTCGCCGCGCGAATCCCCTCGGGATTCCGCACGACTCTTGGCAGCCACGGCGTCCTTGAACTCCGTGGGGCCGGCGTTGTCGAGCGTGGCGTTATCGCCACCCTCTTCATCACGGCGGCGGCGGGGACGATCGTCTCCGTCGCGGTCGCCACGTTTGCCACCACGTTGAGTGATCACCCGGTTGGTGTAGGGGATCAACGCCATCTCACGAGCATTCTTGATCGCCCGGGCAATCTCGCGTTGCTGCTGGTTGTCGTTGCCGGTGACCCGACGGGCGCGGATCTTGGCACGGTCCGACACGAACTTGCGGAGCAGGTTTACGTCTTTCCAGTCGACGTAATAGATCTTGTCCTGGGTGAGGATGCTGATCTTCTTGCGACGGTTACGACCGTCCTTTGGCTTCATGCGCTTCACTGGCTTGCCCATTAGAACGGCTCCTCGTCGTAGTTGCCACCATTGTCATTTCCGCCGCCACCGCCACGATTGCCACCGCCACGATTTCCATCGCCACGGTTGCCATCGCCGCGATTTCCATCGCCACCACGATTGCCACCGCCACCGCCGCCACGGTTTCCACCGCCGCCGCCGTCGTTGTCAGACCGCTCGGCGCGTACGACTTCAGCGGTGGCCCAGCGGAGGCTCGGTGCGATCTCGTCGGCGACCACCTCAACCGAACGGCCCTTGTTGCCGTCCTTTCCTTCCCAATCTCGGATCTGCAATCGACCGACAACCACCGCTCGCGTGCCCTTGGTGAGGGAGTCGCCAACGTTCTCGCCGAACTGTCCGAAGGCAACGACATCGAAGAAGGAAACCTCTTCGTCCCAGTCGCCGCCGTTCTTGCCCGGCTTGCGGAAGTTCACCGCAAGACCAAACTTGCAAACAGCCGTACCGGACGCGGCATACGTGACCTCGGGGTCGCGTGTGCAGTTGCCGACCAGAGTGATCTGTGCACCATTTACTGCCATAGGAATACCTTTCCCTTCTGCCAGCCGATCAGGCTGACGCCCCAACGAGCAGGCCACGCTTGACCGCTTCGTCGTCGGGGAGACGGATGAGCTTGTGACGGACTACTTCGTCCGCGATACGGAGCATGCGCTCGACGTCGTGGAGGTTGGATGCCTCGGTGACGATCTCGAGCACGACGTAGACGCCTTCCCACTTCTTATTGATTTCGAAGGCGAAGCGTCGCTTGCCCCACTTGTCGGTTGACTTCACAACGCCATCGCTGGCGGTGACCACCTCACCGGCTCGGGAAAGGATGCGATCGAGGGCGCCGTCTTCAGCGTCGCCGTCGATAATGATCATGAGCTCGTAGGCGCGTTTCATGTGCGCATACCTCCCTCTGGACCCGGGGTTTCCCGGGGCCCCGACGATCGGGGCAGGGTCTAAAATTGACCCTGTGACCTTACTGGAGTGGTGGCACCGCAACCGCATCGGCGCCCCGTAGTCAGTATGCCAAGGGGGTCTGACAGTTATCGGGCGAGGGACCCAAACCGTCGGCGGACGAGCGAGTGGATCGCCAGGAAAAAGGCCGCGAGGAGGGGTGGTTCCGTGAGGAATCGGAACCGGTTGTTCTCACCGATCTCGGTGGCGTTCCCCGTCACCGCAAGCACGACGACCGTCACGGCAAGGACAAGCAGTACGGCATCGGGGGCGCGCACGGCTTCGTCCGTCGGCGTCTCGGGCACGGGCACGGGCACGGCCACGGCCACGGCCACGGCCACGGGCACGGCCACGGGCACGGGCACGGACGAATCGTGCGAGGGTCGATCTCTGCGTCGACGGCGGCGCCCGCCAGAACGGCGCATCGATCTGCGAGCAGCGGCGCCGCCCGCCCACAGGATCCAAACGGTTGACGCCAAGGCCGTCACAGAGAACTCGATGTTGCCGCTCGGGGTGCGCAAGCCACGAACAGCCGGTCGATCACCGTTGATCGGTGTCAGGATCGTAAAGCCGATGACCCCGTCGTACGCCCGCTCCCACGGATCGATCGCCGCACGATTCTCGGTGAGCAGTCCGTAGAGCGACGACGGCATGAACGAGATCCGCCACGCGTCGACCACCGCTCCACCCACGGCGGTCGGATGGCGCCTGAGCACCGTGAGGCTGTCTGAACGCGCCGTCCGGAACACGGCCACAAAACATTCGTCGTTCATGTTCGGTTCGCCGCCCACTCGCACGGGCTTGGCCAGCACCGGAACGTCGGGGCGCGTACGAGTGCAAGGTTCGACAAAGGGTTCGTAGTTGGCGTACTTCCCGAACACCGACACGTTCGAGCTGGCGGCGATGGATCCGTCGGCAACCAACGCCTCCCGGACCTCGGCGGGAAGCTGGTCGATCGCCACATGCTGGAGATTCTGACCGAGCAACGAGCTTGTGATCGGCTCGCCGAAGAGCACGCCGTTCTTCGTGACGACCACACCGACGGCCAGGAGCGGGACGACGACAATGCCAACGACACGGAACCCCGAAACGGGGGGCCGGACGAGAAAAAGCCCGACGAGCAAAACGAGGTACCAGCCGGGATGGACCAACGATCGGCTCAGCATCAGGACGGCAGAAAGCGCGGCGACACCGGCGAGCGCCGAGGACGCACCCGACCGGGCGTAGCGGGCGGCGCACAACAACAACCCCACGAACGCCACGGCGAGCGGATACTCGTACATCGCCCAAGCCTCATAGAGCAGCACCTGGGGCGACACCATGACGAGGCCAGTCACCACGAGGCTGGCTCGGTGACTAGCCCCGAGCACACCACAGAGCCTGAAGAGCAAGGCGGTCAAGAGCAGGCCGAGGCCGAGGTAGCTGACGTGCACGACGGTTTCGGCGTCGTTGGGGGCAACAACATGCACCACGCCCATCACGGCGTTGAACAAGGGCGGCTGCGCGTGAGCGAACCACACCGACCCCAGGTAGTCCGCCCGGAAATCCGCTCCATCGATCGTTTGGAACGCCATGGCGAGAGGCCGCGCATCGAACCGCACACCGGCCAGGTAGGCCACACCCCTCGTGGCGACAAAACCAGCGAGCAGCACTGGTGCGGCAGCTCGGAACGAGGGCTCATGCACGACGGGCGAGGGTAGCCGCGGGCATACTTCGATGGTGCTGGCCGCTCGTCGCCCTTCTCCTCTGACGATTGCGCTATTGATCGTTGCGCTGCTCGCCGTTGGCGCAAGCGGGTATGCCCTGAAACGCAGCCGGGCCAAACCCAGTGCAGCCGAGCAACCCGCGGTCACTCTCCCACCCCTCCCGCCGTCCGCGACCGCCGCCGGAGGTGGCGACGACATCAGCCGGCTTCGCCCCGAGGTGGTGAACACTTTCCCGCACGACCGCACGTCGTTCACCCAGGGGCTTCTGCTCGACGACCGCGGACGGCTCTTCGAGAGCGCCGGAAACTACGGAAGGAGTAACGTCCGGGAAGTGGAGTTCACCACCGGCAAGGTGCTGCGGGAGCAGGCGAATGAGCGCACCCATTTTGCGGAAGGGCTGGCGATGGTGCGCGGTGAGCTGGTGCAGCTCACCTGGAAGGAGAAGGTGGCATTGCGGTGGAATCCCGACACATTTGCGTCGCTGGGTACCTTTGCCTACGAGGGGGAGGGATGGGGCCTCTGCCCCGACCGTGCCGGCACCCGGCTCGTGATGAGCGACGGCAGCAACGTGCTCACGTTCCGCGATCCCGTCACCTTCACCAAAACTGGCTCCGTGAACGTCACCCGGGCGGGGGCCCCGCTTCGCCAGCTCAACGAGCTCGAATGTGTCGACGGCAAGGTCTACGCCAACGTGTGGCAGACGAACACCATCGTGGTCATCGACCCCGAATCGGGAAAGGTCACCGAGGAGATCGATGCCACCGGGATCCTCCCCGCCGACCAGCGGGCCGGTGCCGACGTGCTGAACGGCATCGCCCACAAACCCGACACCGGCACGTTTCTGATCACCGGGAAACACTGGCCGTCGCTGTTCGAGGTGCGGTGGGTGCCCGCCGCCTGACGGCAAACGATCGGTTCCGGGAAACGCTGCTGCACGCAACCCCCCAATAGGGGCTGGCTGCAGCGGCGTTGGTGCTATTCCGGGTCGGGCCCAGTTGTCGGCCCAGCTATCGGCGGGGGGCGCCGGTGGCGGTAGCGATGACCGCCTTGAGGTAGGCACCCTCGGGAAAGCTCACGGGATGGTCGACGGCATGGGCGGTGTAGGTCTCGCGGCCGAGCGGACGGCCCACCCGGTCGGCCATTCCGGCGACGGTGTCGTAGAAATCAGTGGCATTCACTCGGCTCGAACACGACGCCTGGAACAGCACGCCGCCCCCGTCGAGCAACTCGATGCCCAGGTCGGCGAGCCGGGCGTAGGTGGCGAGGGCACCGTCGATCTGCGCCTTGGTGGATGCCATCGATGGCGGGTCGATGATCACCATGTCGAAACGAGCCTTGGCCCGCAGGAGACCGCTGAGCACGGTGGTGGCGTCGCCGACGGTGGCCTCATGCGTGCAGGCCGCCACGTTGGGTCGGTCGGCGTTCAACGCCATGTTTCGCCGCGCCGCCGCTATGGCGCCGGCACTGATGTCGACGCTGTGCACCGACACGGCCCCACCGGCGGCGGCGTTCACCGAGAACCCGCCGGAACACGAGTACACGTCGAGTACCCGTCGGCCCACGGAACGGCTGCGAATGAGGGCTCGGTTGTCGCGCTGATCGAGGAAGAAGCCGGTCTTTTGGCCGTGCACGACGTCGGCTTCGAAGGTGAGGCTGTTCTCACGAAACGTCACGATGGACGAGCCATTCGGGAGGGCCCCGTACACGGTGTGGCCGTCGATCCACCCGGCATCGACGTCGGGCTCTACCACCCGAGCAAGCCGCAGCACGATGGCCACCGGGGCCAAGCGCTCCACGAGCACCGCCACGATGTCGTGGAGGTGCGGGAACCATGCTTCGGAATAGAGCTTCACCACGAGCACGTCGGCGTAACGGTCGACCACGAATCCCGGAAGGCCATCGTTCTCACCGTGAAGCACGCGGTAGCCGTTGGTCGTGGCGGCCCCCACCAACTCCGGACGGGCGGCAAGGGCGGCGTCGATCCGGGCGGCCCAAAACGACGCGTCGATCGGGGTGGGGTCGCCCCGGTGGAGGATCTTGATGCGGATGGGTGACGCCGGGTCGAACAGCCCGATAGCCAGGAATCGGCGTTTGTCGTCGAACACCACGGCGAGGTCACCCGGTGCCCCCTTTGGTTTCACCGACTGGATCGACCCGTCGAACACCCAAGGGTGGCCGCCGCGGATCTGACGCTCAGCATCTTTGGTGACGCGTACGGCGAGTCGTTCGGGCATCGGAAGGTCCTTCGGGCGACGCCAGGCTGACCGTTCGAGAAGCGGAGGGCCAGCGACCGTCGGCGGTGACGGAGGCGAGGGCGGGTGCCCACAACCTACGGGACGGTGGCGCGAGCTACCGAAGCCGATCGTGATCGGTGGAGGCTCGGAGCCTGGGTTGACGGCACGTTGGTTGGCGAATGCTGGTCCGCCGATTCAGACCGGCCGCATTGTGGGGAGGCGAATGCCGTCCGCCGCCGGTGCCGCCGGCGCCAAGGCGGCGGCGCCAAGGCGGCGGGGGCGGGGCGACGGCGTTCCCAACCCCTCGAGCGTTTGGAGGAGAACCCTTCCCGACCAATGTTCCAACCAGACCCCTACGGGGGGTCGGGTTGCAACAACGTTCTGGCGGGCCGTTCTGGCGGGCCGGGGCCGCGCCCCCAGGGGCTGTTCGAGTGGGGCCGCGCTGGCAGGGCCGGGGCGATTGCACCTGGCCGTTCTAGCCAGGCTCGGGCGAGTGGACGCAGGCCCCGAGCGATCGGAAGCCGTTCGACGCTGGCAAACCAGCGAGCTCTACCCGGCGAGGGCGGCGTCGCTGCCGTACAGCCCGAGTGCTTCGGCCTGCTCGGCGTTGAGGTGGTAGCTCTCCTCATGAGCCGGGAAACGGCCAGTGCGCACGTCGGCGGCGAATGCCGCCAACGCAGCCACACCCGTCTCCTTCAGCGCGGCATACCGACGCACGAATTTCGGGGCGATGCGATCCTCGATACCGAGAAGGTCATGGAACACGAGCACCTGTCCGTCGCACACTGGCCCGGCACCGATGCCAATCGTGGGCACGTCGATGGACGCGGTGACCATGGCGGCGACCTCGTCGGGTACGCCTTCGAGCACGATCGCGAAACAACCGGCGTCTTCCAGAGCTTTGGCATCGTCGATAAGCGCCATTGCCGCCGAGCGCTCGCGACCCTGCACCTTGTAGCCGCCCATGGCGTTCACGCTTTGGGGCGTGAGGCCGAGGTGACCCATCACCGGAATCTCGGCGTCGATGATGGCTTCGACCATCGGCACTCGTTTGGCCCCGCCCTCGAGCTTCACACTCTGGGCTCCGGCCTGGATGAGCGTGGCAGCGTTGCGCACCGTTTCAGCGGTCGACACGTGGTAACTCATCCAGGGCATGTCGCCCACGATCAGGGGGCGGGGTTTGGCCCGGGCGACGGCCCCGATGTGGTGGGCCATGTCGGCCGTAGTGACCTGAAGGGTGTCGTCGTAGCCGAGCACCACCATCGCGAGCGAGTCGCCCACGAGGATGAGATCGACGCCGGCTTCGTCGGCCATGCGGGCGCCCGGGGCGTCGTACGCGGTGACCATCACCAGTGGATCGGCTCCGGAACGCACCTTGCGGGCACGTACGGAAGGAACGGTGACCTTGCTCATGGCAGGACCTCCTGATTTGGGTTTCCCGTCCAGCGCCAATTCGGCTGCCGGCGGTATACGTCGATTGTACGCACGAACCGGTCCCAACATGCAAGGACCAAAACCGGCGGGCCGCCTTCGGCCATCTGGAGGGGATTCTGCCCGGATACGGGCGGGATCTCATCCAGTACGGGGGCAGAGCGGGCGAGCGGGGTCGGGCGCCGGTAGATTCAGGGAGATGAGCGAGCTATGTCAGAGCTGCGGGGCCGACGACGACGTGATCCGGGTGGTGCGGCTCTACGTCCACCACGAACCGGGCGACCGGCCCAGTGACGACCACCAGCCGGTGGCCGACGATGGCGACGAGGAGCTGTGGTGTTTCGTGTGCCGCACCCACTACGCCCATCGCGAGGTCGACGTCAGCTCATAGGTTCGGCACCTTCGTCAGCGGGCGATGGCTGTTGCGCGAACGGGAGAACGGTTGGGCAGGAGCACCGCGTCCAACCACGCTCCTGCCCACACGATCGGGTCAGGTGGACGGGCCGGGCGAGCCGGGCGAGCCGGGCGAAACGGGGGAACGGTTGGGCAGGAGCACCGCGTCCAACCACGCTCCTGCCCACACGATCGGCCAGGTGGACGGGCGAAACGGGCGAGCCGGGCCGACGGGCCGGGGGAACGGTTGGGCAGGAGCACCGCGTCCAACCACGCTCCTGCCCACACGATCGGGTCAGCCGAGCAGCGATCGCAGCCGGTCGACGGTGTCGACGTCGGCAACGGATTTGTCGTCGCGATAGCGCCGTACCCGGGCGAACCGTAGCGCCACGCCTCCGGGGTAGCGGGTGGACGCCTGCACCCCATCGAGGGCGACCTCCACGATGAGCTCAGGGCGAACGTGCACCACGATGCGGTCGCGGGCCACCTCCCGTTCGAGCAACGCGGCGGTCTGCCACCGAAGTAGTTCGTCGGTCAGCCCCTTGAACGTCTTGCCCACCATCACGAACGACCCGTCGACGGGGTCGCGGGCGCCGAGGTGCAGGTTCGACAGCCACCCGTGCCGGCGACCATGTCCCCACTCGACGGCCAGCACCACGAGATCCACGAGGTGGACCGGCTTCACGTTGCGCCACGTCTTGCCGCGACGGCCGACGATGTACGGGCTGTCGACGTCTTTTACCATCACCCCTTCGTGGCCCGCAGCAAGGGCGGCGGCCGGAAAGGCTTCGGCCTACCCGGTGTCGGCGGTGACGAGCGACGGGAGGCGACGGCGGTCGCCCGAACTTCCCAGGGCGTGGTCGAGGGCGACGGATCGTCGGTGCCACGGCTCGTCGAGAAGGTCCTCACCGTCGAGATGAAGGATGTCGAAGAAGAACGGACGCAACCCGTCATCACGATCAGACTCCCCGTCAGTCGCGTCGTCGCCTTGGGAGGCGCCACGCCCCACTCGGCTCATGGTCTCCTGGAAGGGGACGGGCCGGTTGTTGCGCACCGTGAGCACCTCGGCATCGAGCACCACCTTGGAGACCGGTAGGTGGCGCACCAGGTCGACCACCCCTGGTAGACGACCGGTGAGGTCGTTCAGGTTGCGGGAGAAGATTCGGACGGCGTCGCCATCGCGGTGAACCTGCAACCGGGCACCGTCGAGTTTCCATTCCACCGCCACGGGGGCGATCACTCCATCGGCTCTACCGGTCACCGCCGCTTCCACGCCGACGGCCGTCGAAGCAAGCGTGGGTTGAATCGGCCGCAGCACGGAAAGCCGTACGCGCTCAAGACCCTCGAGACCCTCGGCCTTGGCGATGGCGATGGCGGCGGTCTCTCGCAGGTCACCGCGCAGCATCGCCGCTCGCCGTACGAGGGCGAGCGGTACTCCAACAGCAACGGCGACGGCGTCAGTCAAAACACCTTCGAGCGCCCCCTGTCGCAGATCGCCGAGGAGCAGGTGCCGCACGAAGTCGGCCTCGACCGCCGTGGCCCGGGCGAGAAGGTCGCTGAGCAGATCCTGGCGCGTTCGTTGGGAGCCCTGCCCAGCGGTAGTCGCCAACCGATCGAGGGTGCGATCCACATCGAGAATGGTGAGCGACGGCACCGACTCCGCATCGGAGCGAACGGCACCGACGGTCGACCACCCCACACCCACCCGACATGGACTTTCGAGAAGGATTTTGTCGCGATTCCTTCAGAAATCCTCCTTCAAACCGCTGCCTCCGCGGCGAGGTGGGCGGGCTGGAGCGGTGGGCGCGGCTATGGGGTGGTGGGTGGCGG
>JANOSD010000197.1:0-4881 GCA_031415655.1 Actinomycetes bacterium
GGCGTACACATCGATCTCGATCTGCCGAACGCCCTCGTAGGAGAACTGTTCCGGCAGCGGCGGGTGGCTGTACGCGAGCTCGATGGCACTCGGGTCCGCGCCAATGAGGAGCTCGAGCAACCCCGGTGGCGGTTCGATGTGGTAGCTGTTATGCGTCCCAATCACCTGCATCTCATTGAGGTGCACATTCGACGCTGCCGACGAACCCGTGGTGGTCGTGGCCACCATCGGCGCCG
This sequence comes from Actinomycetes bacterium, assembly GCA_031415655.1. GTDB lineage: Bacteria > Actinomycetota > Acidimicrobiia > Acidimicrobiales > Acidimicrobilacustridaceae > JAKOVR01. The sequence goes on from JANOSD010000197.1 coordinate 237, forward strand.
CCAGTGCAGCCCCGGCGAGCACCGCAGCGATAGCCCGGCGGGTGCGTCCACTGGCTCGCGAAGGTGGCACTTCGATGACACCAATCGGATGCTGGATACGACGACGCGACACGGCGAACTCCCCAGGAATACGTTCTTCGGTGGTTGCGAATGCAGCGATGGCTACATACGACGGATACGGGTGCGCAACGGCGGGCCGCCCGCCACGGTTACCCGTTGCCGGGGCGACGTTAGCACTGTGTTCAACTCCTGTTCATGGATCTGCCGGTCCTGTTTATGGATCTGCCGGTCCTGATCATGGATCTGCCGGTCCTGATCATGGATCTGCCGGTCCTGATCATGGATCTGCCGGTCCTGTTTATGGATCCGCCGGGTCGCCACTGTGTCCGGGAACAGCTCGTTTCGACCACATCCCGTCACGAGGTGTTTTCCAGCCGTTGCGACCCATCCGCCGCTGCTGCCGCTTCGGCGGGCGAGGCCCAACAGCTCCCCCGACGAGACGTGGAGACCGTCAGCGATCCGGTTCGGTTCGGGGGATCGCGGCCGCGCCGGCGATGAGCCCCGCGTGGAGTTGATCGAGGTCATTCCATCACGTGACGTTGAGCCCGATTCCTTCCACAACGGGATACCGAGAAGATGTGGCGAAGGGTGGCACTACTCACGAACCGTGGTTCACGTGACCCCGGAACGTTTGATACCAGCACGTTGAGCGGTGGCGGCAACACATTCGCCACCTTCAGTCAGGCGTAGCGGCGGACGACGAACGCATGGGGGCCGGGCGGGTGGTACTCGACCCGGTCGGCCGTCATTTCGGCGCCAGGCAGGTCCGCTGAATCTTCGTCGCCGCCGTGACTCGATGGATCGCCGCGAGCCACTCAAGAGGATCGGCAAGGTCGGTCGCCAATGTGGTGAACAGGTTCGACACCCAATTCCCGTGAGGCGGGAAATATCGTCGGGTCGATCCGTCGACACGGGCACGCCAGCTATGCGTGGTCGAGATGCCATCTCCCCGCGATCGGCCAGAAAGCCCCGGAGCGCAGCACCGACCACCGCGAACACGAGGTCGGTGCGGGCCACGTCGAACGTGTGCGTTACCCCGCACCCCCGACAAACCGACCGCCGCGGCCGCACCATCGCTGCACCACCACGGCACCGAACCTGACGCTCCCGCGCCCACCAAATCACGAGGCGCTCAACACACCTCGACGATGCGATGGATGGCACCGCGCGAACAAGAAAAGCCGGCCCGAAGACCCGAATGGTTACGGGGAAACACTCGGAGTGACGTCGCGCTGCGATGCGTTCGGCTACCCAGTCAACGGGCAGATCGGCAAACCCGGGAGCGTGATCGAAAATGGCCAGCTTGAGCCTGTGCACATGATGGTCAGGCGTTTCCGTGTACAGGAATCCGGCATCGAGTCCCGTCGGCCGTTCCATCGCTTCTACAGTGCGGTGAATCATTGCGCAGACCAGGGGACGACGATGAGCCAGGAACAACCATGAGCCACGAACCAACATGAGCCACGAACCAACATGAGCGTGTACGACGTAGTGAAGCCAGCATCGATCGGTCTCAACGAGGAGGCATGTGATGCGCTCGTGGATCGAGCCCGACGAGAGATCGATGAAGGGCTGCTGCCGTCGTGCCAGCTCGCCGTCGCCCGGGAAGGCAAGCTCGGCGTGTTCGTCACGCTCGGCGATGCCACCGACGCCAGCCGCTACACGATGTTCTCGTGCACGAAGGGCCTCATCGCCGGGATGATCTACCAGTTGCTGGCCGATGGATCCCTGAAGCTTGATCAGCGGGTAGCCGACGTGATCCCCGAATTCGGCTCCAACGGTAAGGACGTGATCACCCTTGAGATGGTGCTCCTCCACATGGGTGGTTTCCCATCGGCGCCGTTGGGGTTGGTCAATGGAGAAGCTCGGGAGCGGTCGGACCGGCTCGCCCGTTTTGCCACCTGGAGGTGCACCTGGGAACCCGGGACGAACTGCGAGTATCACCCCACGGCGGGGCACTGGGTGCTTGCCGAGCTGATCGAACGAGTTACGGGAACCGACTATCGGGTGGTCCTTCGAGAACGCATTCTCGATCCCCTCGGGCTCACCCGACTGCAACTCGGTGTGCCGGAGAACGAGCAGTCGAACATCACCGATCTCGCCATTCGCGGTTCAGTGCCCTCGCCCGAGGACATCGAAGCCATCATTGGCGTCAAGGTCGACCTCGAAACACTCGTCGGCCAGGTCACCTCTGATGCCTTGATGAGCTTCAACGACCCGGCGGTACGCGCCCTTGGCGTCCCCGGCGGAGGTGGTGTGGGTTCCGCCGCCGACTTGGCTCTCTACTACCAGGCCATGCTCCACGACCCGCTCGGCTTGTGGCCGGACGAACGGCTGGCGTGGGCCACCGAAGTGCGATGCGATCTGCCGGACGCCATCCTCGGCACGCCAGCGCACCGATCGCTGGGCCTGCAAGTGGCCGGCAGTTCACCCGACGCGCAGATGCGCGGCTTTGGCTACGGCCAGTCTCCCCGCTCCTTTGGCCACGACGGGGCCGCCGGCCAGATCGCTTGGGTCGACCCGGAGTCCGGAGTGTCGTTCTCCTACCTCACCAACGGCATCGACCAGAACGTGTTCCGCGAAGCACGCCGGCGTATCGGATTGTCCTCCCGCGCCGCTGCCTGCGCCATCGCGCCCGCCCCATAAGCGCGCCCGCGCAGCCGCTGGCCACTGACGGGCGGGCATGTCGAACGCACCCATCAGGCGAGGCGCACCGGCCCATCAGGACAGGCGCACTGGCCCGGATGGCCGCATTTCAGAACCATGCTGCAACCAAACCCCTACAAGGGGAACCGTTGCAACATGGTTCACGCCATCCGACGCGCGCCGACCACGCGGCGAACACCCCCGGCGGACGCGCCCATCAGGCGCACCGGCCCATCAGGCGCACCGGCCCGGATGGCCCGCAATTCAGAACCATGCTGCAACCAAACCCCTACAAGGGGGACCGTTGCAACATGGTTCACGCCATCCCACGCGCGCCGACCACGCGGCGAACACCCCCGGCGGACGCACCCATTGGACAGGAACGCAAGGAGGCAGGGCCGTCGGGACGCAGGCAGTGATCCCGCCACCGGTGGCCGTGCCGACCGGGGACTTGGGGGGGGATCAGCACCTGGTGTGGGGACGGGCCGAGATGGCAGCAGCTGAACAGGCCGAGCGCCGCCACGTGTCCACAGATCATCTAACTGTCAGTGGCCACCGGCATGATGTGAGCCCGGGCGCGCGGTTCCCCGGCAATGGCACATGAACCGTCGCGTCACCCTCGGCGGCGCAACTCCGTTCATCTGACGCTTCCCAAGGAGCCAACATGCCACCACTCCCCGCGCGCCGGGACCAACCACCTTCCATTGGCCTACTCGTTCGAGGTCGAACGCCGGGGCCGGACCATCGAGCTCGACTCTGGATTCCCGGCGACAAAGACGCGGGAGATCCCCCGCCGGGCATCGTCGTACCAGGTTACGGATCGTCCCCCGCCCCGATCGTCGAGCCGGAGCCCGTCCCCGCAGTCGAGGTGACGGTCTGCCGGACCACAAAGCGGCTTCGAAAGGTCTCCGGAGCCGACCTCGACATCCTCATCTTGGCGCTCGCGCTTCGGCAGTTCGGCGTGTTTCATCGCCGGCAGGCGTTCGCCCTCGGCGCCACCGCAAAGCAGATTGAGTCTCGGCTCTCGAGCGGCCGATGGACCCGCTGGGGCATCGGCATCTACGCGCTCGACGGGTTTCCGAATTCGTGGGAACGATCCCTGTGGAGGGTGCTGCTGATGAACCCGCTGGCTGTCGTCTCGGGGGCGTCGGCAGCGGCGGTGCACCGTCTCACCGGATTCAACCGGAGCCGACTCGAGGTGACGGTACCCCGGGGTTCCAATACCCGGCTCCCCATGGCACGGGTCCACTCGTCGAACTTGACGCTCACGACGTCGCTTCACGGCTTCCCGATCGTCACGCCGGCGCAAGTATTCGTGGACCTCGCCGGCAACGTGTCGGACGCAAAGCTGATCCGGGCATTGGAGGACGCGTTGGCCGCGAAACTTCTGGACATCAGCGAATTGGGCGCGCTCGTGGTCGTGCTCGATGGCACGCGCAAACAAGGCTTGCCCGTGCTGCGAGCGCTTCTCGACACCTACGGTGAGGAGGGCTACGTTCCTCCGGCCAACGAGTTGGAGCGGGCGCTTTACGGAGTAACGGATCGTGCCGACACTCCGGGATTCGTCCGCCAAGCGACCGCTCCATGGTGGTCACCAGCCGAGAACGACACCGTCGACGCGCTGGCTCCCGTTCCGGCAATCGTGCTTGAAGCAGACGGCCGGCGCTGGCACACCCGGCAAGCAGACTTCGAAAACGACCGCCGGCGGGACAGTCGTGCCGGGGAACACGGCCACCGCGTGATTCGGCAGAGCTACTTCGACCTCATTCGTCGCCCCGACGACTGCGCCCGATCGATCCAACGGACCGCGCAGTTCCGCGTGGTCCCCGTCGACCCTGATCCCTCCTAGCCCGCCGCACGCGCCGCGCAGACGGGCCGGGCGGTCGGGCCGGGCGGACGGGCCGGGCGGGACAGCGGGACGGGCGGATAGCCGGGACGG
>JANOSD010000198.1:0-2787 GCA_031415655.1 Actinomycetes bacterium
GACGCATCAGAACTGATGCGTCTCCCCTACCAAAAACCATTTGGGGTCAGGCTTTGGCGGGGGCCTTCTTCTTTTCGGGCAGACCAAGACGCACTTCGGTGTTGGCCCAGGTGGGCCAGCGATCGCGGCTCTTCTCGGCCAGCTTGCGCATGAGGGCGATGGCACCCGGATCGTCGTCGCCGGGACGGGCGATGATCGAACCGTCGGCGATCATCCGCTCGATGATCTCGCGTCCAAGTTCGGTGCGCACGATCGTGAGGGTCCAGTCGTTCTCCTTGCCGATACCACCGCAGGAGATGTCGGCATGTTCGGCGGCGAAGTCGGGACAATGGATGCAGCCTTCACGGGTCCAGGCGTGGCACTCCTTGAGGTTGATCTCGTGGTAGCTGTCGTCGTCCATCCAGATCTGGAACACGCCTTTGATGTTCATCTTCTTCATACGAGCCTTCTCGAGCCCGTACTTGGCGTCGAACAACTCTTCGAAGATTGAGTCGTCGAACGTCTTTGAGCACAGCAACCCGATGTTGAACACGATGGGCTTGGAGATCTTGCCCACCTTGCGATGCCACATCACCGGAGGCACCGAGCTCTGGCAGCTCATGCCCACGAGCGCCAACTTGGAGAGGCCCCGTTCCTTGGCCTCGTCGATCGCCAGCGTGTTGGCGCAATAGGTGTACCGGCTTCCCGCCGAAGCGAGGATCTCTTCGTTGGTGGCGGCCACTCCCGGCTTGGCCTTCCACACGTCGTCGGGCTCCACGAACGAGCTGAGCGAGCCGTCGATATAGCCCTCTTTCATGGCCCAGATGAGGATGGCTGATACAAGCCCGCCGTCTTGGCCCATCTGATGCACCATGTCGTCGCTGGCGCGGGTGAGAAGGATGTCGGAGTAAATGCCGGCGATGTCGTCGGGGGCGCGTACCTCGTCGAAGAGATGCTCGTTGGCTTCGTTCTCCCAGTCGCGAAAACGAGGGCATGCGCGGGTGCAGGTGGTGCACCCCTTCTCCCCGTGGATGCAGTTGTCGAGCCCCAGCTCTTCCTCGATGTGGAACGGTTTGTACTCACCGGGATCATGGTTGTAGCCGATGACGTCGTGCGGGCAGGAGATCACGCAGCCGGCACACCCGGTGCACAATCCGCTTTGGATGACCTCGGTATACAGCTCTTTCCACTGATATACCCAACGTTCCTTCTTTGGTGGTGTATCCGACGGCGGGGCGCCGGTCCCTACGACGGGAGGAGCGACGGCGGGAGGAGCATCAGCGATCGACATACCGTGGGAGGCTACAGCCGTCGGCACCGGTGGAGCCCGCTCGTGGATGTTGGAACGGGGGTGGAATCGTCGACGGCCTGGCGGTGTTGTGCCCACCGTGGTTCCCCAACGCTCCGTCCCTGCGCTCCGTCTTTTGGCGATCTCGGGGAGCATCTCGCAAAGGTCCAGCAACTCGGCCGTGCTCCAACGTCTGCGCATCGTCGCAGCCCCGGAGGTTGAGGTAGTGATTGCACCGTCGATCGATCAGCTTCCGCATTTCAATCCGGATTTGGAGCGCCACGGAGCCTCGGCTCCCCATCCGGTTCAGGCATTTCGAGGTTTGCTGGCCAACGCTGATGGGGTGGTGTTCGCTGCACCCGAGTACGCCCACAGTCTTCCCGGGGTTCTGAAGAATGCGCTGGACTGGGTCGTTGGCTCCGGTGAGCTGTACGGCAAGCCGATTGCCGTGTTGGCCGCATCGCCCCGACCCGATGGTGCGGCAATGGGGCGTGCCGCGCTGGAGCAGACCCTTCGAGCCCAGGGTGTAGTGATCGCCTACTCCTCCACCGTGCAGGTGCGTTCCGGGCTCGACCTTGACGCAGAGGTCGCCGGGAAAGCGGTCGGCGAGGTGCTGGCGGCGCTGCTCGTCGCGCTGGGTGTAGGCGCCCACCCGAAGTGATCCGCCTCCTATGAGCGTGTCCAAGTAACCATTTGGCGTCTTCCGGCCAGCCTTTCTCTTCTCGCGGTGTCGTCTGTCCTACCGCCCAGAAAAGGGGGGCTTTCGACGTTGCGTCCCTGCGACGCTTCGAACCGTGGCTCGGAATCCGCTTCTCGAAGCGTTACTGGGAAACGCTCCTAGCTGACACGTTGCCCGCCGGGATGGTCGCGTAGCGTGCGATGGTGACCGAACGCAGCGCTCGACGGCTGATCGTGGTGGTTGGTGCGGTTGCCGGGATCGTGTTGCGAGTAGCGATCCACACGACGGCGCTCGGCCGGCCGGACTCGGACGAAGTGCTGACCGGGCTCATGGTCCGCCACCTCGGCGACGCCGGTTTTCCGACCTTCGTTTGGGGACAGCACTACGGCGGCACGGCCTGGCTGCCGGTGGTGGCGGCGAGCATCGGGTTGTTTGGCGACAACCTTGTTGGACTTCGAGTACCGAACCTGGTGCTCTCGGTGATCAACGTCTGGCTGTTCTACCGGTTGGCCCGCCGATCGTTGCCGGAGCTCTGGTCCGCGCTCGCCGCGGTGCTGTTTTGGATTGGTCCGCCGGCCACGTTGTGGTTCGGGATCCACGAGCAACTGTTCTATCCGCCCACCACCGCGCTCGGGCTGGGACTGCTCTTGCTCGCGCACCGCATGGTGGAGCGACCGGGCCGGTGGACCGATGCCGCCGGGTTCGGTTTTCTCGCCGGCGTTGGCTGGTGGACCGGTGCGAATGTCGTGTACTTCGCCGTCCCCGCCGCTGTCTGGGCCGTCTGGGCTGTCTGGGCTGGGGCCCCCAACCGTTCTGGATGGGATTCCGCCCGTATGCGGGC
>JANOSD010000199.1:0-23988 GCA_031415655.1 Actinomycetes bacterium
CGCCGAGCGCGCCCACCAAGGCGATCTTGGTCAGCCCCGGCACCTCAGCAGCGTTTGCCCTCGTCGGGTTGGTAGAGACCGACGAACGTATCGGTGGATTTCTTGTCGTCGGCGAGGAATGTGCGTGTGCGTTCGGTGACCACACGGGTGCACATGTAGCTGGCGCTCTTGTCGGTGGGCTTCACGTCGGTGAGTGTCTGATTGGTCTGTTCGCCCTTGGCGAAGGGGGTTGAGTAGAGGGCAACCGTGAGGGACGTGTCGGAATAGGTGGGCCACACCAGCACCCCGTGGGGGGTGTTGTTGCGAATCTTGAGGTCCGGGTTCCCCCAGGAGATCGTGGCTTCGCGGCCGAAGGGATACCGATCGATCTTGATGGTGTGCATCTGATATTCCACGATGTCGAGACCGCCAAAGAACGCCGCATTAAATGTGGTGGCGGCGAACTGGCTCACACCACCCCCCACATTGTCGACGTATTTGCCATCGACGATGGCGTGCGCTTCCAGGAAGCCCTTCTCCTTCGTACGTTGACCAACGGCCTCGTTCAGGCTCAGGGTTTGACCCGGCTCGATGATCTTGCCACGCATGGCGTCGGCAAAGAGGTGGATGTTGGTCACCCGGTTTTCGCAACAGGCATGTGGGGTGGTGAAGGTGCCGATCTGTTCGGTGATTCCGAACCGCTCAGCCCAGGCGCGGTCGTGATCGGGCTGCACTGGCGTGAAGTCGAGGTCGACCCGTGATGCCCGCGATCGCAGCGCCGCGATCACCCGTTCCGCCGAGCCGGCCGCGCAGCACCGGGTGCCTGCTTTGCCTTCCACGATCTCGGCCTTGCCCTCCGGCGTGATGTTCCACGAAAGTTGCACCGGGCCGGCGCCGAGGTTGCCAATCAGTCGGGGCACGTCGGCTTCGATCTTCTTCTGGTCGAGGCCCACCTCGAACCCGGAGCCGTCAGCTTTGATGCCTGACGTAAGCCACTGCCGGAAGTTGGTGGCATCGACCGTGACCGACTTGTCGCCGACGTGGATGGCCAACTTTCGATCGGTGAGCGACGTTGCGTCATCCACCATCTTGGCGGCCTCGGTGGCGTTGAACCTCGCGGCAAGAGCCACGGTGCCGACCTCGATGGCGATCGGTCGTTGGCCGGCGCGGGCGGCTTGCAGTGCTTTGCGGTGAGCCTCGAGCGGATCGATGGTGGTTCCTGGCTTGGCAGCCACCAGCACGATGCCGGTGCTCGAGGACGTGAGCTTGGCTTCGACCGGGTCGGCATGGTTGAGCCGTTCAAGCTCGTTCAAGTTGTTGGCGGGCACGGTGTCGTCGCCCCGAAAGGTGAGCGGCACAGTTCGTGGTGTGACCCAACTCGACCACCACTGAAGCAGGCTCTGCGGGAACGCCGTGGAGGTGAGGCGGGTGGCGTCACGCTGCACCTGGGCGGTGTCGAGCGTCACTCCGAGGTCGGCCAACGTGGAGGTGACCGAGCCGCCAGGGGAGGTAATCGTCACGGCCGTGCCGTCCCACTCCGTACCCACACGATCAATGGTGGCGGCGAGTTCGGTCGGCGTCATTCGGGCGACGGACTGCTGATCAAGCCTGATATTGCGACCAGTCTTTTCGCCCGCCATCGCCGTCTCCACGCCCCAGGGCGCCACGAAAACCGTGAGCATGACCATTGCCGCAATGATGGCTCGGGAGACCGCCCGGTCCTTTCGTTTGGGCGTGGGCTGGCCCTGCGCCGGATCCTGTCGATCGTTATGGCGTTGACGTTTGGCCTCGTAAGGATTGGCACTCTCTCGAGACGCGGGATCGGACACGCTGTCGATTATCCGCTATCGCGGCGCGATGTTGGTGGCACCCACCGGGAACCGGGTAGGTTGCCCCCGATTCTGACGGGCCGTCATGTTGGCGTCCCGAACCTTTTGGAGGGGACCCATGGCCCGTTTGTGTGAAGGACGCATCTGCATCGTGACCGGCGCCGGCCGGGGGATCGGCCGAGAACACTCACTGATGTTGGCTGCTCACGGCGCCAAGATCGTGGTGAACGACCTCGGCGGATCGATGGATGGGGAAGGCCTCTCCACCGGCCCGGCGCAAGAGGTGGCCGACGAGATCATCGCCGCCGGTGGCGAAGCCGTTGCCAACACCGACGACATCTCCACCTGGGATGGTGCCGAGCGCCTCATACGCCAAGCCATCGATACGTTCGGTGGGCTCGACGTTCTGGTCAACAACGCGGGGATCCTGCGGGACAAAACGCTGGTGAAGATGACCGAGGCCGAATGGGATGCGGTGATCAAGGTCCATCTGAAGGGTACGGCTGGCCCCTCCCACTTCGCCGCCGCCTACTGGCGTGACCAGAGCAAGTCCGGCGCTGAGGTGACCGGCCGCATCATCAACACCTCATCGCCGTCGGGAATCTATGGCAACTTCGGCCAAACCAATTACGGAGCCGCCAAGGCCGGTATCGCCGCGTTCACGATCATTGCTTCGATGGAGCTCGCTGGCTACGGCGTAACAGTCAACGCCATCGCTCCCGCGGCCCTCACCCGCATGACCGAGAACCTCGGGATGGGCCAGGCATCCAATGAAGCCAAGGAAAAAATGGGTCCGCAGTGGATAGCCCCGATCATTACCTGGCTGGCGTCCGAGGAAAGCTCCGCGGTTACCGGTCGAGTCTTCGACGTCTCCGGAATGCGGCTTGGTGTGTCCGAGGGGTGGCATATCGGCCCCACGGTGCAGCCGGTGCTTGATCCCACCGCTATGGGTCCTCTGGTGGAAGAACTCATGGGCAAAGCCCGATCCAACGCCCGTATGAACGGCATCTCGAAGTAGTTTCCGACCCTCTGAAGAAGGAGCCACACCATGCCAATCAATCCCGAAGCGGTGGGAGCCAAAGGCGACCCGAAACAGACCACCTGGACGTCGAAGGACGCCATCCTCTACGCCCTCGGTGTGGGTGCGGGCGTCGACGAGTTGGCATTCACCACCGAAAACACCGGTGGAGTACCGCAGCGGGTGCTCCCCACCACGGCGGTGGTCCTCGGTGGTGGTGCCTTTGGAGTGATGGCCGAGATCGGCCCGTTCAATCCCGCGATGTTGGTACACGGTGAACAGTCGATCGAACTCTTCGCCGAGATTCCAGTTGAGGGCAGCATCACCACGACGGGTGAGATCGTGGCGATCTACGACAAGGTCAAGGGAGCCGTTGTCGTCCTCAAGGGAACATCGGTCAACGACGCCACTGGAGCACCGCTCTTCACCTCCACCATGTCGGCCTTCATACGCGGCGAGGGTGGATTCGGAGGCGACCGGGGACCGAGCGGTCCACAGAACGAACCACCTTCGGACCGGGATCCAGACCACACGGTCACCTACAACACCGCGGCCGATCAAGCCCTGCTCTACCGGCTATCGGGCGACCGCAATCCGCTGCATTCCGATCCCGCCTTTGCGGCGATGGGCGGCTTCGACCGGCCGATCCTGCATGGCCTCTGCACCTACGGGTTCACGGGTCGGGCGTTGCTGCACACCGTGTGTGCGGGCGACTCCAGCCGCTTCACCTCGATGGCCGGGCGGTTCTCGTCGCCAGTGTTCCCCGGCGAGTCGCTCACGGTCCGGGTGTGGCTGATGGATTCTGGTGAAGCGGTATTCCAAACCACGGGGTCGGACGGCCGCGTGGTACTCGACGCCGGCAAGGTCGCCTTCACGCCCTGAGGCTGTCTGACGGCGCCATTCCCCACCCGGGGGATGTGCGCTGCCGGCCGACCGATAGGCGCCGCGGGTCGAGGTGGACGGACGGCGCGACCCGCGGGGAGTGCGCCTACCTGAACGGTTTGAGCGGCTGACTCAGAACCAGAAGATCGAGATCGTGTGTCGTGCCGTGTTGCCGGCCGAGTCCGTGGCAATGATCTGCACCCACGATCCGTTCCCGACGCCGGTTGCCGTCCACGCACCGGTGCTCGGGTTGACGGTGAAGAGCCCGCCGCCACCGTTGAAGCTGGCGTTGAAGGTGTAGGTGAGGGTGTCGCCGGGATCGGTGCAGGCCCCCGCGCCGCCGCCGTTCCCGCCGGGCAGGATCCGGAACGAGTCAGCAGGACACACGGGCGGCGGGTTGTACATCGTGATCGTGTGGCTGTCGGCCTGGCCGACCGTGTCGGTGGCGATGATGGTGAGCTGGTCTCCACCCGCTGCACCCGTCACCGACCACGCCCCGGAGGTCGGGTTCACGGAGTAGGACCCAGACCCGGTCGAGGTGAAGGTGTAGGCGAGGGTGTCGGTGGGGTCCGTGCAGTCGCCCGCCCCGGAGGCGCTGCCGAAGAAGAGCGTCGCCGTCGAATTCGCCGGGCAGACCGGCGCCGGATTGATCGTTATCGAGATCCGATGGGTGTCGGTTGCGCTCCAGGGGTCGGTCGCAGTGATCTCGACCCAGTCGCCTGTAACGGCACCGGTGGTGGTCCAGGCGCCGGTGCCGGAGTCGACCGTGAACAGTCCGGGAGCGGACTGGGTGAACGTGTAGGTGAGCGCATCCCCGTCGATGCATGTACCCGATCCGGCTCCCGACCCGCCGGGCGCCCAGACCAAGGTGTCAGTGGGGCAGGTGGGCGGTGAGTTCAGCACGATGGTGACGACGTGGTAGTCGGTCCGGCCCCACGGGTCACTCGTCCCGATCTCGACCCAGTCGCCCGTCCTCACGTCGAAGCCCGTGAACGTGCCGGTGTAGCCGTCGATGTCGAAGTACCCGGTGTCGCTGGAGAAGTAGTTGATCCAGTAGTTGAGAGTGTCGCCGGGGTCGGTGCAGGCGCCAGAGGCGCTCCCGTACGCCCCCAGGATCGCCATGGTCGAGTCGGCCGGGCAGACCGGGGCGGCGTTCTCGACGGTGATGAGGTGGGTGTCGGACTGGCTCAACGTGTCGATCGCGGTGATCTCGACCCACGCGCCGTCGTAGGCACCCGTGGCTGTCCAGGCGCCCGTGCCGGAGTCGACGGCGAACACGCCGGGGGACGACTCGGTGAACGTGTAGGTGAGCGTGTCACCCGGATCCGAGCAGGCGCCGGAACCGCTGCCCGAGCCGGTGGCCGAGGCGATGGTGCCGATCGAGTCGGCCGGGCACACCGGGGAAGGGTTGACTGGGACCGTGATGGTGATGGTGTGGCTGTCGGTGTCGACGCCATCGGTCGCTTCGATGGTGAGGGTGTCGCCGTCGGTGGCGCCGGTGGCGGTCCAGGCTCCGGCGTTGGTGTCGACGGTGTAGGTGCCGGTGCCGGTGGAGGTGTGGCTGTAGGTGAGGGTGTCACCGTCGCCGTCGGTGCAGGAACCCGAGCCGGAGCCGGATCCTGATCCGGCGATCCCGACCATCGTGTCAGCGGGGCAGGTGGGGGCCACGTTGGTGAGGTTGATCATCACGACGGCGGTGCTCTCCGCGCCGCGGTCGTCGAGCACCCGGTAGGTGAACGCGTCGGCTCCCACCTCACCCGCGCCGGGGGTGTAGTCGAACGTCCCATCGGGGTGGATCACGACCGAACCCTTGGTGGGATCGGCGACCGGGGTGGCGTCGATCGTGACGGTGTCGCCCTCGGGGTCGGCGGGGTCGTTCGAGCGAAGGTTGCCAACCGACGCGTTGAGGCCGGAGTCGTGCAGGATGTCGTACGGGCGGTCGTCGGTCGCACCCGGCGCCGCGTTGGCCTCGACGGCCCCCGCATCGCAGCTCGTACCGTGGGGGCGGGCGGCGCCGACCTGATCGGTCGTGGACGAGTCGCAGAAGCTCCCGTTCACAGGTATAGCGGTGCCGCCGGGAACCAGGTTCAGAGCCGGGGACGATGTGCCGGGAACTCGGACGCCGCCGCTCAGGGGCCCGAGCTCGGGGTCGCCTACGACATCGGCGGGGCCGGTTAGGCCGCACGACCCGTCGCTGTCGACGTTTGAGCCGAAGGAGTCAACGGTCCCGCCGCCCGTGCAGTTGGCGGGCGACCCACCGGCGATGATCGACCACATGAGCGCGGTGGTTCCGCCGGCGTGGTGGATGCCGCTGTCCGCGATGGTGGAGTACCGAGCCGCGATCGTTCCGGAGTTGAACACCCCGTCCCCGCTCCCGTCGGCGGTGTTGTCGGACAGCGTCGAGTCCTCTACCAGCACCACGCCTCCGCCCTGGATCGAGAACACCCCGCCGTCGCCGGCGGTGTGGTTGTTCGTGAAGCTCGACCGGTGCACCAACATCAGGCCGGCCACGGCGGCCACGCCACCGTTGCCGGTGGCGTTCGCGCCCGTCACGTGGAGGCCGAACACCTCCAGGATCCCGGTGTTGGTGATGTCGAAGAGCCGACCGGCGTTGCCCGAGAGGTCGATCGTCACGGCGGCCGGCGCGGTCTTGTTGATGAAGAGCACACGGTTGGTGCTGACCGTGATGGGTCCCATGGTCAACGGATAGGTGCCGGCCGGCACGGTCATCTCGGGCGCGAGCGGGCTGGTGCTCCCGTTCATCTCCTCGATCGCCGCCCGGAACGTGCACTGGCCGTTGCCCGGTGCCGTCTCACACACACCATCCCCGATCACGACGTCGTGGCCGTCGACGGTGGTGTTGACGGTGGCCGAGGGCGGTGAACACGCCGTCAGCGCCGCACCTCCGGCCAGCACGAACCCTGCGAATCCAGCAGCGCGACGCGCTCGCTTCCAACGGTGATCGGTGATCATTGATGTTCTCTCCAAGCTTCGTGAAATGTTCACGCAAGGCGCCGGACCAACGGTCGACCATCGCTGGAGCGAGGGTAACAGCGCACCGTTTCGGTCTCAATGGGCCGTTGGGCTCAGGTGCCGGGCGACTCCTCGGGGCCACCGAGTCGGTCAGAAAAGACGGAGCTCGGTGGACTCGATGCCGCGCAACTCGTCGTAGTCGACCTCGACGCACTCGATGCCCCGACTGTCGGCGAGCACGCGCGCTTGTGGCTTGATCTGTTGCGCGACGAAGATTCCCCGCACGCCCCGGAGGGTGGGATCAAGTTCCATGCGGGCGAGGTAGCGGGTGAGTTGTTCTACCCCGTCAATATCTCCTCGCCGCTTCACCTCGATGGCGATCGCGCCGCCGGCGGGGTCGCGACAGAGCAAGTCGACGGGTCCGATGTCGGTGCCGTGTTCTCGGCGAACGAGCACGAGCCCGTCGGCGATCTTGTGCGGATTGGCGGCCAGCAACTCCTGCAGGTGTGCTTCCACCCCGTCCTTCTGAAGCCCGGGATCGACCCCCATTTCCACCGCGGTCTCCGCCAGGATCTCCTCGAAGGAAATGGTGAGCGACTCCCCCTTCGGGTTGCGCACGACCCATTCGTCGTCGCCCTCGGTGATGGTATTGGGGGCGTTCATCCAGTTGAGCGGCTTGTACGCACCCCCATCGGCGTGTATCGCCACGCACCCATCGGCCTTCACCATGATGAGCCGCACGGCCATTGGGAGGTGGGCGGCGAGCCGTCCGGCGTAGTCGACAGAGCAGCGGGCGATAAGGAGACGCACGGCGAGGAGCGTACCGGGTGGCGTCAGCGCGGGTTAGCGGCGTCGTCGGGCTTTGCGGTCGCGTCGGCGCTGCCCCTCTTCCCACCGATCGCCGATGATCTTGCGACGATCCTGAATATCGCGATACGTCATTGTGGAGGTCGTGTTGGGGTCGACGCCGAACGCCCCCTTGACCCCGGAGAGGTCGATCTCCCAAGAGCCCTCATCTATGCCGATCTCGCCGGCAATCTGCTCACCGTGCGTATCGGCAAAGTACATCGACAGCACGGCGATCTCGGCGAAGAGGTCGAGATCGGGCGCCAGCGAGGCGATCGCGCCATCCAGGAACACCATGTTCTTGATGAAGAGCATGAGCTCTTTTGGAAGGCGGGCTCCGTAGGCGAGCAAGCCCTTCACCGCCTTCTGGATCTCCGCCAGCATCTCCTCTTGGGTGAGGAGTGTGGGATCGATCGGCGGACCCTCAAGATTGAGGTCGCGGATAATGGCGTCGATGTCGGTGTCGGGCGGGAGGGCACCGAGGTCGCGGAAGGCTTCCACCTGCGTGCGAATGTCGTTCATGGTCGCGCCGACCAGCATCCGGAGAAAGGCCAGGCGCTTGAACTCGCTGAGGCGACCGGTGATCCCGAAGTCGAGCAAGCCGATGCGGCCGTCGGGAAGCACCAGCAGGTTCCCACCGTGGAGATCGCCGTGGAAAAGACCGTGAATCATGCACCCTTCCATGAAGCCGATCATGCCGGTGCGGACCACCGCCTTGGTGTCGATACCAGATTCCTTGATGCCGGCAACGTCGTAGAAGGCGAAGCCTTCGAGGCGTTCCATCACCAGCACCCGGCGAGTGACCAGTGTGGGGTGTGGGCGGGGTACCACGTAACCCCGTTGGTTCAACGACGCGAACGAGCGGGCGACATCGAGCATGTTCTGCGCTTCGAGTCGGAAGTCGAGCTCTTCGGAGATGGTCTCCGTGAACACCTCGACGAGCGCCGGAGGGTTCGCCAAAGCGGCGATAGGAATCCGACCAATGAGGAACGGTGCGAGCCACGCCATCACCTTGATGTCGGCGTGGACAAGCTCACCGACGGCCGGACGTTGCACCTTGACGACGACGTCTTCACCCGTTCGCAGTGTGGCCCGGTGGACCTGGGCGATTGACGCTGACGCAAGCGGCTCGGTGTCGATCCAGGAGAACACGTCCTCGATGTAGCGGCTCAGGTCTTCTTCGATCACGCGACGAACGTCATGGAAAGGGATCGGCGGCACCTTGTCGCGGCATTTTTTGCACTCCTCCACCAGTTCCTCGGGAAAGAGGCCTTCACCGGAGCTGATGATTTGGAGGAGCTTTATGTAGGTGGGCCCCAAACGCTCCGCCGCAATCCGGATTCGACGGCTGATGTCGGCCTTGCTTTCATGTCCACCTTTGCGCCGAGCCCCTATCGCCCAAAGGCCGATGCCGACCCCCATGTGACGAGCGACCCGAACGACGCGCGTGCCGGATGGGAGCCGTCGAGGTTTGATCAGCTCCGGTACGGACCGAGAGGTGACCCACCGGATGGCATCAACCGAGGCCCGCCACGGCATCGCGTCGGGATCGACGATCCACGGGGCCTCATCGGTGAACGACCCGATATCGAGGTCGGCTGGTTTGGTGGGGGTCGCCTCTTTCACCCAGGCATTGTACGGGGCGGCCAACTGGCACTGTGGGTCGAGCCCGCTCCCGCTCGAACGAGGCGATCGCCCCGGTAGCCATTCGATGGTTGCCGGCCACCAGTTCTTCCGTCACCGGCAACCGAGACAGTGGGGTCAACCGGAGGTTTCGGAACTTCCGTAGCTTTTCGGATTTGGGAGGGGTCAATGACGGTGAGTCTCGGTTGCAGGGTGCTCGAACAGGGCGATACCGGAGACGGCGGGCGACAACTTCGGCGGCGTTGTTGCACACCGACCTGCGGTGAGCACCAATGCGAATGGTGCGCTCACTGCGAATCCGCGTCGGGCGGTTCGGCGGGGCGATCGTGGCGAGGGTGGGGTGTCGGTTGACGCAGATTCGCCGGTGTCCGAGCGCGGTTCCGCTGGTCCCGCTTCGCTTTTGACGCTGGTGTTTGGGTTCATGGAAGTGGCATGCCGTTTGCCGCCGGAGCGTTACTTCCGCTCGCCATCGGTGTCTGGATAGTCGAGCCAGACGGGTGGCGTGACATCGTCGAGGACGGATGGGTGCGCGTCTCGAGAGGACGTATCGGTAGTCTGCGCCGATGCTCGAGGGATATCGCGTCGTGGAACTGGGGATCTGGGTGGCGGGCCCGGGGGCCAGTGGAATCCTGGCCGACTGGGGAGCGGAGGTGATCAAGGTGGAGTCGCCTGATGGTGATCCAATGCGTCGCGTCTTCAATCTCATCACGGGGAACCAGCAGCCGGAGTCCCCGCCGTTCGACCTCGACAACCGCGGCAAGAAGAGCGTGGTGATCGATCTCCAAACCGATGAGGGACGACAGGCCATGTTTGCGTTGATCGACACGGCCGACGTGTTTCTCACCAACCTGCGCCCCGATGCGGTGGAGCGTCTTGGGCTCGGCTCCGATGCGTTGCTGGCGCGGTGTCCTCGTCTCGTCTACGCCAGTGTTACCGGGTACGGGCTTGTCGGCCCCGATGCCGACCGGGCCGGCTACGACGTCGGGGGATTCTGGGCCCGAACTGGCGTGGCGTCCACCCTGGTGCCGCCGGGCGAAGCGCCGCCGCCAATTCGGGGCGGCTTCGGCGACCATGTCACTGGGATCACCACACTGGCCGGAATACTCGGCGCCCTGCTTGAGCGCGAGAAAACAGGTCAGGGGCAACTCGTAGAGACGAGTCTGCTGCGGACGGGCACGTATTGCTTGGGCTGGGACCTCGGAATCCAGGCCCGATTTGGCAAGCTCATCCCTGCGGTTCCACGCACGGCAGAGATGAATCCGATGGTGAACTGCTACAAGTCCAGCGACGGCAGATGGTTTTGGCTGCTCGGGGTCGAGAGCGATCGTCACTTTCCCAAATTGTGCGCGGCCCTTGAACGCCCTGATCTGCTTGACGACGAACGTTTCGCGTCGGCGCGCGGTCGTCGGCGTAACGCCGAGGCGGTGATCGCCACGTTGGATGCCGAGTTCGGGCGACGGGCGCGCGATGAGCTCACCGACCGTTTCGATGCGCACGACGTGTGGTGGGCACCGGTTCTCGAGCCGGAGGAGGTGCTTGCAGACCCGCAGGCCATCGCCGCCGGCGCGTTCGTCGAGGTGCCGGCGGGATCATGGGGGCCAGCCCACCGGGCGGTCGCATCGCCGGTCACGTTTCACGGCACACCGCTGCCGCCACTTCGAGCCGTCCCCGCCCTCGGCCAGCACACCGCAGAGATCCTCGGCCATCCTCCTGCGGGCTGACTGCAGCGAGGAGCGCATCGCCGGGTCGTTGGATTCGCTGCCCGGGGGAGCGGTCAGAATGCGGGCGGGCGTTTCTCGTTCAGGGCCCGCACACCTTCGGCGAAGGCCGGCTCACGCATCATCTCGTCGAGCAAGATTCGCGCCTCCTCGACGGAGGTGCCCACGTCGCGGTGAAGGTCGGTGTAGATCGCCCGTTTGGTCTCGGCCAGCGAACGAGGGGAAATAGTGGTGGCCAGGTTCGTGGCATAGGCGCGCACCTCATCCAGCAAGAGGTCGCCGGGAAAGACCGCGTTGACCAGTCCGATCTCCGCCGCTTCCTCGGCGAGAAACACCCGGCTGCTGAGTAGAAGGTCGTTGGCCCGGGTGAGGCCGATCATTCGAGGGAGCAGCCACGAAAGGCCGTACTCGGCCGGGAGGTTCAGCCTTCCGTGCGCGGTGGTGAACTTGGCTCCTGCGGCGGCGAACCGGAGATCGCAGAAGCACGCGAGCACCAGGCCGACCCCGGCCACCGGCCCGTTGATGGCGGCGATAACCGGCTTCGTGAGCCCGAAGTGGAATGCGTAGTCGTGATCGAACTCGGTTCGCACGCCGAAGCCGGGCGTCGGGAGCGTGCGTTCATCGGTCCCGGGGTCGTATCCACCCTTGTCGACATGGCCATCGAGTGCGGCGGCGTCGGCCCCCACGCAGAAGCCCCGACCTGACCCGGTGACCACCATCACCCGCACGTCGGGATCGTGCTCCGCCTGTTGTAGCGCCCAGCGGTACTCCGTGTGCATCCGGCCGGTCCAGGCGTTCATCCGGTGCGGGCGATCCAACGTGATGGTGGCGATGCGTTCGGCAACGTCGTATCGAATGGTCTTCAGTTCCATGCCACGCCATCGTGGCACGTCGACCGGGAGATCCGTGAGATCTGTGAGATCTGTGAGATCCATGAGATCCGTGAGATCCGTGAGATCCGTGAGATCCATGAGATCCGTGAGATCCGAGCCCAGCCACCACCCCGACATGGGCCTCTCGTGCTGCGACGCGGACGGCGAAGCCTTTCGCTTCGTGTTGGCGCCCCGAGCGTTTCCTTATGGCCGAGTCGATTCCGGGTACCGAGGCCGTTGTCGATATCGACGAGCCTTGGCCGGCAGTGAGCCCGTGCACTGCAGCGGCCGAGGGATAGGTGATGGAGCGGATCGATTCGGTCGACGCAGTAGTGCCGGCCTCAGGAACGGCTGAAATCGACGAGCGCGGCGAGCGTGCGTTCAGCCAGGTCGGGTGGACAGATCAGGAGATCGGGGAGGTACACGTCGGCCTGGTTGTAGCGCAGTGGCGTCCCGTCGATCCGGGAGCAGTGCAGGCCGGCGGCCAGCGCCACCGCGACCGGCGCGCAGGAGTCCCACTCGTACTGTCCGCCCGAGTGCACATAGACGTCGGCTTCGCCCCGCACGACAGCCATGGCTTTGGCGCCGGCGGAGCCCATCTCGACAAGTTCGCCGCCGAGCGCCTCGGCGACATGCAACGCCGCTGCGGGAGGACGTGACCGTGACACGATCACTCGCGCGACGGCGGGTCGAGCGAACGTGAGGGGTGCCACGGTCGGTGTGGCGAGCACAAGGTCGAGGGCGGGCAGTGCTACCGCTCCACACACCGGATCGCCGTCGATTGTGAGGGCGACGTGTACGGCCCAGTCGGTGCGGGGTGGCTCGCCAAACTCACGGGTGCCGTCGAGCGGATCGTCGATCCACACCCGTCGGCAATCGAGCCGGATGGGATCGTCCTTCCCTTCCTCGGACAGCACCGCATCGCCGGCGGCGATGTGGGGCGCGAGCGCATCCATGAGGAGTTCGTGGGCGAGCCGGTCGCCTTCGTCCTTTAATGCCTTGGTCTCGACGCCTTCCGCCACCCGGCGGTTTCGCAGTTCCACGAGCAGGGCACCGGCCTCCTGCGCCAGCCGGGCCGCCAAAGCGTGGTCGGAGGCGGTTGGTGTGAGGGGAAGATGCGCGGACTCGGCTTCGGTCATAGGGGAATCATCGGCGTTGCAGCGACGTTGCGGCAAAAGTTGACCCAAAGGGTCGGAATTACCGACGGCCTGCTTATGACGCCTACCATCTCCCCGCCAGAACCCCATTCCCCAGGTGCCTATGTCTCTTTCAGCCCCCACCATGGACTACGAGTTGTCACATCTCAAGACGCTCGAAGCCGAGTCGATCCACATCATCCGCGAGGTTGCCGCCGAGTTCGAGCGGCCCGGCCTGCTGTTCAGCGGAGGAAAGGACTCGGTGGTCATGCTCCACCTCGCCATGAAGGCCTTCGCCCCCGGCAAGCCGCCTTTCCCGTTGATGCATGTCGACACGGGTCACAACTTTCCGGAGGTGATTACGTACCGGGACGCGGTGGTCGAGAAACACGGCCTTCGGCTTGTGGTGGCTTCGGTGCAGGAGTCAATTGATAGCGGGAAGGCAATTGAGGAGACGGGGCCTCGGGCCAGTCGCAATCGCCTGCAAACCGTCACTCTGCTCGATGCCATTGCGAGCAACGAGTTCGACGCGGTCTTTGGCGGCGCTCGACGCGACGAGGAGAAGGCTCGAGCCAAGGAGCGGGTCTACAGCTTCCGCGACGATTTTGGGCAATGGGACCCCAAGAATCAGCGGCCAGAGTTGTGGAGCCTCTATAACGGAAAGCACAAGAAGGGCGAGCACATCCGTGTGTTCCCGATAAGTAACTGGACCGAACTCGACATTTGGCAGTACATCGCCGAAGAGCAGATCGAACTTCCCCCGATCTACTACGCCCACACTCGTGAGGTGTTTCGGCGTGATGGCATGTTGCTAGCGATCACCCCATTCATTTCCTTGCTGCCGGGCGAGGAGCCGTTTGAACACCAAGTGCGGTTCCGCACGGTGGGTGATGCCACCTGCACGGGTGCCGTCGAATCATCCGCAGCGAACGTTGCTCAGGTGATCGAAGAGACTGCGGCCACGAGGATTACGGAGCGAGGAGCTACTCGCGCCGACGACCGAATCAGCGAGGCTGGCATGGAAGACCGCAAACGAGAAGGGTATTTCTAATGGCAGAGCTTCTCCGTTTCG
The DNA here is from genome assembly GCA_031415655.1 of Actinomycetes bacterium. Lineage (GTDB taxonomy): Bacteria > Actinomycetota > Acidimicrobiia > Acidimicrobiales > Acidimicrobilacustridaceae > JAKOVR01. Next base: position 13,970 of record JANOSD010000199.1, read on the forward strand.
CCACGGCCGGGTCGGTCGACGACGGCAAGTCCACCCTTATCGGGCGTCTGCTTTACGACTCGAAGTCGATCTTTGAGGATCAGCTTGAGTCGATCGAGCGCGTGAGTGCGAGTCGGGGCGACGAATACACCAACCTCGCGCTGCTCACCGATGGTTTGCGGGCCGAGCGTGAGCAGGGGATCACTATCGATGTGGCCTACCGCTACTTCGCTACCCCCAAACGCAAGTTCATTATCGCCGATACCCCCGGTCACGTGCAGTACACCCGAAACATGGTGACAGGCTGCTCCACCGCCGACCTCACCCTCGTCTTGGTCGACGCCCGCAACGGCATCGTCGAGCAGAGCCGCCGCCACGCGTTCATCGCCTCGCTACTACGGGTGCCGCATCTGGTGGTGTGCATCAATAAAATGGACCTCGTCGACTACGACCAGGCGGTATTCGAGCGCATCAAGGATGAGTTCCGACACTTCGCCACCAAACTCGACGTGAACGACCTGACGTTCATCCCGATTTCGGCCCTCGATGGCGACAACGTCGTGAACCGCAGTGCCAACATGCCGTGGTACGAAGGGGCTTCGCTGCTTCACCACCTCGAAGAGGTGTTCATTGCATCGGATCGAAACCTCATCGACGCGCGGTTCCCGGTGCAATACGTCATCCGCCCGATGAGCGATGCCCATCACGACTATCGGGGGTATGCCGGCACGGTGGCAGGCGGCGTCTTGAAGCCCGGCGACGAAGTTGTCGTGCTGCCGTCGGGTTTCACGTCCACGATTGCGTCGATCGACACCGCCGACGGCCCCGTGGCCGAAGCCTTTGCCCCGATGGCTGTCACCATTCGGCTCGCCGATGAGATCGACATCAGTCGCGGCGACATGATCTGCCGGCCCCACAACCAGCCCCACAATGGCCAGGATGTCGACGCCATGATCTGTTGGATGAGTGAGCAAACCTCACTCGCCAACGGCGCGAAGTTTCACCTGAAACACACCACGCGTTCGGTGAAGGCTCTCGTGAAAGATCTTCACTATCGACTTGATGTCAACACCCTGCATCGTGACCATGAGGCCACGAGCTTGGGTTTGAACGAGATCGGACGTGTGAGCCTCCGTACCACCGCGCCGCTGTTCTTCGACGACTACCGCCGCAACCGAACCACCGGATCATTCATCCTCATCGACGAGGCATCGAACAGCACGATCGGTGCCGGGATGATCCTCGGCCCGAGCCAGTCGGCCTGATCGCCGCTATGTCGTCCTCCGATCCGCGTTCGGCCTCCGATCCGCATCCGGCACCCGGTCCCATTGCCGAGGGATCGGGTTTCCCTACCGACCCTCCATCGAGCCTGAATGTGGTGTGGCACCCCGGGTTGCTCGACCGTGCGGAGCGGTGGTCGGCAACCACCTTAGGAGGGGCAACGGTGTGGTTCACCGGGCTCTCGGGTTCGGGAAAATCGAGCGTGGCGGTCGAGGTGGAACGCCAGCTCATCGAGGCCGGACGCGCCGCGTACCTCCTCGATGGCGACAATCTGCGCATGGGCCTCAACGGCGACCTCGGCTTCTCGGCCCACGATCGGCATGAAAATGTGCGGCGGGTATCGGAAGTGGCAAGGCTCTTTGCCGACTCTGGGGTGATCGCTCTCGTTCCCCTTATCTCTCCGTATCGTGCCGACCGGGATGCCGCCAGAGACCGCCATCGCGCCGCGGGGCTCGGGTTCGCCGAGGTGTTCGTCGACACCCCCCTCGACGTGTGCGAGCAACGCGATCCGAAAGGGCTATACGCCAAAGCCCGCGCCGGTGAACTGAAGGGCTTTACGGGCATCGACGATCCTTACGAGGCGCCCGAACAGCCAGAGCTACGGCTGGTGCCAGCCGATGGCGACAGCAGTGCCATGGCGGCCGCGGTGATCGCTCGCCTCTTGTCGTGATCGCTGCTCACGCGACTATGCCATAGGGGTCGCCGGCATCGTGGTAACACGGCTCGTGATAGTGCTCGACACGGGTCCATCGGCCTTTCACATAGACGTTGCAGATCACCTGCATGCCCCTGATTCTGGCCCGGAACTTCACCCGCTCACCGCAACGGGGGCACTCCACTTCGGACCCCGGTTCGATGAGGCGGACGACAGCTCGGCTTTCCCATTTTGGTGTGCGCCGCGACGTGCGACGCACCGGAGTGATTGTCGTTGCCATGCCTGGGTATCGGCCCGATTACCCGGCATGATAAGTGACGATCAGGTGACGCACCTCTGCAGTGACGCCAGCGGGGGAACGGACAGCCTCTTCGTATCAGCGAACGAGGGGCTTGTACTTGATTCGATGAGGTTGATCGGCGTCGGCGCCGAGCTCCTTCTTGCGGAATACCTCGTATTCGGAGAAGTTCCCCTCGAACCAGCGGACCTGCGACTCACCTTCGAAGGCAAGTATGTGGGTGGCGACTCGGTCGAGAAACCACCGATCATGGCTGATCACCACGGCGCATCCGGCGAACGATTCGAGGCCCTCTTCGAGCGCCCGCAACGTGTCGACGTCAAGGTCGTTTGTGGGCTCGTCGAGCAGTAACACATTGCCGCCGGCCTTCAACACCTTGGCGAGGTGCACTCGGTTTCGCTCGCCACCGGAGAGCACACCCACCTTCTTCTGCTGGTCGGATCCCTTGAAGTTGAACGCGGCAACGTAGGCGCGTGCGTTCATCTCCCGATTGCCCAGCTTGATGATCTCGTTGCCATCGGTGATCTCTTCGTAGACAGTGCGTTCCGCGTCGAGCACGTCGCGACTCTGGTCGACATAGGCAAGGTCTACCGTGGGACCGACGGCGACCGAACCAGAATCGGGCGACTCAACGCCGGTGAGCATCTTGAACAGCGTGGTCTTACCTGCACCGTTCGGGCCAATGACACCGACGATCCCGGCTCGTGGGAGCGAAAAGGAAAGGTCGTCGATGAGAAGCTGATCGCCGAATCCTTTGGTTACACGGTCGATCTCGATCACCTGATCGCCGAGGCGTTTGCCGGACGGGATGAAAATCTCGAGCTTGTCGGTGGCGCCGTCGCGTTCGTTCGACTCACTCAGCAGCTTCTCGTAGGACGCCAGCCGCGCCCGACCCTTTGCTTGGCGGGCTTTGGGCGCCATCCGTACCCAATCGAGCTCGCGCTCAAGCGTTCGTTGCCGCTTGGCATCGGACTTCTCACTTCGACGGAAGTTCTCCTGCTTCTGCTCCAGCCAGCCGGTGTAGTTGCCTTCGAAGGGAAGCCCGCGACCATGGTCGAGCTCGAGAATCCAGCGGGCGACGTTGTCGAGGAAGTAGCGATCATGGGTGATGGCGACAACCGTGCCCGGGTAGTCGCGGAGGAATCGTTCGAGCCATGCCACCGACTCGGCATCGAGATGGTTGGTGGGCTCGTCGAGAAGGAGGAGGTCGGGGTGAGCCAAGAGCAGTCGGCACAGCGCGACTCGTCGACTCTCGCCCCCGCTCAGGTTGGTGACCGCGGCATCGCTGGGTGGAAGCCGTAGCGCGTCCATGGCGATTTCGATCGTGCGTTTGAGATCCCACGCTCCCGCTGCTTCGATCTTCGCTTCCACCTCGGCCTGCTGTTCACCGAGCTTGTCGTAGTCGGCGTCGGGATCAGCCCAGCCGGCGAGGATGGCGTCGTACTGCTCAAGAAGCGTTGCTGTTTCGCCCAGACCATCCATGACGTTCCCGATCACGTCTTTGCTGGCATCGAGTTTCGGTTCCTGTTCGAGCATGCCGACAGTGAACCCGGGAGATAGGCGAGCGTCGCCGGTGAAGCCGTCGTCAAGGCCCGCCATGATCTTGAGGACCGAGGACTTGCCGGCACCGTTGGATCCGATTACCCCGATCTTGGCCCCCGGGTAAAACGAGAGCGAGACGTTGGCAAGCACCTCTTTGTCGGGCGGGTAGAACCGACTCACCTTGTGCATAGTGAAGATGAATTGAGCAGACATGACTGCGACTCTACGGCGTGCACTGTTCTCGGTTGCCATGCGCAGCGTTGCGCGCTCCGGCATCCGACTTCCGCGCGGCCGCGTCAAAAACGGCGACGGCCCGTCCCAGATGGGACGGGCCGTCACACAAGATGAGGTTGGTTACTTCTTCTTGGCTGCCTTTTTGACTGCGGCCTTTTTGGCCGGAGCCTTCTTGACTACTGCCTTTTTGGCCGGAGCCTTCTTGACTACTGCCTTCGTGGCCGGAGCCTTCTTGGCTACTGCCTTCGTGGCCGGAGCCTTCTTGGCTGCGGCCTTTTTGGCCGGAGCCTTCTTGACTACTGCCTTCGTGGCCGGAGCCTTCTTGGCTGGAGCCTTCTTGACTACTGCCTTCTTGACTACTGCCTTCTTGACTGCGGCCTTCTTGGCTGGAGCCTTCTTGGCGGTGGCCTTCTTGGCCGCTGCTTTCTTTGCTGGTGTCACCTGCGCCTCCTCGGCGATGTGGTCTGCTTCCACTGTTGTATCAGTAGAGGGGGTCCGAGTAGCGGCTTTACGCACTCGGGTGGTCTTGGCCGCGGTCGACGGTTTGTCGATTGCCACGGGTCGGGTCCGTTTGGTTCGGGTTGCCGACGACGCGACGACTGTCGGTTCGCTACGTGTGTCGACGGACTCGACCTGATCTTCATCGACCACTCGCGCTGAGGTGTGAGTAGTCGGGGCGATGTGCGAAGCGGCATCGCCGACACGCATGGTGCTCGACGGTGCCGAGGCAACGCGCTCGACGATGGTGACGTCGATGCCCCGCCGCGGTGTATCGATCGTCTCGACTCGCATGGCGTAGGTCGCTCCCATGTCGAGCACATCGCGCGCGCTGCGTGGTGTCGGCGAGCCCAACGATTTGAGCGGCACATAGCAGCGAACCCCACGCACATCGAGGTACGCGCCATGCGAGGTGAATCGCTCAACGATGCCGTTGACCGTGGTGCCGACGGCGTGTGCGCCGACAAAGTCGATGAACGGGAGGAACTCGTTGATGAACTCCGTTGGAGCGTTCGCCGGCTTGCCCTGCCGGGGCTGGCGATCCTGCTTGCCCCGTTCCTGCTTGCCACGTTCCTGTTTGGCACGTTCTTGTTTGGGACGTTCCTGATTGCCGCGTTCCTGATTGCCCGGGCGGTCCTGTCGGTTCTTCGGAGGCTTGGGCTCAGCGCGAAGGCGGTCTCGGCCAGACTCGTTGCTCGGGGCCTTGGTGGGTTCCGCGTCGCCCCGGTTGCGGTCTCGTCGACGCTCGCGATCTCGTTCACGATCACGCTCACCCCCGGGGAGGGGCACGGCCTCGCCTTTACGTTTTGCCTTCTTCGCGTCCTGCACGGCCTTGCGGCTGATAGCCCCACGAACGGGAACGCGAGGAACGAACACCCAGCCGAGTCCGGGGATGGGTTTGCCGCCGATCAGGCGGTTGTCTTCGAACAACCATTCATAGGTGCCGTGGAACTCCTGGAAGGAGTCGTTCGACAGGACAGTGGCGTTCGCTCTGTTGGCGACCTGCAATACAAACGTGTCGCCGCGCCCGACAACACCGGCAGGCGGCGTGACGATCTCGTTGGCGCGAATCGCCGTTTCGTAGAGTGGTCGTTCGTCGGGCTGGATGCGATGACCGAAGGTTGCGTCGACGACAACGGTGAGTAGCTCGACATCGTTCTCGTCGAGAAAGCTGGTGACCGCCTCATCGAGTTGGGCCAAGCTCGGGAGATCGCGTCCCTCGGTGGCGATGTTGCTGCCGTCAACGACGACATGGGGGAACTTCATGGATGGATCCTGGGGTGTGGTTCGCCCGTTCCTGCGGGCGTCGAATGGGTACGGCCGGTCGTTGCGTGCAATGACCGCCGCCATCCGTCCCACGACTCCGATGTAGTCAAGCTGTACCTCGGAACTCACTCCCACAGTGCTGCGGCGGGTGCAGTTCCTCGGGGCATCGATCGGTCCGACGAGCCGGAGGGCTTGCCTGTCACCCTATCTGTCACACCTTGCTGATTGCGAGCATCCTCCCTTCGACCGGACCCGTAAGGTCATCCCATGATTCGTCCTGTCGCCATCCGTGCCGCGCTGTTCGACTTCGGTGGGGTGATCACGACGTCACCGTTTGAGGCCTTCGCTCGATACGAACTTGAGCATGATTTGCCCGAGCGTTTCTTGCGCACCGTGAACAGCACCGATCCAGACAACAACGCCTGGGCCCTACTGGAACGAGGCGAGCTCGACCTCGAAGGATTCAACTCACACTTTGGAGATGAGGCGGAACGTCTCGGTCATCGGGTCCCCGGCCGCGACGTGTTGGCTTTGCTGATGGGCGACGTCCGACCAGAGATGATCGTCGCCGTTCGGAGGTGTTCCGAACACCCCAACATCACGACCGGTTTGCTCACCAACAACTTCGTCGCCTTCGGCCGTGAAGGCGAGCCCGGAGGTTTGGGTTCAATCGTCGACTTGTTCGACGCGGTGATTGAGTCGAGCCAGGTAGGTGTGCGCAAACCCGAGCCAAGGTTCTACGAGTTGGCCTGCGAAGCGCTCAGCATCGAGCCGGCGGAAGCCGTGTTCCTCGATGATCTCGGCACCAACCTCAAGACGGCACGGGCGATGGGCATGACCACCATCAAGGTGGTCGACCCTGCGCAAGCGATCGCCGACCTCGAGCAGGTGCTGGGCATTCCGCTGCAAGACTGACCGCGGTGGTTGCGTGGCGTGGGCTCGCGGCGACGATGGGGGTCCCCAGGAGCGGATAGGGGATTCGCCCCGTTCGATCGGAAGTCGATTCGGGGGATGGTGGTCACGACCCCAACTGCAGGAGTTCCGTCGTGCCCGTTCTCGTTCCCCTTCGTCGCCCGTCTATCGGCCTGCGCCGGTTGCCGATCGACCAGGTGATTTCAACTTCGCCTTCTCTTACAGCCGGCACCAGTTCCGGTGCTCGTTCATGCACCAGGGGGCTTGGCCGTGATGGCGCCGGAGAAGTGGCCCCGCTCGCTGAGCGTGGCAGGCCCACCCGGGACCGTCACCTCGATCTGCTTCGAGCGATTGCCATTCTTGCGGTTGTGGTCGGGCATTGGTTGGTGGTTGTTCCAACGTTCGGTGCCGACGGGTTCTCCGGTACCAATGCGCTCGAACAGGTCGGTGCCATGCGCGGACTCACGTGGTTCTTCCAAGTGATGCCGTTGTTCTTCATTGTCGGTGGGGTGGCCAACGGCCGTTCATGGCGAGCGGCGAAAGCACGCGGGGAGCAATACGGGGCATGGCTGAACACCCGCCTCCGCCGGTTGGCAACGCCGACCCTGTGGTTCTTTGGTGTCGGAGCAGTTGCGGCGATCGGCCTTCGGATCTGGGGAGTCCCTGCCGCGCAGGTACAGCTCTTGGCCTGGCTCGTGACGGTGCCAGTGTGGTTCCTTGCCGTGTACGTGTTCGTCATCGCCGGTGCGCCGTTGATGTTGAAAGCCCATGACAAGTTCGGCCTTTGGGTTCTTCCCACGCTGCTCGCCCGAGTGGTGTTCGTCGACGTGATGCGATTCCGGTCCGGGGTGTCAGCGCTTACCTACTCCAACTTCCTTTGGGTGTTTCTGTTCTGTCAGCAACTCGGCTTTCTCTGGCTCGACGGCAAGGTCCCCACCCACCGGTTCCGTCAAGCGGCACTGGCGTTCGGTGGGCTTGGTGCGATGACGGCGTTGGCGACGTTCGGTCCGTATCCGATGAGCCTGGTTGGTGTGCCCGGCGAAGTGGTGCAGAACAATGCGCCGCCGACCTTGATGCTGCTCGTCGCTGGCGTGACGCAGTTGGCGGTGGCCTTGCTGTTGCGGCCGCTGTGCGCGTCGTTCGTGCAACGCCGTCGGGTATGGAGCGCCGTGATCTTGCTCAATGCTCATGCCATGACGATTCTCCTTTGGCATTTCACGGCGCTGGTCATCGCCTCCGTCGTGGTATTACCGCTCGGTATTGTTCCCGTGACAGTTCCCGGCTCCACCGAATGGTGGGGTGTGCGCCTCGCCCTCCTTGGTGCCTACCTCATCCCGATGGCCGGCCTGTTGTGGGGCTTCGGACGGATCGAGCGACAGGCGCTGCTGGGAGGGGTTCGTCTGCCGCGCCGTGCGGTGGCAAACGAAAGCAATTCTGCTTCTGGTGGTACCGACCAGACCTCGTTGGATGCCGGCCGCGGGTTGCGGGATAGGTCGGGCACGAAACGAGGACGTTTCGTGGCGGCGCGTGCCTTGGCCGCAACAGTCTGTTTCTCCGCTGGTTGCGCGCTGGTTGCGGTCGGAGGTCTCAGCGATGTGGAGGGACCAGCCGGCCTCCCGGTCGGGGCGGCCTCCCTCGTGGTCGTGGCCGCCGTGCTCATCTTCCGCGCGAATGGCTCAGGTCGGGAACCCTTCGGAACCCTCGGTCTACCTGCACGCAGGCGCCCGGGTCATGGCGCGGAGTCCCTTGCTTGAAGGAGTTCGTCCCCGCCTCTGCCCGGCATCTCGGATCTGACTCGGCCGCTGGGGTGTTACGTGGGCTCGATCGAGTCGGTGTGGGTACCGATTGACGCGGGCACACGATCGCTGGAACGCCGGCTACTAACCGAGGCGTGCAATCGTGGGGCGACGCTGGCCAAGATCACCAGCACGAGCAGCGTCACATAGCCGAGCAGCGATGCCACTCCGAGGTCGTAGCGGGTGGTGAGCTCGCGGAAGTTCGTAAGCGACAGCAGTGCGGCGACGGCCAAGCCCATCGCTCGGGGTGGCATCCACTTGATCGTCCACGCCGCGATGGGTGATGCAACTACGCCACCCACGAGCATCGCTCCGACTACCTTGGGATCGACGCCGCCCTTTCCCATGGCGGCCACGAGCCCGGTGGCCGACGCGGCGGCCACGAATACTTCTGCGGTGTTCACCGAGCCGATGGCGTATCGGGGAACAAGCCCCCGGTGCAGCAAGTAGGGGGTCACAATCGGTCCCCAGGCTCCGATGAGCCCATTGCTGATCCCGCCTGCGGCCCCGGCCGCCATTGCCCCCCGACCCGCCTGCTCCGCCACGTCGGCTTTGGAATGGGGATCCGCCGTTGTGTGGTCCGGTTGGAGCGGGAGCGCCTTGCGGAAACGGAAGAGCATCCGAAGGCCCACGAGGAGCAGGAGGGCAGCGAGGATGGGACGAAGACTCTGCCCGTCCACGTTGGCGAGCACGGTCACCCCGATCAACGCCCCGCCGCACCCCGGCAACGCCAAACGAAGTACGAGCGTGCGGTCGATATTGCCGAACCGCCAGTGCGACACTCCGGCGGCGAACCCCGTTGCTACCTTGGCGATGTTGACCGTGGTGGATGCTGCGGCGGGGGAGAGGCCAGTGCTAAGGAGGATTGTCGATGACGTGGGGCCGAACCCCATCCCGAGTGCGCCATCCACCAATGAGGCGGCGAAGCCGGCGAGGGCCACGAGCAGAAGATCTTCCATTCACAAAGTCTACATAAAAAGTAGGAAAGGTCGGAAATATAGGAAAGGCCCCTTCCGAACTGCACCCCCTTCCGAACTGCACCCCTTCCGAACTGGGCACACCTTTCGTCGTTGGGCCGACAAAATGTGTGCCCACTTCGCGGAGACGGCCGAACTGGGCACACCTTTCGTCGTTGGGGCGACGAATTGTGTGCCCAGTTCGTGGGGAGCGGCAGCTCAGTTCACGTCTGGAGGCGACGACGGCGGGCCCGGAGGATCACGTCGTGCGCAGCGGCGAGCACCTTGTCGGCGTCATGCCAAACGTCCCACTCCAGCACGCGTAGTACTTCGATGCCGGCGGCGTCGAGTTGGGCGTCGCGGGCTTCGTCGTGGCGCTTGTCGGTGATCGACGCATGGCAAAGCGCACTGTCGATCTCGATCGCGGCGAGTTCGCGTACATGGCGCAGGTCGAGTCTCCCAATCCATCCCTGCTCGCCCACGGCGTGGACCTGCTTTTGCCACTGTCCTGGATACCGTCGCTGGAGAATGTCGAACGCTCGGCTCTCCAAGTTGCTGTCGGCCGGCACATACAACGCATCGCGGTTGTCCATGATGGCTCG
>JANOSD010000200.1:0-17716 GCA_031415655.1 Actinomycetes bacterium
CGATCGGCACCCCCGCCAACCCACCAAAAACAGTGACCCCCGGACCAGGCAGACCCAAAGGAACCCCAAAACCCCCAAGAACACGCCACCCCGCCATCAAAAGGACAAAAACCAAAGCGGCCTGAGGTTTAAACGCAAGCCCAGGGATGGCGGTTAGCGGTAGGGATGGGCGATGGCCACGTCGGTACGGGCTCGGAACCACTCGACCGCGACGTCCCATGTGGGGACGACGGTTTTGTCGCACGTCCCGTAGAACGGGGTCAGACCGTCCCTATCAGGCGGGTGCCACCACTGGGTGCACGTCACCGAGCCATCGGCGGATTCCGCCGCGTTCACCACGCCGTCACCAAGCGTGAGTCGAAACAGCGGTCGGGGTGATGCTCCACTGTGGGTAGCGGAGAGCCGGCACATCATGGCCACATCAGCTCGGTCGAGGCCGACGCCGAAAGATGAGAACACCAACGGCTGAACCCACCTCCCGCACAGCAGCCGATACGACCAACGACCATCTCCATGATCTTGTCGCAGGCCGAACGTACCCGGCACCACCGCCGCACACTCGGCCGCGCCCGGTCCGGGCAGGCACAGGCCGAAGTACGGATCGGCAATGACCTGCTCGGCACCGGACCCGAGTAGTAACGCGCCATGCAGGTCGACCGGCACCGTGGCTCCGCGGTTGCGTGCCGCGACCACCATCGCCGGAACTCCCGCTCCCGCCGCCAGCAGGGCAACGAGCGTGACCAACGGCCAACACGACCAAGCATCGGCACCCGATTCGGACGCGAGGGACGTACGCCCGGCGAGTACCCGCCGGGCGACCGCATCAGGGTCGGAACCGGGGGGCGTGTCACCGGCGAGCACCGTGCGCAACTTGGCCGTGGTCCCTGCCGGTACCCAACGGGCGACCGCCCGCACCAGCTCGCTGATCCCGTCCGAGTGCGACCAACCAATTGCGCAGCCCAGTTCGTCGGCGAGCCCGCGATCTGCGCACCCCCACTCGAAGTTCTCGTCTCTCATACGTATCATTCTTGACGCGTCGGGCAGACCCACCGCGTGAACTGCCGGGAACGGGAGATGGCATAGGGTGAGCGGTCCGGAAGCTGGAGGTCGTGATGCAACTCGGAATGGTCGGACTTGGACGTATGGGGGCCAATATCGTGCGACGGCTGGCTCGATCCGGTCACTCGTGTGTGGTGTTCGACGTGAGTGTCGATGTCACGGCCGCCCTGGCGACCGAGCACCCCGATATCCACGCCGCCACCGACCTTGCCGATCTTGCCAACCAACTCGATGGCCCGCGCCATGTCTGGGTGATGGTCCCGGCCGGCATCACTGATCGGGTGGTCACCGACGTGGCGTCGCACCTCGCCCCCGGCGACACGGTGATCGATGGGGGAAACAGCCACTATCACGACGACATCCGTCGGGGGGCCGATCTCGCCGATCAGGGAATCCACTACATCGACTGCGGCACCAGCGGCGGGGTATGGGGGCTCGACCGTGGCTACTGCCTGATGATCGGTGGCGACGACGACGCCGTCGGCGAACTGCGACCGATCTGGGAAACGTTGGCACCGGGGGTCGATGCGGCGACCGAGCGCACTCGCAACCGCGAAGGCGAGCCCACGCCCGAAGAGCAGGGCTGGCTCCACTGCGGGCCGGTCGGCGCTGGACACTTCGTGAAGATGGTGCACAACGGCATTGAGTACGGCCTCATGGCGGCCTACGCCGAGGGCCTCAACATTCTCCGCAACGCCGATATCGGCCTGCGCGATGCGCAAGCTCACGACGCCGAAACCACACCGCTCGAGCACCCGGAGCACTACCAAATGCCGATCGACCTCGCCGCCGTCACCGAAGTGTGGCGACGCGGTTCGGTGGTGGCGTCCTGGCTGCTCGACCTCACGGCCGCGGCCCTGCACGACGACCCCCAGCTCGACGGCTTCACGTCGCGAGTCGCCGACTCCGGCGAAGGGCGATGGACAGTGCAAGCCGCCATCGAGGAAGGCGTTTCTGCGCCCGTCATCACCGCCGCGCTCTACGAACGTTTCTCCTCACGCGGCAACGACGACTTCGCCGGGCAGGTGCTCTCGGCGATGCGCAAAGAGTTCGGCGGCCACGCCCCGAGCGCATGATCGTCACGCTGCTCGACCCGCTGCTTGCCCCGCTGCTTGCCGACGTCGCCCCCGCTACGGAACCGGTACTCGGCGCCGGCCACGTCGCGGTGATCATGGCCATCGGGATCGTGCTCGCCGTCGTGGCGCTGTTCGTTTGGTGGGTCCGGCGGGCCACCCCACCGAACGACTGACCAACCGATCCCAGCAAGGACCCGCTCAACCGAACGGGCCCTTGCCAGGTAGGGCGCTCGGCATCAAGCCTTGGTGCACTCCACGGAAAGCCACGTGGTGACCGCCGTCGTGGCCTTCGAACCATCAGGGCTGGCGAGGTACTGCGCTGCATCGAGCATCGACTTGCCCTTGATGCCGGCTTCAATGGTCTCGACGTTTTTCTTCACGGCCTCGGGTGCACCCTTCTTCAGCTCGTTGATCGAAGACTCGCTCGACTTGAGAGCATCGCCACCCGAGGTGGCTGCACTCGCCACGAACGTGGCCCAAGCACCGGCGAGCTGGCCACACTTGGCGGCATCCAACTTCACGGAAGCGGCACCATTGGAGGCGTTGTTGGCCGAGGTAACCGGCGGGGGATCTGCGGTCTTGGAACAGCCGACCGATAGGACAGCGGCAAACGCGAGGACGGAAGCCGAAGCGGCAATTCGACGGGACATGGGGGACTCCTGAGGGTTACGCCACGACAGGGTGTCGTGGCTGGTGTCACCCTCCTGATGGTACGACCGGGTCGCGCTTACGGTCGGGACGCCAGCTTGGCCCGGGCGAGTTCCAACAGCGCCGGTACCGCCGCCGGGTCCACACCGATCCGTTGGGCCAACTCCTCATCGTCGAACCCGGCATCGTGGAGCTCCAGCGCGGCGGCATAGGTGGGGTTCACCGGCGCAGCACGAGTTTCCGGATTCGAAGTATTCGAACGGGTCGCCGCCAGCGACGTAGATCGTTTCACTCCTTCATGGTGGCCCCATTCGTCGGCGTTGTCCCGCGTAGCGCACTACGCGTTTTGACTCGACCCGAGGACCGCTGATAACCCGGCGCGGTCGTTCACCCCCAACTTGGCGTAGACCCGGAGCAGGTGACCTTCGACGGTGCGCACCGAAACGTTGAGTTCCTCCGCGATCTCGCGATTGCTCTTCCCCGCCGCGGCCACAAAGGCAATTTCGCGTTCTCGGCGAGTGAGCGCCACGACCGGCCCCGACGGATAGGCGATCGCCACCGGAGAACGGGACCCTTCGCACATGGCCAACCAACTTTCGGCGCGAGCACGCGCCGCTGACGCCTCCGCAAGCCGGCCCGACCGCCGCAAAAGCTCAGCCGCCCAGATCGCCACCTCGGCCGTCCGCAGGACCATTCCGAACGCCGACCATTCATCGAGCAGGTCCACCAGCGAGGCGCCATCTCCCCGACGCAGGGCACCAACGGTGCGTTTCTTCAAGTCCCAGAACGGGGTTTCGTCGACTTCGATGGCCAGCAATCGATCGCTCACGTCGTGGACGGCGCCGAGTCGGATGGCGTCGTACAACAAGGTGACCTCCATCCCCGACCATCCCCGTTCACGACACCTCGCCGCTGATCCCACCAGCGTTACGACCGCCGCCGCCGTCGAACCCTCCGACCATTCAACCCAGGCCTGGGCCCGTTCAATGTAGGGCTGCGCGGGCACGAACACCGCAGGCAATGCGACACACGCCTCCTCAAGGGCGCGACGGGCCCGCAACGGTTCCCCGGCCAGCGCTGCCGCCTCCGCCATGGCAGCAAGCGGCAACGACCGTCGCCAATTCCGGCTCGACGTGCTGCCGACGGCCAGGCTTTGGCTCAGGAGATCGAGCGCGGTGGAAACCGCACCACGTTGCAACGCCAGAAACCCTCGACCTCCAGCTATGAGCGACCGGATCTCATCATCGGCGTAGGTCACCAACATGTCGACCAAGTCGATCAGCCGGTCGGCCTCGTCGAGGCGGGCAGTCATGATCAGCGCACTGGCCTGTGGGTTTGCGACCGCGAACATCACACCGTCATGCCAGCCCAGGTGCGCCAACATGGCGCCGGTAAGCGATGCGGCGGTATCGAGCGTCCATTGGGGTCGCCCTTCGAGCACGCCCCGCAGGCCCGCCGCCTCGAACGCCCCGAGTCGAGCGAGGGGGACGTCTCCCGCCAGCACCCGATCCAGCTCCGCCCCGGCGTTTGTGTCACCACCGAAAAATCCCGCCACCGCACCCGACGCATGCAGCACCTCACGGAGCGCCGGATCCGACACCGTTTCGGCCCACAACCCGGCAACCCGACTGGCCTCCATCGGTTGTTGCATCCCCCACAGCCAACCGAACAAGTCGCGGAGTCCGAGCTTGGTCCGTGTTTCGTCAGTGAGATCGGTGCGGTGACGCAGCTCACCCATACGCGCACGGGCGGCGGCGGGTTCGAGGGTTGCATCCACGGCGAGCGACAGCAACACCGCGGCGCGCCCAACACCGTCGTAGCCACCCAAGTTGATCGCCTGCTCCGCCAACCGGTAGCCGAGGGAGTAGTCGGCGAGGTGGTTCGCCACGGCCGCGGCCGCCTCGAGTAACGCGCACACCCGGGGACGGTCGGCCACGGGAACATCACCCTCACGCAGCTCGAGGCACCACCGGCCGATGCGTAACGGTTCCTTCGGCGGCCCCTCCGTGTTGGGGTCGATGTTGGAAACAGCCTCCATGGCCAGGCGTCGACGCCACCGCTGCTGATCCGCCCGAGAGGTGACGGCCAGCATCACCTCGCGATAGAGCGGGTGGGCGAGCCGTACGTCATCGTGGTCGTCAACCGTCACCAACACGGCATGCTCGGCATCGGCCACCGCTTCTGATGAGGACAATGCTGCGATAGTGGCGAGCGCAAGGGGCTGTCCCACCGTCAAGGCGGTCAGCACCTCCCGCACCGGTCTCGTCACCCGATCCAGGTTGGCGCTGACCGTATCGATCAACTGACCATCGGGCTGCAAGGACGACCGCCAGGCCCACACACCGTGCACCACGTGGTCGGGTTGAAACGCCGAACGCACCACCTCCCGGACAAACAACGGGTTGCCTTCGGTGATCTCCCACAAACGAAGGGCCGTAGCCGGGTCGACGCGGGCTCCGGTCAAGTGGCCGGCCATCTCGCCCACTTCCGAAACGCTCAAGGCGAGGAGGTCCACCCGTTCAATCAGGTCATCCTTCCAAAGGGCCACGACCGATGCCGGTACCGGCTCCCCACTCCGCAGTGTCAGCATCACCGTTGCCACCTTGGCCTCGACCACACGGAGCAGCGCCAACGCACTGGCAGGGTCGAGCAAGTGCACGTCATCGACCACCAGCAGCGGACGATCAGCCGCAGGCGAATCGCCGGAGTCCGATGCCAACGCGGCGATCAAGGCATGCGTGACGCCCTCCGCCCCGTGTTCGAACGCCGTCCCCGGCACCAGATGACCGATGGCAGCGAACGGGAGGTCGGTGGCATCGTCGACGGCGACCACTCGGCGCACGACCCGGCCGCGGGTTTCCTCGTCGGCCGCCAGTTCACGTACGAGCCGTGTTTTGCCCACGCCCGGCCGGCCGGCGAGCAAGAAGCCGGCGGACGTCGGCGAGTGGAGTCGCGCGCGCAGCATCGCCACTTCTTCGTTCCGCCCGACCAAAGGGCTCAATTGCACACGACCATCGTACCCACCGGCCATCCACCCATCGACGCCGAACCCGGACCCGAATCCAACACCGGACCCGAACCCGATCATTTCGATTTACCTGTTGCCTTGGCGGCATCCGTAAGGCATACTTACCTCGTGGCCACCGTCTCCCCTACTCCCATCGGAATGGCACGATGATTGTCTGCCAATGCCATGGTGTCTCCGACCATCGAATCCGTGCCACGGCAATGACCGGAGCGCAATCATCGAAAGACGTCGGTGAGGCCTGCGGCGCTGGCACCGATTGTGGGGCCTGTCGGCCGATCATCGAAGAACTGCTCCACGAATGCCCGGCGCCATTGCGTCTCCGCTGCGCCAGCTGACCCACCCGCGCCAGCTGACCGAGTGGCTACGCCATTGCCGCCGCAAGCTGGGTTTCAAAATCCCGGGCATCGAAGTAGTCACGCCAGAGCGAGATCTTTTCGTCGATCACCAAGAACACGCCCATCACCGGCAGATCGATCCAGCGCTCGCCGATTCGGAACCTGTCGCTGCGTTCGTTCATCACCAGGGTTCCCGCCGCCATCTGCCGGTGGACCACGAACACCACTTCGTCGATCCCGTCGATCATCGGTCCGAGCAACGCCTTGATCCCTTCGGGCCCAGTGTTTTTACCCATCGGTACGTTGTCGTACTCCACATCTTCAGTGACCAACTCACAAGCGCCGTCGAGATCTTTGGCGCAGATACGCCTGATGAACTCGTCAACAACGTCGGACGAGGAATGCGGAGCGGTCATTGCCACAGCCTACGACGATGCCCAACTACGAGGCTCCGAACGCGTTGTGACGTTGACTGTCAGCTGACTTCACGGAACGCCACGCGCCAACGAAAAGTCCGACGGCGAGCACCACGAGAAGGTTTCCGGCCAGCCAATCGGACGGATGCAAAACCGTCCACACGGGATCGGTATGAGGCACCAGTGACTGCACCCGAATCGATCCCATCACCACCACCAACACGAAAAGGGCGGCTCGAAACACACGCGCGTCGCCGCGCTCCGTGTCCTGGGGTGCAGCCAACACGATCGCCGACGGCACGAGCCACACCCAATGATGCGACCACGAGATTGGCGACACGAGCAGTCCCCCAATCGCCACGATCAGGAGTGCGTCAAGGGGTCGGTCGTTGTCCCACAAACGCGCCCCCAGCCAGGCGGCAAGCAGCACCACGGCAAAGGACGCGATAGCCCACAAGATCGGCAACGGCGCGCCGGCCCACCGGGCGATCATGCCGGAGATCGATTGATTGCTTACGTTCAACGAGTCGCCGATACGGGAGCTGTCGAACACCTTTATGGACCAATAGGTCCACGCCGAAGCCGGCTGCACCGTGAAGCCAATCACGACCGTCCCGATGAACGCGGCAATGGCCACAAAACTCTGCCGCCACTGTCGACGAGCGACGAGCAACGTCAGGAAGATCAACGGGGTCAGTTTGATTCCGGCGGCCAAACCGAGCAGCAGCCCCGACCATCGCCACTTCCTTCCCACCCCGACAAGGTCCTCCACGACGAGCGCCATGATGATCAGATTGATCTGGCCGTACTCCAACGTCGACCGGATCGGCCACGATGTAACCACGGCACACACCGCCACCATTGGCAACGGCGGAAGCCAGACGAATCGCCCGGCGGACGCCAATCGGCACGCTAGTTGTGCCACTCGCATGACCGACGCCACCGATAGCGCCGAGAGGAGGAGCGCGCCGCCGGACCATCCAGCGGCGGCCAGCGGGACGAAGAGCATCGCCGCGAACGGGGTGTACGTAAAAGGAAGCGAGTCCCATGGATAGGCGGTCTCGTAGAGCGGCACGCCATCGAGCATGGCCCTGCCTCCCATCCGGTACACCTGGGCATCCAAGAGCCCCAGCTCCCAATAGCTCGACAATACGCTCGTCACCGTTGCGAATGCCCCGACACACGCGACCACCGCGGCGATCACCCAAGGCAGACGCCTCCCAAAGCCGTGGCGGTCCAGCGTCATTCCGGCACCCGCCTGCGGGGATCTTGTCGGTAGAACTCGGCCAGCAACATGTAGAGCTCGGGATGCTCGGCATCGAGGTGGTGCGGAACGGTGAAAAAGGTTTCGGTGGCCACAGCGAAGAACTCGGCCGGATCGACTCCGGCGTAGTCGCGCAACACGCCATCGCCGACCCCGGCGCGAATACGTTCGAACTCGCGTGTGCACACCTCGACCCAACGTTCGGCGAAGGCAGCACCAGGCATCGGCGGGGCGCCGTCGGCAACGCCATCGAGCATGTCGAGTTTGTGGGCAAACTCGTGGAACACCACGTTCTCACCCCGGGACGGATGGCGGGCCTCGTAACGAGCGGCATCCCAAGCGATCATGACGGCACCCGAGTCCGGCTCGGCCAGCCCGCTATAGGCCATGCCCGTGGTGACGACGTTGCCGATGCCCGTACCCACCGCTCTGCGCTCCTGCACCGCTCCGGGCGAAACGACGATCCAGTTGACGTTGCGGAACTCCTCGTAGCTACGTTCGAGCACCAGCAGACACGCCATCGCCGCAATCAGCACTCGCATCTCGTCGGTGATCGCAAATCCATTGGCGGCTTCCCAGCGTTTGTCGACCAGAAACACCTTCACGAGGTCCTCGAGCCGACGTCGTTCGTCGTCGGAAAGCTGCGACCACGTCGGCCATCGTCGGGCCAGCAGCGTTCGCCAGTCGTCGGGGAACGGGGCGTCGAGCGCGGCGTTGCGACGGCGGGCACTGCGTCGACCGAACATCTCCGTGCACCCTCCTCTCCAAACCAGCAGCCGGCCGGCACCGGTACTGGCACCGGGACTGGCACCGGGACTGGCACCGCCGGTCAGTGTAGGAGGAGGCTTCTTCGACGCAACAGGCCCCCATTCACCATCTGGATCTCGTCGGGCCAGCAGCGCGCCGGGCCATCGCGCTGGCCGACTCCCCCCGGTCGGCCCAATCCTTGCCAACGACCAATCAAGCCTCGATCCCCGAACGGCCGAGACCTTGCGATCGCTGCAAGCGTTCCCGATCGGAGCCGCCCCCCGGCCGACGTCTACCATCTCCCCGTGTTTCTCACGGATGAACAGGTGGCTGCGTACCACCGGGAGGGGTTCGTGGTGCTCGGGTTGGTTGCCAACCAAGACGAGGTGGCGGCACTGCTCGAGGACGAAGCCCGCTTCCGTCCCCGCCCCGCGCAAACCGTCGCCAAGCCAGGCGCCAAATCGAAGCTTCTCGTTCGCGAACAGTTGAGCAATCAGAGCGCGGCCGTTCGCCGGTTCGTCACCGATGGACCGCACCTCGAGCCCGTCGTGCAAGTGCTCGGGCCCAACGTCGCCTTCACCCATACCCAGTTCATCACCAAGCTGCCCGACGATGACGACGCGCAAAGCTTCATCCCCCTCCACCAAGACGATGGGTATGGCACTCTCGACCCACCACTCGACGTGACGGTGTGGACGGCCCTCACCGACACCGATGAACACAACGGCTGTCTCGTCGTCGTGCCTGGTTCGCACCTCGACGGCGTGCTCGACCACGGGCAAGCAGCGAACAACCCGGCGTTGCGCGCCGTCGCAGCCAGCGGCGCCGTCCTCCTGCCGCTCGGCGCCGGTGAGGCCGTGCTTTTCAGCGGGCTGACCCTTCACGGTTCGGGCCCGAACCATTCGACCGCCGATCGGGTGGGTATGCACGCTCGTTATTGCCATCCCGGCGTCCGTATGGCCACAGTCCACAATCGTCCCGTGCTCGATGATCCACACTCGTGGATGGTGCGTGGCGAAGCCCCCGCCGATGCCTTTGCTTCGGCCAACGCCCTGTTCTCGGAAAGCTGAGCTCGATGTCGTCATCTCGCCGTGAGGCGCTGCGTTGCTGGGCTGTGTGCGCCCCGGGCCTCGAGACGTTGCTCGCCGCGGAGCTTCGCTCCCTTCGCTGCAAGCCGATCCAACCGGGCCGGGGCGGCGTGGCCTTCGGCGCGAACCATCGCCAGCTCTACGCCGCCAACCTCTGGCTGCGCACGGCGAACCGGGTGGTCGTTCGTCTCCCCCCGTTCGAGGTCGGCACCTTCAAGGACCTCGTGGCTGCCGGGCGGGCACTGCCGTGGGAAAACTTTCTCCCGGAGGGATGGGTCCCCACGTTTCGGGTCACCTCGTCGTCGTCGAAGCTCTACCACACCGATGCCATCGCCGAACGACTTGCCCAGTCTGTGGCTGATGCGATTGGCTGGCCATCGCATCCCGAAGGCGAACAACTCGTGGTGGTGCGGGTCCAGCACGACACCTTCACCGTGTCGATCGACTCGTCGGGCGAACCACTGCACAAACGTGGGTATCGCCAAGAGGTGGCGAAGGCGCCGCTGCGCGAAACGCTGGCGGCGGCGATGGTGATGGCTGCCCGTTACGACGGCTCGGCCCCATTCGTGGACCCGTTCTGCGGCTCGGGCACCATCGCCATCGAGGCGGCGATGCTGGCCCGCTCCATGGCCCCCGGCGCGGGCCGGGAATTCGCCTTTGGCCACTGGCCCTGTTTCGAAGGCGGGGCCTGGGGAAGTGTGCTCGGCGAGGCGGCTGACCAAGAAAACGTCGGAGTCGAACTGCCATCAATCGTGGCGTCCGACCGTGATGCCGGTGCCGTCGCGGCCTGTCGGGCCAACGCCGAACGAGCGGGCGTGGCCGATGCCATCACGGTCGAACAGCGTTCGGTCTCGGATCTCGTGGCCCCGGCGACGAACGACGCCCACGCCGCTGGCCCGGGTTGGCTCGTCACCAATCCTCCGTACGGGCACCGCGTGGGCGACGCCGATCTGCGAGACCTGTTCGCTCGGTTCGGTGACGTCTGCCGATCCGTCATCCCGGGCTGGCGCATCGGTGTGCTCGCCGCCGACGGTCGGGCCGTCGGCCACACCAAGCTCCCCTTCGCCGAACGTTTCGCCACCGACAACGGCGGCATTCCCGTCCGTTTTCTCACCACCAACGGCTAGCCGTCCCCCGGGCGTTCCGACCTTCAGGTCGGGGGGCTCCCGGCCCGGTGTGGCCAAGGCGGAGGCCGGCGGAAAGGGGCGCTGCGGCGGCGGCACTCGGAAACGCGCTGGGTGGGGGAACGAGGCGACGGCGTCGAGCGACGCTGGCCGGGGAACCATGCTGCAACCACACCCCTACACGGGGGACGGTTGCGACATGGTTCACCGCAACCGCAGTTACGGCCGATCGATTGGGCAGCACCCCTGCGTCCAACGACGCTCCTGCCCAAACGTTGCGCGGCCAGGGATACCGGGCCGGAACGACGGGGGCCGGAACGACGGGGGCTCGGCGCCGCACGGCGCCGAGGGGGCGGGTGGACGCCGCTCGGTCAGATGACGGTGACCGGGTGATCCACGCTGTGGAGCTTGGCGGGATTGACCACCGAGTGCACCGATCGCACGAGGCCGTCACGAACGTCGATCTCCAGGACGAACCGCACGGCGCCGTGCCGGCGGACCACCATGGCCGGCCGTCGGTTCACCACGCACATCTCGAAGGCGTCGTCGGCCGTCACTCGCTTGGCGAGGTTTACCATGAAGCGGCTCACCCGGTCCACACCCACGATCGGGCGACGGGCGGCGTGCACCAAGGCCCCGCCGTCACTGAGCAACACCACATCGGGGGCGAGCAGCATCGCTGTGCCCGCGATGTCGCCCATCACCAGCGCGGTGGTGAGACGGTCGGCCACCGCCTGCTGCTCGGCCAACGGCGACGCGGATCGCTGAACTGATTCCGGGTCGAGCTTGCGCAGCTTCTTGCGGGCCCGACTGGCCATCTGGCGCGTTGCCGACTCGCTCTTGTCGAGCACGCGGGCCACCTCCGAGAACGGCTCACCGAACACGTCGGCGAGCAGGACCGCCACCCGCTCTTGGGGCGACAGCTTTTCGAGCAACACCAGGAACGCCATCGTGAGCGAGTCGGCCAACTCCGCCCGGTCGGCGGGATCATCCGCATCGGTGTTGACCGACCGTCCCCGCTCGATCATTGGCTCGGGGAGCCACGGTCCCACGTAGTCGGCCCGTTCCCGTTGGCGACTCCGTAGCTTGTCGAGGCCGATCCTGCTCACGACCGTGGTGAGCCACGCCGCCGGCCGATCGATGGTGGCGAGGTCCACGCCAGCAAATCGAAACCAAGCCTCCTGCACGACGTCTTCCGCGTCCGTCATTGACCCGAGCAGGCGATAGGCGATCCCGATGATTCTCGGACGTTCGGCATCGAACACCTCAGCGGCAACGGTGGCATTGGCGGTGGCGGTGCCGGCCTCGACGATGACGGCGGGGGCGTCCCTATCGGCGCCTTCGGGCCCGTCCCCAGCGGGAGTACCCCGAGCGATCCCATGACTCGGGCCCGACTGGTTTCGGGTCATACCGACACGGCCGCCGATGCCCGACCAGGCCGAGCGACGGTCCCCGCCCGTGCCGCGGCGAGGTGTCCGGCAGCTCGACCGCTCGCCGCTGAGCCGTCGGCCAGGGTGCCGGCAGGGCCGACCCAGTCGCCGGCGAGAAACATCCCGTCATGGTCGCGGACGGCCACCGGTGGACGGCCATCGAACCCACCCTCGCTCGCTAGCGGCATGCCGTGCGTCACCACCATGTCGTGGAGGTACCGGCGGGCCAGGATCGACGGCGACTCGGCCGTGATTCCGGCGCGTTGGGCCAGCATCCACAGTTCGGCCTGGGCCTGGTCGGGCGCCAACTGCTCATCGGCGGCAAGGTAGCGCGCCACCCCAATGTGCACCGTGCCTTCGGGACCGAGCCGGGCCGGCGGCATGTGGGTCGACAAATAGAGCGGCTCGTCGGCGGAGAACAGCGCCTTCACTTCCGCCGGCCCGGCGAGTCCGAGCTCCAGACAGGATGCCCGCACCGCAGGGCCGGGAACGCCGAGTGCCTGCACTTGCACGCCCAGCAGGCGAGCCATGGCTGCCGGGCTTCCGCACGCCATCACCACCGCGGCGGCAGTGATGGATCGATCGTCAGTGAGACGCACCTCGAAGCCGCCGGCGGTGGCGTCCACGGTGCGCACGCCGACGTGATGGGCGATGGTGGCACCACGCTGGCGGGCCCGATCGGCCAGGCCGTCCACGATCGATTGCCATCCGCCATCGAGGTAGCGCACCCCCCGCACCGCCCGTTGGAGTTGCTGGAGCATGGCGGCGGCGTCGTAGAGCTCGGGGGCGTGGGCATAGCTGGCAGTGCGGGCGAGCATCTCCACGAAGGCGAGGGCATCGGCGGGGAGCCCGAGGCCGTCGAACCAGTCGCGGACGGTGACGCCGATGAGCGGGGCGGCCCGAAGCACGGGCAGGGTGGCTATGAACTTCGCCACCGCCACCTTGCCCTTGCCGTGCAGCCCGTCGGTACGCAACAGCGATGGTCCGCCTTCGGGCATGCGATGGACCGCACCGTCGAACCAATAGTGCAGCCCGGCGGGCGCAGTGCCACTCACCGGAATCCGCAGTTCCTTGAGGATGGCGGCCGTCTCGCCCTGTTTGTAGAGGGCGTGCGGCCCCTGATTGAAACGAAAGGAGCCCACCCCGGTCGTGGCCTCGACCACACTGGTTCGGGCCCGGCCACCGAGGGTATGGGCGTCGAGCATCAGTGTGCGGGCACCATCGCCGGCGGCGTAGGTGGCGGCCGTAAGCCCGGCGATGCCGCCGCCCACCACGATCACGTCATAGCGGCCGTCGAGCGTTTGGCCTTGCGGCGATGCGGGTGCCTCGTTGTGATGGTTCTGCGTTGGATCGGTCATATCGATCACCTCCACCCCACTTGACGACGAGCCGCCACGGATTGTGACAACCGCCGCACCCACGTTCGCGTGTCAGGCGGCGAACGTGCCGCCGAGCGACGACGAGCCGGCCCATGAGCTGTTGGGGGTCCGTTGGAAGTCGTGCAGCATCTGCCCGTCGGCAGCCACACAAAACACTTCGAGCCGACTGTCCTCGTTCTGCACCGCTGCCGGTTGCTGCGTGCACGATCCCCCGAGCGGTTCGATCGGCGAGAAGCCAACAGGGCCAGCGAGGGCGTAGTGGCGCCAGTAGCTGTGGTGCAAGGTGCCGTCGGCCGCCCCCACGAAGATCTCGTGGCGACGGTCGGAATTCTGGGCCCGGGTGGGACTCACGGCCGTCGACCCTGCCGGCGCGACCTCCGTAGTGGTGAACGGCTGGCCCGACCGACTCGTCCGACTCATCTCGATCAGCTTCCCGCTGCCATCGCGGTAGGCGATTCGCAGGTCATAGATCCAGAAACGAATCAGTTCGGGCGGAAAGGATACTGGGCCGTCGAACGCAAAAAGTGCGGGGCGGCCTACGCCAGCACCCCCCAGGTTGGCAACCGGCCCCCATCCAAGGCCAGGCGAGGATTGTTCGACCGATCGAAGTGCGCCATCAGCGCCGAACGCCACCACGAGCAGCCGTCCGTTCCACGCCGCAATATCGGGGCCGGCGTCGGGGGCGGTGGACATGATGGGCCCGGAAAGCGATTCCCACGAGGAGAAGTCGCCGTTGGTGCGGTCCTCCCAGCTGTGCATGAGCCGTCCATCGGTGCCGACCGCAAACGCCTCGAGCCGTCCATCGTTGTTGCGGGCCAACGCCGGCGCCGAGGCGAACGTCGGGGCAGTGTCACCCACCCGCCGGAACGGGAGCCAGCCCATGATGTCGGGCCGTTGCGCCGAGAAGTAGATCCGCCCATCGGTGGCCAGGAAGGCCATGGCCAGGCGATCGATGGCGGTCATCGAGGTAGACACCCGACCACTCGCCACGAGCCCGTCCATTGGGAACAGATTGGGAGCGGTCCACCCCAACCCGATCTGGCGCTGGTACAGGCTGGCGATCACTCCCGATGGTGTGGGACCGAACACTTCGAGCCGGCCGTCGGCGTTGCGCATGGCCGGGCCGCTCGATGGCAGCGCTCCGAAATACCTCTGCCAGGGCTGAGTGCCGGGCAACGCCGACGCCACCGATGAGCGTTCCTCGGTGGCCGCCACCGGAACCAGGTAGGCGTGGAGGAACGTGACCACCTTGGGGAGTATGTCGGTGGTGAGGTTGTAGGCCACCAACCCCACATGGTCGACGCCGTCGTAGACATGGAACTCGCAGATGTTCCCCGCGGCGATGCTCTGGTCGCACGTGCTCTGCTGCGATCCGTAGGGCACGATCACATCGGCGGTGCCACCGAACATGGCGATCGGCGCAGCACCCGAAACCACCGGACCGCCATAACCGGCCAGAGCGAAACCAGCGGCCACATCGCTCCGCCAACCGGCGTTGGAAGGCGAGTCGGTGCTCCATCCGCCTTGTGGCGCACGGTCGAACACCGTGTTGAGCGCCGTGATTCCGCCGGCGGAATACCCACCCGTGGCGATCGCATCCGTGTGGATCCGCAACGTGCTGGCCTGGGATCGCAGGTAACGAACGGCCGTTTCGGCATCGCGCATCGCCGCCGGGATCGCAATTGCGAGCCGGTTGAGGTCCAACAGCCCACCGGCGTACAGGCGATAGTCGATCGAGACCACCACGTAGCCCCGACGGGCAAGGTCGAACGCCACGATGCGGGCATCGTTCCCTTTGCGATTGCCGAAGCCAGGAACGAAGAAGCCGCCGTGCACGTAGATCACGACCGGACGTTTTGTGGCCGTGTCTCCCCGCGGTTGGAAGATGTCGAGCTTGAGCTCCTCGGGACCGAGCTGACCCTCCGCCACGCCGTAGGTGACGTCGGCGGTCTCGTCGACCTCGGTGAACACCTGGTCGACGTAACGCACCCCCGCCGCTCGCACTGGCGCCGCCGTCGCAACCAAAGCCGTGAACCCGAGCGCTACCGCAACGAGGATCGCACTCGCGCCCGTCGCCACAGCAGATCGGTGATCGGTCATGCGAAGTGCCCCCTCGGCCAAGACAGATCGCAAGTGTAGAGCCTCGCTTCAAACACCGCCCCGAATGCTGCACACTCGAACCTGTGTCGCTCAACCCGACAATGGTCTGCTGAGTGTCACAGGTTCGCCAAACGCGCGAGGCTTCACCCCGAGAACTTCGGGCCAGCGTTCGGCGCAACGACGGGCCACGGGCCGAGGAGGGTAGGTGATGGGCAACGATGCGCAGGCAACGGTTCCCCACCAGGGCGTGCCCAACTCGGGCCGCAGTACCACCCGCAGCTCCGACCTTGCCTCGATGCTCGTGTGTGCGTTCGCGGCGACGGTGGTGACGGTGCGCGGCCGGGGCAACTGGCAGTACGGGCTCTACTACGACGAAGCCTGGCGATCCGACCTCTTCCGGTCGTCGGACACGATCAGCCGTTACCTGCAACACGACACGCCGATACCGGTGGGCTGGCTTCTCTCGCTCAAGACGCTGTTGCCGTTCGGCTATCGCCCCAATGTGTTTCGAGCCTCATCGGCCGTCACCTACATCGTGGCGTCGGCGTTGCTCGGGCTGTTCTTCGCCGGGATCCTGCGACGATACCCGACTGGCCCGAACCCGGCCGGGCCGCTCGCAGCCAGCTCGCGCCCAGCCAGCCCCGGGCCTTTCGTGTTCCCCCTGTTGTTGGGTGCCGCCACGTTCGCCGTTGGCATGAGCCCCGTCGTCTATGAGTTCGTCACCTACTTCTCCAACTACCCATTCGAGGTGGCCTTCACGGCCGCCATGCTCGCCGCCACCGAACGCGCCGAACGGTCACGGGCGGCGCGGCGAGGGGCCTGGATCTTGCTCGTGACGGCACCGCTGTTCACGCTCGGCGGGTTGCTTCTCGTTCCCGCCTGCGGCGTCCGACTGCTGGTACTCGCCCGTCGTTGTCCCTTGCGCCATAATCTCCCGAGCGCCCAGTCGGGCCGGGTTGGTTCGTCCCCCTGGTTGCGCGCCATCGGCATTGGGGCGGGCGGCGCCGTGGTGTGGGTTGGCGTTGCGTGGTTCTTCCTCCGACCAATCGGCGCCAAAGGCAGCATTCGGTCGTTCTGGGTCGAGTGGGGCGCATCGCTTGGTGGCGAAGCGACGCTGGCGGATCTGGTCGGGCGGTCGGCGACCCAGTTGGTGCAAGGTGTAGCTCCGCAGTTCTTGCTCGGTGCCGATCGATCCGTCACACCCGCCGCTGCCGTAGTCGTGGTCTTGGGACTCGTGGTCGGGGTGGTCGAGATCGCACGCCGGAGCCGATGGACGATCGCCGCCATCGTGTCGGCGGTCGTGCTCAGCGTGGCGGCATCCTTGATCGCCCGGTGGCCAATGACGATCGAGCGAGTCAATCTGCCATACACGATCCTGGTGTTTTTCCTAGTGTGGATTGGTTTGTTGCGCACGGCGGTGCTCGTGTTCGCATGGATCGGGCGGTGCACATCGCTGGGGCGGGGGCCGTTCCGTCAATCCCTATCGGTGCTGGGCGGCATCGCAATGGCGACCCTGGCGTTGTCCACCTGGCCCCAAGCATCTGTATGGGTTGATCCCGGGGTCTTTGCCCGAGGGCTCCACGACGACCTGGCGGTGATCGACGACGGCCCGCCCGGCGGTGTTCTGGTGATCTCGTATCACGAACTGGCCTACTACAACGCGCACGACCGACTGGTGAACCGGCGGGACTCCCACCTTCCGAACATCACCCTCGTCGCCGAGACCCTGAACGATCACGCCACCGTGTACGCCGTGGATCCTCTGCTACGAACATCGAGAGACGAGGGTGTGACGACGGCGTGGTGCGTGAAGCCCTACGCGCTGGCCGACCGTTTCCAACGCGCCTGCCTGTTCGATCCCGCGCTGGCCGCAGAGGTGCGGACCCTCCGAGGCCACGACGCCGAGATCGTCGAACTCGCCATCCTGCCCCAGTGATCCCGGCCCAGTGATCCTGCCCCAGTGATCCCGGCCCACTCCCTCAACGCGTTTTGGTAGGGGAGACGCATCATTTTTGATGCGTC
>JANOSD010000201.1:0-3458 GCA_031415655.1 Actinomycetes bacterium
GGGGTGCCTGTCGGGGTGCCTGTCGGGGTGCCTGTCGGGGTGCCTGTCGGGGTGCCTGTCGGGGTGCCTGTCGGGGTGCCTGGTCCGAGTGCCTCGTCGGGTGTCGGCCGGGAGTGCCGATCAGGCTGACTGGACGATCGAAGCTTCTGCTCCTGCGTCGGTCAGCTGATGCACGGCGGCGGTTGCGGCCTCGTACGTAAGCGAGGTGGCGACGATCACGTGGCCGACTTGCGACGATGATTGTTCGAGGAGGGGCTTGGCATCGGCAAGTGAAAGCCCAAGCGAGGAGCGAAGCGTTTGCATCACCCGGATGCGCTGGGAGCCGGGATGGTGAAGCACAACATCGAAACGAGCACGTTGGGCTGTCCGGGGATCGACAGTGCCGGCTACCGATGACGGGCTTCCGGTCGACGATGGGTCTCCGTCAGAAGATGGGGTTCCACCCAAAGAAGGGCCGGCCCGCTGCAGTCGCGCGGTTGCGCCGGCACGGGTGAGGGCGTCGACTAGGAGTCGGGCCGATGGCTCGTCGATGTCGCCAGAGACGATGAGGTGCTTCTTGCGCTCGCGTTCGGGGGCCCCGTGTTGTCGGTCGCCGTGTTCCGGGGCCGCTTGTTCAGGCGCCACGGGTACCTGGGCCACGGGCACTTGCGTCACGGGCACGCACTCCAGGGTGTCGAGCAGCAACCCGGCTTCGGTCCGCGTTCGGCCGGTCCAGTCGGCGATCACCTTCCGCACGGCCGACCGATTCGAGCCGATGGTTTGCAGCGTCACCTCGAAGGTGATCGCCCGTGGTGTGGAAGGCGGTAGTGCGATCTGGCAGAACTCACACCGGTCGGCGTCGAGTTCTCGCTGCGGCCCTCCACAGTAGGAGCACGTGATGACGCGTGGCCGATCCATCGACTACCACGGTAGGCGCGGTGGGCTGCTCCGGGTGGGGGGTTCAGTCGGGTTCGGGTCGAGGTGGTGGTGTGGCGTCGGCTGGTGTGGCGTCGGCCCATGTGGTTTCTTCGCCGTCGGGACTCTCGCCGTCGGGACTCTCGCTGTCGGGACTCTGGTTATCAGGATTGTCGGCGGCGATGTGGCCGGGGCTCAAGGGGTCGGTTCGGAAGTCGTGGCTCTCGGGTTTGCGCGGGTGGTGGAAGTCGCACTGGCCCTGGGTGTCGTCGATGGTGGTGGTGCCCACGGTGCGCCACTCGTTGATGTGGTCCCAGGCCACCCGACGCCGGTTCTGGCAGCCGGGAACGGAACACCGGTTGCCGATCAGCCACTCCAAGACCGTGGATTGAGCGGCGGTGTGTTTGCGCGAGAGGTGGGTGACATTGGTGACGTCGGTGCCGTCGGTGACCATGATGGCGATCACGGCGTCGGAGAGCACGCTGCGAAGCGCTTCGATGGGGATCGGTCCGTAGCCGGCGAGGTCGACGGTTTCACCGTCGAGGGCGGCGCCTCGAGCGAGGGCGGTGCCATCGATACGAATGATGGCTTTCGGTCTCGCCGACCGCCGCCAGAGCACCTCGGGGTCGTTGTTGTGGCCACAGGTGGGGCAGGAGCCCCATCCGTGCGAATCGGGCGCGGGCTCGGGGCCGGGACGGGCGTAGTCGGTGACGGTGTTTGGCAACCAGTCGTGGCGGCGCGAGTTGGACCACGGGTCGTCGGGGTTTGATGGGACCGGGTTGCCTTCGGCCTCGTTACCTTGGGCCGGGTTGCCTTGGGCCGGGTTGCCTTGGGTTTGGTTGTCGGCAGGGGGCGGTTGCTCGTAGGTGTCGGGCGGGGCCGTGAAGTTGGCTGCGGTGTGCCGTGGCGGGATACCGACGATGAGGGCGCGGGCGAACCGAAGGGCTCCTTCTTCGGGGCTCAAAAATGTTGGGGGTGGGCCGGATCGGCGGGAGGGCCGCAGTTCCTCATCGGTCTCGGGTTTGGGCAAACGGAGGAGGGCGAGTTGGCCATCAGCGGTGAACCGTTCAAAGCGGCCGTCGGGGTACTCGTAGACGGTGGAACCGTCGGTGTCGATCGAAACCGACGGGGCGTATTCGGCATCGGGATCGGCGGCGGCGAGCTTGTCCCACCACGCGATGTCGTCCCATGCGGCGAATACCTCCTCGACCTGGGCTTCGAGGCCCGGCCCACCGTGACGATGGGCTCCATGAGGTGTACCGGTGTCGCCGTCATCCTCGGTGTCGCCATCATCTTCGGTATCGCCGCCTTCCGTGGTGCCGTGGTCTGAGGGGGCACCCGATTGCGGATCGGCGTGAGGATCGGAGTGCGCATTCCCCGGGGCATCAGCATCGTCGGGAGAGCGGTCGGCCGCTTCTGCCTTGGGTTCGTGGTTGTGGGGGTCGTCATCGAGGTGGGGGTCTTCGGCGTAGGGAGGGGGCCGGTCGCCATCGCGGAAGGATTGGGCGGACCGCCGAAGCCGTTCGAACAACGCCACGTCCTCGGCCCGCTGGGCAGTGCGGTCCATGCGGTAGCCGCAAATGAGATCGGTGAGGGCGTCGGCGGCGAGCATGTCGGGGGTGAGGTCGGGGTCGCGGTTGGCCAAGACCCGGGCGTCGATCTCGGCGTCCAAGGTGGCGATGATGCGAATGAAATCGTCGGACGAGGTGCGAAGCAGAAGGTTGGAGATGCCTTCTTTGTCGATCCAGCGGCGCACGTTTCGTTTGGCCCGGGCCCGTGCGTGATCGAGTGGACCGCGAGCGTTGCGGCGCACCGTGTCGCATCGTTCGCGGAGGGCGGCTGCATCCCGGCGGTTGGCGAGTTCCACGAGTTCTTCGGCGGTGCGATCGGAGGGTGCCATGGAAAGCGCAGAGGTGATGTCGTCGGCTTGGGACAACATCAGCGCTCCATCGGCCAGCGCCTCGGCGACCGCCGGGAACTGTGCGGCACGCTTGCCGACACGGAACACCTGGTGTGCTTCGGACACCGTGCATCCTGTCTCTGAAGCCAGCGACTGAGCCGGCGACGACAACCGGCAGTTGCGGTAGGCGCCGTCCCGCACGGCGACATGGGAAAGGATCGCCAGATGGGCGTTGGCGAGCCGCACGATCTCCGCCAACGTCGCGGCCATTTCGCGCGCCTGCTGGCCGCTCGGCCCGGTGTTGTGATCGGAGGGAATGGACGTGACCACTTCCCGCAGCCGCACGTACACCCGCCCAAGTTCGCCGAGCGGCGTGGAGTCGTCCACGTCAGCGGTGGGTTCTTTGGGTTGCGGGCTCTCCGAACTCATACAGGTATTCTATCGGGGGCCAAACAAATGTCCGCATAAAATGAAGACATTTCTTCGGAATATTCGGGGAAGAGTTTGGTGACTTGATCTATGGGCAACGGCTTCCCGTTCGAGCATCTCAACGAACTTGCCGCAGTGGAGCCGGCCTCGAAGAGGAGGGGGGGACCAACCATGACAACGCGGTGACGGACGGATGGAATGTGCCGCAGTGGACCCGGCCTCGAAGAGGCCGGGG
>JANOSD010000202.1:0-26672 GCA_031415655.1 Actinomycetes bacterium
TCGGCACCCCCGCCAACCCACCAAAAACAGTGACCCCCGGACCAGGCAGACCCAAAGGAACCCCAAAACCCCCAAGAACACGCCACCCCGCCATCAAAAGGACAAAAACCAAAGCGGCCTGAGGTTTAAACGCAAGCTTAACCGCTGGCCCGCCCTGTTGAACGCCGACGAGGTGGCCGGCATCGTCGGCTTCCCGGTCGACGTGATGACCCTGCCTGGGGTCGAACTCGGGGGCTGCCGGCCGATGGCCGTCGCCGCGGTCATCCCTCGGTACGGAACGGCTATCGGGGAAGGCACCCATCCCCGGTCACGGCGGGCAGTGGCTATCGATCCGGTCGGACGAACACATCACACGGTCATCGTCGGGCCGACCGGTTCGGGCAAGAGCGTCCTGGCGGCACACCTGGCCGAACACGACGCCCGCAACCGACAGGCCCTCATCGTGATCGACCCAAAGGACGGTGGACTGGTCGACGCCGTAGCCGAACGCATCCCCGAGGAACGACTCGATCAGGTCATCGTCTTCGACCCAACCGACGCCCGACCGGCAGGCTTCGACCCGCTGCACTCCACCGAGATGACCCGCGAACTGGTCGTCGACCGGGTCCTCGGGCTCATGGTCGACATCTGGCGAGACAACCTCGGCCCAAGGTCGGCAGACATCCTCCGCCACGTCATGCTGACCATCGCGGCCAGCTCGGAACTGACGCTGACCGAAGCACCCCGGCTCCTCGTCGACGAGTCGTTCCGGCGGCGGGTCCTCAGCGTCACCGATCCAGGGTTCGAGGTGCGGGCCTGGTGGTCATGGGTCGACGGGCTGAGTGCCGGCGAGTGGTCGGCCATGACCGGCGCACCCCTCAACAAGCTCCGCGCCTTCGTCGGCCGGTCCCCGGTCGCGCACACCCTCGGGCAATCGAAACCGGCCATCGACTTCGGACGGGTGCTCCGCGACCGCCAGATCCTGCTGGTGCGCCTCCCGGTCGGGCTGCTCGGCGACGAGACCACCTCTCTCATCGGGGCGATGCTCATCAATCAGCTGTGGAACGCCATCGCCGCTCGCGCCGCGTTGCCGAAAGCCGATCGTCGCCCGGCCAGCGTCATCGTGGACGAGGTCGGCACGGTGCTGCGGTTCCCCGCCAGCTCGATCGACACCATGCTGACCCAGGCCCGCGGCTACGGCGTCGGCGTCACCCTGGCCGCCCAGCACCTGGCCCAACTACCCGCCGACATCCGTTCGGCGGCCATGACCAACGCCCGCACCAAGATCGTGTTCACCTGCGGTCGTGACGACGCCGGGACCTTCGCCCGGGAACTCGGGAACGGCCTGACGGCCGAGGACCTGATGGGTATTGAAGCGTTCCACGCCATCGCCGCTGTCTACGCCGGAGGACGAACCCAAGCCCCCGCGACGATCCGAACACTGCCCCCCGACGAACCACTGCGGTCAGCCGAGTCGGTCCTGGAAGCCTCACGGCAACGGTGGGGCGTGGACCGCTCGGAGATCGACGCCGCCCGCCAGGGACGAGTGGCAGCACCGGCATCGAGCGGAAATCAGGCGGTCGGTCGCAAGCGCAGGACGGCCTCATGAGCGCCATCGACGAGGCGGCACCGGTGTCCGGTCGGTGGTCCGATCGGGTCGACAACCCCAAGGCAAACCACCTGACCAGCGGTAGTGGCCGAGGCGAAACGCGCGACGACTCTCCAGTGTTTCACTCAGTCGGCAGCGGCCAGACCCCCCGACCCCCAAGGAACCCGGCCGACGACAACCCGGACCACCGCAGCACGCAAACCGACCGCATCGCCAGGGACCTGACCGACCTCGACCTGGCGGTCCTCGACACCCTCTCCGTCGTGCGGATGGCGTCAGGCCGACAACTCAACTGCCTGCACTGGCCGATGACTCCGTCCGGCTCTCGTCAAACCCGACGCCGACTCCAACGACTCACCGACCTCCGACTCCTAACCCGCCTCCACCGTCAGGTCGGTGGGATCAAAGGGGGAAGCCAGGGATACACGTACGCATTGGACACGATGGGGCAACGCATCACCCAAGCACACCATCTGCGCACGATCAGACAACCGACGCCGAGCGACTTCTTCGTTGACCACACGCTCGGCGTGACCGAGATCTTCGTGCACCTGCGCACGACTCGAACCGCCTCCTTCCAGCTTCTCGACTACCAACCCGAACCGGAATGCTGGCGAGAGTTCACCGGGCCTGCCGGCCGGCCACTGACACTGCGCCCCGACGCCTTCGCCGCGTGGGTCAGCGGCGAGTGGGAGCTGTCCGCCTTCTTCGAGGTCGACCGGGCCACCGAGCACCCCGGCCGTGTCACCCGCAAGGCCGAGCAGTGCGTCCGCTACTGGCACACAGGCGCCGAGCAACGCACCCACGACGTGTTCCCCAGCGTCGTCTGGGTCACCCCGACCGAACGGCGATCCGACGAGCTCCGAGCCGTCATCGCCGGGCTCGACCCCGCCGCCCAGAGCCTGTTCGAGGTCATCACCGACAACGGGCTCCCGCACTTCTTCACCAACCAACCTCGAGAGGAGGGACACCCATGACCACAACCATCATCAACCCGAAGCCGAACCTGAACGAGTGGCGCTACCAGCGCACGGCCACCGCCGCACCACCAGAGCCGACCCCCGACGGCAACCGAGCCGGCCACGGCTCGGGCGGCAGCTCGGTGCCTCTCGGCCGGGTCGTGACCGGCGACGCCCTGCGCACGCTGCGAGGGATGCCCGGCGCCTCGATCGACTCCGTCATCACCAGCCCGCCGTATCACCTGCTGCGCCGCTACAGCACGAACAGGGACGAGGTCGGCACCGAGATCCACGTCGAGGACTACGTCGAGCGGCTGGTCGCCGTCTGCGACGAGATCGGCCGGGTCCTCACCCCAACCGGGGGCCTGTGGCTCAACCTCGGCGACTCGTTCTCACGTGGCCCTCGCTACGGCACCGCCGCCAAGAGCCTGCTGCTGGCGCCTGAGCGGCTGCTGCTCCGACTGGCCGACCGGGGCTGGCTGCTGCGTTCGAAAGTGGTCTGGTCCAAACCGAACCCGATGCCGAATTCCGCCGCTGACAGATTCTCGACGACGTGGGAGCCGCTGTTCTTCCTGGTCCGTTCGCCCGACTACTACTTCGACCTCGACGCGATACGCGAACCCCACAAGTCGATCCGGCATCCCCGACCGTTGAAGCTCGACGCCAAGTACGGCGGGGTCAAGCCGTCGTGGGCCGGTCCGCTCGCCGGGGCGAACGACGGTCTGGAACGAGCGAGAGCCGAGGGACGAGCGGGTCACCCGCTCGGCAAGAACCCCGGCGATGTCTGGACCATCGCCACTGCTGGTTATAGGGGAGCGCACTTTGCCGTGTTCCCCGAAGCACTGGTGCGACGACCGCTGCTGGCCGGATGCCCTGAACGGGTCTGCGAAACCTGCGGGGCACCGTGGGCCCGGGAGCGACGACGAGACCACCTCGGTGAGGTCCGCCCGGCCTGCGCCTGCGGCGGGTCGTCGAGGCGAGGACGGGTGCTCGACCCGTTCATGGGCAGCGGCACCGTCGCTGTCGCCGCCGAGCGTCACGGGCGGGACTGGACAGGGATCGAGCTGAACCCGGCCTTCGTGGCGATGACCGAGGCCCGAGTCGCTGGCGTTCGGCAGCACAACAACAAGGAGATGAGTAATTCAAGGAGGAGAACAACATGAACGAACAACAACTGAGCGGAGGAACCAAAGCTGATCGCCGCTTCCTCGATGCGTGGGAACACGTGCCAAGAGACGGACCGGGAGTCCTGGTCGTCGACACCGAGGCCTACGACAACCACGGCACCAGATGGGGCCAGTGGATCGATCCGACCCAACCCATCGAGACCATCGAACGAGACATCGAGCACGCCGTCGGCACCGACAGCGCCCAACGAGGCAGCTGGGCGATCATCGACCAGACCGGCCTCGGAGAGGCCATGATCCCCGAACAACTAAGCGTGACCGCCCTCCATCGCCACGCCCTGCACCGCACCGACGCCAAGACGTTGGCCCTGCCCGGCCAACCCACGACCGAGGTTGTCAGCCCGGTTGAGCACTTCGCCACGCTGCCCGGCGAGTTCTGGGACTCCACCGCGGCGCTGGCCATCGACTTCATCACCAGCAGCGGTGTCCTCGGGGTCGTTGAGGGGCTCCCCGACGAGTGGGACGAGTACGTCACCTTTGATCTCGACAAGCTCGGCCACGACCTCGCCGTCACCCTCGGCGGGATCATCGACACCACCGACGGCAGCGTCTTCATGCCCGAGACCGAATCATGATCGGTGGCGAAACACTCGGCGGACCCGAACCCGTAGAGATCGGCTCGACACCCGAAGTTGCCCGTCCCGACGGACCTCGGATCTACGTGGCCTCACTGTCGGACTACAACGCCGGACGGCTGCACGGCACCTGGATCGACCTGGACGACAAGGACGCCGATGATCTCAACGAGGAGATCGGCGCCATGCTCGCCGAGTCGAAGGAGGGCGTGGCCGAGGAGTGGGCGATCCACGACTACGAAGGCTTCGGCCCGGTGCAGCTCTCCGAGTACGAGAACCTCGAAGACGTCGCTCGGCTCGGAACCGGCATCGCCCTGCACGGTGTCGCCTTCGCCCACCTGGCTGCGCACCTCGACACCAGCGAGTGGGGCCAGCTCGATCGGTTCGAGGAGCTCTACCTCGGTGAGTGGGACAGCGCCGAGGACTACGCCGCCAACCTGATCGAAGATCTCGGCATCGACATCGACGCGATCGGCCCGGAGATGTTGCAGCCCTACATCACCGTGAACCTCGAAGCGTTCGCCCGTGACCTGTCCTGCGAGCTGGTCATCACCGAAGCCGCCGACGGTCATGTGTACGTGTTCGAGACGTCGTGATGTGGACGATTCCACAACACAAGCCATATAGACAATTGTCTATATGGAGAGGACAATGTAATACAGAGGAGCAAGAGAAAGGTATGACGAAAGACGAATCAACAGAGAAGAAGAACGCCCCCCTCGGGGATTTCATCAAGACGCGACGAGAGTCGCGAAACATCAGCCGAGCCGAGGCCGCGAGAGCAGCCGGCATCGACTACAGCTACATCGGCAAGCTCGAATCCGGCGAGTACCGCCACCCAAGTCCGACCGTGCTCGACAAGGTGGCGAAGGTCATCGGCGTGAAGCCCGCCGACCTGTACGTGTTGGCTGGCTACAAGATCGGCGGCGATCTGCCCGGCTTCGGACCGTACCTGCGCAGCAAGTACCAGTTGCCCGGCGAAGCCATCGAACAACTGGAGGGCTACTTCAGCTTCCTCCGCAACCAGTACGGCATCCCCGAAGATGAACCGGTGTTCCCGCCGAAGCAAGCCCCGGGCTCTGAGGAGCCGAGCGAAGGGAGAGCAGCATGAAGCGGCAACCGTCGAAGCTCAAGCGCTTCGATCACTCCCCTGGCGACGCTATGAACATCGATTTGGTCGTGCTTGGCGATGACACTCGTCAGCTCGCGAGGTTCTACGAGCGACTGGGATACCGGCAGGTCAAGTCCGGCGCACCAGAGGTCAGGCTCAAGTCTCCCAACGATGAGCTTCCATGGGTCGCGCTTCCGGGAGCGAGCTGGAACCGTCCCGGCCATACCAAGGTCGAGACGACATCCGAAGGCGTTGCGCTCGGCCCCACGTGCGAACGCCGAGTCTCCGTCCCGACACCCACCGGCGTCTTGGTGCTGTGCATCGAGTTCGAGCGTGGGACGTTGCCCGACCTGCTCTTCGTTTACAAAGACAGCAACTCAACCGGTACAACCGAGGAGCCGGCATGAGCCGGGGTGTAATCGCCAGCCTCCGGGACTTCGTACCGATCAGGCCGCTCACCCGAGCCGAGGCGTACCGGATCGCTGAGCTGCAATCGATTCGGCTCCTGAAACTGACCGGCGTCACCGAGCCGCCCGTCTGCGACGAGATCATCACCGAGCTGCCGAAGCTCGAGGTCCAACGCCTCAGCCCCCTTCCCGTCTCCGGAGCAACGCAGTGGTCGAACGGCCGCTGGATGGTGCTGCTCAACGGCGGCGAGCCCTTGGCCCGTCAGCGGTTCTCACTCGCTCACGAACTGAAGCACATCATCGACCACCGCTTCGTTGACGTGCTCTACCAGGCCATCCCCGAAGCTGACCGTCACGACTTCATCGAGAACGTCTGCGACTACTTCGCCGGGAGCCTGCTCGTCCCCCGAGCGTGGCTCAAGCGAGCCTTCGGTGAAGGCATTCAACGACCCGCCGAGCTGGCTGCCCGCTTCGGTGTTTCGCAAGCCGCCATCGCCGTCCGGCTCTCGCAGGTCGGGCTCGGAGAACGACCCAAGCGATGCAGTCGCGTAGCCCCCGATTGGGCCTTGCCTTGGTCGCGTGGGGCTGGTACCCACGACCCGTACCACCGACGTGCGGTACTACTACCAACGTAACGACGAGAGGATCCGCCATGAGCACGACCACCACCCCCACCGCCAGAACCGCAGGGGTGGCGCGCGGGCGGGCCTACGAGCGAGAGCTGCCCCCAGAGTTCGATCACACCGAACCCGTGCTGCTGAAGCGAGCGGTGATCTACATCCGAGTCAGCACCAGCAAGCAGGCCGACACCGACTTCGACCCTGACGGCCTGTCCCTGCCTGCGCAGCGAGACGCCTGCCTACGCAAGGCCGCTGAGTTGGGCGCCGAAGTCATCGACGAATACATGGATCGGGGCGAGTCGGCCAAGACCGCCGACCGGCCCCAGTTCCAAGCGATGATCAGGCGCATCACACAAGACCGCGACATCGACTTCGTCATCCTCGACAAGATCAACCGGTTCGCTCGAAACCGGCGGGACGACGCCAACGTGCTCTTCGAGCTGAAGAAGTCCGGGGCAGCGCTCATCTCCGTCAAGGAGAACATCGACGACACCCCCGCCGGGAAGATGATGCACGGCATCTTGGCAACGCTGGCCGAGTTCGAGTCCGCGAACAACGGCACCGAAGCGCTCAAAGGCATGACCCAGAAGGCCCGAGTCGGCGGCACCCCAGGCCGAGCGCCGATCGGCTACGTCAACATCAGGCTGCACCAACAAGGCAGCAAGATGGGTATCGCAACCGTGGAGATCGACGCCGAACGAGCCCCGCACATCCGATGGGCGTTCGAGCAGTACGCAACCGGCGAGTGGACGACCCAGAGCCTGGCTGACGCGCTGGAAGGTCGCGGGCTCCGCACGCTGCCCGTCGGGGATCGACCGGCCAAGCCCATAACGAAGAACCGGGTCGCACACATCCTCGGGAACCGGTACTACATCGGGCTGGTCACCTTCCGTGGCACGCAGTACGACGGACGTCATGAGCCGCTCATCGACGCCGCACTGTTCGCCCAGGTGCAAGCGGTGCTCAAGGACAAGGCTCAATCTGGTGAGAAGACCCAGAAGCATCACCACTACCTGAAGGGGACGGTGTTCTGCGGCGAGTGCGGGTCTCGGTTCGTGTTCTCCCGCAACACCGGCCGTGGCGGCACCTACGACTACTTCAAGTGTCAGGGCCAGCACAACGGCGTCGAGTGCGCCATCCGCTACCTCCGAGCCGACTGGGTCGAAGCGCAGGTAGAGGATGCGTGGGCACAGGTTCAGGCCACCGGCACCGAGCTTGCCCAGCTCCGATCCGGACTCATCGAGCACCTTGGACTTCAACACGGGGACGCCCGCGCACAGCTCGAAGCTGCGACGAAGCGTCGAGCAAAGCTCGAAGACGAAAGGGTGACGCTCCTTCGGGCACACCTGGCCGGCGCCGTGCCCCTCGATCTTCTCAAGGCCGAGCAGGACCGGATCACGAGCGAGATGACCCACGCACAAGAAACCATCGATGCCACCGGCACGCAGTTCCGAGAGATCGAGACCACCGTGACGCTTGCAATCAACCTTGCAGAGCACGCAAGCATCTACTACCTGCAAGCGGGGCCAACTGTCCGCCGCCGGTTCAATCAAGCCTTCTTCACCAGGGTCAACGTGCATCGAGACGGACAGACGACCGAACTCGCTAGCCCGTTCCGAGAGCTGTTGCAGCTCCGTGCCGACGCCGGACCCAAGGGCACGCATCATCAGCGGGCCCGCCGGGGCAAGGCCACAAAACACAACCCCGATCCTTCGCAGGACCGGGGTTGGAACATGAACGATTTGGTGGGCGTGGCGGGACTCGAACCCCCGACATCTGCCTTATCAGAGCGATCGATGAGTGCTGGTGCTGCGCGAGGAGAGTGAACGCTCTGGCACGAGGGGCGGGAGGTGCCGCCGAGTGATGCTCCGTGACGCCTCGTCCGCATCCTTTCGCGGTTTCCTCATGTTTCCACGGGGCATCCTTGGCTCGCGCCGCGGTCGTTTCTCTACGGGACCGTACCGGTGGCCACGACCCACGCCCCCGGCTGGTTCGTGATGGTGGCGATGACTTCGTAGTCGAGGCCCCGGTCGGTCCGGACCTCGTCGAACTCCTACGGCGAGCGGGTCGACCAGAGCATCTCGAACTCGATCATCGGGCACGTCGCCACGAGTCCGGCTTCGATCAGGGCGCGAGGATGGCGGCGACATCGGGGGCGGCGCGGGTCATGCGGGCGATGGAGGCGATGCGGGCGATGGAGGCGGGCCAGCGCGCTCTTGTCCGCGAGGTAGCGCGCCACCGCTGCCGCGTACGAACGATGAGTTCGTCGTCGCCGAGATCGGCGAGTCGTCCTTCGATGAGTCGCTCGAGATCTCGACGGCGCGCGGCGAGAGCGGTGGCCTCGGCGAGCGCCTGATTCACGGTGTTGTTCTTGGTCGTGGTCCGGAGCGCCCGCTGGGGGCCCCTGGTCCCGCTCGAATTTTGCGTCGACGATGTCGATCCGCGCCTTGGCCGTACCCGACCTCTCTCTACGCCATCGCAATCCCGAAATTCATACAGCTGGGCTGGTTGCCTCGACCTGTGGGAGCGCAACACCATCGATGTCGGCAGTCGAGGTCAGGTCGAGCCCAGCGGCTCGGTGTTGAGATCCATCGCGTACCCAACGTCCGGGTCCCCCTTTTTGCCGACAGCCTTCGCGGGCTTCGGTTTGCCGAGCTGGCATCGCTTCGCGCAGACCAGGTCGGCGAGTCCGGTCGCCACGGTGACGGTCGGCGTGGTGGAGCCGTCACACTCCTTGTCGAGACGAATCGCGTCGTTCTCGTTCCGAGTCGAGCGATCCGAAATGCCGTAGAGTCAGACACAGATGGCCCTCACGAACACGACGGTTCCGGTGACCCTCGGCTTCATGCCCGCCTCGTTGGCCGTACCCGACCCCGAACACCCCGGGCTCTTGCGTGCCGGCCCGCGCGCCTCGGCCCCCTATGACCAGGGGAGCATTGAGAGCCGCGTGTGCCCGGCAACGGACTCGCATCAGGACGGTGCCGTCCAGCCCGACCTACTCGACTTCGGTTTCGACCGGGTAGACCTATCCGGCTTCGAGACCCTTCAGCGCGCGTTTAGGCGTGTAGTTGCGGCCGGTCACATCTCTGATGACGACGGGGCGGCCATCCGCTCGTCGCTGGACGGCGCGGTCCTGCGGACCTTCAGCGGCCAAGCCCTCACGGTGATGCATGTGGCAAGCGAGGGCTTCATCATGCGGAAAGGTGGGCCGAACGGGATGTCCGTAGTCGGTACGCGGTCTAGAGGCAGGAACGACCACGGCTCGGCTACCTCGGTGCACATCGACCAGGACGTATACGGCACGCCACTGACGCAGGTCATGGATGGTCGGGCACCAGAGCTGTTTCGCCACAACTCACCAGGTGGGGAAAACCACGACGCCGGGCTCATGCTGGTCAACCTTTGGATCCCGCTCCGACAGATCAGCCAGCCGCTGGCGCTCGCCGAAGGACGCAGCCTGGATCGCCGCCACCACCAACTGCGCTACGGGCTTGCTACCCAGTCCTTCCTCGAGCGCGAGGAAGGACAGGTCATCAACGACATCTGGACGCTGCTCCACGCTCCGGACCAGCGCTGGTACGTCCGGTCCGACATGGACTACCGCAGCGCTTACGTTTTCGACACCTTGAGCACCCCGCATGGCGCATGTGTGCTCCCGGGAGAAGACGTCGCCGAACACTGGTACCGATCGTTGCAGGAGGCCGAGTCGGCCGTCTCGACCGGTGACATCGCTGCCCTCGGCGAGGCAGTGTCTCAACCCTCACCATCACTGCCGGCAGACGTGCCCGCGGCGTTGCGGGGCGCCATCGCGGAAATGGCCGCTACAGCCGACGAAGCGCGCCGGGATCCTGCCGCCATCTGTGGCCCTCAGGCCGAAGAGTGGCTCGCCGCATCGCAAACCGCCCGCAATCGGGTGGTCCGCATGTCCCTTGAGCTCAGGATCGTCGTCTCGATCGAATGCTGACCACCAGCGCCGCGACGAACCGCCGCGAACCGGTCGCCGCGGCTTCTTTGGTGGACGCTGTGGGACTCGAACCCGCGGTCCCTCCAGGCGTACGCTACGCACTCGCCACTCGATGGTCAGCGGCCCACGCCCGGGAAACCCCGGTCGACTCCGTACACCCATGCCAACACTGAGGAGACTGCAGCCATGAGCAACGCCGGAGACGGGCTGAGCGATCTACGAGACGACGACGAGGGGTTGGGCGAGCTGATCAACGCTGCCAACGAACAGCCCGACCTCGAGCTGGCACGGCTCGGCAAAGGGGTCGGCACCGCCGCCGACCTGGCGCTGGTAGACATCAACCCCGCCAACCCCTACCTGTTCAGCGAGGACCGCTGGCAGGACCACTTCGCCCGCCTGCGCGCCGAAGACCCGGTCCACCTGAACGAAACCGAGTCCGCCGGTCGCTACTGGTCGATCACGAAGTACGACGACGTGCGGGCCACCGATGGGAACTGGGAGACGTTCTCCTCGGCGAGGGGCATCTCATTGGGGGCCAGGCCGGGTGCCGGCACCCAGACCCTTCAGGATCTCGTGCGGACCTTTATCGGCATGGACCCACCCGAGCACACCCTGCACCGCAAGACCGTGCGGTCCGTGTCCGCCCCGAGCAACCTGCGCAACATCGAGCCGCTCATGCGACAGCGCACCATCGCCGTGCTCGACGCGCTCCCTGAAGGTGAGACCTTCGATTGGGTCGACGTCGTATCGATCGAGCTCACCACCTTGATGCTCGCCACCCTGTTCGACTTCCCGCTCGAGGACCGCCGCAAGCTCACCCGCTGGTCCGATGTCGTGTTCGCCATCCCCGAGCCGGGCGGCGTCGTCGAGTCGAACGAGCAGAAGATCCAGGAGCTGTTCGAGATGGCCGGGTATTTCGGCGAGCTGTGGGAACAGCGCGTCGGCGGCGACGGGTCCGACCTCGTCACCCTGATGGCTAACGGCGAGGACACCAAGGACATGGACCCCCTCGTCGCGGTGGGGAACCTGATCCTGCTGATCGTCGGCGGCAATGACACCACCCGCAACACCATGACGGGCAGCGTGTACGGGCTTAACCAGTACCCCGACCAGTACGACAAGCTCAACGCGGACCCGTCGCTGATCGCCGGACTGGTCCCCGAAATGATCCGGTGGCAGACCCCGCTGCCCTACATGCGACGCACGGCCAACCACGACTGCGAGATCCGGGACAAGCAGGTCCGCAAAGACGACCAGATCCTCATGTGGTATGTCTCGGCGAACCGCGACGAGGACAAGTTCGCCGACGCAGACGCCATCGATCTCGAACGATCCAACGCGGCCGAGCACCTGTCGTTCGGCTACGGCGTCCACTACTGCATGGGCAGCCGACTGGCCGAACTCCAGCTGCGCGTCCTGTGGGAGGA
Organism: Actinomycetes bacterium; assembly: GCA_031415655.1. Classification (GTDB taxonomy): domain Bacteria; phylum Actinomycetota; class Acidimicrobiia; order Acidimicrobiales; family Acidimicrobilacustridaceae; genus JAKOVR01. Next base: position 11,839 of record JANOSD010000202.1, read on the forward strand.
GATCCTTCCCCGCTTCGAGCGTATCGAGGTGCAAGCCGAACCAGGGCGCGTCTTCTCCACCTTCGTTAAGGGCTACACCAACCTCCCCGTCACCGTCACCCGCCGCTGAGCCGACCCACCGAATCAGCCGGTGAAGTTCGGTCTCACCAACGGTGGAGTCGCCGGCCGAAACGAGGCACCGGCACTCCCTCGGTCCGTTGTGGTGGTCGTCGAACGTGGAGGCGGCGGTGGAGGCACGAGACCGTGCGTCCGTGTTATCAATCCGAAGTCGACCTCCAGCGTGGCGTTGCCGGTCCTACACGTGTGCAACATCTGCAACCGCTCCACCCGGCCCCACGGAAGGAAGTTGTCGGTGGTCTCGTCCCACGCCGGTTGGTAGATGTGTACGGCGGTTCGTTCGAACTGGGCCGAGCGGGGCTGGGACGCCTCCCCCGTCGAGTACCCGGGCTTGTCGTCGCCGCCGAACATGTTGGGGTCGGGCTCGGCGCGTGGTGGGTCGGGTACCCGACGGCACGCTCGTCGATCGCCGCCTTCCAAGGCCGGACCTGATCACGCATGAAACCGAAGTGGTAGTCCTGCGCAGAGGCGAGCGCCACCAGTTCGTTGCGCCAATGGTTACTGCTCGCCTCCTGGAGGTGACCGAAGGTCAGGATGGCCTGGTTCTTCTGCAGGACGATGGCGAGCTGGTCCGGGTCGTTGCCGCTGATCTGCACAAGGGATTTGATCGACGCGAACGCTTTGGCGTTGTAGATCGGAAACTCTTCGGCCTGCGTGAGGCTCACGTGGGCCAACGGCCACAGCCCGACGGCACTCTGGGACCACCCGAACTCCAGGTTCTCGGAATCTTCGAAGTCGTTGCCGAACGGAGCGACGGGGTCGGGGGGTGATCGAGGTCGCCGCGTCGAAGTAGATGCCGTGGCGCTCCCGCACCAACGTCTCGCCCGGTGCCACTGCGATGTCGAGGAGCACCTGCGGCGGTGGTACCAAGGCGCGGCGCAGAGGAACAACGTCGTGTTGTCGACAGCGGTGCCGACGACCCCGGGGCCGAGGGACCCGGTGCCGACGGGCCCGGTGCCCTGTTGCGCCCGAGGAACCTCGACAGCAGCCAGGAATCGGCGTTCGAGATCGAGTAGACCCGGCCCTCGGCTGCCACATAGCTGCCCCTGCGGTTGTGTTCGCCCACGTCGAGCAGACAGAGGTCGACGCCCATGCCGCCGTCTTGCGGCTCGTCGCCACCACCCGCGTCGCCAGGCAGCGCTCCACGATCTCGGCCACCAGGTCGGCAACCGGGCCGAGCAGGTGCTCGCGGTTGTCGACCACCAACAACCTGTGACGCGCCGAGAGCGCCCGCACCAACCCGTCACGCTGATCATCGGAGCGGGCGCCGCAGGCGGCAACGAATCGATCGCCTGACTGGCCGCCGGCGGGAAGTCACGCACCAACCCGTCCGCCACCACCTGATGAACCTCTTCGAGCTCGGCGATGCAGCAGAGACCCAGCCCCGCCCGCTCCGCCTCGACACCCTCCACCCGAGACACCACCAGGCCCGCCGCCGGCCCCGACCCCAAGGTCTGCCCGCGATCGGCAACACCCATCACCTGCGCCGCCCGACTCACCTCCGCCCCAAACCAATCCCCACCCCAAGACTCCGCCGCCCCGGCAAGTGCCCCCATCCGCACCACCAACACCTCATCGCCGAAGTAGGCCCACTGGATCGCCACCGCGGCCGCTAACCGCATCCTCAGGCGAATCGAACGACGCGCACAACCCATCCCCTTTGTGCTTGAACACCACCCCACCCGCCTCTGCGACCGCCCCGTTGGCCACCGCATCGAGACGGGACAACGCCCTCGACGTCACCGCCGCATTCGAATCCCACCGCGCCGTCGAACCCACCAGATCCAAGAACACAAACGCTCACAACGCGAGATCAGCCACCGCCGCACACGACGCCCTGGCGCCTTGCCGAAGGGCAAAGGTTGTGTTTTTGATAACGGGTGGACCTTGTGACCGTCGTTAAAGTCCTGACAGACCCGGCGATCGACCCCCTGGGATCGGCGTCGCAAACATCGTCTATCCGTTGCTCGACGACCACGACTGGCCCGACATGCAAGGCGGTGGGGACGCCGTGATCTCCGCTGTCTTGGATCGTGCCCGAGGCGATCGAGATCTGCAAGCCGATATCACCGTCGGCCACATCGTCTTCGCTACGATCCGCTTCGGCCGCCCCCTCGCGATCGGCCTGCACCCGTCAGGCGACCGCGAGATCGCCCACCGCCAACTCGACCCTCGGCGGGATCTGCTCAGCACCACGATCCAGCCGGGGGACGTCGAGGTGAACGGCGATGATCACACCTGCACCTCGTTCCGAACACCAAGTCGCCGTCTCGTTGGCCGCTCAGCTGTTCATGCACAGGACGACGATCATCGACCTCCTCGACCGCCGCGGCATCGACGCCAAGACTCCCGCCCGAGAGTCAAGCGGGCCGGCACCACGACCCAACCGACGCCCGGGTGGCCCGGGTGGCCTGACGGACCCGGTCAGACCGCGGACCGATTCGAAGGCGGGGTGCCACATGCCGCAGTGCCGATCGGGGCCGGCCGTGGCTGGCGGTGGCAGCCACTACCCTGCGGAGTCCACACACACGGGGGGCACAGATGCGGGCGACGGTCGGCGACATCGAACTTGCGTACGTTCCCACCGGTCCGGAGGACGGCACGCCGATCTTTGGGACCTGCCAGCCACTGTTCTTCTGGCCCTCGGAGTTCACGGCAACGCTTTCCGCCGCAGGGTTTCGAGCGCTCACGCTCGACAATCGTGACGTCGGCCCGACCTCGAACGAAACGCAGCCCGCGCCGAACCTCACCTCGGTGCTCGGTGGCGACCCGTCGGGCGTGAACGACACGTTGTCCGACATGACGGCCGACGTCGCCGGGTTGATAGAGGCGATCGGGTGGGAGACGGCGAACGTGCTCGGGCACTCGATGCGCGCCGCGATCGCTCAACGCCGGGCGATCGACCATCCCGAGACCGTTCGAACGCTCACGCTGTTCGCGGGCGGGCCGTTGGACGGAAGGCCCGGCACGCTAGCGCCCGAGTTCCTCGAGGAGTTGCACCCACCGATCCCCGGGACGAGCCGGGACGGCGCGAACAACGATTGGCTGACTACCGGGCGTGCATCACGCCAGAGTCGGCCGAAGCGTGAGCTTTGGAGACGTTCACCCGAGCGCGGGTCCTGCACAGCGCCAACCATTCCGCTCCGCACTCCCCCGCAACCATCGCCACCACAATTCCGGATCTCACCCCGGATCCGACTCACCAGAAACTGCTCGGCCAGGCCTCGGCCCCGACGCTGGTCGCGCACAGGACGGGCGACCTCGCCGCCTCCCACGACGGCGGCGTACGGCTGGCAGAACCCATACCTAGGAGGAATCTGATGACCATCGATGGCATGGGTAACATTCCGCAAGACCCGGCACGGCGGCAATCGATCGCCGACACCGTGATCGGCCGCACCGACCGAAGCCGCATTCGGCCCCGTAGCAACAGCAATGGTCAAGTCCACTCCCCAGCCACGCCGTCTGGATGGCCGTACTGGCTGCCCAACGGACCTTGGCCGGTGCGCTCACCGACGATGACGGCGACGCCGAGTCGGTGCTCCACGCCGTCACGCTCTTCAACGTGTTCCTACCTGAACAACACGGGCAGTGGGCCAGTGAGTCGCCGCGAGCAACGCGGCGCAGCGAAAGGGAATGTCCACGATGTTTGAAATCGGATGGGGTCGCAGCGAGATCGCGATCGAGCCACGAGGATATGCCATGAACGGCTACGGCATGCCGGGTCATCGTGCCCGACGGGCCCGTACACCGCTGTTCGTCCGCACGTTGGTGATCCGCCAGGGTCCAACCGATGCGCCGCTGATCGTTTGTTTGGCCGACCTGGCCATGATCACCCACGCGCTGCGTTCCGGTGCCGTCGACGCCCTGGCCAAACACTTCGAGTCGACTGACCAGCGCTTCGACGAAGACCGTCTCGTGGTCACGTGCACGCACAGTCACTCGGTGCCGGGAGGATGCGGACACGAGGCGCTCTACAACCTCGTCACTCCCGGCTTCCAGCCAGATCACGTACGCGCCGTGATCAACGCGATCGTCAACTCGGTCACCACAGCTCTCGCGACTGCAGCCGAGTCGGAGTTGACCATCGGCCGAGGCGCGTTCACCATCGACGACGAGGTCGCGTGGAACCGTTCGATCACCGCGTACAACCGGAATCCGGAAGTCGCCCACCTCGCCACCACGCAGACCCATCTCGGTCTGGACCGCGAAATGACCGTGCTGCAGGTGCGCCGTGATGGAGATCTTCGGGCCCTGATGGCGCTGTTCGGCGTCCACGCCACCTGCCTCGGGAATCACCTCGACGCCCACGACGGCGACAACAAGGGCTACGCGGCCACACACGCCGAAGCGGCCATGGCCGAGGGTGGCCACATCGACACGGTCGCCTTGTTCGCCCAGGCAACCGCTGGTGACGTGTCGCCGCATTTCCACGGCCCGGGGCAGCGTCGTCGACGGCGCGAAGTGCGCGACTCGGGCGACGACCTGTACGCCCGCCACAACGGCGTCCTGCAGGCCGACTTGGCGCTGGAGATCTCGGCCGACCCGGTTCGTCGACCGCTCGACGGCCCCATCGACGCGGTCATGACGTTTGTCGACTTCACCGATGTCGAGGTTCATCCGCAGTTCGTGGGTGGAATCCACGGAGCTCGCACCAGCGACCCGTGCCTCGGCGCCGCGTTCTTCGTCGGCACGCCGGTGGACGGTCTCGGCGCGCCGAAAACGCTGGGCTGGGTGGCTCGGGCCCTCGCTCGCCAGCTCCGCCGTCGTCGACTGTCCCGCCCGGCGACGCAAACCGCCGCCGACCGTCGGTACTACCGCGACTTGTACGCCTCCCAGGGCGCGAAGGACATCGTGATGGAAGCCGGCCCCAAGCTGAACGTCGGTCGTCCGCTGGCCAAGACAATGCTTCCGGACTTCGTCGATCCCTCGGTGGCCCAGATGAAACGCGAGGCACGCACGGGCGCGATCGATCACAGTCCCCTACTCGCGACCGTTCTACCGGTCCAAATTGTGCGGATCGGGTCGCTGGCGATGGCGTGCTGCCCCGGCGAGTTCACGACAGTCGCCGGTCGCCGGGTCCGCGAAACGCTCACCGAACTCCTCGGACCACTCGGCGTCGACGAGGTTCTGATCCTCACCTACAGCAATGACTACATGGGGTACGTCACGACCGCCGAGGAGTACCAGATCCAGAACTACGAGGGCGGCAACACCATCTTCGGGCAGTGGACGCTCGGCGCCTTCCAGACCGCCTTCGCCGACCTGGCCTCACAACTCCAGCGGCCGGCCGACCAACGCAACCACGACCGCGCCACGCGACCTCCCGCCGTGCCCGCCGACGAGCTGGCCAAGCGCACGGCGCTTCCTCCGCGGTAGCCACGAACGCCCGACGGACGCAGCGCGTCACGGGGCCTCGCCGTTGTTGGACATCGTCAAGCATTGAGATCCGAGGTTCGTCGGTCCGTCCACCCCTTGTCCGATCGACGACCCGACCCGCCCCCAGCGGGACCGGACGAACAGGCGCCGGCAAGCCACTGGTAGTCTGCGCGCATGCGGATCTCCTGCGCTTTTGCGACCTCCTCCGATACGCCTCACCATGTGCAGCTCGCCGAGGAACTGGGCTACGAACGAGCCTGGCTCTACGACTCCCCGGCCGTGTATCCCGACGTGTGGATGATCCTCAGCCGCTGTACGGAGCGCACGTCGCGTATCGGCCTCGGGCCGGGCGTGCTCGTGCCGAGCCTCCGGCATCCAATGGTGAACGCGGCGGCCATCGCCGAGCTCGTGCAGCAGGCACCGGGACGAGTGGCCGTGGCCATCGGCGCCGGATTCTCCGGTCGACTCGCCCTCGGCGAGCGACCCATGTCGTGGCGAGACGTCTCCGCCTACGTGCGCTGCCTGAAGGCACTGCTCGCCGGCGAGGACGCCGTGTGGGAGGGCAAGACCCTCCGCATGCTCCACCTGCCCGGGTTTGGCGCACCTCGGCCGATTGAGGTCCCAATCCTCATCGGCGCAGACGGACCAAAGGGTCTCAAGGTTGCCGCCGAACTCGGCGACGGGGTGTTCTCGGCAGCGCTGCCCCAGGAGGCCGCAGCAGAGATCAGCGACTGGCGGGCACTTCTGACCTTCGGCACCATCCTCGACGAGGGGGAGACGCTGGACTCACCACGAGCCGTCGACGCTCTGGGACCTGGAGCCGTCGTGCTCTACCACGCGATGTATGAGCGCGGCGGAGCTGCCGCGGTCGACGGCCTGCCGGGTGGAGCGGCGTGGCGCGAAGCGATCGAGGCGGTGGCGGAGCACGAACGACACTTGGCTATCCACGCAGGCCATCTCGTCCAGGCCAACGAACGCGACCGGCCTCACGTCGCCGAGCTTCTTCCCCTCGCGCGCTCGATGGCGCTCACCGGCACTGCCTCAGAGGTTCCGGAGAAGATCGCCCGACTCGAAGCGCTCGGGGTCACCGAACTGGCCTACCAACCGGCAGGCGCAGACATCGAGCGCGAGCTTCGCGCGTTCGCCGAAGCGGCGATCGGCTGACCGTGGACCGCGGACGGCGGTCCTGGCACCGTTCGTCCGATCGTTGACACACGGATCAGGGCCAACACGTCGTCTCGTCTGGACTCGACGTCGAGTGGCTGGGCCCGGGGCGACCGACGTGCCCACCATCGGGCCGGCACCTTCGAGCCCAAGTCAAGACAGTCACGGCGTGTCAGCCGCCCGAGGAGCCCGTCGACGACATGGCGATCTCGTTGTAGGCGACGGGGCTTGCCACCGGGAAGATCTTCGTCCTCCTCGCCGAGGGGACTGATACATGGCCGGGCGACAACGGCCCGTGGTGCCGATCTGACCCGACGAACCCCTCCCCCGTCTTTCAAACCCTGCCGCCGACCAGGAGCAACACTGCCCAACGTTGCCGATTGAACAACGACCCGTGTAGCTCATGCCCTTTCGTCTCACGCTAGCGAGAGCCATTCCCGACGCATGCGCCGCTGTCCGCCCCGAAGTCAAAGGACATGGCTTCTGTCGCCGAAAGCGACCGGATCTCGACGGTACAGCGAAGGGCGGGTGAGTCGGCGGCACGCTCAAGGACATGGGAAAAGCCCAACACCGCCCAGCCTTCGTGGACCTCGGCTTGGTCGACCTGCTCGCCGTTGACCAACAAGTACGCCGTGGCTGTCTCCGCGGTAGCAACACGCACGCCTACCCCACTCGCGACCAGTTTGGGATCGTTGAGGTCAAGGCGCCAGAACTGAAATACGGCTGGACGATCGGATTCCACCGGATAAACCACCTTGCTGCTCTCGGCAGGAAAGGTCAGCGGGCGAGAACCATCCCGTACGCCGAGCACCACCGATCGGTCAGGTCTGCAAGGCTCGGACCGACCCGAAAGTTCAAACGCACGTTCCCGTGCGGCGAAGTTCTCCAGCAACTGTGAGCGCGAAGAAACCTCTAAATCTAGTTGTAACCCATCGTCCGATGTTCGTGTTATCGCCACGTCAACTTCGCCCCTCGCCAGGTTTCTTAAGACCGTTCCCGTAGTTCCGGCTCCTTCGAAAGAAATACCCCTGTCGTCCGATCGCTTCAGGATTCCAACCGATACCGCGCCGATGATTGCTATTCCGACGAAGAGTTCGAGCACGGGCGCCCACGCTCGCTTCGACCTAGTAGGTCTTGGCACCACGTTGGAGTCAACGGTGATTCCATCGCGCCATCGTGAGAATCCCCCGGCAACTGTTCGTTCAACGGATTCGTCCGTCATTGGCTACCTTCCTATTCCGGGCAAGGAGAGCGATTGCCTCAGCGTGCGTCGCCTAAACACGAAGGCGCTCAGGCAGGGTTGAAGAATATCGTACCCGCAGAGATCTTCCTCGGCGGCCGATGACTTGCGCGCGTCTACACGAGCAACTCCAAGACCCATGGGTGAGCGGGCAATATCCCGCCGACAACCCCGTAGAGCCGCGTCCCCGATGGGTTGTTATACGGGTGATGGGCCGTTCCGCCCGGCTTCATAACCATCGGGGACAGGCGCAACACCTCGGGGCCTCTGCCACCGCGCGTGACCAACTGGCCGTTACCGGCGGCCGCTGTTGTCCCCCGCCGGGCAGATCCTGCTGGCCGCCAACATTCAAGGCCTCGTGAACACCGCAAGGTGAGAGCGCACGTAGCCGCCACGTAGTCCTTCGAGCTCGTGATCGGGATCGCGAAGCAATCCGTAGAACTCGCGCTCGAGACGATCGAACAACTCTCTGCGATCAGCAGCGGGAAGCATTTTCAGTGCATTCGCTCGTTCCTTGCGGGAGATCGGGTGTGGATCACCCAAGGCGAGAATCGCTTGCCTCACAAGGTCCGCGTAACGCTGTCCACCGATGCGTTCAAACCCTCGAATGCCGCGGAGAGCGAGAACGCCCGTGGAGTTGCGAAACAACTGAACGAAGCCCCCGTTGCGAATCTCCTTCTGACACCAAACGAGGCACACGAGGTCGGCGATGGGCTCAGGAAATCCGTCGAGTTGCGCCAGCACCTGCTCGGGGCGGCGCGAAAGGTCGAGTCGATCCCACGCAAGCTCGATCACGGCCCAGGCCAACTCGCCGTCATCTGTGACGTCCTCTACCAACGAGCGTCACCCTGCAGTTGCGTGGCGGCGACCCGCCCATCACGGTCCCGTGAGGAGAGCGCCAGAGCTGAGGCGGCTGATGATCTCCGCCTCCCTTGCATGGGTGTGTTCGATTCCGTCTGATCCGTAGCAGCGTCAACGGTCTCGCTATGACGCTCGATGCAGTGCGCCGCGCGAGGCCAAAGGTTCTGCGGGCACCTAGCCGTAGGCGCTTCTCGTGCGTCCGTTGAGGGGGTCGCAGGAGATGGCTGTCCCGGGACCGGAACTCATCGCGTGACCACGGACGCGAAGAGCCATCCGGCAACGACGGCTGCGAAGCAGCCTCCGAGCGCGCCCACGACGATCAGCTGGATGCGGACGCCGGTCTTCGCACTGTCGAACTCGTGTGGCACGGCCTCGGCGCTAGCGGCCTGTCGCTTCTGGGCGTCCCATTGCTGAAGGCGCGCTCCACCGAGTCCCGCCAGAGCCACGACGAACAACATGCCGGCAATGAAGACGGCTTCTAACACTTGACCTCATAGGCATCGATGCCCATATCTCCTACTTGCTGCATTGGATTCATCGCCAGGCCGATCAGGTTGCCCGTCGACGCCCATCCCCGCTCCAGACCTCCCAGGGTCACAAACAGCCAAGCCCTTCGCACACCCGGAACCGACGGCCACGATCGGCGAGCACTTTGACGTGTTCACTGCCGGGGGTGGTCAATCGGGCGCGCTGCTCGACGAGCAGGTCTGCCCGGGCATGGTCGAGCACGGCGGTGGTCACGGCGACCAGTGTCCCACCTGGGCGCCGCTCACGCCCGGCATGTGGGGCTCGGTCGTTGATGGTCAGGGGACGAGTTCGAAGGCATCGAAGTGGACTGGGCGCACGACCCGGAAGTCGCGGTGATTGAACGTGGCGACGGTTCTGATGTCGAGGCGTTCGGCGATGGCGACGATGGAGGCGTCGACCAGACCGAGGCGGAGGTCGCGTAGGTGTCGACGAGCTCGGCGCAGCGCTGGTAGCCGCCGATGGCGAGCTCGACGACGTGAAGGTCACCCGCGGCGATCGAGTGAATGAACGCTGCTTCGGTGGCGGGGTCGAGGCGGCCCTCGATCAGGTCACGGTCGCGACAGCCGCCGGCATGATCAGCTCGGCTGGGTCGCTGTCACGGAGGAACGTGGTGGCCTGCTCGTGGTAACGGTCATCGACATCCGCCGCGGCGAGGAGTACCCCGGTGTCGAGAACGATCACACGTCCTGGGAGGTCTTGTTCGCCACGGCCGCCCGCCGGTATTCCTCGCAACGGGTGGAGAGCTCACCGTCACCGGAGTGGCCCATCCCGATGAACCCGAGCCGCTGCGGTCCATCCTCGGCGACGGGTACCTCGATCTCGCGTGCTGCCCTGGTGCCGTCAGACGCGCCGACACCAGAGATCGCGAGCCCACGGGGGCCTGTCGCGTCGAGGTGTTCACGCACGGATTCGGCGATGACGTCGGGACACGGCCAACCCGCGTTGTTCGGCCTCGCGCCGCAATGCCGTGAGGGTTGCGCTGCCGAAGTCCAGGATCTCGGACATGGCTGCCAGTGTAGGAACCGAACCGGCCAGACAGCGACCGGAGAGGCGCCAGCCTTACCGGCCGCTGCACCTAACGGAACCGCATCCTCATCGCCGCGGCTGCGCACGGGCCGAACGACGCGGCCGTTTCATCGGACACGGCCGTGCGGCGGCCGGCCGACGAGGGCCAACAGCTCCACTTGCTCAGGGGAATCTGAACAGCGATCACACCGACCCAGAACACCGACAGCAACGCCAACGCGAACCCGAAAGGTAGCTCGAACCATCATGGAACTCACCGATTCATCAGCGAACCAATCCGGCTTTTCGATCGAACCAACAAGAGCATCACATCGAATAAACCGTTGCAGGTTGCCTATCGGCAACCTGCCCGTCACGGTCCGTGAAATGGGCGCCACCGGTTCGGTGGCTCCACCTCGATCACCTCGATCCGTGTCCCTGCCGCCGAAGCCCCGGTCACCGACGGGTCCGTCCCGATGAGTCGAGCAATCCCAAGAACCGCCACACGAGGTCGGACTCGGGGTCTGTCGACCAGCACCGGGTCCGGATCCACCGGACCCGGTGAATCGGGACTCCGCTCAACGACCCTTGAACGCTGCGCCGACCGGGGCGTGTCCGCCAACAACGCCTACAAGGCGGAGCGAATGGAGATCCGGCTGGCGTCGTCCGTCCTCCCCGCTGTACGCAGAAGCGCGGCGATCATCTGCCTCACCGCGGCAGGCTCGGTTCGGGTCGCGACCGCGAGGCGGTCGGGCCTGATCGTCCCCGATTCGAGCAGGGCACGGAACCGAGCTTCGGCTTCGCCGCGATCACTGACGTGGTCGTGCCAACTTCCGGCGATCTCCAGCCACGCCACTTCTAGCGGTCGTAGCTTCGCGTCGATACGGCCGCGTCGTGCCGAGCGCGAAACAACGCTGATCCCGCCGGGAAGCCCGGTCGGAGCACGGACCGGCAGCGCGAACGTGTCGGTCCGCGGCACCTGGGTGGAGAGCCCAACCGCGAGCGCGGCACTGTACCCAGCCGGTCCGATCCCATAGGTCAGACCGGTGATCTGCCTGACAACATCGGCTGCCGGAGGCGGCGCCATGCCGAACGCGGTGCGGCGTCCACGCCAATACAGGCCACGACGCACACGTCGAAGCTGCCCGGCCGTGTGAAGATCGGCGAGGGCTTGGTCGACCGCATTGGGATTCGCGAGATCGTCGAAGTCCTCCGGACGCCAGAAGCGGTCTCCCGCCTGGACGATGCGAGCGCGGATCGTGGGAGCAATGCCGGTGACAGGTGTCTCTTGCGTCGCTCGCATGGCAGCACTATACAGTAACTCGTTGCGAGAAACTAGCTAGATGGACGCCCATGACCACGACAGATCGCCAATCCAGCCCTGACTTCCACTCCGAGCTGGCCGGCGCCGCCGAGCAGCTCGGCATACCCGTCCTCGCCGTTGAGAAGGACTACTGGGTCACCCGGGCACTGCGCGGTATGGCAACTCAGCATCCCGAAGGCTTCGTCTTCAAGGGCGGGACGAGCATCACGAAAGGCTGGCGGATCGGCCAACGCTTCTCGGAGGACATTGACATCCTCGTGGTGGAACGGCCCGACCCCGACAGCGTCAACGGTCGCGACAGGATCCTCAAAGCGATCTGCCAATCGGGAGCTGAGGCCTGCGGCGCCGAGCCTGAGCGCTTGCAGGGAGGCAAGGGCGAACACCGCACCGTGAGCGTGGCTTACCGCGCTCGCTACGCCGGCGACGGATGGCTCCTCGACCACATCCGCCTCGAACTCGGCTACTCGGGAGGTCCGGCACCCACGGAGATCCAGACGCTCACGCCACTCGTTGCCGAAGCGCTTGCCGCTGTCGGCGTTGACGTGTCGGGCAACCCCGATCTTGGGGCGTTCGGTGTGCGGTGCCTGCACCCCGGACGCACAGCGATCGAGAAGATCATGATCCTCGGCTCCAAGATCGAGCCGACGACCACGCGTGAGGAGATCGTCGCCAACAGGATCGCACGCCACTTCTATGACGTGTACGAGTTGCTCGGCGAAGAGCGTGTACGAACGCTCCTTGCCGACCGAGCCGCCTTCGATGCGATCGTCGAGGAGCACCTCCGAGTGTCCGAAGCCTTCGGTGGAAGCGCTCCGAGACCGGCAGGTGGGTTCGCCGAGGCGTATGCATTCAACGCGTCGGGCGCGCATCGCGAGGTGTTGCAGGCGGCCTACACCGAAGGGATCGAGCCGCTCTACTACGGCCCACCCGACCAGCTACCGACATGGCAAGCGATCGAGGAGCGCGTGCGCGGGTGCGCCGACCTGCTGTAACTCACTATCACTCGGAACCAGCGCCACGAGGCCGGTGATGCGAGAGTCGATGCCTCGATCGCCGCGCGTTACCTCGCCATCTGACGAACGAAAGGGGCCTCGACCATGGGCCACAAACAGGACCGAGGAACAGCGATCGCGGGTGGGTGGCACGCTGGAAGTACCCGAACGGGAAGACCCACACCAAGAGCTTCAAGCGCGAACGGGATGCCAAGGCGTTCCTTGCCACGGTTGAGCACGCCAAGCTCGTCGGCGACTACGTAAGCCCGACCGATGGCAAGGTGCTGGTCGGCGAGCGCTTCGAAAAATGGTTCGAGACGACGGTGAACCTCAGGCCGTCGACGAGGGTCCGCGACGAGTCCGACGCGCGCTCACTGATCCTGCCCACGTTCGGCAAGCGACCTCTCGCCTCGATCGATCACGACGCGGTGCAGGGATGGGTGGCCGACCTCATCGCGAAGGGCAAGGCGCCGGCCACCGTCCCCAAGGCGCACCAGATCATGAGCAAGGTGATGGTGTCGGCGGTCAAGGGCCGCCTGATCGCCAGGAACCCATGCGACGACACCGAGCTTCCCCGAGTCGAACGCGAGGAGCAGCTGTTTCTCACGCCGACCCAGGTTGCGAAGTTGGCCGACACGATCGACCCAACGGCGCGACTCGTCGCTCTCACAGCCGCCTACTCCGGGCTACGTGTCGGCGAGCTCATCGGACTGAGGGTCGGTCGCGTCGACACGATGCGCGCCACGATCGAGGCGGCCGAGATCGTCGTCGAGGTGAAGGGAACGCCCCCACTTCGGACCACCCAAGACGAAGGCGAGCCGCCGCACTGTTCCCATCCCGCGCTCGGTGGCCGACGAGCTCGCCGTGTTGGTCGCCGGCCGTGAGCCCGGAGCCCTCCTCTTCACCGACGGCCGCGGCGGTCCCCTGCGCGGCAACAACTTCCGTCGCTGTGTGTGGCAACTCGCGGCGGTGACTGCCGGCTTCGGCGAGATGGTCACGGGCGAGCGCGGTCGCAAGAAGTACGAAGACACGGTCACCGACGTCCTGGACGCGTTGGCACGGGCCGGCGCAGAACAGGCGGCCAAGGACGCAACGGTCGCCCCTGTCACGAACCTACGGCGAACCTGAAAGGGGACCAGAAGGGGACGGGCCGCATTTTGGTCGCGGAGCGAATGCGAGAAACCGGCTCTGATCCGAAGATTCCCGCATCTTCGCTCGCCCCGGCGAGCACCCCGATGATGCTCTACGTTGCTGACCTGCGGTTTTAGGGGTGGGCGTGGAGGGACTCGAACCCCCGACATCTGCCTTGTAAGGGCAGCGCTCTAGCCAACTGAGCTACACGCCCGGAAGCGGGCAGGATAGTTGCACCCGCGGGGAACGGCCCAACGAGCTTCGAACCGGCCGACACCCCGATCGGTTTTCGAGTCTTGGGCATCATTCTCGTGGGTCGACGATGGCTTCAACCCCGGTTGCCCGGAGGTGGGTAACCGGGGCGAGGAGTGACCTTGGGTGAAACACCCGGTAGTTTCCGTTCGGTGTCCGAAACCCCCCTTCGTATCGGTCTGCTCCTCGGTAGCGCTGCTGCCACGCTGCTCCCCGAACCCCCGCCCAATATTGTGGTGGTCCGTCGCCACCACCCGGTTTACTTAGGCCCAGACGCAGCGTTCGTCCCGGCCCACCGAGTAGACCACGAGGAAAACCTTCGCCACCTGATCGACGCCGGGTGCAACCACATACTGTCAGTCAATTCCGCCGGCAGCCTTCGAGCAGAGATTCCGGTGGGATCGGTGGTAGCGCCGGACGACTTCTACGCCCCCGCGGTGAACCCATCGATTCACGACGACATCGCCGGTCACTCGGTACCGGGTTTCCACACCGGATGGCGCGCCACCGTGATCGATGTTTGGAACCGGCTCGAAACGAAACCGATCCAGGATGGCGGCGTGTACGCCCAAACTCGCGGACCTCGGTTCGAGACCCCGGCCGAGGTCAAGGTGCTCGCCATGGTGGCCCACATCGTGGGCATGACCGTTGCCTCGGAGTGCATCCTCGCCCGCGAGTTGGGCCTCCCTTACGCCGCTGTGTGCATGGTCGACAATCTCGGGAACGGTCTCGCACCATCCGGTGCCGACCTCACCCTCGACGACTACGAAGCAGGGAAGGCAACGAATCAGTTGCTCCTCTCGAGCGCCATACCGCGACTAGTCAACGCGCTCGTCTCTGG
>JANOSD010000203.1:0-46097 GCA_031415655.1 Actinomycetes bacterium
CCTCCGCCTCGTAGCCGTGCGAGGAGGGCTCGTAGTAGGTGTGGCCTTCCACCTCGTCGGGCCGGTACTGCTGCGGGACGTGCCCGTCCTCGTGGTCGTGGGGATAGTCGTATCCCACGCCGTGGCCGAGACTTTTAGCACCGCGATAGTGGCCATCACGCAAATGCATCGGCACGGCACCGAAACCTTGTGCTTTGGCATCAACCTGCGCCGCCCACAGCGCCAGCGCCGATCGATTCGACTTCGGAGCGGTCGCCAAATGCACCACCGCTTGGGCCAAGTTCAGCCCAGCCTCGGGCAGACCGACGAACTCGACCGCCCGAGCGGCGGCATCGGCGACGAGCAGCGACATCGGGTCGGCCATGCCAACGTCCTCGGAAGCCAGCACCACGAGTCGACGGGCGATGTATCGGGCATCTTCTCCGGCCTGCAGCATCCGTGCCAGCCAGTACAGACCGGCATCGGGGTCGGAGCCCCGAATGCTCTTGATGAATGCCGAAATCACGTCGAAGTGGTCGTCACGTCCGTAACGAATCGCCTTCGTACCGAGCGCGCCTTCGACGTCATCGACCACGAGATGCGGAGGCCGCGCCCGCTCCCCGGCCAACGCCACCGCCACCTCCAGGCTGGTGAGTGCGTGGCGACCGTCACCCGCCGACCGCTCCACCAACAACGCCAGCGCGTCAGGGTCGGCGGTAGCGCCTTCTTCGACGAGCCCCCGCGACAGCAACACCCCGAGCGCTTCGGGGTCGAGCAGTTCGAGACGAAACAACGTGGAGCGGCTGAGCAAGGGGGGGTTCACTTCGAAGAACGGGTTCTCGGTCGTGGCCCCGATCAGGATCAGGAGCCCACTCTCGACGGCAGGCAGGAGGGCGTCTTGCTGTGCCTTGTTGAAGCGATGCACCTCATCGAGAAAAAGGATCGTTCCCTGGCCGTGCGCACCAAGCCGGTGTTGGGCGGCGGCTGATTCCTCTCGAACATCCTTCACCGATGCCGACACTGCGGACAGTTGCACATATGCCTTCGACGTTGTGCGGGCGATCAATTGCGCCAGCGATGTCTTGCCGGTGCCAGGCGGCCCCCACAGGATCACCGACGACAGTCGATCAGCTTCGATCAACGTGCGGAGCGGCTTTCCATGGCCCAGAAGATGGGCCTGACCCACGACGTCGTCGAGCGAACGAGGACGTAGGCGGGCCGCCAGGGGGGCGCGGGATTCGAGGGCTTCCGACGCCGCAGACGAGAAAAGGTCGGAGGGCATGTTCCCGGGAGGTTACCGAACGAGTCGAAACCGCGATTGTCCGCGTCACGTCTCGTCCATGTGAGACGATCGTGGGATGTTCGCCTCGCTCCACTCGGTCCTGGGTCAGCAGGACCCCGCGGCTGCTCTTTCCGAGGGCGGTATTGCCTGGTATGCCTACCCGTTCTACCTTTGGCTGATCGGCTCAGTCGGCGTGATCATCTATCGAAACGTGCGCCGAGTGAAGGCCAAACGTTCCGGCGGCGCCGTAGACGAAACGTCACACCCCAGCGATGTCGATGGTCACGCCGGCGGGTCAGCAGGCGTCGCTGCGAGCGGGTCCCCGCGACCCGCCGAGCGGAGTCCCGCAACTCCGTCGGGCCGGCCAAAGCTGTCGGCATTGGTGATGGGAACAGCCGGCCACCAGGTCACCGCCTCCCCCGAGAGTGGCGATCTCACACCCACACAAAGGCTTTTCCAGGAGGAGCTCGCTCGAAGGGAGTCCATTGCTGGCGCGCCAGCGACGGATGCCAGCACGGGCGAGCAAACCGAGCCCGCAGCCCAACGAGCAGGGTTCTTTGCGTCGGCACCAGCCGAGAGGGCCGCTCCGGCCGAACCGGCCAAACCCGTGGCCGACCTCCTCGCCGGCATCCAACTTCCCTGCGAACTCGTGCCGGTGATGTCGACCGAAGGCTCGTTCGGTCCGCATCGGGTGGCGTTCAGCACGTCCGAGCACGGCCCCGGCACGGTGGGACGAGAAGTAGGCGACGAACTCGAGCGCCTCGGGTTCACGTTGCAGTCCACCGGCGAAACCACCTTGCAGGCGACCAAGGAGGACCAGACCTTGGTGGTCACGTTGTACCCGCAGGCCAAGACCGCCACGGAGGACGGATCCCGGATGTTTCCACACGTTCCCGCCGGCAGCGTCGCCGTGGTGTTCTCCAGCTGAACCCGACCCGATGTGCCGAACTGGGGACCCGATGTGCCGAACTGGGCGCACCTTTTGTCGCCAGAGCGCCAAAAGGTGTGCCCAGTTCGGGAATGGTTCGGGTCAGGCCTTGTCGAGTTTGGGGAGAACGCGGAGGCCGAGCTCGTTCAGGTGGGCGGCGTCGATCGGTGTGGGGGCGTTGGTGAGCGGATCCGAGCCACTTTGCGTCTTCGGGAAGGCGATCACCTCGCGGATGTTCTCCTCGCCGGCCAGGAGAGCAACGAGTCGGTCAAGCCCGAAGGCGAACCCCGCGTGCGGAGGTGCTCCGTACTTGAACGCGGCGAGCAGGAATCCGAACTTGCGCTCGGCGTCTTCATCGGAGATACCGAGCATCGAGAAGATCTGTCGCTGCACATCCGACCGATGAATCCGTACACTCCCTGAACCCAGTTCCCAGCCATTGAGGGTGAGGTCGTAGCTCTGCGCCCGCGTGCGAAGGAGATCTTCAGGGTCGGTCGAGTGGAGCAGATCAACATCGTCGGGATGCGGCATGGTGAACGGGTGGTGGGCAGGGATGGGTTTGCCTTCCGCCGACACGGCCTCGAACATCGGGAAGTCCACTACCCACAAGAAGTTCAGCCCTCCCTCGGTAACCGGCAGTCGTCCCAGTTCCAGACGGAGCAAGCCCAGGACATGGCACACGGTTCGCCGCTCATCGGCCACGATCAACACAAGATCGCCCTGCTCGGCCTCAAGCGTAGAAACGATGCCAGTGAGCTCGTCGGGGCCGAGGAACTTGGCCACCGGAGAGTTGAGCGCGCCTTGCGCTTCGACCCGCATCCACACCATCCCCTTCGCTCCCCAGCGTTTGGCGGCGTCGGTGAGCTCATCGAGTCGCCTGCGAGTGAGGTCGGCGCCGCCAGGAACGCGGATGCCCTTGACGCACGCGGCCTTGAAGGCGTTGAACTCCGTGGCGGCAAACACTTCGGTGAGCTCCACCAATTCCATCCCGAATCGAGTGTCGGGTTTGTCGGAGCCGTAGCGCTCACGAGCTTCGAGCCAGGTGATCCGACCGATCTCTCCTGGACGTTCACCAGTGACCACCTCCGCGGCGTCGAGCACCGCTTCGGCGATGAACCGAAGTACGTCTTCCTGGTCGACGAAGCTGGCTTCGGCGTCGAGTTGCATGAACTCAAATTGCCGATCCGCTCGGAGGTCTTCGTCGCGAAGGCAGCGGGCGATCTGGTAGTAACGGTCCATCCCGCCCACCATGCAGAGTTGTTTGAAGAGTTGCGGGCTCTGCGGCAAGGCGTAGAACTCCCCGGGGCTGAGACGGCTCGGCACCACGAAGTCGCGAGCGCCTTCGGGGGTCGACGCGATCAGCATCGGGGTTTCGATCTCGGTAAAACCCTGCCGCTCCATGGCCCCGCGTACGGCGCTGTTCACCTTGGCCCGGATAAGCAGGTTGCGCTGCAGACGGTCGTTGCGGAGGTCGAGGTAACGATGCCGGAGACGCACTGTCTCATCAACGTTGGTGCGACCGTTCACCGGGAACGGCGGCGACTCGGCCGCGCTCAGCACCTCAACCTCAGCGTCGACGATTTCCACTGCGCCGCTGGCGAAGTTGGGGTTCTCGAGCCCTTCGGGGCGGGCCCGAACGGTTCCGGTGACCCGCAACACGTACTCGGAGCGCAGCTCGTGGGCGTTGCTCACCACACACTGAATCAGCCCGGTGCGATCTCGGAGGTCGACGAACGCTAGGTGCTCGCCGTGTTCCCTTCGACTCTGCACCCAACCACAGACGCTCACCGTGTTCCCCACGTCCTCGGTGTTCAGCTCCCCGCAGTAGTGCGTGCGGAGGGAGGTAGCGGCGAAGGGGCTTTTGGTGCTCACCTGCTGATCCTTCCAGCTTCACCGTCCGACGGGAAAGCCGATTGGGCCGAACTGGACACCCTTTTCGCCGCCAGGGCGACAAAAAGGGTGTCCAGTTCGGTCTATGACGGGAGGCGGCGGGCCAATTCGGCGATGAGGTCGGCCCGAGGAATCGGTTGCTGTCCGGTCTCCACCCGCAGGTCGCGCACCATCACCACGCCGGCTTCGAGTTCGTCGCCACCGATGATGAGACCAACCTTGGCGCCGGATCGGTCCGCCTGCTTCATCTGACTTTTCATCGACCGGCCCATCCATGCTCGATCGGCCGAAATACCCGCCCGACGCAGCTCGAGGGTGAGCTCACGGGCGACGTCACCACCCGTGACGTCGACCACGAATACGTCGACGGAGTTAGTGAAGCCGCCGAACACGCCCTCGGCATCGCAGGTGGCAAGGATGCGTTCGATGCCGCTGCCAAAGCCCACACCCGATACCGGCTTCCCTCCGAGCGACTCCGCAAGTCCGTCGTAACGTCCACCGCCCCCGATGGTGTTTTGGGCCGACTCCAGCGCGGCGCTGCGAAACTCGAACGCCGTGTGGGTGTAGTAGTCGAGCCCGCGCACGAGGCGCGGCTCGATCGTGAACGCCACACCGGCCGCCACCAAGCCGCCTTGCACCCGTTCGAAGTGTTCTTTGGCTTCGCCCGAAAGGCTGTCGATCAGCTTCGGAGCACCATCGGCCACGGGAATGCTCTGCGTTCGTTTGGTATCGAGCACGCGCATCGGGTGGGCCTCCACCTTGGCCTGATCGTCAGGATCGAGCTCGCCCGATCGTGCTCGCAGATAGTGGCGGAGCTGGTCGATGTAGGCGGCACGATCGGCGATGGTCCCAATGCTGTTGATCACGAGGTCGACTTGTCGCAGGCCGATCGACGCGTAGAAGTCGGCAAGCAGCACGATGATCTCAACGTCGATATCGGGATCGTCGACCCCGATTGCCTCGACGCCAAGTTGGTGGTGCTGGCGGAGCCGGTTGCTCTGCGGCTCCTCGTAACGGAAGTTGGGCGCGGCGTACCACACCTTCCACGGCGGCACCGGACTGTGCTCGATGAACGCCCGCATCACTCCGGCAGTGCCTTCGGGGCGAAGGGCGATGTGACGACCGCCCTTGTCGGTGAAGTCGTACATCTCCTTGCGCACCACATCGGTTCCGGCACCCATGCGTTGGAACACACCGATATCTTCGAACACCGGGCCTTGGATCAGCCCGTAGCCCGCCCGACCGGCAGCAACGGCGAACGCCCCGATCAACGCCTCCCACCGCGCCGACTCGGGGGGCATGATGTCTTTGGTGCCCTTCGGCAAGCGGAACGGGCCGCGGCTCACGTCAGGGGTGGGTTGCTCGCTCATTGGGGCGAGGCTATCCGTCTCCCTTCGACCCGCCCGAGCCAGTTCGACGAAGGGCGACACGAATTAGACCGCCGCGAGCACAGGAGCATCGCGACGCCCCATACTTGGGCACGCGCCCACCAATGGCGGCGCCATTGCTGTGGAGGTCATGACATGAACGAGACCGAGAAGGAAGAGGTCGGCAAGGTTGCGGGCGGCGTGGCCGGAGCCTTGAGCGGCGCTCGAATCGGATCCATGATTCCCGTACCCGTGGTCGGCACGTTCCTTGGCGCCGTCGCTGGCGGCGTGGTGGGCAGTGAAGTGGGCAAACGTGTGGGCAAGGCGTTCATCAATGCCGGCAACGCGTTCGTGTCCACGATCAAAGACGACGACCCCGTCCCGTCGTCGTAAGAGCTACTTGGATTTGGGGGCAGGGCCGACGGCAAGGGCGAGCAGTTCCGCAGCCGCCTTGCGGCCGGCCCCGTCGAGGTGGATCTTGTCGGCGTAGGTGTAACCCGGCTTCCCGGCGTAGAGCGCCCAGTCGGCCACCACGATGGTTTTGTGTTTTGCCACCGACGCGCGAATCGCTTCGTTGGCCTCGGTCTGACCCTTCGACCACTCCGCACACGTGACCCACACGACCCGCGCCGCGTTTTTGAGCGTCACCATGTATTTGTCGATCCACGACCCGAAGTTCCCGCCGGCCTCGAAGTTGGTGCAGAGGCTCACGACCACCACCTCGCCCACCGCTTCCGCCAGCGTCACCTTTTTCGGCTCGGGTGGTGCCGGCCGTCCAGCGGTCTCGGCAGTCCCTTTCGCCTCGTCCCATTCGTCGGTGTTCTGCCGGTCGATGGCAGCTTGTTTGGAAGCGAGCACGGCTTGGCCCTGTGTGATGAACCGACTCTCGGCGGCATCGACGGTGGGCTTCCACCCCTTGAGCGCGACCGGAATCTCCGCCTTGGCGCCGAGCAGTACCGAATCAGCCAGGATGAAAACACGATTGTCGGCGATCTTCAGCGCCGACGCTGCTGGCGGCAGCGGCAGTTCCGTGGTGGTCGTGGTCCCTACCCCCGGCACGGTACCCACGGCATCACCCGTCGCTGGTGCCGCGCTGGTGGACGACGGCCCACCAGAACCAGTAGCAGAACCGGCAGGAGAACCGGCCCCGGACTCACTCGATCCGGCCGATGATGGCGCCGAAATGACACCGCCGCTCGTCGCTCCATCTGACCCGGCGACTTCTTTCGATGCGCACCCGGCACCAACGAGCGGGAACACCACGGTGGCGCAAGCGAGGAGGATCGGCAGGCGGCGCATGGGGCGGACGATACCTGACCTTCGACCCCGTACCTCCCGCGGTGCGCGAATCCCGTTGGGGAGGCGATGCTTCCGACACCGAGCGAAATCACGTCGCTCCGCTCCGCGCTATTCAGGGATCGGCGCTATTCAGGGATCCGCCCGGTTCAGGGATCCGACGGCACACGTTCGACGGCGCCGATGTCGCAGCCGGCGCCGGCAGGTCGAGGTTGCCCTCGCTGGTCGGTTGGCTTGGCGCTCGGACAGAGGTCCGCCACGCCGGGCGGGATCGCATCCACGAGCAACGACCCGATCGGCGGCAACTGCGTCTGGGTGCTGCCGCCGTTGTCGGCCAGAACACCGACAGAGACCGCGGCTGACGGCTGATCCGTGGGGTTGGCTCCGGTGAAACAGGTGCCGTCCGAGTCTGCGTTGTAGCCGCTGGACGCGATCGCGGAACCGGGGCAATCGTCGGAGATGCTGTCGAACACCGATCCGGCCACGTCAATCGTGCCACCGGGAGCGTCCTTGCGAATCGCGCTCTTGTTGTGCACGAACGTGGAACGCCGGATCAGCATCGACCCATCCGTCTGCACCACCGCGACGGCGGAGTCGGTGAGCGTCATCCACCCACCCGGGCGCGGGACCGGGCTTGTCGCGGTGACCTCGCTTTCGGAGAACGTCGAGTCGACGATCAGCACCGTCCCGCCGGACTGGTTCACCAACCCGTCGCTCACCGTGTGACTGAAGGTGCTGCCTTGGAGAATGGCGGTGCCGGCCCGAATCGAGACCACCGCGTTCACCGTCCACCCTGGCCGGAACGTGGAATCACGCACGACGACGTTGCCTCCATGCTGCGTGATCACCTGTTGGCGCGTGCAAAAGGGGAAGAAGCACAAGAACATGCCGTCGACCACGATCCGATCCACCACAAGACTGGAGTGGTTGACAATGCCGTACACCTCGACCGAGCTGGGAAACGCGGTGTTGAGCAAGATTCGGGCGTCATGGAGGGCAAGGGCTCCACTGCGCACCTCCATCAAGCTGTAGGCCGGGATGGAGGTAATCGTGGCGCCTTGTCCGTCGATTTCGATGTCGTGATCGATGTCGAGGTCGCCACCGGCGTCGCTGTCGACCGGTGTCTCCGCCAGCGACAGCTCGTACGTCTGTCCGGCGGCGAGCACAATCGTGACCGGGGCAGTGGATACGTTGCCCTCCTGGACGGCCGCACGGAGGGTGCAGCCGCTGCCCGGTCCGGCATCGCAAATACCATCACCTGGCGCCAGGTCCACGGTATCCACGGTCGAGGTGGCGGTGAATGCCAGCCGGACCTCGCACGCCGTGCCGGCGGCGGCGATCGACACCAGCAGCCCCATCGCCAAACTCATTCGCCGAATCCTGCGCATGAAGTGGAGTCCTTTCCGCCGAACCCTCAATCCCTTCGCTGTACCCACCCCCCCCCACAGGTCAACCGCCGCCCAAATCCGCAGCTCCCGCCCGAAAACCTCGTTCTGGATGATATTCCGCCCACATGCGGGCGGGATATCATCCAGAACGCTCCCGGTGGCCGAACGTCAGCGACGAGGCGAGCGCTCGGTGCACGAGTTGCGCGTAGTCGTCGATCGACCCCGGCAAGAGTCTCAGGTGGACGATCGTGCCCGACGGTCTGTCGATGAGGTCGACCACCTCGACCACGGCGGCGGCTTCGGAGTCGCCCGCGACCACGATGGCACCGGGACGAATGAGGGCTGGTGTGGTGGCCTCGTCGAGGAAGGTCCACACGAATCCGGTCTCGTCCTCATCGTTGAGGTCAGCGCTGATGTCGACGGTGATCATGGGGCATCCCTGGCTCCGGACGGATGGCGGTAGTGGACATTTTCCCTCGAAGACCCCATTGTGGCAAGCAATCGCGCCAATTCCGCGTCATCAGGCGACGACAGCAGCAACGTGAAGTGCGGTCGGTTGAACGTAGGGAGCAGATCGAAGCCCGCGTCGGCAAGGAGGCGCACCGTCGATTGGTAGACAACGCGGTAGGTGGAGAGGCGGCCAGCGAGGAGCGCATCAAGCGATGCGGGGCCCGTCCGGTCCAACGCAACGAAGACCGAGATGCCCCACACCGGATCGCCATCGAGAACGAACGCCCGGTGTGTGCGTTGCGCATGGGTCAAGAGTTTGGCTGCGGTATCGGGGCCTCCTCGGATGACAACGTCGGCGTCCGAGGCCGGGGCCTCACCGCGGACATGACTTCGGAGGTCGTCATCTGAGTCGATGCTTCATCTTGTCGCGTCGCCCGTTGTCGGCGGGCACCTCCGCGGATTCGGTGCGTAAGGCCGAAGGCAAGCGGAGATCCGAAACCTGCCTCGCGCCTCGGACAACTACCGAGTGCTCAAGCGCTGTGCAAGAACCGAATCAATCCATCCGTGGGTAAAATCGCAGCTCAACGGCACTGTTCGCCTACCCACCCCCGCCAGGCAAGACCCGGTACGCGTCGTAGATCGAGTCGATCTGTTTGATCGACGAAATGAGCGACTGCATGTGGCTGGGGTCGGCCATCTCGAAGTCGAACTGCATGGTGGAGATGCGATCGTTCCCGGTGACGGTGTTGCACGACACAATGTTGACGTGGGCGTCGGCCATCGCCGCACTCACGTCGCGCAACAGTCGGGAGCGGTCGAGGGCCTTCACTTCGATCGAAGCGAGGAACGTGCCGGTGTTGTTGGCGTCCCACTCCACATCGATGAGACGGTCGGCCTGGTGCATGGTGAGGCCGCGCGCATTCGCACAATCCGTCCGATGCACGGTGACCCCGCGCCCTCGGCTGATGAACCCCATGATCTCGTCGCCAGGCACCGGCTTGCAGCATTGCGATAGCCGCACCATCACATCGTCGAGACCCTCGACGTGCACGCCCTGCGTGCCGGTGGACCGGTGGCGATCGTTGCGCCGACTCGGCTCGCGCACGGTGAGTGGGAGCTGCTCGTCGCCGGATTCTTCCGGCTCGTGCAGCGTCTTGCGCACACGCTGCGCCACGCTCTGCCCCGAAAGGTGGTTGTCGCCGATCGCCGCCTTCAGCGCGTCGAGCGACGCGTAGTTCAGCGTGGTGGCGACCTCATTGAGCACCTTGGCCTGAAGAATCTTCTGGACCGGGAGACCCTCCCGCCGCATCGCTTTGATGAGTTCGTCGGTGCCGGTTTCGATGGCATCTTCCCGTCGCTCCCGGCTGTACCACTGACGAATTTTGTTGGCCGCCCGATGGGTGACCACAAATCCGAGCCAGTCGCGTGATGGGCCCGCACCTTCCACTTTCGAGGTGAATATCTCAATGGCATCGCCCGACGACAACTGGCTGTCGAGGGGAACCAGTTTGCCGTTGACTCGGGCGCCGATGCAGTGGTGCCCGACTTCGGTGTGAATGGCGTAGGCAAAATCAATTGGGGTGGCCCCCGCTGGCAACGACACCACCTTTCCCTTCGGGCTGAACACGAACACCTCGTCCTGTTCGAGGTCGATCTTCAGATTCGACATGAACTGCGTGGGATCGGATGTCTCCGATTGCCAGTCCATGATGCGGTTGAGCCACACCAAATCGCCGGTGCTGCGGTGGTCGTCCTTGTAGTTCCAGTGGGCGGCGACCCCTCGCTCGGCCCGCTGGTGCATTTCCATGCTTCGGATCTGCACCTCCAACGGCTTTCCCTGCGGCCCGACCACCGTGGTGTGCAACGACTGATACAGGTTGAACTTGGGCATGGCGATGTAGTCCTTGAACCGCCCCTGCACTGGCTTCCACGTCGCATGGATCGAACCGAGCGCGGCGTAACAGTCCTTGACGGTGTCGACCACCACTCGGATCCCTACGAGGTCGAATATCTCGTCGAACTCACGGCCCTTCACCACCATCTTCTCGTAGATGCTCCAAAGATGTTTCGGGCGCCCAGTGACCTGCGCGGAGATGTGAAGTTCTTCGAGCCGATTGCGAACGTCCTCGAGCACTTGGGTGAGGTAGAGCTCACGCTCGGGCGAACGGGTGGCCACCATGTGGTCGATCTCGGCGTACCGTTTGGGATGCAGGGCGGCGAAGGCGAGGTCTTCGAGTTGCTGCTTCATGTCCTGCATGCCCAGCCGGTGCGCCAGCGGCGCGTACACGTCGAGCGTCTCTTGCGCGGTGCGTTCCTGCTTCCAGGCCGGCATGGCGGCGATGGTGCGCATGTTGTGTAAACGGTCGGCGAGTTTGATGATCAGCACGCGCAGGTCGTCGGCCATCGCCACGAGCATTTTTCGGACCGTGGCCGCTTGTTGCGCCTCCTTCGAGTCGAACTTCACCCGGTCGAGTTTCGTGACGCCGTCGACGATGGCCATCACCTCGGGCCCGAAATCGCGTTCGAGCTGCACGAGGGTGACACCGGTGTCTTCCACGGCGTCGTGAAGCAGCGCGGCGGCGATGGTGATGTCGTCGAGACCCTGCTCGGCCACGATCTTGGCGACCGCCGCGGGATGGGTGATGTACGGCTCGCCGCTCTTTCGGCTTTGCCCGGTGTGGGCCTCTTTGGCGAGGTGATAGGCCCGATCGATCAGCGCCGGCGACGCCTTCGGATGGCGAACCCGGTAGGCCGACAGCAGTGGCGCGAGCTCCTCATCGGCGGGGGCGGCATGACGGCGCCAGGGCAGCACACGGTTGACAGTTGCCACGCGGTGAAGTGCCTCCGAACGGGGACCAGGTGAACGTTGCTCAGGCTACCGGGTGACCCGACCTGCCACGTGCCGGCACCAAGGTTCCTTGGCCGACGAATTAACGCTTCTTGCCCTGTTTGCGCGGTCGGGGCGGAATGGTTCCCGAATACGCACCGGGGGCAGGGGTGCCGACCGTGGCTCGCCGTTCGGCCGTGGAGCCCGAGTTGGCTGTTCGAGGAACGGGTACTCCGGTGGCAGTGGAGGGAAGGCTTGCTGGCGCCAACTCGGGGTCGCGGCGGGAGGTCATGGCGGCGGACGTAAGTGGCTTCCCCGCGCCGAGACGCTCTCGAATCTGACGTTGGCGAGGTTCACGTTCCTTGATGAGCACGACCATCGGCGCAGCGATGAACAACGAGGAATAGGCCCCGGCCAACAGGCCCACAGCCAAGGCGATCGAGAACTCTTGCAGGGTGAGTGCACCGAGAATCCCCGCGCCGACGACCAACATGGCCAGCACCGGCAGCAACCCAACGATCGAGGTGTTGATTGACCGCAACAGCACCTGATTCATAGAAACACTCATGAGTTCGGTGTACGTGACCCGATTGGAGAGGCCGGGGCGGGCCATGTTCTCCTGCACCTTGTCGAACACCACGACGGTGTCGTAGATCGAGAATCCGAGAATGGTGAGGAAGGCAATAACCGTGGACGGGGTGACCTCAAACCCAAACACCGAGTAGACGCCCACCGAGATCACGACATCGTGCACCACCGCGATAATCGCTCCCGCCGCCATCTTCCACTCCAGACGGATCGCCAGGTAAATGAAGACGGCCAGCAAAAACACAATCAGGGCACGTACGGCCGACGTGGTGAGCTCACCACCCCAGGACGCACCCACGCTGGTGACCGCAACGTCAGTTTTTGGCACGCCGGCGAGATCGGCCAGTACGCCGCGAACTTCTTCTTGGCGAGCTTGGTCTTCCGCCGCCCCCTGTACGCGGAGGTCGGTTTGGCCCAGGCGTTGAATCTTGGCCTCACCCATTCCAATGGGTCGCAGTGCGTCGCGGGCCTCTTCGACCGACACATCGGGTGCCTTTACGGTCCACGAGACGCCGCCGCGAAAGTCGATCCCGAGGTTGAGGCCACGAAAGGCGAGCGACCCCAAACTCACGACAAGCAACACACTGGAAACGGCTAGCCCGACACGCCACCACTTGGTGAAGTCGATGTCGTTTTCGCCGCGATACAAACGTCCGAAGCCGCTCATGAAGAAACCTCCTCGGTGGTGCCGCCAGTAGAACTCTTGCCTGACCTCGCCGATTCGGCGGAAACCGCCATGCCCTTGGCTCGTCGCGAAACCTTGGCCAGGGTGGTGTTCTCGACCTCATTCGGGCGAGGCAGTCCGAACAGGCCGGGCTTTCGCTGCGCCAGATTGGACTTCAAAGCCAGCGCCACAAACGGCCGCATGTAGTAGTACGAAGCGAGAAGATCAAGCACGGCCGACAAACCGAGGAAGAAGGCAAACCCTCGTACCGGCCCGACGCTCAGGAAATACAACAGGACGGCACCGAGAACCGATACGCCGTCGGCTTTGACGATCGTCTTGAACGCACCGTCGAACGCCTTGTCGACCGCAGATCGATACGTGCGGCCATTGCGGATGTCTTCCTTCAAATGCTCGTAGTAGACAACGTTGGAGTCCAGTGACACACCGATCGAGACGATGATGCCGGTGAGGCCAGCGAGGGTGAGGGTGAGCCCGGCGTTCTCCCCCATCCAGGCGATAATCGCCCACAGCAGCGCCGCCTCCACGGCCAGCTTGGCGATAGCAAGCACACCGAGCATGCGGTAGAACGCGATCATGTAGAGGACCACCAAGCTAAGCCCGACGGCGCCCGCCACCAGCCCGGCGTAAAGCGCATCTTGACCCAACGTGGCCGACACCTCCACCACTTGCTCACGTTCTAGCACCACCGGAAGGGCACCGAACTTGAGCTTGGTGGCGACGTCGCGAGCCGTTGCTTCGGTGAACGACCCAGATATCTGTATCTGATCGGCCTTGAACGACGCCACATTGATGCTGGGATCGGTGATCACCGCTCCGTCGAGCGTGATCGCCAGGCGTTTGGTGGGGCACTCTGGCGTGCCGGCGAAACACTTCGCCGAGATTGCATTGAATTGATCGATGCCCTCAGCGCCTGCTTTGAAGCGTGGGTTCACCGTCCACTTGCCCTCTTGGAGCGACGCATTCGCGTCCTCAAGACCCTCACCGGTAAGGCGAGAGCATCCGAGTAACACGCGACGCTCCACTTGGCGTTCGGTGATCGGCTTGAGGAGGTCTTCATCGCGATAGACCGGCAACACCACCACGGTGTTGGGAAGATCGTCTTCCAGGGTGGTGGTAGGGATCAATGCCTTGTTGGGCACCGACGCGATCTGCGTGGTGGCTTGCCCTTCGGCGGAGCGGCACGCCGCCTCCGTATCGGTCGGTGCCGGCGCTGAGGTGCCCTCGGGAACGCTTCCGGGAGGGGCGTCGACTACTCCCGGGGTCGACCCCGGGGTAGCGGCCGGCACAGCGGTCGGCGCGGCAGTTGGGGCAGCAGTCGGGGCAGCGCCGATCGTTGCCGCCGTGGGGTCGGCGAGCGGTGTGGGGGTCCCGACATCGGACACGGTGGACGATGTCACCGCTTCTTGAGCGGCGCTCGCCGACTCGCCAAGCACGAGGCCAAGGGCTTGCGGCCCCGGGGCACTCGTGGTGGCCGTTGTGGAGGGCCCGGCGTCGATCGACGCCGCACCGGGCGCAGTGCCGGCAATGGCGGGATCGGGGACGGAACCGGGCACACCGGTTGCCGACGTGCTACTGGGCACCTCGGTACCGGGCACCTCGGTGCCCGGGGTGGATCCAACCGTGGTGGGATCCTGGTAGGGAGGCAGGTCTGCGAGCACGGCCCGGAATCGAAGCTCGGCCGTTTCCCCGACCAGCTTTATCGCGGCTTCTTTGTCCTTGATGCCAGCAATCTGCACAACGATCCGGCCATTCTCTTGCCGGATATCGGGCTCCGCGACACCAATCGAGTTGATCCGATTGTTCATGATCAAAATAGCGGTCGCCAGTTGCTCCGGCCCAGGATTCCCCTTGGGTTTGAGCACGACCATCACCCCACCCTGAAGATCGAGGCCCAACACCGGCTTGTAGCCCCTCCACGTGACCACCCCCAGTGCGATCACCGCAAGGGCGGTGATGACAATGAGACCTTTGATTCCTTTGGTCTTCATCGGAGATCAGGCCTCGATATCGGGGTGATCGGTGGTGGGCATCGGTTGGGTTTCCTGTTCATGAGGAGACGGTTCGGTGGGAGATCTGGTTGGTCGAGCAGACTCGAGATCATCGGCCGGGTCGAGCACGACGCCGATCGCTCGCCGGTCGAACTTGACGGTGACGCCATTCGCAACCTCGAGTTCGGCCCATTCGTCGTTCAGCGAACTGATGGTTCCGCACAACCCCGAGGTGGTGACCACCGCGAGCCCGACGGACAGACGGGCGACTACTTCGTTGTGGGCCTTGAGGCGTTTCTGTTGGGGCGCGATAACCACGAAATACATGAGGCCAAGCATGATGAAGGCGAAAAGGAGGGGTGCTGGGTTCATGAAGGATGACTCGGGCCCGAGGGCGCAAGCCGGGGCATCGCCGCCCCGGCTTCTCGCTTCTGGCGAGGCTCGCTGAGGATAGTCGGCACGCTCCGAGCGCCAGAATCACCCCCCGGGATCGTCCCGACTGGGAGTGTTCCGGAAACCCCGGCAAGTGTTCGGTGCACAAACTCGCAAGGTCATTTTTCGGCAGGTGCCGTTGCCAACGAACGCAAGGCGGCACGGGCCAAGGAACGGCCGGCATTGCTGAGGCGCGATTCACGCACGCGGAGATCAACCGCTCCGACCATTCGAGCCACGACGAGAAGGCGCTCCCAAGATGCCGTCACCTGATCGGGCTCGATAGGTACCCCGACCCGACCAAACCGGCCGATCTCGGAGATCGCCACGCCCACGATCCGCCGGGCGTCGCCGCTGCGCCAGGTGCCATCCAGCAAGAGCGCCAGAAAGAGCGGCCACGCCTCGCGATCGAATCCGCCTTTCGGGATAAAACCTGCGGCCACAGCCGGGAAGCGGGCGGACGTCGCCGGTCGCGCCACCAGCATCCCCGAGCGCACCGTCCAGAAACCGGAACGCCCCCCGAGCGCGACCAACGCGTCAAGGCCGGGAACCTGGGCTGAACGTTGCGGTACCGATGCCGCAGGGTATGGCGTCCATCCCACCCGGACGCCGAATCGATCGGCGCCTTCCTGGACCACCGCTCGAGGGAGTGCTCCGCCAGGAGTGAGCCGAATTCCACCGCCCGAAGCCGCCACTATCGAGCCCAGCCATCGGATCGGGGCCATGACGCCCGCGACTCCCCGCGGGGCCAGAACCGGTGAGAGCAGTTGGTTGGCGACACCGCCGAGAATCTGTGTTCGGGTGCGAACCAGCCCCACCTGTCCGTCGTCAAGCCAGCGGGTTAGACGCTCGAGTTCGATCTCGTCGAGCAACGATTGCTCGAATCGGTCGGGTTGCGGACGCCACAGAGTGATCCGGGTGGCCTCGGCGGCGCGTTCGTGAGCCGAGCGCGGGCCAGTGACGACGCTGGCGTTGCTCACCTCGGCACTTGCGGCGTCAGCAATTTCACAAGTCATTGCCGCCTGCCAGTACGCCTCGAATTCCCGCTCGCCCATCACTGTTCCCCACGCGAAGCCGTCAACATCAACCGGTACCACGCCTGATGCCAGATGACGCCGTTCGAATCGTTGAAACGCCGCTCGAGCCGAGCCGGAGGCAAAGGCTTCAAGCTGATCATTGGTGAACGGATCCATACAGACGGCGACGTACCTCGAAAGGCCTGTCACCATAAAAAAGCGGGCGAGCGACCGCACCACCCGACGCTGACGGGCGAGGCCACCAAGCCACTTATAGGGCAACTCGAACCAGACGAACTGCTGCAACGCGGCCTGATTGAGGCGGTGCAGGGGCTCGTCACCCACGATCCATTCGAGACTCTCGATGACGTCGTCGGCTTCGCGATCCCGCCCCTCATCCCGCAGGCGCGCCACGGCCACGTCAAGGTCGAGCGGGATGTCGAACATGCGAGGGAGCTTGACACGGCGAGCGAGCTCCCGGGGAGCGGCTTCGTCCGCGGTGCTTCTCAGCCTGTTGCTCCCCGGCTCCTACGACCAGTGCTCGGCGACTTCGTTTCGTACCCGGTCGAGCGACCCAACCAAAATCGCCGCTCGAGTTCTTTCGACCAGTCGAAGCAACCAATGCAGGTTGTGGAGCGTGCAGTAACGCGCCGCAGACTGCTCTCGAACCTGGAGCAGGTGACGGAGATACCCGCGGCTGTGGCGCGCACAAACCAAACAGGTGCATTCGGCGTCGATCGGTCCATCGTCGGTGGCAAATCGCAGGTTGCGGAGGTTCATGCGCCCGGAACTCGTGAGGAGGGTGCCATGCCGTGCCAGGCGGGTGGGAAGCACGCAGTCGAAGAGGTCGACACCGAGCGCGATGGCTTCCACCACGCTGACCGGGTCGCCGACCCCCATGAGATATCGGGGCTGATCGACGGGTAGGTGCGCCAGCGCCGCAGCCAACGCCGGAAGCATCTCGTCGCGAGCCTCCCCCACCGACAACCCACCAATGCCGTACCCGTCGAAACGCCGTTCCACGGTTCGCTCTGCCGATTCGACTCGGAGGGCGAGGTCGACCCCCCCTTGCACAATCCCGAACAGCGCTTGGGTCGACCTCCCGGCGAGTCGGACCGGCCGGTGGGCATCCACCGCCCGACCGGCCCACTGCGCCGTGCGATCAACGGCCGCAACCACAACCTCCCTTGACGACGGCAAGGGCGGGCAGACGTCGAGCACCATCTGGATGTCGGCGCCGAGCACCTGCTGCACGGCCACCGCCGACTCGGGGGTGAGCGTGTGGGCGGAGCCGTCATAGGTGGACCGAAAAGTGGCGCCCTCCTCCGTGATCTTGGGTTCGAGTGAGAACACCTGAAACCCACCTGAGTCGGTGAGGGTGTGACCTTCCCATGCCATGAACCGGTTCAGTCCCCCGAGTGCACCGACTACGTCGGCCCCGGGCCGAAGCATTAGGTGGTAGGTGTTGCCGAGTACGACCTGCGCACCGAGCCGTTCGAGGTCGTCCGAACCGATACCCCGCACCGTTCCCCTGGTGCCGACCGGCATGAACGCAGGCGTTCGTATCTCTCCCCGCGGCGAGCGAATAGTGGTGGCTCGGGCGGCTCCGTCGGTTACTTCGACCTCAACGTGAAGTACGGCGGGACCGAATGCGGTGACATCGTCTTCTCCGCCCACACCACTGCGCGCGGCGCCGATCACTGCTGCCACCCTGATCCCGTTCGATCAAGCAACATGGCGTCACCAAACGATAAGAAGCGATAGTCGTGGGCAAGGGCCCAGACATACAGATCACGCCATCTCGGCCCCACGAATGCGTCGATCAGCACCAACAGGCTCGACTTCGGAAGGTGGAAGTTGGTGAGCAGCACATCCACCACCGCAAACGAGTAGGGGTGGCGGATAAAAAGGTCGGTACGGCCCGAAAGCTCGCCGGTCGCAGCCGCCGCTTCGAGCGCCCGCAGTGTTGTGGTGCCGATAGCCACCACCCGATCCGCCGTCTCGCAGGCGGCCATCACTTCGGGCGTCACCACGTATTGCTCGTGATGCATTTGATGATCATCGATGTGCTCGGTGGTAATGGGACGGAAGGTGCCCAGACCGACCCTGAGCTCAACGGTGAGCACCGGGATACCACGAGCCTGAAGCCCCGTCAACACTTCTTGGGTCAGGTGGAGGCCCGCGGTGGGCGCTGCCGCCGATCCAGCGGCGCGGGCGTACACGGTTTGATACCGGTTCGGGTCGTCGAGGCGAGCGGTGATGTAGGGCGGTAGCGGCATCTCCCCCAGGGCTTCGGCCACGCCGAGCACGGGGTCGACGCCCGGAACCAAATTCAGCGTGTCGACCCATCCAGCATCCCCGGCGCTCGCCGACAGCGGAGACCCGATAAGTCGTACGAGGCGACGGCCCTCGCCCAGATCATCAGCCACCTCAAACACGTCGATGTTGCCTCCCGGCGCCCGAAGTACCGCCCCGGGCGGCAACGAACGGCTCGGCCGTACCAACGCTTCCCACGTTCCGGGAACGGCGGTCGGCGAAAGTAGTAGCACCTCTGCCTTGCCGCCGGTTGTGCGCTGTAGATGAATGCGAGCAGGGATCACCTTGGTGTCGTTGACGACGACGACGTCGCCCGGATGCAGGGTGTGGGGAAGATCGGCCACAACTGCTTCACTCGGTTCCGCTCCGGCACCGGCGTCGAGAAGCAAACGGGCTTGGTCTCGGCGGCCCATAGGGGTTTGCGCAATGCGATCCGGGGGCAACTCGTAGTCAAAGGCCGCGGTGTCCACGGCGGCGGAGGATACTTCGGTCGCGCCGACGGTCGGCCAGCACTCCAACCCGCCGAGACGGCCCGACCTGCGACTCAACGCCTACGGCGGCCACACTGTTGGCCTGTCTGGTTCCGCGTTCTCCTTTCCCGATCACTCCCGCCGCGCCCGCCCGCGAAGCTCTCGCCGGACGATGGTTCTCGGGACCCTGTTGGTGCTCGTCGCCCTCGTCGGCGTGGCGTTCCTCCAGGACTTCGGTCCGCTGCGACACAACCCTCGCACCCGAGTTGTCGTATTCGGCGACAGTCTCATCGCCCAGTCATCGTGGCCGATCTCGCGTTCGCTGATCAACGCCGGTTACGACCCTGCCGTGTCGGGATTGAACGGTGCGGCCATCGCCGACTTCGATCCGTACGTGCGCAGCTACACCGGCTATCAAGGCGCGGCGGTGATGGTGATCGCCCTCGGAACCAACAATGCGTTCTACGCATCACCCAACGCCCCGAGAACGATCGATCTCGCAGCCTCGGTCGACGATCTTCGCAAGGTGGCGGGCAATGCCATCGAGCAGGTCCCCGGGTCCGCATTTCCGCAATCCGTCCGATGCCTGGTGTGGGTGAACCTCAACGACCGCGCCACCGCGCTCGAGCTCGACCAGCACGCCCCGACGATCAACCAGGCGATCCGAGATGAAGCCGAGATACGCAATCGTGCCGGCCGACAGATGCTCGTCGCCGATTGGAACAGCCGCTCCCAGGGCCACCCTGAGTGGTTTGTATCGGACGGCGTCCATCTCAATGAAGACGGCCAGGATGCCTACGGCCGACTCATCCGGGAGACAGTTCAGCGGTGCCGCCTTTAACGGTCTTGAGGTGACTCAGATTCGTCGGTTGCGCCCTTCCCAGAACGGATCGCGGAGTTGACGCACGTACAACTTTCCCGAGTCGTGCCGCGGCAGCTCACCGATGATGTCGATGCTTCTCGGAACCTTAAAACCGGCAAGCCGGGTACGGGCGAAGGCGAGTATCTCGTCGACGATCCCGTCGTTCGGATCGACGCCGGCGAGGAGCTCAACGACGGCCTTCACCGACTCGCCCCATTCGTCATCAGGAATGCCGAACACCGCTACGTCGGCGACCAACGGGTGGGCGTTGAGCGCCTGTTCGATCTCGGCGGGGTAGATGTTGACCCCACCGGAAATGATCATGTGCGATGCCCGATCGGCAAGAAAGACGTAGCCGTCTTCGTCGACCCATCCGAGATCACCGATGGAGTAGGTGCCGGGCGCACGTATAGCCGCCGTCGTCTTGGCTTCGTCGTTGTGATAGCTAAACACTCGCCCATCTCCGACACCGGAGCGATAGGCATCGGCCACCGTGCAGTTCTCGCACCACAGCAAGCCGATTTCGCCAACCGGGAGTAGCTCACCGGTGTCGGGGTCAGCCACTTTCACCCGATGGTTGGCGATCGGGCGACCGACAGTTCCGGGATGAGTGAGCCAGTCGTCCGCTCCCACCAGGGTGACCACACCGCCCTCGCTTGCCCCCCAGTACTCCACCAACGTCGACCCCCACCACGCAATCATCTCGGTCTTGACTTCGCGAGAAACCGGCGCCGCTCCGTGGAGCACCGTGTGCAGCGATCGCCCGGACCAGCTGCGGCGGCGTTCCTCGGGGAGACGAAGGAGTCGTACGAACATCGTGGGGACGAGGTGGGTGTTACGAACCGCTCGATCATCGATCAGGTCGAGACACTGTTCGCCGTCCCATCTCGGCATGATCACCACTGGTGCACCGTTGTGCAGGTCCATGACAGCAAACCCCACCGGGGCCGCGTGATAGAGAGGTCCCGTGACGAGGTGAGTTCCACCCCCGTCAAGCCCCAGCGCCCGTCCGGCGGAGCCGTAGCTAGCGAGCTGATCGCCCAGACGTACTTGTGTGGACCGACGCACCCCTTTCGGACGCCCGGTGGTGCCAGACGTGTAGAACATCGTGCCGCCCGCCGGGCCCTCCATGCTGAACGGCTCATCCGACGCGTCCCCAATCGCGGCCTCCAGCCCGGCACCGATGGACAGCACCGAACGACCCGCTGCGGCCTCTCGCGTGGTCGCTTCATACGGCGCATCGACCACGATCAAGCGGGCGTCACCATCGTCGAAGATGAACTTCATCTCATCCGTTGTGAGGTGCCAGTTCACCGGCGTGATCCACACTCCCGCGAGCAATGCGCCGAGCTGCAGTTCGAGAAACTCCACGCGGTTGCCCACCACCATTGCCGCCCGATCTCCCGAACGAAGTCCAAACTGATCCTGCAGCAACCGACCGCAGCGAACGGAGCGATCGACCAGCTCCGCCCAAGTACGACGCCGATCGAGGTCATCGACGGCGATCTCGTCGGGGCGGACCTTGGCGTGGTCGAACAACATGTCGTCGAACGTAGCCTCGACGAGTGCTGCGCCCGACTGCCAACAACGCCGGAACGACGCCTACCCTCCCAAATGATGCCTCGACTTCAACCTTCCGTCGCCCACATCGCAATCGCCACGGCCGGTATCGGGATCTCACTCATCATCTCGGCCTGTGGAGGGCTCGAGGAGCAAAGGTCACGCGAGGCCCCCGCCACTATTGGTTCCACGCCCCGATCCCCCACTGGTTCCGGCCCCACCATCCGGTTGCCGAAATCCACGACGCCCACCATCGCGGGGACTCCAGGAACGGCTACAACTCCGCCGGAAATTGCCGCGTTCGATGTCGACGCGCCGGTACCGTGCACCGACCCCGCCTCTACCACCACCGCCGAGGTTCGGTACTCCACCGTTCTCGCCGACCGCGTGGTGTTCGTGGTCGATGACCGGCAACTTGATGTCAGTCCACCTCCTTCAGGATCCGTGCTCGTCGACCTTCCCTGCGACGCAAGAACGCACTACGTACTGATGATTGCCGCCGACCCTTGGAACCGCACCGCCACCGACACTCGACACTTTGCCGGTGGGCTCCGTCAACCGGGTTCGTGATCGTCGATTTCTACGGGACGTACAATCCAACCCAGGCAAGGGCCGACAAGGCGAGCAGCCCATTGGCACACACCGCAAGGGCGAGTCGTTCGCGACGAGGTGTGTCGGCCCAGAATGCCAGCGCGATCGCCAGGGGAAAGGCGTTGAGTGCGTACCGCTCCAACGAGTTCAGGTTGTCGGCACTCAGGGCGGTGATCAGCACGACCGTGGCATAGGCGGCAGCCGACTTGGGCAACCGCCGCCACGCCACGACAGCCAGCACCATGAACACTAAGGCGAAGGGCAGATGGAGGCCATCGCCGAACCGTTCGACTCCGACGAGGTCGGTTGCGCCTCGAAACAACCGGGAAATCGGGTTCACGCTCTCCCCCCGCAGATCGGATTGAACGGTGAAGGGGAGAAACAAGACACCCCACGCTCGCTCCACCCACAGAACGAATGCCAGCGTGCCGCCGATCGGAGCGAACACCGCAAAAACGCGAGCGCCAACCACCGACCATGACGGCGGCTCGTTCGGCGTCGACCGCCATCGTTCGACCGCCTCAATCGCCAACGGCACGACCAACAACAAGCCCAGCGGGCGGGTAAGAGCCGCGGCGGAAGCCAAGGCGCCGGCGATTAGCCAACGGTCACGTCGAGCAGCAAGGAGTGATCCGGCCACAAGGGCCAAGAAAAGCGCTTCCGAGTAGGCCCAGACGAGCACAAACGCCGACGGAAAGAGCATCACTGCCCACACAGATCGGTCGGCCTGCTCCACCGCACCTCCGTAGGCCAGCACCAAACGGCGGATCAGTATGCCCAGTACCAGTGCGGCAACGTTGGCGACCACTACCAGGGCAAAACCCTGGTTCCCGTCGAAACCGAGCGACACGGCTCTGGCCACGAGGGGATACAACGGGAAGAACCGAAGCGACTCCAGTGGGAGTTGCTCGTAGCCCACCACCCCGATGTCGCGGTAGAAGTTGCCATCCCACGCCAGCAAACCCTCCGTCAACACCGTTGGCGGACCGCCGTACCACCGCTCGGCAATCGCCTGCGCCAGCAAATAGCCCAAGCCCACCAACACCCGGGCGATGAGGTAGGGGGGCAGCACCACCCGTAGGTCGGCACCCCGCCGATCCACCCACGCGATCATGGTGCGTTCCTGAGGCCCAGCCGTAGGTTCGGGAAGCGGGATCTCGACCGGGATCTCGACCGGGATCTCGACCGGCGGGTCCGTCGGGGTCACGAGGGTGCCATCGCAACGGGAGCGAACCACGACAAGGTGGCGTTCTCGTAGTACTTCTCGGGCTGCGCGTCGCGAAGGGTGGCCGAAACCGGCCGGTTTCGGCTGATCTCCGCGATGAACTCTTCGCATCGTTTTTCGAACGTCCGGTACGTGCCGTTCCAAACCACGAACACCGAACGTTCGGGACCAGCCCGTTCGAGCACGGCTTGCGCCACCTGTGTGGGATCGATCGCATCGTTTCGCTGCTTGTAGTCGACCCAGTCGACGAACTTTGGCGAGCCCAAAGTGGGGAACGACAACAGGTCGAACCCTTCACCTATGGCCCGTGCACCTGACGGTCCGAGTTGGTCGGGGCAGAAGACCACGACATCTCCCGGCGCACCACGCTCACGAATCACTGCTGCCAACGATTCCATTTGTGTGCGGGTGAATACGTTGGCGTTGAAATAGGCGCCCAATCCGCTGGCGAGCATCACCACTGAAAGTACGGCGACTTGAATCCGGCGGTCGGCGAAACGGCTGATTCCGGCGGCAACCACCAGGAGAAACAGCGGGAACAACACGGCCGCATACCGACTGGCGAAGGCGCTTCGTGCCACGAATCCGGTGACAAGACCGAGGGTAAGCGTGAGCGCCACCACCACGCCCTCGGCTCGCACTTGCGGGTTCGTGCGAAGATCAAGGTGAATCGATCGGGGCCCGTCGGCGATGCCAAACAATCCAACGACGAAGAGCACCCCACTGATCACGGCGAGCACGGCGGAATCGGGGAAACCAGTGCCGGCGGCGAAATCGGTGAGCATGTAGCTCAGCGCCGCCGACGGGCGAACGGGCTGCGACCACGGAGTGCCGGTGTGGGCGCTCTGAAAGAACATTGTCGGCAGCCACCCGAAAAGGAAGACCCCTCCCGCACATACGGCCAGCGCTCCCCGCAATGACCCGTGTCGAAGGCCGGGGTCGGCGGACCGTTTCCAGGTCCAGGCCAACACCAGAACCACGGCAGCCAGCAACCACATCGCCCAGTAGTGGGTGAGCAGCAACGCCCCACTGACCACGGCAACGCTCACCAATCGGATCGGGGTGCTCCGCCCCCGCCGGCTGATGTCGTCGATCAACACGTAACCGATCAGCACAAGGAACGACACCAGCGCGTACATGCGGGCTTCGGTGCCGTAGCGGATCGCGTACGGAGACATGGCCAGGACCCCGAGGAAGATCCACCCGAGGGTCGGCCCCCCTCGGCGCCGTCCCACCGTCCATGCCAACGGAAGCGACGCCACGCCAACGGCCCCGGACAACGCTCGCGTCGCCACATCCCCACTACCAAACACGTTCATCCAGTAATGCAAGAGAACGTAGTAGAGCGGTGGATGACCATCCTTTCGCAGTGCGGCGGGGATCTCCGCAACGGGAAGCGCGGCAATATTCGCGCTGAGTGCCTCGTCGAGCCAGAGCGGTGAACGAGTGACGAATCGAAACGCCACGCCGGTCAAGACCGCACACACCACGACGACCCGTAGTACGAGGGAAACCTCCGGCACGTCGGACATGGTGTCGCCAGGATCAACGTCGCCAGGGTCAACGTCGCCAGGATCAACGTCGGCCCGACCGCGGGATGGCGTGAGGGTGGCATCGAGGTCGGGACGGGCCGCGCCAACGGGAGATCCAGACATACGAGTCAAGCTACCGCCCGACCCCAAATCCCTCCCCATTCCGATTCCCGGAGTTCGCAGAGCCCTTCACTACACTCGCCCAATGCCCGAGGAGTCAACTGATCGCGCCCGATCCACCCCCGCGTCAGACCTGGACGTCGTGGTCATCGGAGCCGGCCCGGCGGGGCTCACCGCCGCCTACGAGCTTGCTCGAGCGGGAACCGCGCCAACAGTGCTCGAAGCCGACAACATCGTTGGCGGCATCAGCCGAACGGTTGAACGCGATGGTTGGCGGTTCGATCTCGGCGGCCACCGGTTCTTCACCAAGGTGAAACCGGTCGAGGAGTTCTGGCACGAGATCCTCGACGAAGACGACTTCATGCTTCGGCCGCGAGCGTCGCGGATCTACTACCAGGGCAAATACATCGACTATCCGATTCGTCCGTTTAATGCACTCAAGAGCCTTGGGCCGATCGAAGCAGTGCTCTGCGTGCTCTCCTACGTCTGGGTCCGGATTCGCCCCCCGAAGAACCAGGACACCCTCGAGGGTTGGGTGGCGGCGCGTTTCGGATGGCGCCTCTACGAACATTTCTTCAAGTCGTACAACGAGAAACTTTGGGGCGTTCCGGTGAACAAGCTCCCTGCCGACTTCGCCGCCCAGCGCATCAAGAACCTGTCGTTCATGAACGCCATCACCACCGCCCTGAAGCCCAAACGAAAACAAACCGACATCACGTCGCTCATCGAGGAGTTCGAGTATCCAAAACTCGGCCCCGGAATGATGTGGGAACGGTGCACCGAAAAAGTCACCGCGATGGGCACCAAGGTTTTGATGCAACACAAGGTCACCAAGGTGTCGTGGGGAGCAGGTGGCGCAACGTCGGTCACCACCACGAACACCGACGGCACCTCAACCGAACTGCCAGCTCACCATGTGATCTCCTCGATGCCGATCTCTTCGCTCCTCCGGGCCATGGATCCTCCCGTACCGGCGGAGGTACTCGCCGCCGCCAACGACCTTCGCTACCGTGATTTTCTGACCGTTGCCCTGGTGGTGCCCGAAGCGCTCGGTTTCCCCGACAACTGGATCTACATCCATTCCCCCGATGTCAAGGTGGGGCGTATCCAGAACTTCGGCGTGTGGTCGCCGTACATGGTGAAGGACGGTCGAACCTGCCTGGGCATGGAGTTTTTTGTCTTCAAGGGTGATGACACCTGGAACATGGCCGACGAGGACCTCATCACGCTCGGCACGAAGGAGCTTCGCATCCTCAAGCTCCTTCCGGATGATCAGGATGTCGAGGCGGGGTACGTGGTCCGCGTTGCGAAGGCATACCCCTTCTATGACGAGCGCTACAAGGCCAACGTCAAAGTGCTCAACGACTGGTTGGTGGCCAACACCCCGAATGTTCACCCCGTCGGACGCAACGGCATGCACCGCTACAACAACCAAGATCATTCGATGTACACCGCAATGCTCACGGTAGAGAACATCCTCACCGGCACCTCCCACGATGTGTGGGACGTGAACGTGGAAGAGGAGTATCACGAAGAGAAATCCGCCGCCAATGAATCGGGCCAGGCGGGCAGCAAAGGCACCGGCCGCGACGCCCCCGTGATCCGACGAGACGCCTACAGTCCGTCCCATCCGGTGCACAACCCCGTCGCCGAAGCCGGCCCCGGCTCCCCGGCCGTCTGAGCTCCGGTCGCACGGTCACCTCCGTGACCGCGCCCCTTTCGTCGATCGACCGGCCCCCCACGTTTCGGGTCCAGCTCGGGTGGCGTCGTGCGGAACTGGGTTGGTTCCACCTGGCACTCGGCCTTATCGCGCTCGCCGGTTTCCTGTTCCGTGCCGGCTACGTGCTCGTGTCCAAACGCAGCCTCGACACCTGTG
This sequence comes from Actinomycetes bacterium, assembly GCA_031415655.1. GTDB lineage: Bacteria > Actinomycetota > Acidimicrobiia > Acidimicrobiales > Acidimicrobilacustridaceae > JAKOVR01. The sequence continues at coordinate 26,672 of JANOSD010000203.1, forward strand.
ATCGAGAGCTGTGCGGGGATGCCTTCTGGTATTCGGCGTCGGCCAACGTGTTCGCCTTCGGCCAGGGTTTCGAAAACCGGTTCGGCCCCCCCGACCAATATTCCCAAGCGGCCGACCATCCTCCCCTCACCACACTTCTGATGGCGCCAACAAATGTGGTGTTCCTGCGCCACAGCCCCGTGACCCAACGGTTGGGAATGTGCCTGCTCGGCGCACTGGTGATCGTGTTGGTGGGGCTGCTGGGGCGACGGCTCGCCGGCGAGGGGGCCGGCATTGCCGCCGCTGCTCTTGCCGCCGTCAACGCCAACTTGTGGATGAACGACGTGTTGGTGATGGCCGAGACGGTGGGTGCCGTCACCCTTTTGTTGCTCTTGTTTGCCGCGTATCGACTCGCTGAACGGCCGACGCTCAGCCGGGCCGCGGTCGCCGGGCTGACACTCGGTGTCGCTGGGCTCGCCCGAGCAGAACTCCTGCTCTACGGACCGCTACTCCTGGTGCCGCTCTGTCTCTCCCTCCGGGCCGTACCGCTACCCCGACGCCTCGTTCTCATCGCCGTCGCGGGGGCCACGTCGCTGGCAGCTCTGACGCCCTGGACGGCGTACAACCTCTCCCGATTCGACGAGCCCGTCCTGCTGTCTACCAATGACGGACTCACCATAATCGGCGCCAACTGCGATCGTGTCTATGGCGTCAACGACCCCGGCGGCATCGGATTCTGGAACCTGCAGTGCCGATTCGATGCCGACGCCGAATTCGGGATCCCGCTCCAAGGAGACCAATCCACACAGGCGAGGAAGTACCGGGAAATCGGTTTGCGGTACGTCGGTGACCACCAGTCGCTTCTCCCCAAGGTGGTGACGATCCGCGTCGCACGGGTATGGGGAGCCTACGGACCCAACCAGATGGTTTGGCTCAACCAAGGCGAAGGCCGCGACACCTGGGCGTCGGTCACGGGGTACGTGATGTGGTGGGGCCTACTCATCCCCGCTGCTATCGGCGCACTTCTGTTACGCCGCCGACGCATTCGTATCTGGCCGCTGCTTGCCGCCATTCCCGTCGTCACCACCACGGCCATTCTGTTCTACGGCATCGTTCGATTTCGGTTGCCGGCCGACCTCTCGGCCACGGTGTTCGCCGGCGTCGCATTCGACGCCGGCCGGCGGCGATGGCAGAAGCGCAGAGAATGACCGCCCCCGTGGCGACGCCCACCATTGCTCCTGGAGCGACTCCCGGGCACTTCCCCTGCCTCGATGCGTACCGCGGAATTGGGATGACCATGGTTCTGCTGAACCACGCGGCATACGCCACCGGCTTTATCAATCAGAGCAGCATGGGCCCATACCTTGCCCGGCTCGACCTGAGTGTGCCGATGTTCTTCGTGATGTCCGGCTTCCTGCTGTTTCGGCCGTATGCCTCCGCAATTGCCGACGGTCGACCTCCCACACCGATACGCACCTTCTACCGTCGACGGGTGTGGCGCATTCTTCCGTCCTATTGGGTCGCATTGATTGGTGTAGGCCTGCTCTTCGGGCTCAACATCGCCACCAAGGCCGGTTGGCTCGGCAACGCGCTGCTCCTCCCTGCTGTCGGCGTTCCGGTACAAGTGTGCGACGGCAATAACTGTCGCGTGGCGTACGGCCTCACCCAGGCTTGGAGCATCGGGGTGGAGGCGACGTACTACCTCGTCTTGCCCGTACTGGCTGCGGCGTTGGTTCGACTGTGTCGAAATCGTTCCAGGGCACAACGTGTGGCCCTGCTCATCGCAAGCTGCGGGTTGCTGTACCTCGCCGGCACCGGATTTCGAATCGGCGTCGTGGCCGCCAATCCGTCTTGGGCTCGCGAGTCGTTGTTATGGCTGCCGATGTTCCTCGACCTGTTTGCCATCGGTATGGGCCTCGCCGTCGTCAGCACGCTGTCGGTCTCCGACACGGCATCGTTCCTACAGAAATTCGCGGCACGACTCGCCAGCCATCCGGCGTTGTGTTGGTCGATCGCGTTGGCGGGATTTGTGGGCATGGCCCAACTCTCCCCCCCCACAGAGCCGTTCGGTTTGAACGGACGGGAGTATGTCCCAAGGCAGTTCGTTTACGGGCTGGCCTCGGCGGCCTGGCTCCTGCCCGCAATGTTCGGCGAGCAAGACGAAGGCATACTTCGACGGATACTGGCCAGTCGCCCGTTGGTGTACCTCGGCGCCGTTTCATTGAGCTTCTATTTGTGGCACCTCGCACTCGTCGAACAAGCGAAGGTGTGGACGGTCCCCGACTACGCGGCGCGCCAGTTTGCCGCCGCAAATCCTGCCGACAACCCATTCGCCGGTCTCGGCGTGTTCACCGGCAACTTCTTCGTGGTCGCGGCTGTGGCGTGGGTGTCGAGCCTGCTCGTGGCCGCGGTGCTCCACCGCTTCGTGGAGCAGCCGGGCGTGCGTTTCGCAGCGCGGCATCGCCCGCCCACCGAATCTGGTTCGCGGCAACGAGGTTCGCGGCAATGAAGTTCGCGGCGCTGACGGCCTCCCCCGAGTACCCTTTCCTTGCCCATGACCGACACCCTCGCCGATTCCCGGATGACTGATACACCGGTGGACCACGATCAGGCGGCCGACCACGGACCGTCGGCCATCGAGCCGGCCCGCGTGTCAACAACCCAGCCCGCGCCGCGGATCGCCAGACCGGCCATTCCTCGCAACGACCGTCCCCTCATCATCATCCCGGCATGGAACGAAGAGCTTCCCCTACCTGACGTGCTGCGATCGCTTCACCACGTGGTACCCCACTGCGACATCGTCGTGATCAGCGACGGAAGCACGGATCGCACCGCGTCGGTCGCCCGTGCCGGTGGCGCCACGGTGCTCGATCTTCCCTACAACCTCGGCATCGGGGGCGCCCTTCGCACTGGGTTCCGTTACGCCGTGCGAAATGGATACCAGCGGGGAGTGCAGTTTGATGCCGATGGGCAACACGATGCGGCGCAAATCCAGGTGCTGCTCGATGCGCTTACCGACGGAGCCGACATGGCCGTCGGCAGCCGTTTCGCCGACCCCTCCGGCGACTACGAAGTGGGGCGGCTACGCGGCGGAGCCATGGGCTTGCTGCGATTCACGGTCCGGCGCTTCACGGGAAAGGCATTCACCGATACCAGTTCCGGCTTCCGTGGATTCTCACGCCCCGTACTTGAGTTCTTCGCCGAAACCTATCCGTCGGAATACATGGAATCCGTTGAGGCCCTGCTGATGGCCCATCGTGCCGGCTTCGACGTGAGGGAGGTGCCGGTGGTGATGCGCGAACGCCAAGACGGCACGGCTTCGAATCGCAATGTGAAACTGCTCTACCACTACAGCCGGCTTCTCCTCACCCTCACTGCGGGTGCGCAACGCAAGAAGAACCGAGTCGGGGGGACCGGCTAATGCATTTGCTGGTCGCGGCCCAAGACGCCGTAGACATAAACGGCCCGAGCGGCCTCAGCCTGGCCGCTCACCTGTTCCTCGTGGCCGGAACCGGGGCGTCGGTCCTCTTCATCATGATGCTGCTCCGCCGCCGTCAGCTTCGCGGCAAATACGCCATGCTCTGGACCACCTTGGGCATTTCGCTCTTCACGTTGTCGCTGGTGCCTTCGGTCCTCACGTGGGTGAGCCAACTGCTCGGCATCTTCTACCCGCCGGCACTGTTCCTCGTGGTGGCAATCGGCTTCCTGCTGGTGATTGTGATCCAGTTCTCTTGGGAACTGAGCCGGATGGAAGATCGCACCCGCACGCTCGCCGAGGAGATCGCCTTGCTCCGTGCCGAACTCGATCTCCAACACCACGACGAGCCCTCGAGCCGCTAGGAGCGGCCAGGAGCGGCGCAAGAGCGGCGCAAACGCCGCAAGCCCAACCGCCACGATTCAGCGAGTGGAGCGAAACACCACGATCATGCCGTCGCAGAGGTAGGGGCGGCCGAGCCGACCGAGCAAACGTTCGATCGCGACGGCGAACCGGCCAGCCAAACCAAGGACCCGGCCGACAATGCCGGCCCCCGAGAACTTCACCGGCGGTACATAGGTTGCCGTCTCCACTGGTTCCCATCCGTGACGCTCCGCCATTGCCGTCAGCGTTCGCCAGGTGAACATCACAACGTGATCAGGATGGTTGATCTCCTTGTTGGCCAGCGCCGCGAATGTATTGAAGAGCCCGGTGATATTCGGCGTAGTAATGATCATCTCACCCCCTGGAGCAACCAGGTTGTGAAGCCCCGCCAAGAACGATCCTGGATCATCGAGGTGTTCGATGACCTCGCCGGCAATCACCAGTTGTGCCGGCTCAATACCAAGTTCTGCCACCGCCACAGCATCTCGACAGTCGACGGCGTAGGCCTCGAAACCACGGCCTACGGCCTCCTTCACGCCTGTCTCATTGACATCGATACCCACCAGTTTCGTGGCTGATTGATCGAGATGCCCGTGAAGCCAGGTGTCGCTGCCCATGTTTGCTTCGGCGCATCCGGTGTCGACGAAACCGACGTGAATGACCCGACGGCCCCGAGCGCTGTCGACCAGAAAGTCCCTTCGGTTCACCATTGCCGCTTTCGGCAAGTTGTGGGTCATTGCTTCCTGGGTGAACTCCTCGGACATCAGGCCACCTTTACTCGTGATTGCGGCGCGCCACCGTGGCGGCCAGCATTGTGGGGGGAGTGGGGATCGAAAATACCCCCACGCGACCCTTCGTCGATCCGCACCCGCAGCGGCGGACCAGCACCATGGGCCAGAAGCCGATCGAGCTTTTTCCAAAGGCCCTTTCGACCGACCCAAAGCAGCGGCGCCATGCGTCCCGCATCGGGAACCCACCAGAACTTCTCCTGCGTATCGAAGTCGTACGGGTGGCAATAGGTCCACGGCGCGGTGTGACTGCCCCACACTCGCCGAGCGATGCCGACCATCGGCCCCGGCAGCAGTCGGATATACGTGCCGCCCAGGTACGGCACCACCAGCGGGCCGATCCCGGCGACGGGTCCAGGAAACTCCACCAGGCCGTTGGGCCACAGGAAGGGCGTCCGCGGCGCCCCGGGAAATCCGTAGAGGGGGTTGGGCCCCGGAAGCACACTTGACGAATAGGTGAACCCCAGCTCCCCGAGCACGTCGACGGCGAAAAGCGATTCTCGCACGAGCGAGAAGGTCGGAGCCCGAAAGCCAACACATGCCGCTCCCGTGATCGTTTCGAGCAACTCCTTGCCACGCTGGGTCTCCACCCGGAACGACTCAGGAGTGTGGTCGGTGAGCGGAATGTGGCGCCACGAGTGAAGCGCCACCTCGTGGCCCCGTGCCGCCACCTCCCGCACAAGATCGGGCTCGTCCTTCGCCAATTCACCCACCACGAAGATCGTGCCGACGACATTGCGTTCGTCGAGGCAATCGAGTACCTCACGCATGATCGTGTCGTAACGCACCGGCCATGTGGTGTCGGGCCGGTGATCTTCCAGATCAAGCGTGAAGGTGATCGGCGGGCTCATCGGAAACATCCAATGGACCTCGTGGGGCGAAACATCAGTAGGCATCCATATCAAGGAACTCGTAGGTGTCGAGCGTGAAATCCCGTTGGCGGATGGTGTCGGTGAGGCTGCAAACCTCGAGATTCAACGGTGACGGTTTGAACTTCTCTGGCAGCGGGATACCTCGGAGTCGAACAAAACGGTTGAACCCGGCGTAGACCGCGGCCGGCGTCCGGTGGAACCGACAAACCTCGGAGACGGCACCGTGGCCGGAGATCGCGGTGTTCGCGCCGCCGCCGTTACGTAACAGCAGCTTCACCACCACCGACACGGGCACACCCTTGAAGTGCGAGAGCGTGCTGATGGCCACGAGGTCGTCGGAGTGGTGGATCGCCCACTTGGCGCCGCGCGGCGCACCGAGCCGCCATCGGAGGTAGTCCGGGGTGAACGTGTTCGTGAAGTGCTCCGCCGGCTGATCGTCGAGCCCCGACGCCAGTTCAAGGAAACCCGGCGACGCAAGGAACTCGGGTGTGACTGTTTCACTGTGCCAGCGACCGGTGCGATAGAGCGTGGGGTTGATGATTTCCACCGACATTGGCCCGAAAGAACGCCATCCCATCACCTGCACGCCCCGATGAGACTTGGCGTTGGTGACGCCGATGCCGCACACCACACCGGCATCACGAGCAGCGGACCACACACGAAGCTGCAAGGTGCCGAAGTAGCCCTTGCGCTGCGCGCCGGAACGACTCACGGCGTTGAGGGAGAAGATGAAGGGGACACGACCGTCGGCGTTGCGGTAGGTCTGCGGGATGAGGGCATAGTGCGCCATACGCACGCCTTCCTCGTCCACACCCTCTTGGAAGGCCGGCCCCAAGGGGTTCTCGTCGTACAACCACCGGAGGTAACCGGGGTCGATGTGGCCGGCGGCGGAGACGAACCGACCATCGGGAAGTTCGGCATTGAGCAACTCCGTGTTGCGCCAGTTGTCGTCGGCGCCGGGCGGCACCGCAACCTGTTCGAGAGCGGGCGAATCAGTCATGGAAGTCGGGAGAGACTACCGCCGCGCTCACCCACGAGCAGCCTTCTGCCGTTGCGCCCGACCGTCCGGCTCGCCGGTCACTTTCGCCGGTCGCCACGGCGCTACGGGGAGAACGGTGGCCTCGTCGGCAGAACGAACAGGCCACTTGCGACGCAACATCCCATCGATCGCCACGCCGGCCAAAAGGACGATCACGAGGTCGACCGGAACGCGATAGCGGGTGACGCCAAACGCCAAAGCAGCCGTCACGGTGATGACCGCAGGTAAGGCCAGGATCGGCGCAAGGGGCAGCCGCCGTCGCCACAGAATGATCGCCCCCGCCACGGCAAACGGCAGCATCGCGAAGTACATCACGAACCCGGCTCGCGATTGCCACACACCCCGACCTTCCACCGCCCAGTTGAGGAAAACGTTCTGCCCCAATGGTTCCTCTGCTCCTCCCGGCTCAACGGAATGCGGCGGATTGTAAAGATCGAACATCCGCGCCACTCTTGCTGCCATCACGACGGGAAGCCGCCGACGGTTCTCCTTGATGTAGCGGGTGGCGAAGTCGTTGACGACCTTGTCGCGTTCGGACTCGTCGAGCACTTTGGGATTGGGCCAGCACACGTCGGAACGTTTGTGCTCGACCGGATCGAAGCTCCCGATGGTGGCTGCCGCCTCCGCGTCGCATCCGGGAAGGCGGGGGTCGTCGACGGGGTAGCCCTTCGCGATGTAGTCGCTGTAGCAGTCTGCGCCGTAGTAGCCCAGCGCTTCGCCGTAGAACGCCACATCACAACTGCCCGCCGAAAACACGGCACCGGTCTGACTGGTAAGGAATACGGGCTGCCGAAAACGGCCCAGATTGTAGGCCACCCAAGGGCTGATCAGCACCAAACCAACTCCTCCGCAGACGACGCCGAGCACGACCCGTCGACCCCAACCTGTAGTGCGGCAACGCAGCAGCAGGGGCCCGAGAAGCACCACAAAAAGCAGCATGGCTTCCCCCCGGGTGAGGGCGGCGGCGGCAACGGCCACGCCGAGCCAGGCGGCATTGGGGATCGTCGGTCGGTCGGAAAAACGGTACGCCACGAGCAGGACCAAACCGACAACCGCGACGTAGATGCTCTCCGAAAGCATCATGCCGTCATTGATCCACAGGAGCGGATACACCGCCGCCAACCCACCGGCCACGAGGCCGGCCCGTCGCCCTGCCACCCGTGCTCCGACCATGGCAATAAGCACCGCGGCCAGTGAGCCGAGCACCCCGTTCATCAGTCGTTGCGACTGCGGCGATGTCAGCCCGAGTTTGAAAAGTGTGGCGACATAGACGGCGTACAGCGGCGGGTCTCCCGCGCTCGCCACGTATCTGGTGCCGCCGCTGTCTCGCCAAGTGGCGGAGTCCACGAAGCCACGCCCTTCGGCGAGGTTGTACCCCTGGATATAGGAGTAGGCCACATCGCCCCACACCCGAAACCGGGTGGTGGGGCACTCGGGGTAGACCGTCTGGGTTTCAACGGACGAGATGATGTCGACCTCGCATGGCGGGTACCACAGGGTGACGCTAGCGATACGAACCCCCAACGCCAGCACGAACACCGCCAGCAATCCGTAGAGATACCAGCGCGGCCGTCCTGGCGTTTTCTCCAAGGTTTCCGAAGGATGAAGGTCGGTCATGCAGCACCCGTATCGCGTCGGCGGCGCAGGATGTGCGCGAGGGCGATGCCCCCCAGGAGGCAGAGCACCACGTCGACACCAACTCGGTAGCGCGTGATGCCAAAGCTCACCGCCGCCGCGAATGTGGCCGACAGGGCCAACGCGGCGTAGGGCACCAACGTGTTTCTGGTGCGGCGGAGTTGCACCAAACCAATCACGGCCAGCCCGAGTAGCACGTAGTACTGCACCATCGCCAGGGCCTGGAAGCTCACCGCCAGACCACCGATTCGCACGCTTGCGCTCCGTCCTTCGAAGAGCGTGTTGAGATCGATGCTCTGCTGCGGGCGCCATACATCCCAGATCCGCCCGACCCGTGCTGCCACCACAATCGGGAGTTCGGATCGGTGAGCCCGCACGTAGTCGAGCCCGATCCCGCGTTTCCAGCGCTCTACCTCTGTTTCGTCGCCATCGGGCCATGCGAGGGCGTTGACTCCGTGGATCGCCACGTCGCTCCGGTCGCACGCCGGAACCCAATACCCGAGGTAGGTATCGATTTCCTGGGGGTCGGTCGAGGACTCCCCCGGCCCCTTGGGAGGAGCAAGACCATAGGTTTGGTCGCAGTTGCTGATCTCCACCACGAAACCGCTTCCGGACGAGATTGTGGCCGGCTCGGCGAACGATGTGAGGTTACGAAAGAGCCAGGGGGCAAGCACAACAAAGCCGACGGCAAGGCCAGCACCGATTTGTCGGAGCCGAGTCCGAACGGGGCGATCCCGAAGCAGGAGGGCGAGCGGCACCACCAACACGGCAAACAACAGGAGGGCTTCGGCTCGCGCCAGTGCGGCCATCGCCACGGAGCCGCCAAGCCACATGGCTTGTCGAACACTCGGTGCCGTCCAGTAGCGGTGCGCCGCAATCACCACGACGATCACCGTGAAGGAGTACACCGACTCGGCGGTGAGCTTCACCTCGTTGAACCACAGGTTCGGATACACCGCCGCCAAAAGCCCGGCACTCCACGCCGCGGCGCGACCGGCCAACCGGTAGGCCGCAAACGCGATGAGGGCGGCCGTTGCCGCTCCCACCATTGCGGTGGCGAGCCGATACGGCAGGTGGCTCCCGTCCGGCAAGGGAAGCAGACCCACCAGACCCAGGTAGGCCGAGTACAGCGGCGGATGCACGGCCGTGTGCACTTGCTCACCAAAGTTGTTGCGGTAGACGAATCCCACACCGCTGCCCAGGTACTGCGCTTGGCGCCAGTAGAACGCTTCGTCGCCCTGAGGATCGAGGTGCCGAGACCAAGTCAGAACTGCCGTCATACGGACCACGAACGCGATCACAAACGTGCCCGCCACCGCACCGATCCACGGACGCGCGCTACGGGCGAGCCGGTCCGACAACATGGCGGCAGCGTAGTGGCACCCCTTCTCCGGAACGCAGCACGCCAATGCACCAGCCGGCGGCGAGACCAACGACACCCCGAGAACCCAAGCTGGCCGGAAGTCGCCGGAAGGAGACCGCCGATTGGATACTGGTCCAGGCTCGTAGGGTGGCGCGGTGCGCCGGTATCTCCATCCCCTTCGTCGCCGCCTATCGTTCGTCGCCGCCATGATGTTCGTCGTGCTCGTAGCCGAGGCTGGGGCGCATGCGGTAGCCCCCTACCTCCCACCACCTGATCGGTACGGCGACCGGGCGACTGCGGTGAAGGTGGCCCAACTCGATCGTGACGACGCCACGAGGAAATGCACACCGGTGGTGGTCGTGGGAAACTCGATGGCGCGCGACGCCATCGATCCTGCCGTTTTGAGCGGCGAACTGCCCGGCCGGCCGGCGGTCTACAACGCTGCGCTTGACGCCGCCAATCCCGCGCTGCTCCGCCGATGGCTCGGCGATGAAGTGCTCCCGCGCGCACACCCGCGACTCGTGGTGGTGGCGGTCGCGAGCCTGGACCTCAACGTTGCCGGCAAGGCCGGCAGCGCGGCGCTCGCGGCCTACAACGAGGCCCCGGCCACAGCGTCCGGTACCGTCGGGCGGATCGGATCGTGGTTCGATGGTCAGAGCGCCCTCGTGCAGCATCGTCGATCGATCGCCGACCCAAACACCTGGGCTCCGACCTTCGAAGGTCTTCGCTCAGGCGAAGCCACCGCCGGGGCAGACTCGGGAGGTCTGACGACGGTCATCGGTCCAGACGGGGCTGGACGATCTCGTCGTCGAAGCACCTACAGCCCCCAAAACTCGGCAGTCCGCGCCTTTGTGCAGCAACAGCTACTCAACGACTTCATCATCGACACGACGAGCATCGAATCGCTCACGGACCTCGTGCGTTCGATCCGTGCCAACGACGATACGACAGTCGTTCTCGTAGCCCTTCCCATCACCGACGAGTTCGTTGCTCTCCACCCTCGGGGTACCGCCGATGTCGATGAATACCTTGGCGTGATGCGTCGGGTTTCCGTCGACACCGCAGTGCCGTTGCTGGACCTTCACACCGCAACTCCTCCGGCCCACTTTGCTGATACACATCACCTGAATGGCGTCGGGTCAACTGCGTTGAGTGCGGCGCTTCCGCGCCACTTGACAGAAGCGGGCGTCGTTCTGGCCGAGGCCAACCTCAGCTGCCGGGGACAGTAGGTTCGCTTCGTGTCTGAACTGTCTTCTTCCTCGCACCGACGCCCGCCCTTCCCCACGGTGCGCAGCGGTCGGGCGATCACGTTCGGAGTATGCGCCGGAGTGATGCTGTTCTCGTCGTGCGCAAACACCTCCACGTCCTCCAAGGGCTCCACAGGCTCCACGGACTCGACGAGCAGCGAGGTAGCGCAACGAGGGGGCGCCGGCGATCCCGTCGCCCCCGCGACGGAGCTGTCCTCGATTCTCCGACTCACCGACATGGCGGCCACGCTCAATGCCAAGGGCGTGGCGTGCGCGCTTGAGTACGAAGCGCTCACCGACGAAGCCACCGGAAGGAAGGAGCTCAGTCTCTGCACGATCGACGGCGAGTTGGCCACCCTTGTGATCTGGAACGATCCGGCATCGGTCACACGATTCGTGGCCAGCGCGACGGCGGCCGGTGATGTCATCGCCTACGGCCGCCAATGGACCGTCAGTATCACCGAACCAACGATTGCCCAAAGGGTCGCCGTCGCCCTCGGCGGCCGAACTCTCGCCCCCACCAATCGGAATGGTCAGGGAACGGGTGCCACCGCCGGAAAGGGTGCCACCGCCGGCACGTCTGGACAGCTTTCGGGAGGGTAAAGCACCGAATCGGTTCGCCACTGCGCTCCAGGAACATCCCAACCCGTACCGACGGGCACGCTCCAGTCGGCGGCGATGCGGGCAATTACCTCGGCACCAAGCACACGCGCGCCGTCGGCACAAAGATGCAGTCCGTCTACTTGGCGAGTGCGCACCAACCGGCCCGACGAATCAGGAATCACCGGACTGAAGCGGGCCTCGGGCCCCGCCAACACCGTAGATGCGTCGAGGTAGGCCACAGTAGGAAAACGAGCCGGAAGTGCGCTGAACACCGAATTCAGTCCGGCGAACACGAGGTTGGCCTCGGGGTTGGCAGCCGCTGGGCTTCCGATCCAGAGGACTCGCGCACCTTGCGAAGTGATGAGTCGCACCCAAGGATCAAGGACCTGTTCCTCATAGCTCTGGCGCCATCGCGGATCTCCCAACGTCACCGCCTGCCCGGAGCCGATCTCGACCTCGTGGGATTCCCACGTTCCGACGAACATCACCACAACTTCGGGATCGAATTCCGCCAACTGTTGCTCCCAAGTGAAACGAACGGTCGCATCACGAATGATCGAAGGGGTGAGCACGAAACGGACGTTTCCCGCCGTGCCAGCCTCGAACGCCGACTTGACCGGAGGCGAAAGACCGGCCATCACGGAATCCCCGGCCATCACCACCCGCAAGGGGTCCTCCGTCGTAGGAATCCGACCACCAATCGGAACGGGACGGGGATCCGCCGTGGCCGCTACACCGCCGAGAGACGTGGATTTCGTTCCGGATTCGGCTGACAAGGTCGAGTCCGCATCACGCCGACCCGACTGCCACGGCACCCCCGCCGATGTACCCCACGTGAAGCCCAGCACGAACGATATGGCGAAGGCCGTCGCCAAGATTCGCAGCAGTTTCACCCGCCAACCTTGCCCGACGCTCGTTCGCCGTACAAGTACCCCCGTTCGGCCCCAATGGGAAGGCCGCTGCGCGCGCACCCACCAGCGGCGTGTACAACACAGCCGTGCCCATTCCCTCTCGGCCCGCGGCGATCCTTGCCGCTACCGCGTTTTTCGCGCTTGCCCTGTCGCTGCCTGCGTGTGGTGCCCTTGATCGCCTCTCCGCCAACGACGAGAACTCCGACGTTGGCACCACGAAGGTTCCGCCTATCCGGCCGGTGGCTCGGCCCACGACCGCAGCGGCGCCGGGCACCGTGATCGACGCCACCGAGATCGCCCCCCCTTACCAAGCGCGCTCCTGGCGAGTCGATCACCACTCAACTACCGCAACCGGTGCCGACGTCGCCGTTCGTGCCCTCCTCGTGGTCCCCATGCGGGACACGCCTCCCGGAGGTTTTCCGTTGGTCGTCTGGGGCCACCCCACCCGCGGGCTCGCCGATGCGTGCGCTCCCTCGCTCGAGGGCGCCACCACGATCCCGTTAGTCAACGAGTTGGTCGCTGAAGGTTTTGCGGTGGTGGCACCGGACTACGAAGGGCTGGGTGCCGAAGGGCCGAACCCGTACCTCGTGGGTCCCAGCGAAGGTCACACAATGCTCGATGCGGTACGCGCGGCGAAACAGGTCCCAGGATCAGGCGTACGAGATGCTTCCCCGGTGTACCTCTGGGGCTTCAGTCAAGGCGGCCACGCTGCTGCCTTCGCCGGCGAACTCGCGGCTTCGTATGCCCCGGAGATCCCCGTCAAAGGTGTGGCGTTGGCGGCGCCGGTCAGCGACGTCGCCCACTTCGTGCGTCGCTCCGAGACCTGGCCCGCCCAAATGGGTGTGCTGGTAGCGATCGCCGCCGGGTTCGCCTCCGCCTATCCCGAACTCTCTGTGACCGACGTGCTGACCGACGCCGTAGTGGCCGATCTCCCTCAACTCGAAGAGCTCTGCATCTCTGAGGTGAACGCCCTGTTCGACCGTCCCATCGCCGATTCGCTTCGTTCCTCCCCCCGCGAACTTCCGGGGTGGAGTGGTCGACTGGAGGAAAGTCGCGCCGGTCAGCGCGCGCCAGGTGCCCCGGTGCTCGTGATCCAGGGCGATCAAGACGACATCATCGACCCCGCCGACACCACCACGTTGGTCGCCAACTATTGCCGCCTCGGTGAACAGGTGTCCTACGTCGTGCGGCGGGACGAGAACCACGGAATCCTGACTGGCGACGACTTCCTGCCGTGGTTGCGAGACCGCCAGGCGGGCATCCCAGCACCATCGTCGTGTTTCGGCTCGTGAAATCGTCCTGTTTCGGACGTTGCTCGCGACCAACCGTGAAGCAGGCGCGATTCTCAGCGATCCTTCCCCGTTGACCTACCAGCACGACGGCTACAGTCTTGTCTACGTCTTCCGGCGGGATTCCGGTTTCCTGTGATCAGCAACGCCCCCACCAGCAGCTCAGCAGCCGTGCGCAGCGACATCGCGGAATTGGCCCACGAAGCAGGATTGCGGCGCGTCCATATTCTGGCGTGGCGCGATCTCGCCGATGTTGAGGCAGGAGGCTCCGAAATCCACGCCGCCACTATCGCCGCCATCTGGGCCGAGGCCGGTCTTGAAGTAACGATGCGCACCTCGTACGCACAAGGCAATCCGCCCGAGGGAAAACGTGATGGCTACCGGCTAATTCGGCGAGGCGGCCGGTACTGGGTGTTCCCGAGCACGATTATCTCGGACCTTATGGGCTGGCACGGGGAACGGGACGGCCTCCTCGAAGTGTGGAATGGCGTCCCGTATCTGAGCCCTTTGTGGGCCCGCGGTCCGCACGCCGTCGTCATTCACCATGTGCATCGGAATATGTGGAAGATGGTGCTCGAAGAGCGGCTGGCCAAGTTCGGGCAGGTGCTCGAAGCCCAACTCGCTCCCCCGATCTATCGCCGCACCAACATCGTCACCCCGTCGGAGACCAGCCGCTCAGAGATCATCGAGATCCTCGGCATGTTGCCGAAAAGGGTGAGTGTCGCCTCACCCGGGATCGATCCCCGGTTCACGCCCGGTGGTCCGAAGTCACCCACACCCCTTCTCGTCACGGTTGGCCGCCTCATGCCTCCAAAACGTTTTGACGAGATGGTGCGCGTGTGCCACGAAGTGCGTCGTGAACATCCCGATCTCCAACTGGTGATCTGCGGTGACGGCTACGAGTACCAGAACCTCAAGGAACTCATCGGATCCCTCGGGGCCCACGACTGGTGTCGGCTCGCCGGTCGGGTTTCCGACGAAGAACTTCTCGATCTGTACCGCCGCTCGTGGGCCGTGTGTAGCGCATCGATCGCCGAGGGTTGGGGCATGACCATGACCGAAGCTGGTGCGTGTGGCACTCCCGCGATCGCCACTCGAGTCGGTGGCTTCCAGGACTCGGTCGACGACGGCAGGAGTGGCCTTTTGGCCAGCACCTCGGCCGAAATGGTCGGGCATATCAAGGCCCTGATCACCGATGCTGAACTCCGCAATCGCCTCTCTGAAGGCGCAATGAAACACGCCGCCAACTACACCTGGGATGCCTGCGCCTACGGCACGTTCGCCCCGCTCGCGGCCGACGCCATACACCGCCAGCAGGGTCCATGGGCCCGACTCACCCGCCGGTGACCTCGCCTACGTCACGCTGGTCTGCCCGCCTTCCTGTCCTGATCGCGGCGGTGATCGCGTACCTACCGCTGCTGCTTACCCAACACGGTTGGGTCGGCGCCGACACCAAGACCTATCTGTACCTCGATCCGGCGAAACTCCTCGCTGATGCGCCATGGTCGTGGGATGCCCAGATCGGTATGGGCACCGTCACCCACCAGAACATCGGCTACCTCTTCCCGATGGGGCCGTTCTATCTGTTGTTCGACCGCCTGGGATTCCCAGACTGGCTCACCCAACGGCTGTGGCTTGGCACGTTGATGTTTGTGGCCGCCCTCGGCGTGCGGTTTCTACTGCGGACACTTCGTTTCACCTCCTCATCCGGCGCGCTGGTGGCGTCGTTGGCCTACATGCTGTCGCCCTACCTACTCGACTACGCCGCCCGAATCTCGGTGATCTTGATGCCCTGGGTCGCGCTGCCGTGGCTGATTGGGCTCACGGCACGAGCGCTCCGGCGGGGAGGATGGCGCGACCCCGCGTTGATTGCGCTCGTGGTCCTCGCCGTAGGCGGAATCAATGCCACGGCGCTCCTGATGATCAGCGTGGGACCGCTGCTGTGGGTGGTGTTTGCCGTCGCCGTCGAACGGGAGGTCGCCGCCCGTCGGGCCTTCGCCACGGTTGCCCAGATCGGTGCCCTCACCCTCTTGACGTCACTCTGGTGGATCGGTGGACTGTGGGCCGAAGGCCGTTATGGATTGCCAGTGATTCGCTACACCGAGACGTATCGCGCCGTCGCCGGGGCGTCGAACGCACCGGAGGTCTTGCGGGGCCTCGGGTACTGGTTCTTCTACGGCAACGACAAGCTGGGCCCATGGGTGGAACCGAGCGTGTACTTCACCACGAACCTCGCGTTGCTCGCGTTGAGTTTCGGCTTACCCACCGCGGCGATGTTTTTTGCTGCCCGTATCCGGTGGCGTCACCGCGCCTATTTCCTCGGACTGCTCGTGTTCGGCACGTTGATTGCCGTCGCCGGACACCCGTGGGAAGGCCCGTCGGTTCTCGGCGGCATCTTCAAGGAGGCGACACGCACCAACGCCGGGCTCTCCCTTCGGAGCACCCCCCGGGCCGTCCCTCTGGTCGCGCTCGCAACGGCAGTGTTCCTCGGCGCCGGCGTCTCGGCTATCGGGCGACGGGTGCCTCGGATGGCCTTTCCCGTGACCGCTCTCACGTGTGTGCTGATCATGGCCAACATGCCCACCCTCTGGATCGGCCAGATGGTGGCCGAGAACCTCCGGAGGCCCGAAGATATCCCCGACTACTGGGTCGACGCGGCCACGTGGCTCGATGCCCAGGGCAACAGCACCCGAGCCATGGAAGTGCCGGGCATCGAGTTTGCGTCGTACCGATGGGGAAATACGGTCGACCCCGTCGCTCCCGGATTGATGGCCCGGCCCTACGTTGCTCGGGAGTTGTTCCAATGGGGTTCACCGCAGTCAGCGGCGCTACTCAATGCCCTCGACCGCCGGATGCAAGAAGGCCTCACCGAACCCGAATCGGTGGCACCGATCTCCCGCCTCCTCAGTGTTGGCCACATCGTCGATCGCAGCGACCTGCAGTATGAACGTTTTCGCACCGCCCGACCGAAGCAGGTGTGGGACACCCTGCGCCGCGCGCCCGGCCTCGGTGACCCCGTTGCGTTCACCGCCGTCACGCCAAACCAACCGGTGCCGTCCGTGCCCCTCATCGATGAACTCGAGCTCGGCCAATCTCCGGATCTTCCTGATTCCCCGTCCGTGGCCGTGTTCCCGGTACTCGAACCCGAGACGATTGTGCGGACGCAACCGGCGCAATCCGCGATGGTGTTCAGCGGCGACGCCGAGGGGCTCGTCGATGGCGCCGGTATCGGATTGATCGACAACACCCGGCCCGTGTTTTTCTCGGCATCGTTCGCAACCGACCCCGACGGACTCCGCCAACTCATCGATGATGGCGCCCACCTGGTGATCACCGACAGCAACCGCAAACGGGCGCAACGGTGGGGAGCGCTTCGAGAGAACACCGGCTACACCGAACGAGCCGGCGAGGTGCCGCAGGAATACGACCCTGGCGATCAGCGCCTCGAGGTGTTCCCCGGTAGCACGGATGACCACCGCACGGTGAGCGTACAAAAGGGCAACGCGCTCGTGACCTCGACCGCCTACGGCAACCCGATCACCTACACCCCCGACGATCGCCCCACGAACGCCTTCGACGGCGACCCCGAAACGGCTTGGCGAGTGGGGGCCATCGACGACCCGACCGGGGAAGAACTGCGGATCGATCTCGCTAACCCCATCACCACCGACAACATTCGAGTCACCCAACCACTCAATCTGGTTCGGAATCGGTGGATCACCACCGTTCGCCTGCATTTCGATCGTGGCTCCCCCAACGAGGCCGTGATCGATGCCGAACTCGACCTCTCTTCGCGAGCCGAAGCGGGCCAACGCATCGTGTTTCAGAGCCGGTCGTTCACCAAACTCGCCATCGAGATCGTGGCCGACGACATCGGGCGCCGCGCCCGCTATGACGGCCAGAGCGGTGTGGGCTTCGCCGAGGTCATGATCCCCGGGGTGACGGTGAGTGAGGCGATTCGCCCACCCATCGACCTCCTTGAGTTCCCCGGTGCGAGCGGCGGCAGCAATCCGTTGTCGTTGCTCTTCGACCGGGTGCGCTCGAACCCGTCGGAGCCGGTCCGAGCCGATGAGGAACCGCGAATGGTCCGCGTGCTCTCGCTCCCCCAGAACCGCAGTTTCACCCTTGCCGGAACCGCCCGCCTGTCGCCGTGGGCCAGCGAGGACGGGCTTGATCGCCTTCTCGGTTTTCCCGACGCCAGCACCGGCGGCGTAACCGTCACGTCGTCGGCGTACCTGCCGTCCAGCATCGATCAGCGGGCACGCAGTGCAATTGATGGCGACCCCACCACCTGGTGGTCGTCGATCTACGACAAACAAGAGGGCTTTTGGCTCAAGGTCGACCATCCCGCGCCCACCACCTTCGATCGACTCAACCTTCGCGTGCTCAACGACAGCGTGCACTCCGTTCCCACCCGTCTACGCATCGAGGCCGACGATCAGCCCCCGGTGGTGGTCGACCTCCCGCCGATCCCGGACTCGCCGGTGCGGGGTTCTGTCGCCGATGCCACGGTCCGCTTCCCGCCCATCACTGGGCGTTCGATCCGTGTGGTGATCGACGCCACTCGCGAGGTGAAGGTCACGGACTGGTACACCGATCGACTGATCGCCACACCGGTCGCCATCGCCGAACTCGGCCTTCCCGGCCTGACATCGCCCCCGGCTGCACCCAACTTCGATTCCGGTTGCCGCTCCGACCTCCTTGAGATCGACGGCTCTCCGCTGCCGGTGCGTATCACCGGAACCTCCGACGATGCCCGCAACCGTCGAGGGCTTTCGGTTGGCCCGTGCGAAGGAACGCCGGCCCGCGTCGACCTCGGCGCCGGCGAACACACCATCGTCACGACGGCCGGCCGACTCACCGGGCTCGACCTCGACCGACTGTTCTTCGATGGCACGAAGTCGCCTTCTCTCCCGCCGACCGCTACCCCACCAGCACCTACTGCTCCGGCACCGACTGCTCCGGCACCGACTGCTCCAACGGTTGAGGTGCTGGAATCGGGCCGCACGAACTATCGGTTGAGGATCACGGGTGCGGCCGAGCCGTTCTGGCTCACCCTGGGCCAGAGCTACAGCACCGGGTGGACAACCACGTTGGCCGACGGCACCCGACTCCCGCAACCCACGGTCGTGAATGGCTACGCCAACGGCTGGCGGATGACCCCGCCGGCGGGGGCACCCCCGGACGGCTCGTTCGAAGTCACGGTGGAATGGCTACCCCAACGAGTGATTTGGTGGGGTGTGTGGCTGAGCGCCTTCGGCGCCGTGGGGTGCGTGGCGTTGGCTTGTTTCGGTCGACGCCGACCCGAGCTACCACCACCAGCCCGGGCCAACCGTCCTCCACCCAGCGAGAGGGTCGGAGACTCGACGCCCTCCGCTCGGGCCACGATGTTCATCGGCACCGGTGTCGGGGGCTTCGCCCTGCTCAACCTTCCCGCTTCCGCCGCGCGCATTCCGCTCGCTGTCGCGCTCGGATTCGCCGCCACCGTGTCGATGCGTCGCCCGTCGGCCCGGGGCTGGCTCGGTCTCGCCGGGGCCGGATCGTTAGGGCTTGCCGCCGCCTACTACGTGCTGCAGCAATACCGCCGGCAGTTCCCAGCCGACTTTGTCTGGCCGCAACTGTTCGAACGAGTCCACGTGTTGGGAGTGCTCGCCGTGCTTCTGGCCGGTGCGGAAGCCGTCCGGGAACTGGCCCTCGAACGCCGCCCTGCTTCTGACTCACCACCCGACGCGCCTACCATCTGAACCGGTTCTCTTCAAGCGTGAAGCTCTGGAGGACCTCTCGGCGGAAAACCTTGTAGCAGGTCTCCATGTCGGTGAGGTTCAGGTCGGTGAACATGTT
>JANOSD010000204.1:0-46293 GCA_031415655.1 Actinomycetes bacterium
CCGGTGAGGTTGGTGCCGGTGAGGTTGGTGCCGGTGAGGTTGGAGCCGGTGAGGTTGGTGCCGGTGAGGTAGGCCTAGGGACCAACGAGGTAGCCAGGCACGGGAAGCCGCGAGTTGGTCGGTAATGCGGCCGGGGTGCCGGTGATCCCCCCTGATCGGACGTTGGTGAGGTTGGCGTTGGTGAGGTTGGCGTTGGTGAGGTTGGCGCCGGTGAGGTTGGTGTCGGTGAGGTTGGCGCCGGTGAGGTTGGCGCCGGTGAGGTTGGCGCCGGAGCCGACAGCGGCGATGTTGGCGCCGGTGAGATTGGCGCCGGTGAGGTCGGCGCCGGTGAGGTTGGCACCGAAGCTGGGGGTGGCGATGTTGGCGCCGGTGAGGTTGGCGCCCGTGGCGATGGCGTAGGGGCCGACGAGGTAGCCATTGATGAGTCGCCAGTTGCCTGGGAGGCTGCCCGGGATGCCAGTGATCCCCCCTGATCGGACGTAGGCGAGGTTGGCACTGCCGAGACTGGTGCGGGTGAGGTTGGCGCCGGTCAGGGTGGCGCCGGTGAGGGTGGGGGAGCCGCCGGCGTCGGTGAGGTTGGCGTTGGTGAGGTTGGCGCTGGTGAGGTTGGCGCTGCCGAGGAAGGCGCTGTTGAGGTTGGCACTCGTGAGGTTGGCGCTCGTGAGGTTAGCGAGGTCGAGGTTGGCGAGGGTGAGGTTGGCGCCGGGGCCAGCGAGGTAGCCGTTGATGAGTTGGTAGTCGGTCGGGAGCCCTCCCGGGGTGCCGGTGATCAATCCTGATCGAACGCCGAGGAGGTTGGTGTTGGTGAGGTTGGTGTTGGTGAGGTTGGCACCGCGGAGTTTGGTATTGGACAGGTCGCACCAGGACAGGTCCTTGTTGGACTGGTCGGTATAGGAAAGATCGGCCCCGGGGAAATAGACGGCCGGGTCACAATCGACACCGGGGATGCAGGCTGACAGTAGGCTGGAGAGCAACACCAAAGCTGGTATGGCCAACGTGGCCCTAGTGGCCCTGGTAGTGCGTGAAATGGCATTTCGCATGTGCTTTCCTTCGCCCGAAACGTCGGCGTTCGCGTGGTCGACGCCAAGAGCGAACCCTAACACTCGGCCGCAAGGTGGGATCCGTCAGCTTTCTTTCAGATCACGGCGAACCCATCGGCGGACGTCTGAGCCTTAAGCGAACGCCGGCAAGGTCGTCGACCGCCTCGCGCCGCGCGTTGAGGTGATCGTGGTGACGAACCGATCAGTGTCGGCTTTGCGGCGAAGTCTTTGGTCCACTCGTGTTCGTCGGGGGCCGGTAACAGCCTTGTCACCAAATGCCGTTGCCGTACCTGTAGAGCGTGGTGCGGACCCGCGCTCGGTCGACTGCCGCCTCCGCCGGTTCGCGCTCTGCTCGATGGGCCGGGCCCTTTGTCGCTCAGCATCCCGTGCTTCGGCACGCAGCACGGGATTCGAGAGGGATCCCTAAAGGTTGCTTGACCTGGAAGGCGGGGAGAAACGGTCGCGCTCGCCAGGTATTCGCACTACAAGTGAGATACGTTCTATGACGGTGTTAAAGGTGTCCCTCAGCATCGAAGAGGTTGTCCTCGTCGAGGTCCGTGAACGCGTCGGCCGCCGTGGGCTCTCCTCGTACGTGACCGTCGCGCTGCGTCGTCAGTCGCAGCACGATGGCATCGGTGAATTGCTGGCCGAGATGGAAGCCGAGTCGGGCCCGATCCCGGAAGATCTGATGGAGGAGGCCCGACAGCTATGGCGAGGTCCCGCCGCCGTACCCAAACCCCGCCGCCGCAGCGCCTGATCCTCGACCGCGGCACCGTCATCGCCCTATCCCGCAACGACCTGCGTGCTCGAGCCGCGCTGGCCGCAGCAAGGGAAGTTTGAGTCGAGGTGTCCATCCCTTCGGTGGTGGTCGCCGAGGCCGTGCGCGGCTCGGCCAAGGACGCCAAGGTGAACCGGGTGATCACGTCCGTCGGCGAGGTGACCACCACCGATAAGGGCGCCGGCCGTGTGGCCGGGGCGCTGCTCCGGGCGGCAAGGCCCACCTCCACGATCGATGCCTTGGTGGTCGCGTCGGCAATCGGGCTCGGGGGAGCAGTTGATCTCAGCGGCGACCCCGGGACCTCGAGCCGCTGACGGAAGGCCACCCTGAGGTTGTGGTCACGTCGCTGTAGTCGTTCACGGCTCAGCGAGCATTCGGACTGTGTGCCGAGCCAGGCGTCGATGTCGTCGGGGTCGAAGCGGAGTGAGTGGCCCCGCTTCACAAAAGGGATGCGGTGCCCGTCGACCAGGGGGCAGATTCGCCACGCGTTGACGCCGAGGTGCTCGGCAACGGTTGGCAGGTCCGTCAATGGCCGCCTCGATCCGATGTGGTCGGTGATTAACAGGCGCACTCCTCCATCATCTCCGGTCACCCATACCAAGCAGCGCTGACTGTCGGACCTTTCACGGTTGTCGCAAGAAGGTCGATTCCGCCACGGCGTGTGAACCGGGACGTCCGGCGCGGGGTTCCCAAAGGGGAACGTGCAACTGTGTGCGGGTTGGATGCCGGTTCACGTTACGGCCGCTGAGCGACAATGGGTTGTGGTGTTCGGTTCGTGCTCGACCCGGTGGTTCTCCTTCGAGTCTCGTTATTCGCAGGTCGGTCGGCTGCCGACTTCCGCAGAGCGGGCTGTGGGGGCGCACGGCGTAGTGGGCGGGCATGGAGCACGTGAGGGCTGGTGTCCGGTGCTACGGCGGCTCCACCGACTCCGCGGTGGATGTCGCCGCGTTCGAATCCGGCTTCTTGTAAGCGATCGCCAAGGCTGATCGGGCTCACGAGGAGGGCGAAGAGTCGCGGTCGCTGAGCGAGAATCCCAGTGACGGAAAAGGGGCCGTCTGCCGATCGAACGCCGTCTTCCGCGGGTAGCGGAACTGCCCCCCTTTCAGATTTAAAACATAAGTATGCTAATTCAGACTGACTGCCGATAATATCGACTTGCGGGTTCCGTTGGAGCTCGTCAAGCAAAGGAGAAAGTCATGAACGAAACCCTGCAGTTGACACAGACGCAGTTCGACATCGTCTACAACTCGTTTTCCTTCGTTATCGCCGCCATGGGTGCGACGCTGTTGTGCTTCGTGCTCATGCGCAACCGTGTGAGCGTGGCCCACCAAATGGCCGTCGTCCTCTCGACTATGGTTTTGGCAATCGCTCTCTACCACTACATCCGCATCTTCAACTCGTTCTCGGATGCGTTCCTCTTCCGCAATGGGGTGTTTGTCCGGGAGGGAGCACCGTTCAACGAGGGCTACCGCTACGTCGACTGGCTGCTGACGGTCCCCCTCCTGCTCGCCGAACTGGTGGTTGTGCTCAAGCTCGCACCGTCGGCCACCAGGAGTCTGCTGATCCGCCTCAGCACGGCTGCGGTGGCCATGATTGCGCTCGGCTACCCCGGCGAGATGGCGGCCCCGGACTCGGCCGCTCGTGTGGTGTACGGGATCCTCGGGACGCTGCCCTTCCTGTACATCTTGTACGTCCTGTTCGGTGAGCTCGGGCGTTCGGTCGGACGGCAGGAGCCAGCCACCCGAAAGCTGCTCAATTGGATGCGATATGTCCTTCTGGTGACGTGGTCGTTCTACCCGGTGGCTTACTTTGCCCCGGCGTTCATCAGCGACGAAGCAACGGCCTTCGTGGTCCGTCAGGTGGGCTATTCGATCGCCGATGTCCTCGCCAAGCCGGTGTTCGGGGTGCTCGTTCTGGCGATCGCTCTCATCAAGACCAAGGCTGACGCTGCTTCTGCATCGTCGCCTGACGACGAGTTGCACCGTGAACTCCAAGGGATCGAGCGGGGGTGATCCAGCGCTCTTGAGGGATCGATGCAGTCAGGGGGAACCCTGGCTGCATCGTCGCGTGGCCACAGAACCGGCCGGTCTGGCCGATTGATCAACCTTTGTGGGGGCCGCGTGGCAGGAGGTCGCCGATCTCGGCACGCTCGACAGCGCCGTCGGGCGTAACGGCGATCACGATCATCTCGCGGCCGCCCAGCTCGAGCCCGACCTGAAGGCAGGCGCCACAGGGGAACGTCAATGCGCCCTTCGTTCGCGGTGAGGCGACGACGAGGGCCGCCGGTCGCTCGCCCAAGGCGACTGTTGCGAACAATGCCACTCGTTCCGCGCACATTGCCAAACCCAAGGACACGTTCTCGACCAGCGCTCCCGTCACGATCGTGTCGCCAGTGGTGAGCACTGCGGCTCCCATGCGAAACCCCGAATAGGGAACATAGGCGTTATCCCTTGCGGCGAGCGCAGCGTCAATAACGGTGTCGATGTCCATGGAACCTCCTTCTCGGTCGAGCGGCGGGGATTCTCGCCCCCGCTCAACAATGCCACGAAGCGAAGCGGTTCGGTCGGACGCCCGCATTCCGCAAGTAGTCGTCAGACGTGAGGAACACAGCACCGCCCGGCCCGGCCCGGCCGGAATAGTTGGCGCTGCTATCGGTTTCACTGGCTGTGCGATGCAACCGTAAGAACGAAACTCCGAAGCCAATAGTCACGCCCTGCTTCTCTTGCTGGTCGCGCTCAGTGTCGGCCGTCTCCTTGCGTGGAGCGGTCGAACTGAATGGCGGCGCTTCGCTCCAATGACGGTCGAACGAATCCCGAGCGATTCTCGCGGCGCGGGCTCCTCAGTGGGCACAGGGCGGTTCGACGATTGCCGAACAACGATCGAGGACATGCTCCGGCTGAATGGTTCGATGAAGGACCGGGTGGTCCGTCAGGTCACGGCTCTTTTTGCTCATGGCCCCCAGCCGCTTGCCCAAACCCTTTCGTATGCCGGCGACCCTGGTTTGTTGGGACCCGACTCCGTTTCCTGGGAGGTCATCGGCGATGCCGCGGCCTTCGTTGGAGGCATCCGGGCGCTTCTTGTCCAAGCCGCACACCCCGAGGTTGTGGCCGGCGTGGAAGAGCATTCCCGGTACCGCAGCGACCCACTGGGACGACTCTCTCGCACATCGGCGTACGTCACGGAGACCACCTACGGTGCCATGCCCGAAGTCGAAGCAGCCGTCGCTGCCGTCCGCTCCGCTCACAGGCCCGTCCATGGCCGATCGGCACGAAACAAGCCCTACAGCGCCGGCGATCCGCGGCTGGCGGCGTGGGTGCACAACGTTTTGACCGACTCGTTTCTGGCCGCGTTCCAGGCTTACGGGCCTCGCCCCCTCACCGATGTCGAGGCTGACCGATTCGTAGAGGAGCAGACCCGCGTTGGGGCTCTGGTCAATGCGTCGCCGCTCCCGCAGACCGCCCGTGAGCTGTCGAGCTGGGTTTCCTCGCACCCTGGAATCGCCAGTTCAACCGCCCAAGCCCAGGCCATTGCCTTTCTTCGACGCCCGCCGCTGCCCCTCGTCGTGCAACCGGGCTACCGACTCCTGTTCAACGCTGCCGTCGCCACCCTCCCGCCATCGGTCTCGGACATCGTCGGGCTGGCACCGGTGCGCCGTGCTCGAGGTGTGGGCCAGGCCAGCGTCAGCGGTTTGCGCTGGGCGCTCGGTTCTTCGCCGTCGTGGCACGTGGCCCTCGTCCGAGCCGGAGCTGCCGTCCCACCCGGGTTGTTCCGACAACCGCTCCGGGCCGACTCCATGGCGACACCTGCCGGCCCGTGAACGAGCGGTGAGAATCACACCGATCGCTCCAGTGATTCACCCGGTCGAGCAGTGACAGCTACGAAGATCGGAACGGGCCAAAGTCGACTTCCCTGACCTCGGATGGCGCGCATCGGGAGAGGGAGTGACGTCATCGCCGGCCGACTGGTGCGCCCTTCGGCTTCCGAGTTGGTTGGCCACGTGACGCGCGACTGGCGGCGCGTGCCCCGGCGAGAAGTTCGTCGAGCGTCCGGCCGGGTCCGCCGACAATGACAGGAGTGCCGAGTGAGCGAAGCGACGATGCGGCGCGTTGGGCCGCCTTGTCTACTGCCGGTTCGGTCACAGTGAGAACGACGAGGTCGACCGGTTCGGTTTGGCAGAAGGAGACGAGCGCGGCCGCGGGCATGTCGGACCCCAAGTGGTGGACGAACCAGTTGTCTTCTCGGAGGGCGACTGCGGCCATTGTGGTGGGGAGGGAGTGGTGGTCACCTGCGATCGCCGCGACCAGTGCGGTTCCGCGGCGTCGGCCGCGGGGGTTCGGTGCGAGTTCCCCGAGCAAACGGTCCACGATGGCTGCGGCCCGATGCTCGATGCCGATGGCAAGACGTCCGGCCCGCCATTCCTGGCCGATCATCCGCAGGGCAGGGGCCAGTGTTTGGGTGATGAAATCGCGGATGGCGGCTCCCTCGTCGAGCAGCGTCCGTGCGATTCGGCGGACCAGTTGCTCGTCCCCCGAGATGAGGGCGGCGTACAAGGGCTCTGACTTGCTGGCGATCCGGCTCTGGTTGGGAACGGCCCGACGGGTGGGTGTTGTGCGGGCGTGACGTAGGGCTTCGAGGTCGGTGATGGCTATGGCGTATCGACCGTCGATCATTACGGCGGGGAGCCGTCCGGTGCGGACCCATCGGTACGCCGTCTGGTAGTGAACCCCGAGGGTTCGAGCGGCCGATGCCAGGTCCTGCAGTTGGTTGTCGGTTTCCACTGCGTGGATTCTACGCAGTGGAATCAAAGCGCGTTGATACCCCATAAATCCGGCTTACCAAGGCCAAGAGCGTCGCCGGGCGAGCTATTTCCGTAGCAACTAGCGCCCCCGGAGACGGGGCCTCTTCGTTTGCTCACGCCGCCGGATGAACTGGTAGTACGACCCGGCCCGGCGACGGGTCGAACCGTACGCTGACCGGCATGGTCCAACGTTTTGGTTTGGCGTGTTGTTTGGGAATGGTGATGGCGACGAACCTCGCATGTGCTTCGACGGGTCCAGCGGTCCCGAACGCGAGCGACACCACCGTTGCTACTGCCGCCACCACGGCGACGCAGCTCGGCACGACGTCCCCGACAACCCCGACAACCCCGACAACCACGGTGCCGCCGATACCTGACCCACTGTTTGTCTTTGCTGCTCCGGGCTCGATCGATGGGTGGCGGGCCACGAACGACACCGTGATGGGGGGTGTGTCGATCGGCGCGTTGAGATGGGACGGTGGCGCAATGGTCTTCGCCGGTGAACTTTCCCTCGACAACAACGGGGGATTCGCGTCTGCGGTAAGCCCGGCGGTGAACGGCCCGGCGTGGGCGTCGGCCGACGGGCTGTCCCTTGATGTAACGGGCGACGGCCGCTCCTACACGTTGCAGGTCCGGACCGC
The DNA here is from genome assembly GCA_031415655.1 of Actinomycetes bacterium. GTDB lineage: Bacteria > Actinomycetota > Acidimicrobiia > Acidimicrobiales > Acidimicrobilacustridaceae > JAKOVR01. Next base: position 7,258 of record JANOSD010000204.1, read on the forward strand.
GTCGTCGGGGTATTGGATCCAGCGTTTCCCGACGGTTGCGGGCACGGCCGAACGTCTTCTGTTGCCGTGGTCGGGGTTCGAGCCGGTCGGCCGTTTCCTCAACCCGGTGGCGGCGCCAGGTCCACTCGACCCTGCGGACGTTGAGGCGGTCGTGATCTACCTGGTCGATGGCCAGGAAGGCCCGTTCCGGCTGTCGGTGCGCTCCCTGGGTTGACCGTGGCGGGATGGGCGTTCAGTTCACCCCGGGTCGAGTGGTGGCGGTAGCGAGTGAGGTTTTCACTCCGGCGGCGTGCCGGGGGCCGTGTGCGCGCTGAGGGGCACGGGATCTGAGCTGCGGGCTTTGCCTTGCCTAGTCGGTGGGACGCAGGTGTCGTCTGGTGAAGTGAACGTGGGTCACCCGTGGCGGATCGACCGGGCAATGCCGATGGCATTGACGGCTGGTGTCATCGCCGCGAACAGGGAGTGCACGCAGACCCGGCGGATCCCGAGAGATGCTCCTGCGTCTGCCAATCGGCTGGGCATGACCATGGTGGGGAAGAGCCTCGGTTGGTCGTGTCCCTCTGGTCGCCGCCGCCACACGATGACGGCAAGCGCCGTGATCAGGCCGACGGGTACCAGAGAACCGAGGGTCAACACCGCGGCGACGGCGTCTTGCCGGTGGCTGGTATCCAGTATCCACCGGGCACCGACGCTGACTGGAAAGAGAATCGCTGCCCCCAGAAGCGCGCCGGCCCCCGCCTTGGACCGCGGGGTTATCCAGTCGTTGCGGCGATTGCGGGTCCACTCGGCCAGCGAGAAGAAGGCGGCGGTCCCAGAAACGACCATCCAGAACACCGGCTTGCCTACCACAGCATCAACGTAGGCGGGGGGTTTCAGGCGGCAGCGACAAGCACTCTGGGAGTCACGGTGTTGGGTCTGGCTGTCGGGCCGCACGTGCTGGTTGATGCCTGCGATTGGCGGCAAACAGGGGTTTCGGCGGTGGCCGGATGGGTACTCGGCGCGGATCGTGGATGATTCGCGCTAGCTTTGTCCAGGACTCTTGGGCGGTGGTGGCCCTCTATGTTTGGAGACGAAATCCTATGAACAATCGAGTGTCGCAAGAGGGCAGGCGAACGAGAGTGCGCGGTGGACTGGCGGTCGGGGCGGCAGTGTTGCTGGCGGGGGTGTTGGTTGGTTGCGATACCACGACCGACTCCGATGGTGATTTCATTCCCGACTTTTACGAGACGTATTACGGATGGGATGCCAGTAACGCCGACGAGAACGGCAATTCCACCCTCGACGGCGACGAGGACCATGACTCTGATGGCTTGACCACTCGGTCCGAGGTGGTGGACTACCCACGCGCCCACGGTGGCCTCGGGCTCAACCCCACCGACCCCGATGTCGACATCGACGGTCTGAACGACGGCGATGAGGTCATCAATTACCGGACGAATCCGTTCAATCCGGATACTGATGGCGACGGTCTGAACGACCACGACGAGGTCTCTTACCAGACGAATCCGTTCAAACCGGATAGTGATGGTGACGGTCTGAACGACGGCGACGAGGTACACCTCTACGGCACGGAACCGCTCGGCACCGATACTGACGAGGACAGGCTGAGCGACCCCGACGAGCTTTTCGGCTACGGCACGGATCCGCGCAAACCGGATACCGATTTTGACGGTCTTTCCGACTACACCGAGGTCTTCAATTTGGAAACGGATCCGACCAATCCGGATACCGATGGTGATACGTTTAGCGACGGCGACGAGCTGAACTTCTACCGTACGAATCCACTCGATCGGAATTCGCATCCGTAGTTTCTGGATCTGCGGTTTTGCGATGATCGATCGTCTTCGTTGCCGATGATCGTCACGTGTCGGGTTCGCGGGCGTGTGGGTTCGGTGACGGGGACGTCCTTTGGCCCGCTGATCAACGGACCTGGGTCTCATCGACTAGTCGTGTTCTCCGTGGAACGGCTTTGATCGGGGAAACATGGCGTATGTCATCGTGCGTGATGTCATCCTGGTTGGGGGCGGGGGCATTGACGAGTGGGGGGAGCAGGCCAGGCATGGGAACGACGTCGGCTAAGAAGTCCCTTGTTTCCGTTGACTTCCTGTAGTGCAAGTGCGCCTCGGAGCCGGCCGGCAGCAGCAGGGGTCGCGTGTTGGGTGGGGTGTTCTCATGCGAGTGACACGAACTTGCGGTCGTGATTTCGGCCTCGGCCTCAGCCGATGTAGGTGTGGGTGTCGGTGGCGGTGTCGAAGATCGTGACTTGGCGGGCTGGTCGATCCTGACCCGATCGACATGCGGTGGCCAGGACGTGGTTTGGTGACGGCTGGCTCACCGTGAAGGTCCAGGCGTCCGGTTCGGCGTCGATTGCCTCACGGCAGCCGACTCGGAGGGCCATCGGGTCGTGGGCGGAGAACCAGAAGCCTTTGAGGGGCAGGGCGAGGCCCATTCCTTTGGCTTTGATGAAGGCCTCTTTCAGTGTCCACAACCGGTAGAAAAGCGCGAGTTGGGCGTGGGCGGGAAGTGCGAGGAGTTCCGTGCGTTCGTTGTCGGCGAAGACCGTGTTGGCCATGGTGTGCAGATTGTCGATGGTGACGATGTGTTCGACGTCGACCCCGGCGTCGACCTCGTCGTGCACAAGTACGGCGACCATCCCCCGGGTGTGTGACAGGTTGAATCGCAGGCCCCGGGGCGCCTCGGGGTTGGTGATCTCGGGTCGACCGTACGGATTCGTGGCGAAGGTCCAATCCGCTGGTGCGATGGCGAAATAGCGCGAGAGTGTTCGGCGTACGAGGGCATGGGCGGTGAGGAATACGTCGCGGTCCGCCGCTCGGATGTAGCGGCGGTGCCGCTGTCGTTCGACGTCGGAGAGCAGCACCTCATCCTCCGGAGAAACAATGAACTCGTCGGGAGGGGCCGATCTCCCGGCTCCGGCTCCGGACTCGGCCCCGGTTTCGCTCTCGGCCTCGCCCTCCCTTCCCGGTCGCAGTGCTGGTCGGGCAATCCACACGTGAAGCTCGGCGTGAAGCCGTTCGAGCATGTCGTGATCAGGCATCTCGTGATCAGGCATGTCTGCGATGGGCCGTGCTATTTGGAGGGGAGAAGGTGGGTTTCGATCCCCAACAATTCCGCCACCGTCGCACCGGCTTCGTCGCGGAACACCACGTCGCAAACGACTTTGCTCTTGGTGGCCTTCCGGCTGACGAGTGTTGCCGTGAACGACGAATCCGTTGGCTGGCGCAGGGTCCGGATGTGGCCGATTCCGGTAGGCAGCGATGGGCCGTGCCGCACGTGTTGGGTCCAGAGCAGCGCCAATTGCAGCGCTCCGTCGAACAAGGCTGGATCGGTCACCCATGGCTCGGCCGGCCACTTTCGTTCCACTACCCCCGAAACCGAGGCAACGAGTCCCGAGTCGGCTACGGACTGGATCGTGTCGATGACGTGGAATGCGGGGCCGTGGAAGAGCGGACCACTGCCGTACACCGGTTCCGTCCACGCAACGGCCGTGGTATCGGGAATCGTTGCGGTCGTCGCTGCCAGCGGAGCGTCGACAGTGAGGGAGGCGGCGCACCGATAGTGAACTCTCCCGGTGGATTGATCGGCGAGTTCGAGGCGAAGATCTGCTCCGTTGGCCGTGACCTTTTCGGAGTGGACCGAAACGACCAGATCGAGGTCGCCGCCGCGGTCGAACTCCTCGGCGACGAGCCCTTTCAGCACCTTGAGCCCGGAAAGCTCAGCAAGGTGCAGGTCCGGGGCATGGGCACAGGCGGCCCGGGCGAACCATTCGAGCGCGTACACAACCGGCACGACGGGCGTGTCGTTGATGGCGTGGTCGACAAGATGCGGATGGCTGGCCCGGTTGACCGTGATGATCGAACGTGAGTCTTTCTGGAGTTCGGTGCCGGAGGCCCCAGAGTCGGAGGCCCCCGAGTCGGAGACCCCAGAGCGCTCGGTCCCGGCGCTGATCACCGTCGGTCCGTTTGGCCCGAAGAACAGCCTCGCCATCTGGGCCAGCCATTCACCATGGGGCGTGCCATCAGAGCGGAAGTGGCCAGCGACGGCGGCGTCCTGCAGAAGTTGGGTGTCGGAACCGGTGTGCGCAGCCTGTTCGAGCCCTCGCCACAGTGCGGCGAACACGTCGTTGCTCCCCGTTTGCTGGCGCCACTGCTCGGCGAGGGCGGCGAACTCGGGGTCGTCGGGCCGCGGCCCGTCGGCGTCAACAGACACGCCGAGGTTGTTGATCGCGGAAACCACACGATCAACCCGTTGGCGCAGCCCCATTTCCCGCAACTCGGAAGCCTCGATTGGTTCACCGATCCAGTAGTCCTGAGATCCGTGGCCGACCGGGAACTCGGCCTTCCCCTCGATTGGATCGACCGGAAGCCCGCCGGTGAAACGCACGGGAACGATCGGCACGTGCAGTTCGAGGGCGAGGTCGAGCAACACCGAACTGCACCTCGTGGTGCGCTCCCGACAACTCTGCGCCCGGGTGCCGTCGGTATGGACAAAAAATGAGTGGCTACCGGCGGCCATCTTTGCTTTGACGTCGGCAAGTATCTCGGCCATCGTCTCCGGGCGGGCCTGGTCGAAATAGGCAAGCACGTCCTCGGTGGCACGAAAATCGGGATGGGCCTCAAGGGATCGGATCAGCTCACCAATCCATCGGTGCTCGTGTTTGGCGTTGGCGACAATAGTCATCGGCACACCCGTCAACGGCGGAAGGAGCTGCGAGACGATGAGCGACTCCACCTGTACCTGATGGTTGGCGAGGAATATCGCCGAGCGGCCTTGCAACCGGTCGAGGGTCTTGGGGTTCGGCACCATCACCCGATGCACGTAGCGGTCGATCAAGCCGTCGATCAGATCATCGCCGAGCCATGTCGCCGGGGTGTTGCGCCGTGGGCCCCAGAAGCTGCGCATGGCGTTGGTGACTTCGCCCTTCGGCACCTCAGCAGCGTGTTCGTTTTCCGCAGACCCGGGGACAATCCGCATTCCCATATTGGAGACTTCATAGATACGCAACCCGTCGCACCACAGCGAGCCGGTGCCGATGACAAACGGACCAAGCTCGTCGGTACCCACCTCGGTGATTTCCATCACGGAGCTGATCATTCGGTTGTTTGGTGTGACCTGCCCGCGGTACTTCCACGTCATGGGTTTATCGAGGAGTATCGGCTCGAAGTACGCGTTTTCGACGCCGTCCGCCATGTTGGTGTCGAGCATGTAGAACTGCAGGAGTTGGAGGAGGGCCTCGATGCCGAGCGAGCCCGGTTGCACCGGGTCTTGGAAGAAGTGCGCCTTGAAGAACCACTCCGAGACATCAACGTCTTTCTCACCACGCACCACACCGAGGGCCGCGTCCCCGGCCCCGACGATGTGGGTGGCGCGGTCGAGCATGAGCAGCATGGGTTGGGCCAGACGAGCCGTGCCGGAGCAGAACTTCGCTGGTTGCTCGGTGAGGTCGATCATCGTGCCCCCCGCCACTTCGAGCTGATGCCGCTGTCGTTCGTCGACGGCGAGCCCGACCTGGTTGACGAACGCTTCCGGTGGGAAGAACCCGAACACGGTGTCCATGCGGTAGACGATCCGGTCGCCGAGCCAACACTCGACATCGAAACCCTCGATGATCATCCCGCCGGCCCGCGAAACGCTCTTGAGCTTGACGTGGGTGGTCAGCGTTCCCGAGGTGCGGGTGAGTTCGTCGAGAAGGGTGCCGGTGCCATCGAGATTGCGGAACAGGAGATCGTCATCGAGACCCGTGGCGGAACCAACAGCCGACGCCACCCACCCGCAGGGCTGGAGTGCGGCTTCGAGCAGTACGGCAAACGGCATGGTCTCGGCGCCGTTCTCGTCGAAGTACCACGCGTCGTCGGGGATGTCGTACTCGCAAACGACGTTCATGCCCGCCTTGCACTCGTTGAGTGTTCCGTCGATCTCCGTGACCCGACTGATGAAGTGGTACGGATCACCGGGCAGACGAGGTGACCGACGCGTGCCGTCGAACATCTCGTACATCGAGCCAAACGCGTCGGAAGGTCGGCCCCACGCACACGAGATCATCGCTTTCCAGTCGAACGCGAAGCCGTTGCCGTCGTTCGCCACCGGCGCCGGCTCGATGACGTCTTCGTAGATCTCCGGCATGGACGTGAGCGGCCAACCGGGCGTCAACTCGACACCTATCCGGTGGGCGTGGAACGCCGCCTCGCCGTCGACGAAACCGACGACATCGCAGATGATCGTCGGGTGCGGACCGGACCAGATCTCCTCGACGTGAAGTTCGTAGGCGACGCCGTCGGTATGGGGATTGATCTCCCCCCGACACTTGAGCTCGAACGGCTGCTCTGGCAGGGGCTGGAAGCGCCAACCATCGAGCCGGGTGGTGAAGCCGAGCGCCGCCAGGTAGAAGGACATCGCTTCGATGCAGGCCTCGACCATGAAGTTCCCGGGCATGCAGGGATCGTTCTTGAAGTGCCCGTCGAAGAACCACGCGTCGTCGGCGATCGCGGTTTCGCAGCGCATGAACCCGCGTCCCCAGGGGCCACCGGTGGGGTCGAACTCGGTGATCTCGTCGATGAAGAGCTGCCGGCCGGCCTGAATCTTCGGTGTGCGAGTATGCGTCTCGGCCCACTCGAAACCGGGGCCGAAACAGTCGAGTGTTCGCCCTTCGCTGAAGGCGATGACGTCCTGCTTACTGAACGACGTCTTTGTGCCTTCGACGGCGGGCGGATCGAGCCGCGCGTCGGGGGAAAGGTCGGCTCGCCCGGCCTCGGGCGTCCACAAGATACCGAGCGCATCATCCAACTCTTGGCGATTAAAAAACCCGGCCTGGCCATCGCGCACGGTCAGCCGTTGTTGGCCCCCAACGGTGCAGTCGTAGTCGAAGAAGAACAGCCGGATGTCGCCGTGGCGGGCGTGGCCGCTGACGCGGATCTCATAGGCGAGCGTTTCGCCGGGCGACGGGAGATCCCCGTGGTAGGTGAGCGTGCAGCCGAGCAGGCGATACACACGGGAGCCTTTGTTGAGCAGGTCGATGCCCATGTAGCTGATCAGCATCAGGTCGGCTTGGCCGGACTCGATCATGAAACCGGCGGGCATGTAGCCGCCGTTCAGATACCACGCGCCGCGCTCGACGTCGGTCTCCGTCCAGATGGTGCCCTTGCCCAGCACGCCCGGCTCGGCCACGAGGCCGGTGACTCGATCGGCCAGCAACAACGGCGGCTCCGGCATCCGGCACTGAAACTCGTAGCCGTCCTGAGGCTCGAACAACGGTCCGAACAACTCCGAGATCCGCCCCGACGAGTGGATCTCGAGTTGTTTCTTGTCCCACATCGTCTTCGATGTGATCAGCGCGGCAGGCTCGCTGGCGACGGGCTCGGGGTTGGCCGGCGCAGTGGTCGTGACCGGGGCGGCGGTGACCGGCTCGGCAGGCTCGGCGACGACGGAGGCGGCCGCCGCCGCAACGACGGTTTGCCCCACCGGTGCGAGCGCGCTGGGTTCGACCGTGCCAAGGTCGACCGTGCGAAGGTCGACAGCAAGCAGTTCGAGTGCGTCGCGACGCATCCGCAGGAACTGTTCGTGCACCGCCGCCTGCTGTTCGACGAACCCCTGATGGAGCGCGGCCAATGCCACCACTTGCTGCTCAATGGCGGCGGCGAGATCCGTCGTGGGATCGGAGACACGCGGGGGCGTCGCCGGGCCAGCCCCCGCCAGAACCGGCGCGGTCAGAACCGGGGCTTCTTGACGTGGCGCGGCCAGAAGTGGCGCGGCGAGAACAGGTACCGGAACAACAGCCGCTCCATTCCCCTTCGGAGCACCGTACGCGCCGTCGTCGCGAGCGAATACGGACGGCAGAGTCGGTGCGGGAGCCATCAACTGCGAGGTTGCAAACGTTTCGGAGCGAGGAGGCAACATGACCGGGGCAGGATGACACGGGAAACGCAGGACCGGGCCATCCACAGCCGCTGATGCCCGACCGTGCTCGAGGAGGCGTTCGGTCAGCGCCCGATGATCGACCTCGACGCCAGCGGCGACGAGCGCCGCCACGGCTTCGAAAACCTGGTCGAGGCTCTTGTCGCGGCGGTCGAGATGAACGGCGAGGATGTCGTGGTCGCTCAGAATGTTGCGCACGAAGTTGGTGCAGGCTCCACCGGGACCGTGCTCAACGAAGATCCGGACGCCATCGGCGTAGGCGGCCTTGATCGTTGCCGGGAAATCGAGGGTGGTCTCGGCTTGACGGGTGATCGCTTCGGCGCACGTTTTGGTGTCGACCTCGTACGAAGCCCCGAAGCCGTTCGAATAGAACCGCATGCCGGGTGCCGGGGCGACTGCCCGGGTATGGATATCGACCCACGGTTCATGGAACGCGAAGTTCACTTCGGGTACGTGACAGGCGAGGTTGTAGCCGGCCACTCGGCAACGGCGGCGTCCCATGACGTCGACCACTCGTTCGCAGGCGGCGGCGTCCCCCCCGATGACCACATCGGTGCTGGTGTTGATGATGGCAAGGTGGACTCGGTCCTCGTCGGCGATCGCCTGTTGGACCTCGTCGAGGGGAGCGAGCACGTTCCACATCGCCCATTGGACCGAATCGACCCCCCATGCGCGGGCGATCGCCGCGAACTCCCCACCGAGTTCACGTTCCATCATTCCGCTCGCCGCGATCTCCGCTCGCATGGCGTCCATGTCGGACCAGATGCCGAAGGCATAGAGGCTGCTGCTCTCGCCCGACGAGTAGCCGATGGCGGCGCTCGGTTGCAGCTTCAACATGTGCCGGGTGAGTTGGGCGTGGCTCTGGCTCAGCAGTGACGTGCCCCAGAGGTAGTCGCTCGGGGTGAGTTCGCGGTCGGCATCGAAGACCCAGCCCGCCACATCGCCGAGCGGGAACCGGCACCCGATCGAGTTGGTGAGCTCGGGAAGGGCGCGGAGCAGTTGGGCGCCCATGCCGGTGTAGGCGGCTCCGGCTCCGGTGAAAACGAACGCCATCTCCCCGCCGACTGGTGTGGCGCGAAAGTGAACTCCCTCGCCGGGGGGGAGGCCGTCTTCGATGTGGCTTCGGGCCCGAGCGGCACGGTCGGCGAGTTGTTGATCGCCGTCGGCGACGATGACGAGGCGGGCCGGACCGGTGGTGGATTCACGGCCGCTGGCAAGGTCGGCGAGCACGGCGTCTGGTGTGGCGCCGGAGAAGATGTGCAGGCGGGGTGGGTTGACGCGACTCGGTGCCGGGTGACGGCTGGCCTCCGCCAGCAGGACAGACCGTCGAGTGATGCCGTCCATCGCGTCGATGTCTACCGACACCGTTCGTGGCCCGGTGCCGGTGGCGAGCCCCGTGCCATGACCGGAGTTTGAGGCGAGCAGCGGCGTGTCGCCCGGGGCCAAACGATGGTGCAATGTCAGCGCTGCCGCGGCGACATGCACAAGCCCGGAGGCGGCGTGGGAATGGCCGAAGAGATTGGTGACGCTCTGCACACCGGCACCTAGCCCCAGACGCAGATCCGGCCGGGGGTCGAGGGGATGGCCGTCGTCGAACCGACCGCCGCTGAGCACCGCAAAGACCGTGTTGCGATCGCGTTCGGCGTCGTCGAGGCGTTTGAGCACGAGCATGACGGCGGCGTCGCCCGGGATCTGGCGGTCGGCCGGCAAAGCGGTGGTGCTCGCCGCTCGGTGCACTAGATCGCACGACATGTCGACGGCGCCAACCATGGCGGCGTCGATCTCGTTCGCCCGCAGTGCTCGCGACGCCAGCCCCAAAGCCTCGATCCCACTTCGCTCCTCCGCGCTGACGGTGAAGCTGGGGCCGGCGATGTTGTACTGACTGTTGAGTCGGTTGGCCACGATGTTCGGCATCGTGCCCAAAACGCCGGCCGCGTCGAGTGCCGGGCCTATCGATTCTCGTGCCGACTCGACCCACTGTGGCGAGAGTCCCCACTCTTTGGCGAGGGTCGCGATACGCCAGCGAACCCCGAACCGAGCTGCTTCCGGGTCGGTGCCCATTCCGACGTATACGCCGGTTGAGGCGCCGGGAAGATCGCCCGAATCGGCGAGCGCCAGATCGGCCACTTGGAGCATGGCAAGTTGTTGGGCGAGCGTGGCCTTGAGGTCGTTCGGCGGAAACTTCTGCTGCGTCAGCCGGAGAACGATTTCGGGCATCCGACCTTCGCCCTGCTCGTCGAGACAGGGCACGCCCGACGAAAGCGCCTCGGTGAATGCTTGGCGCCCCACCGCTGATGCCGCGAGGATGCCGATGCCCACGATCGCGATCGGCCCCGGTTCCGGTTTCGAATCTGGCTCGGGCTCGGGCTCGCCGCTCGGCTCGTCGGCCGCAGCAGCCCGGCGGCCGGTCGCACGCACACCTTTGGTGGCGAGCGCTACGGCGCCGGGCTCCTCGACGATCAGGTGGGCGTTGTTACCGCCGAAGCCGAACGCCGATACGCCGGCGCGGAGGATCCCATCGGAGGTTCGCTCCCGATCCCAGGTTTCGGCCTCTTCGAGCAAACGGAATGGTGATCCGGCGATGACGTCGAGGGGCGTTTCAACGTGCAGTGTCGGTGGTCGAACCCCATGCCGCATCGCCTCGATGACCTTGATCAGACCGGCGACCCCAGCGGTGGCGATCAGGTGTCCGGTGTTGGACTTGAGTGATCCGATCGGCAGGTCGGCGCAGTCGGCGTACACCGCTGCCGATGACTCGATCTCCGTGGTGTCGCCCACCTGCGTGCCGGTGGCGTGGCACTCCAAGAGCGAGATGTCGTTCGGGGCAAGACCGGCGAGGTCGAGCGCTTGCGAGATCGCTCGCGATTGCCCGTCCCGCGAAGGGACCAGCATGCCCCGGCCGCGGCCGTCGTTCGAGAGACCGACACCGCGGATGATGCCGTGAATCGTGTCGCCGTCGCGGACGGCGTCGTCGAGTCGGCGTAACGCCACGAACCCGCACCCCTCGGCGGGGACCAAGCCGTCGGCATCACGGTGAAAGGGACGAGACCGACCGGTTCGGCTCAGGGCTTGCAGCGCCGCGAAACCGAGGTGAATGCAGAGGTCATCGGCGCTGTTGACGGCACCGGCGAGCATGAGGTCGGCAGCGCCATCCTGGAGGCGATCACAGGCGAGTTTGATGGCGTAGAGGCTGCTGGCGCAGGCGGCATCGAGGGCCATGGCGCCGGCTCCCAAGCCGAGCGCTCGTTCCAGCAGCAAAGCCGGGAGCCCCGACGTGAACCGGTTGCGTGGATCGGGGGTGTCGAAGCACCCCAGTTCCGAACTGGGCACCCTTTTCGTCGCTGGGGGAACATCATGTGTGCCCAGTTCGGGATTGGGGGGGGTGAACCCGTCTCCGTCGTCGAGCGCAGTTGCATACCCGGGAATCGCGGCGATCGAGATGGCCTGGCTGTAGGCGGCCATGCCCGCCGACGGAAAAGAAAGGTTCCCGAAGACGGCCCCGAATCGGGCGGGATCAGCATCGGCGTGACCGGCGTCGCGCAGGGCTTCGCGGGCGGTATGGAACGTCCACTGGAAGACCGGGTCGAGGGCGAGGATCTCGTCAGCGGGAAGCGCAAAACCTTTGGGATCGAACAGCTCGTTGAAACCCCGGACGTAGCCGCCACGATCCGACCAGGTGCGATCGGCGCTGTTGTCCGGGCCGTCACACAGGACATCGTCCGGCGCAATCCTCCAGCGATCGGCGGGCACCGACGTGACCAGATCGGCTCCCGATACCACCGCATCCCAGAGTTCATCCGGTGATGCGACTCCTGGCAACACACACGCTCGCCCGACGATCGCTATCGGGAGGAACCGGGTCACGCCTCGGCTCGCTCGGCCGCCGCCGGCCCACTGGATCCAAGCATCGTTCCGCCGCCGATCACCAGTTCAACGTGGTCGACCTGCGGGCTGGCAATTTCTTCGACAAGCATCCGGGCCCCGGTGTCGAGCGGGATGACCGTGACACCCATCGCAACAAAGTGGGCCTCCAGTGCGGGGCCGACCATGCCGCCGGCCCACGGACCCCAGCCCAACGACTTGACGACGCAGCCGGCACCGCGTCGCCGGTGTTCGGCGACGGCCACCTTGTTGAGCACCTCGTTTGCCATGGCGTAGTCGGCCTGGCCGTTGTTACCGGCGCGGGCGGCAACCGAGGAGAACAGGCAGAGTAGCTTCAGTTGGTCGTCGGCAGTGGCCGAAAGAAGGGCGCGGAGGCCCTCGACTTTGGTGTCGAACACCGCATCGAATTGCGTGTCGGTCTTTTCGGCGATCAGCTTGTCGGCCAGTACGCCAGCGCCGTGCACGACACCAGTGATCGGCCCCATCTCGTCGCGGATCCCGGCGAGAACGAGGGCCACCGCCGCGCCATCGGTGATATCGACCGCCACATAACGGGCCTGGCCCCCTGCTTCTTCGATGGAGGCAATCGTGTGCCGCACTTCACGGTTGGCAAGAATGCTCCGAACCTGCCGCCCGAGATCGGCGGGCGAAATCGGCGTTCCAGCCGCAGTGGCAGCATCAAGCAATACACGCTTGAGTTGCGCATCGCTGGCAGCGGCGTGGCAGATGTCCGGCTCGTCCTCGAGGTGCGTGCGGCCGAGGAGCACAAACCGAGCCGACGACGCGCGTGCCAACTCGATCATGGTCGCGGCGGTGACGCCGCGGGCGCCACCGGAAACCACGATCACGTCGCTCGACCCGAGAGGCATGGAACCGGGTTCGACGTCGACGCGAGTGCTCCGCAGCGTTACCCGTGTGCCGTCCTTGCCCAGGCCGACCTCGCATTCGGGGCCGCCCCGAAGCAACTCGTCGGCGATTGCACCGGCAATATCGCCAGCCCGACGTTTGCCGCGTTCGATATCGATTGTTTTCACGGTGGTGTCGGGCCACTCGATCGCTGCCGTCCGCGCCAGCGCGGTGATGCCAGACGTCCAGGCTTGCAGTTCATCGATTCCGTCACAACCGAACGCACCGCCAAGGTCGGTGACCGTGACAAACGCACTGGCCGATCCGGCGATCGCCTTCGCCGTATTGAAGGCTTCACGGTTCATCGCCACCGCCTCATCGACGTTGGCAGGCTTGCGGAGGCCGCCGAGAAAGATTGCTCCGGCGTAGCCGCTCGACGGCATGGTCGTGATGAGTTCGGCGTCGACGCCGTCGTTGCCCAGGAGGGTGACAAGCGCTTTGCCGACGCCCTTTTTGTCATCGATCACGGCGATTTTACCGTCGTGCAGTCCGCTCATCTTGATTCCCGCACTGGGCGATTCGACCGCGTCGAGGGTGAACCGGCCGATCAGTGCTGGCGGACTGGACGCCGTCCCGTTGGCGGTGGTCGGCGAGGTCAACAATGGGGCGGGAACGGAATCGCCCGGCCGATGAAGTTGGCTTTGCAGGTAGTCGACGATTTGGCCGAGGGTGACGAGTTCGGCCATGACGGCGGTGTCGACTTCGGGGAGTTCGGGGACTTCGTCTTGCATGGCGCTGAGGATTTCGACGCGTTTGATGGAGTCGATTCCGAGGTCGCTTTCGAGTTCCATTTGCATGGACAGCATTTCGGCGGGGTAGCCGGTTTTGTCGGCGACGACGTCGAGGAGGAGTTTGGTCAGCGCTTCGAACGACAGGCCCGAACTTCCGGTGCCGGTCGGAGCAGTTGCGGTCGGAGCGGCTGCGACACTCGGGGCGGGAGGCGGAGAAACCGGCAGCGGCGCCGTGACCGCAACGATCGGGGCGACGGGCATCGTGGCCGGTGCCGAAACCACTGCTGCGGGGGCAACCGCGGGCGACGTCATGATCGGCGGCGACGCAACTACCGGAAGGCGTGCAGCCGTCGCACCGGTACCGGCGAGGCGGCCGAGCACGTCCAGGCTCTGTTGCGCCGAATCGAGGAACGTGCGGTGCACCTGGGCCATTGCGTTCATGTAGGCGGCGTGAGCATCGGCGGTTTGCTGCTGCACGGCTTGGAACGCCACCAGAAAACTCGCCGGGGGCGTTCCCGAAGCGGACCCGCTGGCCGGAGCGACGGGCGTAGGGGCAGCGACGGGGGTAGGGGCGGCGAGGGGCACAGATCCGGGGGAAACCGTGGCACGGGCGGTAGGCGGCACCGCGACCGGCCCGATGGTCCCGACGGCGCCGCCTGCGGCTGCGGAAGCGATGGGGCTGGAACCGCTGGCTCCGGCCGGGTTTGGCCCGACAAGTTCCGACAGGTCTCGGGGTGGGTAACTCCGGCCGTAGTTGGCGCCGTTGATGGCGATGGCCAGTTTCGGTTGGTCGAGTTCGTTCGGGTTCGACGTTTCCCCGTAGTCGTTCCAGAGTGCACCGAGGTTCATTTCCACTCCGGTGGCGGCAAGTTGGGCAATACCGCCGAGGAACGCCACGAGCCCGGTCTTGTTCTTGTTGTCCATCGGGATTGCCTGGTGGTCCCGGCCCTTAAGGACCTTGCCGATGAACGCCGTGAGGACCGAGGAGGGTCCAACTTCCACAAAGGTTCGAGCGCCCGCCTCGTACATTGCGTCGATCATTTCAACGAACCGCACGGGGTTGGCGAGCTGCCGACCCAATTGGATTCGCATCGCTGCAACGTCGTCGGTCGGGTACGGCTGTGCCGTCTCGTTGGCGTACACCGGGAGGGTGGGGGCGTTGAAGTCCACGGTCTCGAGGAACTCCGTGAATGCTCCGGCTGCTCCACTCACCACCGGGGAATGAAACGCCGTCGCCACCGGAAGGCGCTTGAAGGTGATTTTCTGTCCGGCCAGTTCGGCCTCGATCCGTTCGATGGCGGGGGTGTTGCCAGACAGCACCACCTGGGTGGGACTGTTGTGGTTGGCGACCACCACATCGATGCCGGACCGCTCGACCAGCGCCCGCACGTCTTCGATCGAGCCGGACACCGCGGTCATGGAACCCGGGGCCTGCGCGGCTTGCGCCATCAGTTCACCACGACTGCGGGCAACTCGGATCATGTCGGTTTCGGAGAGCACGTTGGCGGCATGAAGAGCAGTGATCTCACCAAAACTGTGGCCGGCGAGGTGGGCGGGGTGTACCCCGATCGAATGCAGCACTCGCAGCAGACCGAGACTCATCGTGCCGATGGCGGGCTGAGCCCACTGCGTCTCCGTGAGCTGGGCCTGACTTCCGGCGTCGGCGTCGGGCTCGAACGAAGTGATCGGGAAGACGACGTCGTGAAGCGGTCTGGTTCCCCAGGAAACGTCGGCGGAGACATCCCACGCCTTCATCGCTTCGCCCTGGCTCATCGCAAGGTCCGCGCCCATGAACAGGTATTGGCTGCCTTGCCCCGGAAACACAAAGGCGACATCGCCAGCAATTGGGCCGGTGCCATAGTGGATCCCGGTCGGAGTCGAAAACGCCGCGGTGGGATCCGACGCAATACGTTCGATCGCCGAGGCGAGTTTGGTCCGCAGGTCGGTTTCGTTGGTAGCAACGATCGCCAGACGCGCCGCAGCGTCGGCCCGATACGCCCGCTGGCTCGTTTGGGACAGCCAGGTCAGGTACCCCTCTGCCGTTGCATCAACGATGTGGCGCTGCGCCAGCGCAGCGACTTCTTGGCCGCTGTCGGCAGTGAGAACCACGAGCTCGACGTCGCTTGTTCGAAGGCGCGGGGCCCGAATGCCGGTGCCGACATACTCGGAAAGCGCGAGATGGAAGTTGGATCCGCCGAAACCGAACGAGCTGACCGAGCCGCGACGTTCGTGATCAGATCCACGAACCCACGGTCGCGTTCGGGTGTTGAGGTGGAAGGGGGAGTTCTCAAGATCAAGCTTGGGATTGGGCTTGTCGATCTTGGCCGTCTGGGGCAACACCTTGTGGTGCAGCGCCATCACCACCTTGAAGAGGCCAGCGGCGCCAGCGGCGGACTTGGTATGGCCGATCTGGCTCTTCACCGAGCCGAGAGCGCACCACTGGCGGTCCTTGCGGTCGCTGGCGTCGAACACCATCTTGAGGCCACCGAACTCGGCGGCGTCGCCTGCGACCGTGCCGGTGCCGTGAGCCTCGACGAGTTCGACGGTGTCTACGCCGTAGCCGGACTTGGCGTAGGCGTTTTCAAGGGCACGGGCCTGTCCAGCGGAGACCGGGGCATAGACGCTCTTGGAGCGGCCGTCGGAGCTGGCCCCCACACCATTGATAACGCAGTAGATGTTGTTGCCGTCGCGTTCGGCGTCGTCGAGGCGCTTGAGGGCAACCATGCCGATGCCTTCGCCGAGCATGGTGCCGTCGGCTTGGTCGGAGAACGGCCGGATATCTTCAGATTTCGACAACGCCGGGGTCTTCGAAAAACACATGTACATCAAGATGTCGTTCATGGTGTCGACCCCACCAGCGATCACCATCTCGCTGTCGCCCAGGTACAGCTCGTTGACCCCCATCGAGATCGCCGAGAACGACGACGCGCACGCGGCGTCGGTAACACAGTTGGTGCCGCCAAGGTCGAGGCGGTTGGCGATACGGCCAGCGACGACGTTGCCGAGCAGCCCCGGGAACGTGCTTTCGGTCCACTCGGGATGGAGGTTGAGGATGTGTTCGCATGCCGCCAACGCAACGTCTTCGGGGACACCGGCGCGGCGCATGCCTTGGAGCCACATCGGACGGTTCATCCGACTCGCCATTGCCCCGAGGAGTTCCTGTCCAGATGTGACACCGAGAATGACCGATACGTGTGATCGGTCGAGTTCCGAGAACTGGCCGCGGGTGGCGTCGTCGAGCACCCGTTGGGCCACGATGAGGGCCAGGAGTTGTGCAGTGTCGGTGGACGGCAACGTGTTCGGGGGAATCCCAAAGCCGAGGACATCAAGGTCGATCGCAGTGAGGAAACCGCCGCGCCGGCCGTACGTCTTATCTGGCGCGGCCATATCCTCGTCGAAGTAGTCGTCGATGAGCCAGTGACTTGGCGGTACGTCGGTGATCCGGTCGGTGCCGGCGAGGATGTCGTTCCAAAAGCCCGTCGAGTCGACGGATCCCGGGAAGAGGGCGGAGACGCCCACGACGGCGATTGGTGGCCGTTTGGTGTCCGGTGTGGTTGTCACGTGGTGGTCCTCGAAGAGTGGGTAAGCCGATGCCGCTCGCAATGCATTGCTCTGACGCTACGGATTTTCGTCGCCAGAGGGGGAGTGCGTCGAAACGGGAGCCGTTCCGGCATTGGGCCGGCCTGGTCGGGTCGGGGCGAGTGGGATCAACGAAGCGGTCGGGGTCGGTAGTTGAACGCTTCCGGCGGGACCGCCACGCCGTAGGTACGAAGTTGGTGAGCCCGGGTGAGAACGGCGGCCCCTTCCATCAGGTTTTTCGCAACTTGGGCAACCGTGCGGTTCTCGGGCGTGGCGAGAAAAGTTCCGGCGGTCCAGGCATTGAACGCGCCCATCGCCGGCCCGCACCAGATCTGGTAGTCCATGCGTCGAGCCTCGTGACCGTCGATCGACCAACGGCTCGACAAACCGAGGTAGCTCCGGAAGGTGAGGGCCATCTTGTGTCGGGGGTCCGCCTCGGCCTTGGCCACTTGGTCAGGATCCCGGTCCATCCAGAACGCCGCGGTGGTGGCCCAGCACTCGTCCACCGTCATCCCGAGCACGTTCTTTTCGAGTTCCCTCGTTTCGTCGAGGGGGATCGATTCGAGGGTTGGGTAGGTGCGATACAGCTCGTAGAGCTTCTTCGCCCGAGGGGCGAACATCGTGCCTCGTTTGAGGACCTGCAACTCGACGCCGAGCTCGAACATATCGGCGGCGGGGGCCATGGCGATGTCGGCGATGTCGGCTTGAGCGAGCATGAGTTTGCCGTCGGCG
Organism: Actinomycetes bacterium; assembly: GCA_031415655.1. Taxonomy (GTDB): domain Bacteria; phylum Actinomycetota; class Acidimicrobiia; order Acidimicrobiales; family Acidimicrobilacustridaceae; genus JAKOVR01. Next base: position 25,017 of record JANOSD010000204.1, read on the forward strand.
GCTAGGCCCGATTCAACACAACCCTGGTTTACCGATCCGGTCTGGACGTACGACGCCCCCAACGCGAAGGCGGCGGCTACCGCCTGCGGGGTACCGATACCTCCTGCCGCGCCCAGTCGAAGGGGTCGGGAGTAGCCGTGGGCGGCGGCCACTTCGTCGCGCACCGCCTGAATCGCCGCGAACAGCGGGAGGAGCGGACGGTTGTCGGTATGCCCTCCGCTATCGCTCTCGATGGTGATGTCCTCGGCAACGGGCAACGATGCGCCGAGACTCGCTTCCTCCGCCGTGAGCAGTCCGGTCGCCACGAGGCTGTCGAGCATCGCGGTCGGTGCCGGATTCATGAAGCGACGTGCTACTTCGGGCCGTGACACGGTGGCGAACACCATGTTCGGGCGGTGCACCACACCCGATGCATCGAGGTGGATTCCGCTGTAGGCGTACCGAACTACGGCCGGGGTGAGCGACATGTATGCGGCCGCCGAGATCTTGCGAACGCCGCGAGCGATGTACAGATCGGCGGCGGCCGCTTCGAGCGCCGGCTCGTTCGGCGAGTGAATGAGATTGCAACCCCAAGGGGCGCCGTCCTGACCGAGCGTGGTTATCAGTTCACTGATCGCGGCATCGATTCGGTCGAGGCTCAGGCCGGCCGCTCCGAAAAATCCCAGGCAGCCGTTGCGGGCCATCTCGGCAACCAGATGTGTGGTCGCAATGCCATTGGCCATGGCTCCCGTGACGTAGGCAAACCGTGTCCCATGCGCTTCGGTAAAGCTGCGATCGCCGAGCCATTCCGGGTACATCGGGGGAAGGACGGCGGTGACTGGCCAAGCCCCGGGCGCATCGCCAGCGACCAGCGTGCCGCCAGCGACCACGCCTTGGCGCCCCGTCGCCGGGTCGAGCACCACAAAGGCGGTCTCTCGGATGAGATGGGCCGCCGCCATGATCTCTTCCGGACGGAAAGCGGGCGTCGCGGCCCCGCTCCATCCCGCAACGGGGGGTAATGGGCCGCCGTTGATCACAACGGAATCGTTACCAGGGAATTGTTGAGGCATAGGTCGGTCAAGGGGGATGGCGGGGTAGCGGGGTGGTCTGCGGTCGGTCTTCGAAGGGTAAAGAGAGGCAAAACACCCACGAAGGCTCCTGACCTTAGAAACGAGGCTGGAGTCATGCCAACACGAGGGCACCCTGGCGAGGCGTGGGGCAACTTTGCCGTCGGTGGGTAGGAGTGCGGCGCGGGAGATCGGAACCGGCCATTGAGCCGCCGACGGGTTGCGGGCGCAGGTTAAGCGCGGGGCGCGTTTTGGCCCTCCTGGGTCCACGCTCCTGGGTCCACGCGACCGCCGGCAGTGTCGCTACGATCCGCGGCCGTGAAAGATGCTCCCGAGGTGGTGGACGAAGCGATGCTGGCAGCGGTTGTACGGGGCGCCGGCGACGCGATGGGCATCATCGATGAGACCGGCGTGATCCACTACGTCAACGAGTTCGGCGCCCGGCACTTCGGATTTACTCCGGAGGAGCTGATCGGTACGAACTTTGTCGAGCTCACCCACCCGGACGACCTCGAGCGGAATATCGAGATGATGGTGACATCGGCGGAGGCGGACGAAGGCGGGGATTGGTTCAGTCCCCCAGTGCTCACCCGAGCCCGTCAGCGTGGCGGCGGCTACTGCTTTGTGTCGGTAACCGGGAGTGTGGTCGCTCGCACCGACGAACACGTTTTCCTTTCGATCTTGCTGCGGCCAGCAGACGATTTTGTGGCGATGCACGCCGCGCTTCGGGCCACCATCGATTCGTCGGCACCGGACGATGTGCTGGAACGCATTCTGGAGATCGTTCGATGGCAACAGGACCGGCCTTTCGTATGCCTGGTGCGGCGGGTCGATGGCGAACTCACCCTGCTCGGCGACGAACTTCCCCGGGAGCTGTGCGGGGAGGCATGGGGTCCGGGGTCGCCGTGGGACGACGCGTGGCGGGGTGAGGCGTCGCGGGGCACGGCTGCCGACCTCCCCGCCGAGTTGCAAGCCGTCGCCGCCGAGCACGGGCTTCACCACTACTGGATTCGGCCTGCGCAGCGCGCGGGCCACGACGTGGCCGCGGTATTCACGCTGTGGTACCCCACCGCCGGTAGGTCGTTGCTGGCCTGGGAGTTGACGATAGATTTCATGATCGACGCCACCAGCGTGGCGCTGGCCTACCACGAGCAACAGAGGCAGCTTGCGCACCTCGCCAGCCATGACGCGCTCACCGGGCTCCCGAACCGTCGGGCTTTTATGGGGGCAATTGCGGAGATGGTCGCCGGTGCGGATGACCCGTTCGACGCGGCCGAAACGTGTGCCGTGCTCTACATCGACCTCGATGGGTTCAAGCCCGTCAATGACAGCTTCGGCCACGGAGCCGGCGACGCGATCCTCGCCGCCGTGGGTGATCGGCTTCGGATGACCGTCGCCGTGGGAGATCTCGTGGCCCGGCTTGGGGGCGATGAGTTCTGCATTCTCCGGCGCAACACCAGCACCGAAGAAGCAATTGTTCTCGCCGAACTGCTCCTTGCCGAGATGGCCAGACCCTTCCCCTTCGTGGCGGGTGCGGCGATCGACAACGCCGCCGCGGCGGCACCAGCGCGCCGATCCCAACCGGTCGTGGGTGATCTGCTGTCGGCCTCGATCGGTGCCAGCATCGGCATTGCGGTCGGGCAACGAACCGACGTTGAGGACCTGGTCGGTCGCGCCGATCGGGCTCTCTACACCGCCAAAAGCCTCGGTGGCCGCACCACCCACCTCGCCGACTGACCTCACGAATAGGGGTGGGGCCAGCGGGACCAAAGTCCCTTCGGAAACGGGCCGGGTGCCCCTGCTGGAGCGGCGCGGAATCGTGGAAGATCGCGGTGCACCACCCGCGTCCAGCAGGAGTCCGGCATGCCCGTCACCCCCCAGAAGGCCGACCGCGAGGTTCTCACGATCTTCGCCACGCTCACCTCGGTGTTTGCCTTTCTCTTTGCGGCGATTGGGATCGCGATCGTTTCGACCCGTTCGCTCAGTTCGAGTTCTGTCGCGGCGACTTCGGCCCCCGTGGTGGTGACGCTTTCGGAATACAAAATCTCTCCTGCCGTCATCCGGGTTGCCGCCGGCGACGTGAAGCTGTCGATCACCAACAGCGGCTCACAGGTGCACAACCTCGCCGTCGAGAAGTACGCCAAATCCAAGGACATCGCGGCCGGGCAAACGATCCCACTCGACCTAGGCGAGGTCCCGGAAGGCACCTACAAGGTGACCTGCGAGATCGCCGGTCACGTGCAGAACGGCATGGTCGCAACGCTGGTGGTGGGGCCGGCCGGGAGCGCTCCACCCGCCGGCGGCACCGACGACATGGCAGGGATGGACCATTCGTCGGGTGACATGGACTACGCCGCCATGGATATTCGTATGGCGGCGGGAATGAAGGTGGGGCTCGACACTTTTACTAAGGGAAACTCCACCAAGGGTGTCGGCAACCAGCCGCTCCAACCAACGGTGGAAGCCGATGGCACCAAGGTGTTCAACATCGAGTCGGCGATCGTCGATTGGGAGGTCTCGCCGGGCAAGACCGTGAAGGCCTGGGCCTACAACGGCCAAGTTCCGGGGCCGTGGATTCGAACCGAGCCGGACGACAAGGTCAAGGTCGTGATCAAGAACAGCCTTCCCGTCACGACCGACATTCACTTCCACGGGATCAGCGTGCCGTTCGACCAGGACGGCGTCGCCCCGCTGACGCAGGATTACATCAAACCGGGCGAGACCTACACCTACCAGTGGACGAACGGCTCGCGTCCCGAACTGGGTATGTATCACGCCCACGATCACGGCAACATCGCCGTACTCAATGGCATGTTCGCCGTCTTCCAGGTCGGTGACGTCATCCTTCCCGCCGGCCGCACCGTTTCGGGGATCACCTTGCCAGCGAACCTTGAGCCCACGCAGGAGTTCCCGATGGTGCTCAACGATGCGGGAACGATCGGTCTCAGCCTCAACGGCAAGAGTTATCCCGCCACCGCGCCGGTCGCGGCCAAGCCGGGGGACAACCTTTTGGTCCACTACTACAACGAGGGGCTGACGGCGCATCCGATGCACCTTCACCGGATCCCGCAACTGGTGGTGGCCAAGGACGGAATCGCCCTCGACCAGCCGTACTGGGTCGACACGCTCAATATTGCTCCGGGTGAGCGTTACAGCGTGTTGATCATGCCCCGGTCCAGCGACACCGGTGTGTGGGCTTGGCATTGTCACATCCTCACCCACGCCGAAAACGATGACGGGCTCTTCGGAATGGTCACCGCGCTCATCGTCGACGACCCGAACGCGCCGAAAGCGTAGGAGCGTGTCGCTCCGGCGGCTCATGCCGGCGCGGCTGCCCCAGCCGACAGTGGGCGGCGGGCCCAAACGTGGTCAGATACGCAACATGATTCGAGTCTTCCTTCTCGACGACCACGAGATTGTGCGTCACGGCCTTCGCGATCTGCTGGAAAGCGCCGGGGACATTGAGGTGGTGGGTGAAGCCGGAACTGCCGCCCAAGCTCTGCTCCGAATCCCTGCCGCGAAACCAAACGTCGCCGTGCTCGATGTCCGGCTACCGGATGGCAATGGGGTGGAGGTCTGCCGCGAGATTCGATCCCAACATCCCGAAATCCAGTGTTTGATGCTCACGTCGTTTGCCGATGACGAAGCGTTGTTCGACGCCATCATGGCGGGCGCCGCCGGCTATCTGCTGAAGCAGATCAGGACCATCGACCTTGTCGCCGCGGTCCGAACGGTTGCCGGCGGTCAGACCCTCCTTGATACCCGGGCAACCGAGATGGTGTTGCACCGCCTTCGCCACGGCACGGAGTCCGACCAGCGCCTCAAACATCTCACCGACCAGGAACGCAAGATCCTGCTGCTACTTGCCGATGGCCTCACGAACCGCCAGATTGCCGAGAAGCTGAACCTCGCGGAGAAGACCATCAAGAACTACGTGTCGAACCTGTTGTCGAAGATGGGCATGGAGCGAAGGACGCAGGCTGCCGTGTATGCGGCAAAGAACATCCGACCGCAGGAGTAAGAACCAGCGTCAGCCGAGTGCAGGAGAATCCTCTGCCGAGGGGCCCTGCAGGTCAGGGTCGGTTTCGCCAAGGGACGCAACCCAAACGACTTGGGTGCCGCCGTCGGCGAGGGCAGAAATGTGGGCGTCTCCCCCCACCTGCCGGGCGCGCTCAAGGATGTTCTCGAGGCCCCGTCCCCCTAACACCTGATCGGGAACACCGATGCCATTGTCGGTGATGGTCATCTCGACGCCTTCATCTACGACGATACGGATCCGGGCAGAACTCGCCTTCGCGTGTCGCGCGATATTGGACAATGCCTCGCGCAGCGAAGGCACCAACTCGTCGATGACGCGCTCGTCGATGGACTCGATCGGACCATCGAACTGCACTCGGGGATCGAAGCCGAGCGATTCTGCCGCGGCGATCGCCACGTCAACGATTCGGCCCCGCACGCCACCGGGCGCGGCGGCGGCCGCCCCCTGAAGCGAGAAGATCGCCATCCTCAGCTCTTTGATGGTTTCGTCGAGGTCCTCGATCGTGGACGACAAACGGGACTGCACCTCCGGATTCGAAATCGACATCGTGGCCTGCAGTTTCATGCCGCTGCCGAAAAGACGTTGAATAACCGTGTCGTGCAGGTCCCGCGCGATCCGCTCACGATCGTCGGCCACCGCCATGTTGCGGGCAGCATCCCGGAGGGCCTCCTGGCTGTGGCGGAGTTCTTCTTCGGCCCGGAGCCGCGCCGCGATTCCCCTCGCGAGGACGATCACCCACAACGAACCGTCCCGGCCGATGGGGGCCGTCTGAAAGGTTTCTTCGACCGGTACTTCTTGGCCGTCCTTTCGCAGGAGGAGGCTCTGCCGGTTGACCGACTTCCCCTCCTGCTCCTGCAACTGATCGATGAGCTCACGGTATGACGCCGAGCTCGCGTGGGGATCCAGATGCAGGGGTGTCATTCCGGTCAGTTCATCGTGGTTGTACCCCACGAGCCGGACAGCCCCGTCGTTCACATAGCTGTACTTGAGCGTGGCGGCATCGAAAATGAACACGCCGTCGTCGCTAGCGTCGAGGGTGGAGAGCACGCGACGGAGGTAGTCCTCAGCATCCATACGATCCGTGACGTCGCGGACGGCGGCGACGGAAAACGTTTCGTCGCCGAGGCTCATGGGGCTGAGACTTATCTCGACGGGGAACTCCCGCCCATCTGATCGCCGGGCCCGGAGGACGAGGCCGGCCCCCATCGGGCGCCTCGTTGGCTCGGCGCGGTAGCGGGTCCGGTGGGCTCGATGCACGGCCCGGACATCCTCTGGAACGAGGTGCTCAATGGGCCGGCCGAGCAGGTCGTCAAGCCGGTAGCCGAACATCTCCCCCGCCCGGCTGTTGAGGAAGACGATCTCGCCCGTCGGCCCGACCACGAACACGGCATCCGGTGTGGCGTCGAGGAGCGACCAAGAAAAGCCATCTCCCAAGGCATCGACGGCGGGTGAACTTCTGGCCATGATCGGTTGCAGCTCTCCGGCGGTTGGCAGGCGTGCACAGTATCGGACCGATCGCGGGCGCCCGTCCGAAGGGCAACGCTCCTACCTCTGAAGAGAAAATCCTCACGCCGTCCACCACGGGTGCCGGCGGACGGCGTGCCAGTTCTCGAATTGTTGTCGGCGCGGTAAGTGGAAGGGGCTGGAACATCCGGCCCCACAACGGAGGTGAACGTGCCCAAACCCCACTCGATAACCCCACGTGCAGGTGCGGACAGGACGGCGACCTTCTTCGTCGCCGGCCCCGCAATCCGACGAGTCCTTGCCCTCGCTCTGACGGGAGTTGCCCTTCTCGCCGTTGGCTCCGGCTGCCGAGGTGAAGTGAAGATAGGGGTACCCGGCACGACCATATCCCCAGGGCTTGGCACCTTGCCGCTGCTCCGAGAAGGTCGGGATTCGGGAGCGGAAGGGCACAACGGCCCGTCGACTTCGACGCTCAACGGCTCGACCGAGGAAGGCACGACACCCGAATCAGTGGGACCGCCCCGGCCCCCGTCTGTGAGCGGTCAGTGACGGTCATTGGGATCGGCCGCTTGTGGTATTTCCGAGCCTCGATCAGCGGACCATCTGACCATCTGGCCGCCTGGCCGCCGGGCGAACAAGGGACGCCAGCCCCGAGAAAGTTCGACGGCGCAGTCTTGCCCGGTGCTGAGGCGGGTAGGGATCAAACGAACCTGGCTCAAGGAGACAACATGATCCCAAATGAACTTCACGGAACGACATCTCAGACCGCTCTGGTCCGCGTCACCAATCGTTCGAAGCGACGACACGGCGTCCGCCGTGTGGGGTTGTTCGTAGGTGCGTTTGGGGTCGCGGCCCTCCTCCTCGCCGGGTGTTCCGAAGAGGCAAAGCAGGACGCTCGCCAGACAGTCACGCAAGTGAGCCGTGACGCCACGGTGAAGGCCGACGAGACGGCGGCGAGAACGCAAGCGGAGGCCCTTCGTGGCGCCATGAAAGCGGGAAAGGGCACGAATCAATCACTGCGTTCGATGGATTTGGTGAAGGGCTCAGGACGTGATCTGCCGGGCAACGTGACGGTGGTGGGCGCCACCGACGGCGATGCCGACGGCTTGGACGACGACGGCCTCGTGGAAGTACGAGTCGATGGCTCGATTGCCTGCGTCGTGCTGCCGGCATCGGGTGACGACACCACGGTGCGAGGCGGCGCCTGTGCGGCGGGCAGTTAAGAGTGGCACGCCGCTCTCGGGGTGTGAATGGATCCACGCCCGGTAGAGTCTGCGGCCGGTACTCGGCCAGGAGGGTGGTTCGGCAGGATGTCCACCCCCATCGGCAGCGACGATCCCGTCGGTCTTTCTCACTCGGCCCCCCCGGTGACGCCGTGGGTGTTCGCGGGCACATCGGCGCCGCTGCGATTCGCCGATGAGCGAAGTGTCACGTTGGTGCGCGGGGCATCGTTCTGCCTCAGTTCGACGCAAGGAGACCTACACCGCGCGTCAACCGACGGCTTCTACACCTTTGACACGCGGTTCCTGTCGTGGATGAAGCTCCGAGCCAATGGGGCGCCGATCGAGGGGCTCTCTGTCGAACACGAAGCGGACGGGCGGGCCACCTTCGTCGGCCGCATGCATGCGAACGCAACGGCCGGTTCGGTGGTGGTGATTCGCCGTCGGGCGCTCCTTGACCGATCCCTGGTAGAGACGATCGAACTGCGCAACTACACCCGAGCTCCAATTGTCGTGGAGGTCAGCTTGGGCCTCGGCACCGACTTCTCCGACATCTTCTCGGTGAAGGAGGGACGTGATCCTGCGCCCGTGCAGCCGGTCGAGAAGGTGCTTCCGAATGGCCTCGTAGTCACGCATCCCTCCGGGCTCAGCACCACCGTCACCGCCGACGATCTCCGCCATGTTTCGCCCCAACTTCTGCAATGGTCGGCGAGCATGTTGCCGACACAGCGATGGTCCACGACCATCGTTGTGTCGGCCGGTGAGTCAGCCGGCGGAGACATGGGCGCCCAGGGGTCAGCGGCGGGTGAGGGGGTACCGGCACTCGCTGTGGCCGCGGCCTCCGTGGCGGGTCGAGCCGGCCACCGAATCGCCCGTCCCCCGCCCATCGTTCTTTCCGACCATGTCGGGCTCGAGACGGCGGCGCGCCACTCGATCGAAGACCTGGCCGCCCTAGAGATCGTTGACGACGATCGTCCCGACCAGCCAGTCGTTGCCGCCGGCGCACCGTGGTTCATGACCCTGTTCGGACGCGACGCGATTTTCGCAGCATGGATGGCTTGGCTGATCAGGCCGGAATTGGCAATTGACACCGCAGAGACCCTCGCCCGTCTCCAAGGCACGCGATGCCTTGCGGAAACGGATGAAGAGCCCGGGCGAATCCTCCATGAGGTCCGCCACCGCTCGGGAGTGTCGTCGAGCCTTTCGAACGGCACCATCTACTACGGCTCCGCCGATGCCACACCGTTGTTCGTGATGCTGGTGGAGCGGGCGTGGAGGTTGGGCGCGACCGAAGACCGAATTCGGGCATTGCTTCCTTCCGTCGACGCTGCCCTCAATTGGATCGAGGTGTACGGAGATCGAGACGATGACCAGTTCGTTGAGTATCAGCGGGCAACGCTCGCCGGGCTCGTCAATCAGAGCTGGAAGGACTCCGCCGACAGCGTGTCGTTCGACGACGGCACGTTGGCGCATGCCCCGATCGCCACATGCGAAGTTCAGGCCTACACGATCGGTGCCTGGCGGTCGGGAAGTGCTCTGGCGGCGATGGCGGGGGACACTTCGCTCGCCGACCTGCGCCGCCGGAAGGCCGCGGCTTTGACCCTGCGCTTCGACACCGCCTTCTGGATGCCGGGCGAGGGAACGTATGCCGCTGCTCTTGATGGGGAGAAACGCCAAGTCGACACGGTTACGTCAAACCCCGGACATGCGTTGTGGGTTGGTGCCGTCCCGACGAAACGACTGCCGGTGTTATGCGCCCGCCTACTCGCCCCCGACATGTTCACCGGATGGGGAGTTCGCACCCTCTCCTCAGGAGCGTCGCGTTTCGATCCGCTCAGCTACCACAACGGGTCCGTGTGGCCGCACGACAACGCCATCCTGCACTGCGGGTTGGTTCGAAGCGGTGCCACCAGTGAGGCGAACCGACTTGCCGAGGCCATGTTGGCCACGCTCGCCCACAATGGAGGGCGGTTCCCGGAGTTGTTCGCCGGCCTAACTCGTGATGAGGTAGGGGTGCCGGTGGGTTATCCGTCGGCGTGTTCGCCACAAGCGTGGAGCGCAGCGGCACCGCTCCTGATGGTGCAGAGCATGTTGGGAGTGGACCCAGATATCCCGTCGGGGACGTTGACTGTCCGGCCGACGTTGCCGCCGAGCGTGGGTCGACTCGAGGTGAAGGGCTTGTCGCTTGGGGCCGACGTGGTCGACCTGAAAGTGGAGCACGGATGGCTCACGATTCGAGGCCTGTCGAACCAAATGCGGCTGAACTCTTCTATCGGCTCGACCCGCCTTCCCGCCTAAGAGGCGGTCAGCTGGCGCGTCGTGAACCCTTCGTGACGGAGGAATGCGCGTTGAGGGCAGGTTGGCCTGGCGCGTGCATCCGCGTGGCGCCAAAGTCCACAAGATGTGAGGCCGACCTTCGGTCTCGGTCCATGGTGTGACCATGGGTGGTAAGCCGGCGGTAGAGGTTGACGTGTTCTTCCACCATGCGCGCGGCCGAAAATCGCGACTCGACTGAGCGCCTGCAGGCGTTGCGATCGAGTTCGCCCACTCGTTGGAGTGCGGCCACCAACTCCTCGTGATTGCTACAGATCAACCCGGTGGTTTGGTGCTCGACGATCTCCGGCACGCTCCCTCGTGGTGTGGCGACTACGGGAGAACCACAGGCCATCGCTTCGATCATCGCGAGCCCAAACGGTTCGTTCCATTGGATGGGGTTCAGGAGCGCAATGGCCCCTCCGAGCAGTGCGACCTTGTCAGTGTGCCCAACCTCGCCGATGTACTCGATTGCGCCGCCGAGGAGCGGTTCGATCGTCGACCGGAAATACTCCGTCTCGGGGGCTTCGCGCATCTTGGCGGCAATCCGTAGCGGCACACCGGCGGCTCGGGCGGCGAGGATTGCCTCTTTCACTCCCTTGGCTGGATCCATCCGGCCCAGAAAGGCGGCGTACCCACCGTCTCCCACCCCTGGCGGATACTGGGAAAGGTTGAGGCCATGGCGGATCACCGCAGCTATCGGCACCCCAACCGCGGTGGTGGCGTGATGATCGGAAATCGCCACCACGGAGGACCGCCTGGAAACCCGACGGTAAAGATCGAGTGTGGCCAAGTCGAAGGCGTTGTGGTTGGTGCTCACCACCGAAACGCCGGGGGCAGGTTGGGCCACCAGCGGGCCAACGGTTGTGTGATCGTGAATCACGTCGAAAGCCCGAAGCTCCTCATAGGCAAACAGCGTGTGTCGAACGAGGTCCACCGGTGAGGTTGGCGTGAAGCCCACGCATTGGTCGAAGAAGAAGCGTTTGTCGACGGGGCACGTGCTCTCTCCCGTTGTGACGAGGACGACTTCATGGCCCGCCGCAACGAGGCCCCGGGCGAGCACGTCAACGACTGCTTCCGTCCCGCCGTATCGCTCCGGCGGGACGGGCAGCCACGGGGGGGCGACGATTCCGATTCGCACGCGCCGTCAGACCTCGTCGGTGCGTTCAGTTTCGAAGCGCACCTCGTTGGCAGGATTGTGGTGCTTCGTGGCGGTGCCCGGATCCGGGATGACGTCGCCGTCCACGGAATCGCCGTTGGGGTTCACGATCGCTGCGGCCGCTTGCCCGGTCGCCCCGCCGATGACGCCGCCGATGACGCCACCGACGACGGCTCCGACCGGGCCACCGAGGCCCATTCCGGCGACCGCTCCGACGGTCACGCCAGCACCAGTACCGACGGTGCTGCCGATCGGGTGCTCATCGCGGTCTTCGAACCCAGGATCGGCAATGCGTCGATCGTCTTCTTTGAGTGGTCGTGGGTTGGTCATGTGGTTCTCCCTGGTTGGTTGGACTCGCCGTTCAGGCGGGGTTCCGGGACATCTCGATGTCGCGGGTCCATGAAACGCCCTTACCCACCATCGATGCGGCCAGAACCCACGGCCGGGTTGATAGCGCTGATCGCTTTCTTCGACCCCGAAACCACGGCGACTGCGATAGGCGTGTCCGGGTGAGCCCTTCGGATCGGGTCCTCGTACCCGACCTCCAACCTCGTCATATCGGGGTCTGCCCAGACGCCCCCGCCGGTTCACCGCACGAACTGGACCGGGTAGGAAAGGCGGATGTCGTCACAACACGGCACACCCGGACCTGATGGGACGGTGGCGAAAGACGGAGACCCCCGATGGACGATCAGCAACACAACACGGCGAGCGATGACGAGGCGCAAGGCTCGTCGGAAATCACTACCGGAACCACAAGCGTGTCCGGCGGCGCGGAGACCTTGGGGGTAGGCGCCGGTGCCGCTGACGTCGCCGAAGGATTGATCGGGGGCGCCAAGGTTGCGGTAGCCGCCGTTCCTGGAGTGGCATCGGGTCTGGACCATCGGCTCGAGTTGTCGGTGCTGGTGACCGGGTTCGTGGTGCTCGCCTGCGGGTGGGTAGCCCTGCGTAGGCTCCCGCTTTTCGTCCGGGGCTCGTTGGCCGTCGGTCTGGCCGGTGGAGCGGCCGGCACACTCGACACCATCCTGCAGCGGTCGCGAACAAAAGGTGATCAGGCGAGCTCTTAGAACAGTGCGGGTGGGTATATCTCCCTTGGATTGTCCGTCGGGCGCCAACTCCAGTGCCACAGGATTGCGAGAGACATGCAACATGGGATTCATTCATTGGATCATCGCCGCCGCGCTGGTCATCGCTGGCGTGGTCCAACTCATCCAGGGGCAGCTCATCTTCGGCTTAGGAGCGTGAGTCAGTAACCATTCGGCGGCCTCCGGCCAGCTTCGAATCTCGCTGCGTCCTCCGTCTCACCGCCCGGAACAAGGGCGCTTTCGACGTCGATCCTTGCGAGGCTTCGAATCGTGGCTCGAATCCGCTTCTCGAAGCGTTCCTGACTCACGCTCCAAGTCCTGATCGTCGTCGGGTGTGCGGTGGGTCCCGGTGGCTGGTCGGTGTTTCGCTCCCAGGCCTCGCGATAGTGGCCGATCCCTGTGCTCAGGTCACGCGCCGTGGCCCAGAAGTTCGGTCGGGGCAGGTCCGGTACCGACGGGCACGGGGTAGGTGAGATTCATGGACGCCTATGCCTTGAATTGCACCTTGAAGCCCGGCCCCGAACTATCGAGCACCGATGTGTTGTTCGACCAGATCGAAGGCGAGTTCACCGCATTGGGGGTGGGCTTCGTGCGTGACCGGCTGGCCGACTACGACGTGCCGCCGGGGGTGGTGAACAAGACCGGGGACGGCGACCGATGGCCCACGATCCTCGAACGAATCCTCGAAGCAGACGTATTCATACTCGGAACCCCCATCTGGATGGGCCATCCGAGCAGCCTGGCCCAACGGGTGCTGGAACGCCTCGATGCGCTGATCAGCGAAGTCGACGATCGAGGGCAGATGCGGATCGCCAACCGCGTTGCCGTGGTCGCGGTAGTCGGCAACGAGGACGGGGCGCATCACGTGGGGGCCGAACTGTTCCAAGGCCTCAACGACGTGGGGTTCACCATTCCCGCCAACGGCATGACGTATTGGGTGGGCGAGGCGATGGGGCGGGTCGACTACCGCGATCTCACAACCCCGCCGGAGAAGACGGCATCAACGACTCGGGTTATGGCAATCAACGCCGTGCATCTTGCGAGCGCGCTGCGTGACGGTCCCTACCCCGCCCTCGGGGGTTGAACCATGCCCGTGTTTTCGCACCTCGAGGTGCCCTTGGACGGCCCGCATCCCGGTGAGGAAACGCGCACGCCGATGCGGTTGGCGTACGACACGCTGCGGACGGAGCCGCTTTGGTTCGATGGTGTGGACCCGGCAACGGGCTGGGCGATCACGTTGCTGCGCGATGGGGTGGACTGGCCAGGGGAGCTCGAAGATCGGGTGCGTCCGGCTGTGTGGCTTGGCTACCGCATGGGTCGAATCGGGCTTGGGGATGGTCCTCATCCTTCCTTCGATCGGCCGGAACTCACCGACCTGTTTGGTGCGGCGCTACACCTGATGACTACCGATGCGCTCAACAAGGATTCGAGCTGGGGACGCGGCGACGACGCCCCAGAGCTCACCTCGGAGGAGCACTCCCTTGGCCGGATGCGGGCAGCTTTCGACATGGTTGCCGGTGTGCTCGCCAACGACGGTTCTCAATCCTCGGGTCCACTGGCGACCGAGTCAGCGCAGGCGATAGGGGCGGTGCTGCTGCCGGCCGGCCTGGTGCTGGCGCTCGCCGAAGATCGACTCGCCCGTTCGCGGCGGTAGATCCACTCGTCGTTTCATTGCCGACGGGCGGAAAGCGACGGCTCCACGGAGCGCAAGGCAATCGGACTGCGTGTAGGCGACTCGAGAGGGCCGGTTCGCGGGCCGGCACTTCCCCTACCCGGCACTTCACCTACCCGGTACTGCCCCTACAAGGGACAGGCTTTGACCAGTGTTTGCCGGTACGCGTCGATCAGTGCGGAACGGCCGGACCCGCTGGGATGCACCGTGTCGAGCGTAAGCGGGGCAAGTGGATCACCCTCGTGATCGTGGGCCTTCACCAGCGCCGACCAGTCGACAACGCCGGCCGAGGAGTCGGCTGCGATCCTGTGGATCCGAGCGTTGACCGCGGCGGCATCGAACGCGAGTTGAGGGCGGTCAGCGTTGACCATTTGCTCGTTGAGTGTGACCACCACGACGCACGTCCCAGCGGAGAACCGTCGGATGATCCAGGCGAGGTCTTCGCTGGTTGCGTCGACAGTCCGCCCCGTCAAAAGATCGTTGGTGCCGAGGTTTACCACCACCCGTCGCGGGTGCCGCATCGCCAACTCGTCCACGGTCGCCCACATCTGTTCCGCGGTACGTCCGGGAACGGCCACGACCTCAACCCCATTCTCGTCCAGGGCGGGTGGTGCTCCGTCCACAACGAGAAGCGCGGTGATGGAGTCGCCGACCAACACGGTGCCCGGTGTCGTTCGGAACTCGGTTGAAACGCGGACGACAACCAGAACGGCCACGAGCAGACCTACCCCGGCGAGGATGGAAGGGACGGTACCCGTCGGTCGATGTGCCATGGCTGTCTCCTTGGTGCTGGCAAGAAAGGGTTGCGGAGAGCACTTACCCGCTGCTCAGGATTCCGGACCTCACGGCCAGTCGAGGGCCACTACGCCGAACGCGTGCGCGCCCGCTGCTTTGGCGGGGCTGTCGGGCGCAGTGCCTCGATGAGTTCGGCTCGGCTCATTTGCGACCGTCCTACGATTTTGGCCTTGGACGCCCTGGTCCGGAGTTCCGCGGTGGTGAGCTCCTCCGGTTTCGCGGCGCTGCTCCTACGTACGTTCACCTTCGAAGGATGGAGAGGCTTGGTCACGGCACCTCGAGCCGACATCGCGACCGCAACCGTGACCTCGGTTCCTTGCTGGCGTTCCCCACCGGCATCGCCGAGGGGTCGGAGCGCTCGCACTGAGGCCTCCAGAGCGTGGGCGATGTCGGGTACTTCAGTCGACATCGAGGGGGACACCGACGCGAGTGCCTTGCCCGTGGCCTTGGCCTCGATGAGCTCGAGTACCCGGTGCCGGTATTCGTCGCGAAACGTTGTGGGGTCCCACGGGGCGCGAAGGGCGCCGAGGAGTTGATTGGCCAGTTCGAGTTCACGATCGGCCACGGTGATTGAGCCAGCCCGATGGCCGATGACGGTCCCATCGCGCACCTCGTCGGCGAAGAACATCGTGTGCAACACCAGTCCCTGATCGTTGGCGCGAATCGCCGCCACGTGCTCCTTGCTGCGAAGTACGAAGGTGCCCAAGCCGACAAGGTCCGCCTCGGCGAGCGCCCGTCGGAACAACTCGAACGGATGCTCGGCGCCGTCGGTCGGTGAGGGCCCGAGCCAGTAGGAGCGCTCAAAGTAGAGCGGGTCGATCTCGTGGATGGCGCAGAACTGCACCACATCGAGCACCTTCGACCTTTCGGCCGACACGGATTCAAGCTCGTCCTCAGAGAGCAACACCACTTCGCCGTCGTCTCGCTCGAAGCCCTTGACCGTATCGCTGTACGCGATAGCGGTGCCCGAACTGGCGCCGACCCGGCGGTTCTTCACGCGCTCGACGCCTCCTTTGGTGTAGAGGTGCAACGACAGATCTCGCGATTCGGTGGCTGCATAGAGCCGTACCGGAATGTGGACGAGACCGAATCGAATGTGGCCGGACCAAATCGATTGGGGCATGAAGAACTTCTACCCAGGATGCACGAAAGTGGTCCACCACGCTTCTAAGAGCGTGTCCAGGCGCGGTCTAGGTCGGGGGCATGTCGGGTAGGTGGGAGGACATGCCCAACCCCCACACTTTTGAGTTCGTCCCGTTCCGCTTCACCGGCTTGTCGCGGCAGATCGGGCGACTCCTCGGGGTCGACCCAACTACGGATGGGGTCCGCCTTGCGGGCGACCGCTTGGAGGTTTGCTTCGGCCCATGGACACTAGGAACGGACTTGGACAACGTGGCCACGGTGGGACTTTCCAGTCCATGCAGCGTCGCTCAATCGATCGGGCCGCCACGGCTTCGTCTGCGGCTCAACGGGTTCGGATTTATCACGGCGCCCATCCCCGCCGCGGAACTTCGGTTCCGAACTCCAATTGCTGGCGTTGATCCCGTCGGCTTCGTAAAAGTCTCCGCTCTGGTCCTCACGGTTGATGACGCAGACGGCCTCATCGAGCAGTTCGTCGGTCGAGGCGTGGCGCGTCACGATCTCGTGGCGCAAAGAGTCCAGCAGTCGGCGATCGACCGACTGGAGGGCATGACAACGAAAGAACTGCGATTCCTGGCCCGGGAGGACGGGATGCGTGGTACCTCCAAGATGAACAAGAGCGAGTTGGTTGAGGCCATCGAGGCGCGGCACCTGCCATCCGAACTGGCGGAGATCGTGGACGCCGAAACGTCTGCCGCGACCTGATTGTGCTGCACCCCATGGTGGAGGTCCTGGCTGGGAGCGCGGGAGCATGCCAAAGCACCGACCCGACCGACCCGACCCGACCGCTGTGGCTGCAACACGAGGATGTGATCAGTCGCGCTTGATGAGCAACTTCCTACGGCGTTTTCAGCGCGAATCGCGGCTGCCTGGCAGGATTGCCTGGTGGACTCCCACGAGACCGGTTTCGTTGGTGACGGCACCGATCCCGATGTGGCCGTGTTATTCGAGGTATCGAAATCGCTCCCCCCGAACGCACTGGCGGCGATGGTCACTGTGGTCGGTGACCTGTTGGGTGCACGGTCGGCACGGCTTTTAGTGGCCGACTACGCGCTTGATTCCCTGCATGAGCTTGGTGATCACGGCCCCACGGGACGGGTCGACGCGGTCACCGGCACGATGGCCGGCCGCGCCTTCACGCTTGGAGAGGTGGTCGTGGGCAGTGGTTCTTCGCCAGTGGTCTGGGTGCCGGTGACAGAGGGGAGTGAACGGCTGGGTGTGCTGGAACTCGAACACCTCACGTGGTCTCCCAGCGTGGCCGCTCGCCTCGGTCCGATCCGGGAAGCGCTGGTGCTCCTACTTGCGAGCAAACGGAGATACACCGATGTGTTACTGCGAAGTCGGCGACGGCAGCCGTTGTCGCTTGCGGCGGAGATGCAGTGGGATCTTCTTCCTCCGTTGGCGTGCTCCACCCCGCAGGTGTCGGTAAGCGGCATCCTTGAGCCGGCCTATTCGATCGGCGGTGATTCATTCGACTACGCCGTGAATCCCGGCGGGCTGGACTTCGCAATCATCGATGCCGTGGGCCACGGCACGGCCGCCGTGCTGATGTCGGTGGTGGCCGTCAACAGCCTGCGCAACGCTCGTCGTGAGGGAGCGGCGCTCGACGTCGCCTACCACGACACTGGCCGGGCGATGGAGACGCAGTTCGGAGGTTCGGCTTTTGTCACGGGACAAATGGGATCACTCGCGGTGGAAACCGGGCATCTTCGGTGGATCAATGCCGGCCACCCGCTGCCGATTCTCGTTCGAGATGGGGCCTTTGTCGGGGAGCTCGGTTGCCGGCCATCGCTTCCGATGGGGCTCGGGGGAAGGGTGGTGGAGGAAGCGGTTGAAACGCTGCAAAAGGGCGACCGGGTGCTGTTCTTCACCGACGGCGTGCTCGAGCGTAGATCGCCCGAAGGTGCAGATTTCGGGCTGGAACGTCTGGCTGACCTCCTGGTCCGGGCCACTCTTGACGCCGTGCCCCCGGCGGAAACCGTGCGGAGGCTCGCCGGCTTGATCCTGGAATTCAACGGCGAGGGGTTGGCCGACGACGCCACCCTTTTGCTCCTGGAATACCACGGGTCGCGGTTATCCGTTGCGGA
Source organism: Actinomycetes bacterium (assembly GCA_031415655.1). GTDB lineage: Bacteria > Actinomycetota > Acidimicrobiia > Acidimicrobiales > Acidimicrobilacustridaceae > JAKOVR01. Next base: position 43,037 of record JANOSD010000204.1, read on the forward strand.
AGTGCCGAGTTCGTGACAGAACTGCGTTGGCGATCAGTCGCCGAATACGTCACGGCTGTGCTGTAGGAAGAAGGTGTGGTCGTGGCCCTTGTTGGGGTCGGAGCTGTTGTACTTCGCGCTGGTGGGTGACCCGTCGGGAAGATGCTCGTCCGAGTAGATCGCCCCGACGGGACACACGTCGGGCTGGTAACACGCGGTGCACGACGTGCACTCGTCAAGGTTCACGTAGAGGATGCCGTCGCCGAAGATGCCGATCGTTTCGGGGTTCACGATATGAGTTGTCTCAATCTCCCCACTGCCGGCTACTGCTTCGGAGATCAGCCGGTTGGTAGCTGGGTTGAACTCGTAGATGCACTGGACCGGGCAGACATCGACGCAGGCCCGGTCCTTTACGTCGATGCAGGCTTCGGTGATGACGGCGATTCCGGCCATAGGGGTTCCTTGCTCGGTCTTCTGGTCTGGCGATTGCCAGAGACGAGCTTCTACCCATCCGGCGGCGAAGTAGTCCGGCGAGTTTCAGCGGCGCTCGAACGGGGCTCCGTTGCGTGAGCGAGAAGTGAAAAGGGTGCAGACCGGCTTACGCTCCCGGCCGAGGGAGACCGGGGGCCGCAGTTCGAGCGAGGATTCCGAGGGTGGTGCGCAATGCGCTCTCGGGGATGATCGGGAAGATGTTGGCCTCGCGCCATACCGGATCAATGTTGGACCAGTCGTAGTAGGAGGTGACCAGCGTCCCACCATCGATCGCCTCCAAGCGGTACCCGTACACGTGACCGATCTGCGGCTTGATGGCGCCCGTGGGCGTCCACGCGATCTCCTCGTTGCGCACGAACGTCACGAATTCCACCGTGACGTCGTAGAGCCCCAACGGATAGTCGTTGAGCGCTTCCCGATCCATGTGGATGATGAACGTGTCGCCGACGGCGCCAGCGGGTTCGCCGGTGCCAGACATGAGCATGCCGGAGCCATCGATGGCGACGTGTCCCATGGGGTCGCAAAGCAGGGTGAAGATCGTTTCCGCGTCGGCGGCGATCGGGCGTTGGACTTCCATGCGTTCGAGGGTCATGCCCCATCCTGACATCTACGGGATCCCTGGCCGCCTCGGCGCCGCACCGATTCACGATTTCATGTCGGTTTTTCGCGTCTGGTTGGATGCTCGTCCAACCAAGGTCCCGAAGCGTCAGAGCGAAGCTTGACGCCCGCTCAAGGCGGCGAGGATGAGTCCGACGACGCCGACGGCGGCGACGATCATGCCGATGGTCGAGTTGAGGAAGGCGGCGATCAACAGGCCCGCCACGATGACGACGAGTGCAGCTCCGAGGGTCATGAGACATCTCCTTGGTTTCGAGCCGAAGCTCTGGTTGGTTGCGCACCACTTACCCATCCCGGCTGCCCGCTATGCATGGTTTTCGGAATCGGCTTCAGGAGTGGACTGAAGGCTTCGAGGCCAGAGTCTCCGGTCGAGGACTACGTTCAACTCGGCGCTGAAGGTGATGACCTGGGCTTGGAGGTAAAGCCACGAGAGCAGACCGAGCACGACGGCGAACGTGCCATAGAGCTGCGACCCACCCTTGATGATTCGGGTGACGTACCAGCCGCCGGCCACCTGAAGGGCGGTGAAGGCGATGCCGGCGGTGACGGCGCCGGGACGCACTTGGCGCCACGAGAGGTTGACGTCGGTCAGGACCTTGAACACACCGACGAACAATGCCACGTTCACCACCGTGGTCGCGATGATTGCCAACACCCGTCCGAACCACCCGAACGATTCCAGCACCGACGCCCACGAACCGAGAATGGTCGAGCCCACCAATGCGCTACCCAGCACCAGCAAGAAGAGGAGCGACCGAACACGAGTCTCGAAGAAGTTCGGACGGTCCTCGCGGGGGACGTCCCACACCACGTTCATGGTGTTCTGCATTGCTCCGACGGCCCCGAGTCCACCCCAAAACGCGCCCAACAGGCCTACGGTCAATGCCACGCCGCTGCCTCGAAAGGTCCCGATGTCACTTCGTAGCTGATCGCCGAACACGGGAAAGCTGCTGAGGGCGGAATCGAGCAGCGCTTGCCGTGCTTCGGGGTTCCCCTTCAGCACGAATCCGGTGGTCGTCACGAACACGAGGAGCAACGGGAACAAGGCGAAGAAGGCGTAGTAGGCCACCAGGGCAGCGAGATTTCCGGCCTCGTCGTCGCCGAACCGTTTCACTACGGCCACGGGTAGGGCGATCACCCGGTGGGATTGCTGGAATGTGTCCACCGCGCCTACGAGCCGATCGATCAGCCCGAGATTGGCCGCCGCGGTCGATCCATCGTGGGCATCATCGGGGTCATCGTGGGGGTCATCATCGGCGACGGTGTCGGAGCCGGGGCCTGCCACGACGTCGACAGAAGGCGGGGCATTCAACGTGTCAGCCATGGTGAACCTCTACCCGTCACCCCACCGGCGCAGAAGCGCGTCGTGGGGTGACGGATGACGCATGTCGTTTCAGTTGGTGGCGTCGATGCGCTCGGCCGCAGAAGCGGGCCCGTCACCGTTGGCGCTGCGGTGGAGGTTGCCGTCGGTGGACTCCAGATGAGCCCGTACGAACCACTGGTACTGCTCCAGGATTGCCGTCTGCCCGATGAGCAGATCTTCGGTGACGGGGTCAAGATCGCTGACGGCACTGATCGCTGCCCGGTGGCTGCTGACCACCCCGCCGTACACGACGTTCAGCTCACGAAGATGAACCGGCACCTGAGCCCGCTGATGGGGGTAGTCCTCCCAGGTCCGCGTACGAACGAGGTAGCCGGGCAACCCCGATGGCGACGCGCCAAGGGCGGCGATGCGCTCTGCAGTGGCATCGACCATGTCGGCGACGCCGGCGTACTGCGGATCGAGCATCTGGTGGACGGAGATGAAGGTGGGGCCAATCACGTTCCAATGGATGTGCTTCAGGGTGAGCGAGAGGTCGATGAGCGCCACCAGGCGGAGCTGGAGGATCTCGGCTACCTCGCCACCCTCTTGTCGCTCCAAGCCAGGGACGGTGTAGTTCGGGGTTTCGGTGGTAGGGGTTTCGGTGGTCGGGGTTTCGGTGGTCGTGGGTGCGTTACTCATGGGAAGTCCTTTCAAGGCGTTCGTTAGTGGGTGTCCGGGAAGTCAGGTTGCCCAGGTGAGTGCTTGTGGGGTGCCTTTTTTGGGGGCGAGCCGGTTGATCATGGTGGAGATGGCGGCGACTTGGATCCAGGTTTCGGCGGCTTCGGTGGTGTGTTCGAGGTCGCGT
>JANOSD010000205.1:0-21893 GCA_031415655.1 Actinomycetes bacterium
GGCTTTCGACGTGACGTCCTTGCGAGAGTCTTCAACCGTGGGGCGGAATCTGCTTCTCGAAGCGTTATTGGGAAACGCTCCTGGCTGGGGTGCCGTCTCGTGGTAGTCACCGCGGGTGTCATGCTGTGCCCCCCCGTATCGGAGATGACCACGTGAAGGACTGCAATGCCTGACCAACCAGCGGTCACCCTCGGTGTGGTGGATTCGTGGGCGTCGATCACGCTCGCCGCCGAAGGTCTTCACGCCACGTTGCTTCCCGGGCTCGGGATGGTGGCCACGTCGTTGCAGTTCGAGGGCGACGAGTGCCTGGCGTTCGGTGGTACGGAGGGATACGCGCAGGGTCACACCACCGGTATCCCGATTCTTCATCCGTGGGCCAACCGTTTGCGGAGTACCACGTACAAGGCGGCGGGCGTCAGCGTCGATCTGGCGGGCTCCAAAGCCTGGCATCCGGACGGCAACGGACTCCCGATACATGGGGTGCTCACTGCTGCGTCGGGTTGGCAGGTGCTGCGGGTGGCCGCCGATGCCAAGGCCGCAGCAGTGGTGGCGCGTTTCGATTTCGCCGAACGCGACGACCTCATGGCGGCGTTCCCGTTTGCTCACGTGGTGGAGGTCGAGGCACGGGTGGAACGCATCCTTCCGGCCCCGAGGGCTCGCTCGGGGTTGCCCCGGGCGCGTTTGGTGATCGCCACCACGGTGCGGGCAACCGGACGCCGCCGCGTCCCTGTGGCGTTCGGGTGGCACCCGTATCTGCGGCTGCCTGGGGTGAAGCGGACGGATGTCCGGCTCGTCCTTCCCAGTCGGGATCACCTAGTTCTTGATGACCAGCAACTTCCCACCGGCGCATCGAACCGTGAGCCGGCCGAACATGATCCGCTCGGCAAGCGCACATTCGACGATGCCTACCGGCTCGGTCGGGACCGTCGGCTGGCACTCGAAGGAGGCGGGCGGCGGCTCGCCCTCGAGTTCGATCGGAACTACCCGTGGGCGCAGGTGTACGCACCCGTACCGGCCTCGCCGTCGAACTGGTTTGTTTGCCTCGAACCGATGACGGCGCCGGTAGGGGCACTCTCGGGCGATGAGACCCCCTTTGTTGCGCCAGGGGGCCAGTTCACCGCTCGGTTTTCCGTGTCTATCAGTGGGGGCTCGTCATGACGGGTCCTAATTTCGATCGGCGTTCCTGGCCCGAGTGGCGACGGTTGGAGGAACTGGCCGCCGCGCCCGCACTGTCGTTACGCGACCGGTTTGCGGCTGATCCCCAGCGGGGTGAAACCCTGGCAGTGGCGGCCGGGGATCTCTACCTCGACTATTCCAAACAACGTGTCGACCCCACGGTGATTGCGGCATTGATGGCGTTGGCTCGACGGGCCGGCGTGGAGGCAAGTCGCGACGCGATGTTTGCCGGCAAACGCATCAATACCACCGAGGACCGACCGGTATTGCACGTGGCGTTGCGCTCCGGTCCTTTCGACTCGTTCGTCGTCGACGGCCACGACGTTGTACCCGATGTTCACGGCGTTCTGGCTCGAATGGCGGCATTCGTTACGGACGTGCGGTCTGGGGTCTGGAAAGGCTGCACTGGTGCGCCCATTCGTACCGTCGTGAACATCGGAATCGGTGGAAGCGACCTTGGCCCGGCGATGACGGTGCTCGCGCTTTCCGCCTACAACGATTCCGTCGTCACTTGCCGGTTTGTCTCCAACGTCGACGGGGCCGATTTCGCCACTGCCACTACTGGTCTCGATCCGGCCACCACGCTTTTCGTGGTCTCGTCAAAAACTTTCACCACCACCGAGACAATGACCAACGCTCGCTCGGCTCGACGGTGGTTGCTCGAGGGTCTCTCGGCAGCGAGCGCTGGAATTGGTCCCAACGAGGCAGCGGCGGTTGCTCGTCATTTTGTGGCGGTGTCCACCAATGTCGAGGCCGTGAAGGCATTCGGCATCGAACCCACCAACGTGTTCGGCTTTTGGGATTGGGTGGGCGGGCGATACTCCCTCGATTCCGCCATCGGGCTCTCGGTGATGTTGGCGATCGGTGCACCGCACTTCGAGGCATTCCTCGACGGCTTCCGAACGATCGATCAGCACGTTCTCACTGCGCCGCTCGAACGAAATCTCCCGGTGTTACTCGCGCTGGTCGGGGTGTGGAACCGCAACTTCCTTGGCTACCAGAGCCTGGCGGTGTTGCCTTACGCGCATGAACTCGGGCTGTTCCCGGCCTACCTGCAACAGCTTGACATGGAAAGCAACGGCAAACGGGTCGGGCTCGACGGCGCAGAGGTGGGCTGGGAGACAGGGCCGGCGGTATGGGGCCAACCCGGCACCAATGGTCAGCACGCGTTCTACCAACTGCTTCACCAGGGCACGTCCGTCGTGCCAGTCGACTTCATTGCATTCGCCCGTTCGAATTTCCCGCTCGGTCCCCATCACGATCTGCTCACCGCCAACGTCTTGGCCCAAAGTGCAGCCCTGGCCTTTGGGCAGACCATCGAGGAGGTGCTCGACGCGGGCGTCGATCCGGCCTTGGCCCCGCACAAGGTCTTCCCGGGGGATCGTCCCTCCTCCACCATCCTCGCTCCGCAACTCACGCCGTCGGTGCTCGGGCAGCTCGTGGCGCTGTATGAGCACAAGGTGTTTGTGCAAGGGGTGATCTGGGGAATCAACAGCTTCGATCAATGGGGCGTGGAACTGGGCAAGACGCTGGCGGCGGGCCTCGGGCCTGTCTTCGACGGCTCGGTCACGCCGGAAGCAGCGAACCTTGACTCGTCGAGCCAGGAGCTGGTCCGCCGCTACCTCCACCTCCGCTGACCTGCCCGCCTTCCGAATGGTCCAGCGATCGAACCTGTGTCGCTCAGCAGCAAATAATCGGGCTCACCGTCACCGGTTCGCCCGCACAGCATTCGCCCGCGCCGCATAAACGCTGGCCGCATGAACGCTGCGCACATCGGATACCACCCGATCGGGGTGCATCAATCCCTTCACCATTGTTTGTTCGGCGGCACGTGCGAACGATCGGGCCTGTTCCGGCGGGCCGAGCATGCCGGCGATCGCCAATGACGCCAGCCCGTGTTCTGCCGACCAAATCTGCATCGCTGCCTCGTCGGCTGGGCCGGTGATGAAGCCGGCATCGACACAGTCGCCTACTGCATCGATGAGGGTCTGCAGGGTGGCGAGGGCGAACGCCAGGTCGTCGTTCGTGGCGCAAAGTTCGGGCAAGGGTGGTCCGAACATCAACCCATAGAGGTGCGGCTGCTCAAGGGCGTTGGTGAAATACGCATCGCCGAGCGCACCGAGCCGTACGAGTGGATGGTCGCCGGAAGCGAGGGCAGGTACGGCGGCAAGGTGCTGCGCCAGTCGGCGAAAGCCCTCGTGGTAGAGAGCCCGTAGCAACTCACCCTTGTTCCCGAACAACGAATAGATCGCCGATGTGGAAGTGCCGGCCTCGGCGGCGACCGCCCGCAGGGTGATGGCGTGCGGACCCTGCTCGGAAAGTACTTGCGCCGCAATGTCGATCAGGCGTGTGCGAAGAGCATCGTCATGGATCTTTGGGCGGGCCACGCTTGACACCCTAGCTGAAGTGTGGTTTGGTAACAGGGTTACGTAACGGTGTTACGCAACTCGACCCGCTATCGCACAACCCCCACAACACCCGGAGCAAGCCATGACCCTCACCGACCCGACACCGTCAACAGCCCCGTCCGGCACCCGTGGGTATCGGTTCTTGCAGGACAACTTCGCTCCCGTCGACACGGAGGTCACGGTCACCGCACTGGAGGTTGAAGGGGCGATTCCTCCCGGTCTGTCGGGGAGGTATGTACGCACCGGCCCGAATCCCATACACGCCGACGAGGACGCCTACCACTGGTTCCTCGGCGACGGCATGCTTCACGGTTTGCGCCTCGACGGAGGGCGAGCAGAGTGGTATCGCAACCGCTGGGTACGAACTTCGGGTGCTGCCGGTGCGTTGGGCGAATCGTTCGTCATGCCCCGGGCCGAGGGGGGAATCTACGAAGGCATGGGCAACACCAACGTGGTGCACCATGACGGTCGGGTGTGGGCGATCACCGAGGGAGCGCTGCCGATCGAAATCGGTCCGCACCTCGAAACCGTGGCGTCGCACAACTTCGGCGGGCCGCTCGTGGCGGGGATCAACGCCCATCCCAAATTTGATCCCCGAACCAACGAACTGCACGCCATGAGCTACGCCTGGTTCTCACCGCATGCCTATTACCAGGTGATCTCCGCCGACGGTCGGGTGACGCGTTCGGAGGCGATCGATGTGGGCGGACCGGTGATGATCCACGATATGGCGCTGACGGAGCGATACGCCGTGGCCTTCGACCTTCCAGTGGTTTTCGACTTTTCTCTCGTGGAGGCTGGCAGTCGTATGCCCTACCGCTGGGATCGGGAGTACACCCCCCGAATCGGGTTGGTGCGGCGCGACGGTACCGCTGCCGACACCACCTGGATCACCCTCGAGGAGTCCCTGTACGTGTATCACGTGCTCAACAGCTACGACCTTGCCGACGGCACCGGCCGACTCGTCATCGATCTTGTGGTGCACCCCCGGGCGTTCGACGATCAACGAGGGGACCCGAGCCAAGGCGAGCCGGTCCTCGAACGGTGGACAGTGGACCCCGCGAAAGGCAACATGGCTCGCGAAATAGTTGACCAGCGCGGTCAGGAGTTCCCACGGGCCGACGAGCGCCGGGCCGGGCTGCCGTATCGATTCGGGTACAGCGTCGGCGCTCGCGAGCTCGCCGCTCTGGGCGGTGCGGCGGACGAAGCCGAGCAGGTGAACATGCTCAAGCACGATCTCCAAACCGGCACGACGAAATCGAAGTCGCTCGGTGGGGGCGTTATCCCCGGCGAAATGGTGTTCGTGCCGTCTGGGCCCGGGGCCTCAGAAGACGAGGGATGGCTGCTTGGTTACGCGTTCGATCGCGCTCGTGGTGCGAGCGACCTGGTGATCCTCGATGCTCACGACTGGGACGCGGCCCCGATAGCGATCGTGCACTTGCCGGTGCGGGTGCCGGTTGGGTTCCACGGGAACTGGATTCCCGACGACTCCCTGACCCGCTGACTCCCTGAACCACTGACTCCCTGAAGCTCAGGTGACTCCCTGAAGCTCAGGTGAGTCCGTAGTGGAGCTGCGCAAGCTCGTGGTCCATTACGGCCCGCACCTGGGCCGGGCTGCGTGGCCCGTAGGTGCGATTTGCGTCGGATGACGTCAGACGGGTTTCGGCAATCCTGTCGGCATCGAACCGGCAGATGCCGGTGACGGGCTGCACGCCGTAGATTCGAGCCGAGTTCAAGCCGAGGATTTTGGCCTTGATTTCCTTGGTGAGCTGCGGGTACCCGAACTGCTCCTGAAACCGTGGGGTGATTTCGAAGGCGCGGAAGGCGTCGATCTGATCCTGCGGGGAGCCGTACCAAATCGAATCGGTGCCCCACACGATGTTGTTCGGGCCAAAGTGCGCGAGGAGTTTGCCGAGCACGTGCGCCGCAGCGTCGGGGTTCCCCATAAGGATTCGCCACGTCGAGCCGAGTTCGGCCACCACGTTGCCGCCAGGCCCGATTCCGGCCGTCCTGCACGACGTGATGAGACGGTCGACTCCTTTGTCGTTCTTCTCGTCGTAGGCCACTTCTTTGTGCGGTGGATTCACGTCGAAGCCGGAGTGGTACACCACAAAGGTGATGTCCGGGTTGGCCTTCGCCGCCGGGCCCACGTCGACGGGATCGGCGTAACGGGATCCGCTGCCGAACCCCTTATGCACGGCCAGCACTTTGGGTCCGAGCGCATGAACTTGATCGAGCAGCTTCTGGCCTACTTGGGGGGCTGCTTTGTCATGGTCGTCGAGATACCAACCCGGCCCACCGAGGTGGCAGTAAGTTTTCCACGCTCCGATAGGCAACGTGTCGTGCAGCGTGACCATGTTCTCCAAAAACTTCTCGACCGGGCCGAGCGATGGATGAGTCTCGCCTTGCATCAACACCCGTTGCTGGCAGCCCAGTCGATCGGCGAGGTCGATCGTGCGTTTCATCACTTCGGGGTTGAGCGGGCTGCCGGCAAACGGCAGTGCCGAGATCACCAACATGTTCGTGTCGCTCTTATTGAACATGAGGTCGAGGTACTTATCGACGGAGAAACAGTCGCGTGGGTCTTCTTCGCCACACGACTGTTGCGGGAACGCGCCACTCAGACCGAGATCGGGGATGTCGTGATTGCTGTCGAGAAAGTGTGTTTGCACGTCGAACACGAACTCATTCCCGCCGAGGGCACCGAAGGCGGCGTCGGGCTCAGTCGTCGCGATCGCCGGTACGTAGTAGGTACCGCCAGGCCCGGAACCTCCGGCGATCTTGTCGGCTTCCTTCGAGCAGGCGGCAAGAATCGCCAACATGGATGCCGACCCCATTGTCGACAGCAGAAACCGGCGTCGACTGATCCCAAGTCGACGCGCCGATCGCTCCGCTTCATCCCGGGCTCGGCGCACTGTTTCGAGCACCAGGTCCGACGCCGGAGGGGCCACGAACTCGCCGTTGGAGCACGGTGTCAGCTTGATCGGCAGACCGGGATAGTCATCATCGAACCGAGGCATGGTTGAAGTGTGTCACTTCGCCCATACTGCTGCCGTTGGCGTGCGGGGCTTGTCCATCGCTCACGGCTGGGGAAGGCACTGGTAGCTTCATCGACCATGGAAATCCTTCTGATCATTATCGCTGTCGTCGTCGTGGGAGGGGGGATTGCGCTCATCGCCCTTAGCCCTACGCTCCAGAAGAAGGGCGATGCCGCCATCGCCAAGGCTAAGGAGGTTCTCGGGGCCGACAACGTGCTCGAGATCGAGCCCAAGGCCGTGGGTCTCGCTACCGAACCCCCGGAAGCGGGCACGAACGGCGGCATGGGCGTGTTGGCGGTTTCGAACACCGACCTGGTCTTCATTCCGTGGGGAAATTTGGAAGTGATGCAGATCGACCGCTCGACGATCACCTCGGTGAACTGCTCGTCCGACGAACCCGCCAACGCCGTAAAGGCCACGATTATCATCGAATTCGACCACCGCGGTGCCCAAGCGAAGGCGCAGTTCCGTGTGAGCCGCGACCTGGTGAGTTGGCTCACCGTGTTGGGATACGACTGGGGCCCGGAAGGTCCGCCGGCCCCGGACGCTGATAACGATGCCGATCAAAACGACACCGACCCGGCGGCCTGACTCTTCACCAACCCACAAAGTTTGGTTCCCGGCGTTCGATAAAGGCCTGGATTCCCTCCGCAGCGTCGACACTCGTGGTCACCAGTTCCTGGGCGTAGGCCTCCTCTTCGAACGCGGTGTGGCGGCTCGATTCGAAACTGCGGTTCACCAGCCATTTGGTCATACCGAGTGCTTTGGTGGGAAGAGCCGTGAGTTTCGCAGCCACCTCGTCGGCGGCTTCCGCGAGGGCGTCGGGAGGCACCACCTTCAGGGCGATTCCAAGCCGATGCACCTCGGCGGCCGAAACATCCTCGCCGAGCAGCAGCAGTTCCTTGGCCTTGTGGCTGCCCACGATCCGCGGCAGGAGGTAGGCGCCGCCGGCGTCGGGCATGATCCCGCGGCGAACGAACACCTCAATAAGCCGGGCAGTGTCGGCCATGAGCACGAAGTCGCAGGCAATTGCCAGTTGCGCACCGCCTCCTGCGGCGGCGCCGTTGATGGCACCGATCACCGGCTTCTCGCAGTCGAGCACGGCAGTGATGAGACGTTGCCAGCCGCGGCGGATCAGCCGAGCGGCATCGCCCGTGGCGGGTTCGGGTGCGCCGGGAGGACGGGGCGGGGCTTTGGCCTTCGGACCGCCGAGGTAGGCGCCGGTGCAGAAGTGGCGAGGGCCCGTTCCCGTGAGAATGACCGCACGCACCCGAAGATCGGCCGACGCGTCCTCGAGAAGCGAGGTGATTCGGTCGCGCATGTCCCACGACAACGCGTTGCCTTGTTCGGGCGCGTTAATGGTGAGTCGCCCGACCCCGCCATCAAGTTTCCACGTGACACGATCTTTCAGGGGGCGTGGCGTCGGCGTCGAAACGGCCATGAAGGCTCCTTGGTAGTGGCAGTGATGTCGGGGTCGATCGGGACGGGACACTATCCGCTCGGCTACCAAGCTGACATAGACGTCAGGTTTGCTTGGCTCCGGGCGCTATTCGATCATTCTGCTCGCTCCAATCAGAAGAGGGAACACCATGGGTCTGTTCGACGGAAAGGTCACCATCGTCACCGGGGCCGGCCGGGGTATCGGTGCGGCGGAAGCCGCACTGCTGGCCAGTGAGGGTGTGTCGGTGGCGGTCAACAACGTCGATGGTGTCGCCACCGGGGAAGGTGCCGACCAGACCCCCGGCCAACAGGTGGTCGACACCATCACGGCGGCCGGCGGCGTCGCCGGCGCCAACTACTTCGACGTCAGTTCCTGGTCCGGGGCCGAAGCGCTCGTGAGTCAGGCCGTGGACGGATTCGGTCGACTCGACGTACTGGTCAACAACGCCGGCATCCTTCGTGAAGCTATGAGCTTTTCGATGTCCGAAGCCGAGTCGACGACGTCATCCGGGTGCGTCTCAAGGGGCATTTCTGCACAACCCACTTTGCAGGGTCCTACTGGCGAGCGCAGTTCAAGGCGGGTGCGAACGATGACGCCACGATCGTCACTACCGCATCGGAGAGCGGTCGCTACGGCAATGCTGCCCATGCCAGCCACGCCGCAGCGAAGGCGGGCATTGCATCAATGACCATTTTGGTGGCCCGCGAGTTGGAGCGTTACGGGCTTCGGGTGAACGCCATCGCGCCGGTTGCGCGAACCCGGGCTCACTGACGCGGTCGCCGGCCACCATATGGCGGTTAAGGAAGGTGAGTTGGTCACGTTCGCCCCCGAGAATGTGGCGGCGGTCGCCTGCTGGCTCGGCTCGTCATTGAGCGGTGAAACCCGCCGCCGCCCTCTCAGGACTAGTAGTGAAAGTGCAAGGCGGCGTCGCCCAACTCGTTCAGGGTTGGCGACCGATCACCGAAGCCACTGCCGATCAACCATGAACCATCGGTGGCATCGACGCCGTGCGAACAACTCTGCCGGGCGAAGCCAATGGGTCGATCCCACCATTCTGGATCCAGGGTCCCGTATGAAGCTGGAATGGAGTGAGACTGACGAGGAGTGACGAGGAGTGACGAGGAGTTTCGACCCTCACTTCGCCAGTTCCTGGAGGAGCACAGCCCCGAGGAGGCCCGCAAAGGCAAGCGCTTCATGGCGAACGACGATGGTCAGGTGGCACCGTGGGCCCGATTGTGGCAGTTCACGCGTTCGACCATGGTTGGAACTCGCCCACACCACTCCAGACCCTGATCTACCTCGAAGAACGAGGAGCGTGTCCCAGTAACCATTCGGCGTCCTCCGGCCAGCTTCGAATCTCGCGGTGTCCTCCGTCTCACCGCCCAAAACAGGGGGCTCTCGACTTCGCGTCCTTGCGAGAGTGCGAACCGTGGCTCGGAATCCGCTTCTCGAAGCGTTACTGGGACGCGCTCCTAGCGAGCCAAGGGATCGTGCGCAGCGTACATTTCGGTCGCTGCGCCATCGTGGGGCCAAGCCTTTTGGAGTTCGGCCACGATGCCCAGAAGGCGAAGGCGCCGGCGGCAATCCGGGGCGGCACGGTGTGGTGTGTGGGGATGTGCGAGCCCGATGCCGGGTCGGATCTCGCCAACCTTTCCACCCGAGCGGTGGAGGATGAAGATTCTCTCGTCGTCAGTGGCCAGAAGGTATGGACGTCCTACGCGCCGTACGGCGACCAGTGTTTCTGCTTCGTGCGCACCACGGTCGATCCGTTGATCGTCAAACACAAGGGCATCAGTGCGCTGATTATCGCGATGGACACGCCCGGTGTTGACGTGCGGCCCATTCGACACATCACGGGAGCCGAGGAGTTCGCCGAGGTGTTTTTCACCGATGTGGTCGTTCCGAAGGCGAACCTGGAGGGAGCGCGACGGCGGTTGGCGGATCACCATGGGTTCGCTGGCCCACGAACGGGGTGGTCTGTGGGTCGAAGGTGTGGCCGGCGCGCACCGTGCACTCGCCGGCCTGGTCGTTTTGGCTCAGCGCAACAACCTTGACGCTGATCCCATTGTTCGGCGTCGTATCGCTGCCGCCTACGAGCAGGTGGCATCCTTTCGGGCGTTGGGGTACAAGGGTTTTGCGTCCTTTGCGCAGGGTTCGTCGGCACCCGAGCACAGGTCTATGAGGCTGGCGACCTCGGAACTCAGAAGCGGAGTTGTTCGACCTCGGCATGGACCTTCTGGGGCGCCCTGGCGCGGTCACTGAGCCGGGGTGGGCGGAGGAAGGCGGTCGGTGGTGGCTCAGCGAGTTGATTGCGTTGGCCGCCACGATTGGTGGGGGCACGTCCGAGATCCAGCGCAACGTCGTGGCCACCCGTGTGCTTTGGTTGCCGAGGAGCGGACGAAAAGCCAAGGACTTCACCCTGACCGAAGAACAACCGATGGTGCGCGACACCGCCCGTGCCGTCGGCGGTCGTCAGCCTGGACTCCGATCGGCTGGCGACGGTGTTGGCCGGGGCCACGTTGGCGCTGTCGGCTGAGCGGGTGGGTACGGCTCGATGGCTCCTCAATGTTTCGGTGGCCTATGCCAAGGAACGGCTGCAGTTCGACAAGCCAATCGGCCCCTTTCAGGCCATCCAACATCAGTTGGTGGACATGGTCCTCGACGTGGCCCTCGACGTGGCCCTCGAGCGTCGGCGGCGGTCTCCTACGCGGCGATGGCCCTTGATGCTGGGGTCGAGGATGCAGCGCACGCGGTGCACGTGGCGAAGGCCGCCGCCGGCACGGCCGCCCGACACTGCGCCAAGGTGGGCATGCAGGTCCACGGTGGCATCGACTACACGTGGGAGCATGACCTGCATCTGTACCTACGGCGGGCCCAAGCCTCCGACGATCTGCTCGGTGATGCGGCGTACCATCACGATCGTTTGGCCGCCCTACTCTTCGGGTGACGCTAGCTCGGGCGACGTCGGGGCGTTCCGGCCACGGCGGAGCCCGCATAAGGCCTTCTCATCGTGACCACTCCCACATCCCAACCGCTCCCATCTTCCGATTCGCCGGCCGCGCCTGGCCAAACGGTCGGCCCGCCCGACCGATCAGCGCGACGTTCGATTCGAGGGCCACTGCTGGCCATCATGGCGTTCGCCTTCGTTCTTCGGATGGCGATGGTCTTCGTGGTCCACCCGATGTGCCCGTACGACGACGAACGCTGGGACGATCCAGCGCAATACCAAATCGATGGTGCCATGCAGGCGAACGCATCGCCGGGGTGCATCACACTGAAGGGCGACTCGCTGTATATCTACTTGCAGGGTCGTCTGCTGGCATCGGGCAATGGTCTGTCGGACCCGATTCGTATGGCCAACAAACCAACCGCGGTGATCACGCCAAGCGGGAAGAAGCCGCCGAGTGTGGCCATGCTCGTGGCGGCCCTCGACCAGGTGGGCATCTCGGCACCGAACGGAGCCCGAGTGGCCCTTTCGATCGCTGGGGTGCTGACGGTAGGGCTCGTGGGATTACTCGTTCATCGGATCATCGGCCGCCGGGCGGCGCTCACCGCCGCCGGGTTGATGGCGGTCCATCCGATGTTCGTTACGAACGACTGGAGGCTGCTCACCGAACCGCTCGCCACGTTGTGTTTTGTGGCCGCGCTCTATGCCACGTACCGGTTGTGGGAGCGGCCTTCGGCGCGATGGGCTGCAGGGGCAGGGATCGCTCTCGCTCTGGCCTCGTATTCCCGGAACGAAGCGCCGCTTCTGTGGTTCGTGGTCATCCTTCCGACGGTTGTGGGGATGCGGCGCGTTCGAGCGCCGGTACGCGCCAACTTGTTGGTCACGAGTGCCCTCGCCGGATTGGTGGTGATCGCCCCGCTCTGGATCGTGAACTCGGTGCGATTCGAGAATCCCTCGCCCTTCGGACCGGGCTCGGGATGGGGTCTCCTCAATGGCACCTGCGACGAAACGTGGTACGACGAGCTCACCGGCTATCTGTCGTTCTCGTGTTTCGACGCGTCGACGAACCTTGCCGTGATCCAACTCATGGCATCGCGTGCGGAGCCACCAGTCGATGAGTCCGAGCTCGACGTGGTGTACCGGCGTCGGGCCACCACCTATATCAGCGACAATGCCAGTCGGTTCCCGGCGGTGGCCGCAGCGCGCCTTGGTCGGGCCTTTGGCTTCTACTCGCCGGGGCAGACGATCAGCCTCGACATCACGAGCGAGGAGCGGGGCGACCTCGATTCGAAGCTGGCGTTCGTCGCGTACTACGCCCTCATCCCGTTCTCCCTTCTGGGGCTCAACGAGATGCGGCGGCGAAAGATCCCGATCGCTCCGATCGTAGGACCGCTCCTGGTGGTCGGAGCGGTGGTGGTGGCGAGTTTCGGTTTGCCGCGTTACCGGCTCTACGCCGACGTGGGGATGGTGATCGCCGGTGCGGTCGGCATTGATGTACTTCCAGCCCGATGGCGATTGTGGCGTGAACGTAGGGCCAGCCGGAATACCGGCGCATCGAGCGAACGGCGTCGGGTCGCGCTTACCTCGGCTCGTGCGGCGCTCGGCGGTGCGACGGCCATGTTGGTGGTGCTCTCGGGTGCCGTGGTGATCTGGTCTGCCGGGCTAGAGCCGCCGGGTGCACGGGCGGGGGTGGGCGAGGATCGGGGGCCCGAAGCCACGGCGCGACTCTGCAACGACCTTGATCGCCTGGCCGAATTGGCCGCGGCTACCAAGACCGACGCCAGTCGGCTCGCCGACGTGCCCCCTGCGCTCGATGCGTTGGCCGTCTCCGGCCCGGCGAGTTTCGGGCCGGATCTCGACGAGATGCGCAAGGTCATCCTCATCCTCCCTCCGCCCGGTGTCGTTCCGACGCCGGCCAAGATGCAAGCACTCAACGCCCAAGCCGCCAAGGGCGAGGCGGCGGCGGCACGCGTCCTGGCCTACCGAACGACGGCAAACTGTCCGGTGACGAGCACCGGTTCGGTGGTTTCCACCACCCGCCCGCTTCGAGCGCCAGCGACCGGCACCCCCACCACTCGTTGATCCCAGCCTCTACGGCATTGTCCCGGTGGTGAGCACGGCGTCGACGAGCACGGCGATCAAGCCGATCGTGCGGAACAACGAGTCTTCTCGTTGTTTGTCGGGGTCGAGGCTGGTGAGTAACTCGATGCCGAGGAAGAGCGCGGTGACGGCAATGGCGAGGTCTTCCACCGGGAACGCTTCTTCGAACGGACCCCCTTCGAGCACTTTCCGGATGGACCGCTCCACCAGTTCGGTCCACGGTTTGAACTGCTCGTAGAAGAGGGGGCCCATCGCGGGAGCGCTCACCGCTCCGGCGAGAATCTGGGTGAGTACGGTGATGTTCCCGGCGGCGGTGTCCTGCTTGTGGAGTTCGGCTCCCACCAGGGCGAGCTCGGGAAAGGTGGTGACGTCGGCGAGGCGATCCTCGTACAGGGCAATACGCTCGGCGCCCATTCGAGCCAGGGCCGCCACGAGCACATCGTCGAGCGAACCAAAGTGGTAGTAGATGAGCGCTTGATTGAACTCTCCGTTGCGGGCAATCGCCCGAGCGCTGGCCCCCACGATTCCCTCGGTCTTCAGGGTGGCGATAGTGGCGTCGACAATCTTGGCCCGGGTTTCGTCAGAGGCAGACGACGGGGTGGTTGGACGGCGTCGGGATTTGGCCACGGCGGGCTGCTCCTGAGCGGCGAGTGGGACGATCATCGTGCCTCCAGAGGTTCGCGTTGTTCGTATTGAGCAACTGCTTAATACATACGTACAACTCGCTCGGGAGGTCAAGTCGACGCGCGTGGATACCTTTGATCGGTTTCAGCGATGGGCCGGCGTGGCGATCGGCCGTTGGGCTTCCACCACATCAGCGATCGGCGTACGAGCGTCTGTTGTGAACCCGTCCACGGGCGCGAACACCTCGATCGTGCCCACCCGCCCCTTCACCGCTTGCTGGCCTTGGCCGTACCACCGGGTCCGAACATCGGGATCATTGTGCACAGCGGCATTGATCGTCGGGCCGGCGGCAAACACCGGCAGCCCCTTCGGTCGCAGTTTGGCGAGATCGCTGAGGCGGGAGGCCACATTCACGGTGTCGCCGATAACGGTGTATTCATACCGTTCGGCCGTGCCGACGTTGCCGGCGACGGCCGTGCCAGTGGCGACACCAATTCCCACCGTCGGCGCGTCGGGCAGGAGCGCAACCTCAGCGGGTAGTCGGGCCGCCGCGGTCAACGCACGGAGGGCGTGATCGGGTTGCTCTCCCGGTGCACCGAAGATGCAAAGGGCGGCGTCGCCTTCGAACTTGTTCACCCAGCCGCCCTCCTCCATCACCACCCGAATCACCACGGCGAAGAACGCGTTGAGTGCAGCCACGACCTGAACGGGGGACAGTGTCTCACTGAACGTGGTGAACCCGGCAAGGTCGACGAAAAGGGCAGAGATTTCTCGCTCTTCTCCGCCGAGTTCGGGATCCTTCTCGAGCGCGTGGCGAGCGACATCGGCCCCCACCTGACGCCCGAAAAGATCCTGGAGGCGTCGGCGTTGGCGGAGGCCTTCGACCATGTCGTTGAAGCCGGCTTGGAGGTGCCCGAGTTCGCCGATGCTGCTGACGGAAAGTCGGACGGTGAGGTCGCCTTCTTCCACCTGCGCCATGGCGGCGCGAACTTCGTTCACCGACTCGCTGACCCCACCCACGGCCGCCCGCATCACCAGCGCGCCGGCCAGCACGAGAAAGAAAGCGATCACGCTGAATTGCGGTGTGGTGAGCAGTTTCACTTCATTGTTGTCAGTGAAAGGAGCGGCGCCCAGAGCCAGCATCGGCAGGGCCGACACGAGCCACCATGCCCCCATCACACGGGTGAGGATCTCGCGCCGCCATCGGGGCAGCTTCACGCCGGTGAGGGCGAGGGCAAACACGGGCTGGAAGTGGCGTTCGAGCATCAGGTAGAGGAGCGCGCACACCATGAGGCTGGTCAACGCGATCCCGAAGCCCACACGAGTGGAATCGTGGTTGACAATCCCGAACGTGACCGCTGCACCGATCCACCCCACAAACACCGAGAAGGTGAGACGGATTGGTTGTGAGAGTGTGTCCCATCGCTCCAACGTGGTGGGCTGACGACCGTCTCGAATCCACCCCATCGCCCGCTTGAGCATGATGTGGTTGAGCGGTATCGTGACGAGCAAGGTGATGGCGACGAACCCGGCCAACAGCGCAAGGTTCAGCTCGAGCCGATCGCTCCCAGCCCGCAGGGAGTCGTCGGGATAGAGAAGTCTGAAGTAAATGGCGACGGCAAAGGTGCCGAACAGATTCGCTCCGGCCTGCAGCATCACCACGCCACGAATGGTGGCGCGGGCTTGGATCGGCCGTTCGTAGTGGACGACAACTTCCGTGGCGCCGGCAACAGGATCAGCCAGCGGAAGACGGAAGCGCCGTCGGGCACGGGAACCCATGCCAATCAGTCTAGGAAGCGGCGAAATCCTGTGCGGGCTATCCGTCGGTGGCGGGCGCCGATCAACCATGACACGCGTGTCAGGTAAGGTGCGGTGGAGCCGGACAGGACGTCCGGTCCACGGCGTCAAGGGGGATTTCCAATGGCCGAAGCAAAGCTCGAGTTTGATGGCGTGCAGGTGGGCGACGAAGCCCGTGCGCTCACCCACAAGCTCACCCGTAGTGATCTGGTGATGTATGCCGGAGCGTCAGGAGACTTCAACCCAATGCACCACGACGAGGTGGCCGCACAGGCGGCCGGCCTGCCGAGCGTTTTCGGGCACGGCATGTTGTCGATGGGGATTCTCGGCAAAGCCATTACCGACTATGTGGGTATCGGAAATCTGAAGAGGTACAAGGTGCGTTTCACCAAACAGACCTGGCCCGATGAGGAACTCACGAGCAAGGTGGTCGTCACCGCCAAAGATGCGGCTGACGGCGCCAAACTCGTCACCGTGGAGGTGTCGCTGGCCAACCAGAACGGTGAGCTCAAGGTGCAGGGCGAGGCTGTGGCCGAGGCGGCATGACGATCAGCGTCGCCCACCGTGCCGGAGAGCTCGGTATCAGCCTCGGTCGGCAGTTCATCGACGGTGCCTGGGAGGAGGGTGGCGGCGAACGTTGGTCCCACATCCATCCGGCTTCGAACGAGGTTGTCGGGGAGCTGAGCACCGCCACGTTCGATGATGTCGACCGTGCCGTGCGAGCTGCTCGGCGGGCGTTCGACGAGTCCGACTGGACCCGGTGGAAAGCCAAAGACCGCAAACAACTCCTGCAGCGCATCGCCGGACTGATCGCCGAAAACGGGGAAGAGCTCGATCGGCTCCAGACGTTCGACAACGGCATGCCCGTATCGTTCTCGTCGATCTATCAGGTGAGCCATCAGATTGCTGCGGACATCTTCGATTATCACGCCGGCTGGGTCGATCGGCTGTGCGGTGAGGTGATCCCCACGTACACGGGTGGCGACGCGCTGGTGATGACGCTCAAGGAACCGGTGGGGGTGGTGGGGGCGATCATTCCCTGGAACGCCCCGCTGATGCTTTTCGCCCAGAAGGTGGCGCCCGCCTTGGCCACCGGTTGCACGGTGGTGCTCAAGCCCAGCGAGTACGCCAGTTTTGTCACGATCCGGTTGATCGAGTTAGTGGAAGAAGCCGGCGTTCCGTCGGGCGTGGTGAACCTCGTGTTGGGTACCGGGCCGTTGGTAGGGGAGGCGCTCATAACGCATCCTGGTATCGACAAGATCACGTTCACCGGGAGCCGTGCCGTGGGGCAGCGGGTGATGCATGCCGCCGCCGACGGGATCGTGCGCACCTCACTCGAGCTTGGCGGCAAGAGCCCCAACATCGTGTTTCCCGATGTCGACCTCGATGCCACGGCAGGACTGCTGATGGGCATGGTGTCGTTTGGGCTGTCCGGCCAGGGTTGTGTCTGCCACACCCGAGCGTTGGTCCACCGGTCCATCTACGACGAGATGATCGAGAAGTGCGTGGTCATGGCGCAGATGTGTGTGCTCGGCGATCCCTTCGATCCC
Source organism: Actinomycetes bacterium (assembly GCA_031415655.1). Lineage (GTDB taxonomy): Bacteria > Actinomycetota > Acidimicrobiia > Acidimicrobiales > Acidimicrobilacustridaceae > JAKOVR01. The sequence continues at coordinate 17,082 of JANOSD010000205.1, forward strand.
GGCACTACGAGCGGCCCCCTGATCAACACTCGACAGGTGGACCGAGTCACGGGATTCATCGAGGCCGGTTCCGCCGAGGGTGCGCGGCTGGTGATCGGCGGGGATCGTCCCGGCGGTGATCTCGCCAACGGCAACTTCGTGAACCCCACCCTGTTCGTCGACGCCACCAATACGATGTCGATCTCGCAGGAGGAGATCTTCGGGCCGGTCCTCGCAATGATCCCGTTCGACGAGGAGGACGAGGCGATTCGGCTGGCGAACGACACGTCGTACGGTCTCGGAGCGAGTGTGCAGACCAACGACATCAAACGGGCATTGCGCGTGGCCCAGCAGGTGCGTTCCGGCACGTTCGGGATCAACGGCTACACCGTGCTGCCCAACGCGCCCTTCGGTGGCATGAAGACCTCGGGCATCGGGCGGGAGGGCGGTCGTGAGGGGATCGAGGCGTTCCTTGAGACCAAGACCGTCGTGATTGCCACCGGTGATTCGCTGTTCTGATGCACAACCTCAACGGGCGGCTCGTTCGGCCTTGATGGCGTCGGCACGAAAACCGGCGAGTGGGTTCAAGGTCTGGCGCACTCCAGGGGGAAGTGAAGAAGCAAAGTCGGTGAGGTGCTGTTCGAGTGCGGCGACTTCATCGGGATCGGCAGCGTAAAACTGGAAGGTGGGTTCCCACGCGGTCACCACCGGGCGATCGATATGCCACTCGCCGACGAAAACCCAGGACGGAGGCGTCGTATCGAACAGCGTGGTGGGGTAGAGGGCCACCACGCGAAACCCACGATCGCGTTGGAGTTGCTCCCAATAGGCGTTGGACGGACGCCGACCCTGGGCCCGTCGAGCCTGAAGCACTTCGTAGTCGGCGAGGCCATAGAGATCGGTGATCGGCCCGTCGTGAGCCAGGCTGATGTATCCCAGTTCTCCGGTGGCAATGGGTTGCTGGTCATAAAACGTGCGAAAGAACCGACCGGCCTGGTAGCGCTGCAAGTATGTGTCGGCTACCCCGGTCGGCACCTTCCAGGTGAGGTCGAGCTTGGTGCCTGAGAGCAGGAGCAGGGTGGCGAGCAAGAGCGGAACAACGCTGCTGCGGACGGGCGGGAGTGCGGAGTCAGGAAGCAGTTCGCTGCTCGCCATCAGCGCCGTCCAGAGCCCGAGCAGTATCAGGTAGGACTGGTAGCGCTCGTACCATCCCACGTCGGCAAGGGTGACGTGCAGGAGGATCGCGGTGACCGTGGTGATGGCGGGGAACGCCGCATTGAGGGTCCGTCCTCGGGTGAGGATCAGCAGGCAGATCAGGCCAACGGCGAGTCCGGCGAGGAGGGGATCTCGAGAGAGTCGGCCCAGGATCTCGGTGGGCGTAAACGTTGGGCCGCCACCTCCGATCGCTTGGCCCTTTGCGAGCACGGAGTTGGGAAGCCAGCCCTGTCCCATCGCTCGATTTAGGGTTGCGAAGGCGATCACTGGCAGGAGGGTGATCGTCAAGATGGCGGCCCCTCGACCGGCGGCGCGGCGACTGCCGCCGGGTTCGCGGTCATGGTCTGGCGACCAGATCCCTTTGCTACAAACAACGTGAGCAACCGCAAGCCCGGCCGCCACGAATAGCGTCTCGAACCGGGTGAGGACGGTGAGCACCAACAGAAAGGACACTGCCCATCCGGGGTAAATCGAGCGGCCGGGGTTGATCGAGCGGGGGGGAGTCCGACGGTCAAGAGCGGCACCCACAAGGGCAAGCACGAGTGCGGCGTGCAGGGTGTGTTCCATGCCGAGCACGGTGAGCGCGGGCAGGAACCCGAGGATTCCGATCAGGACGAAAAGGCCCCCGACATCGAGGCGGCGCACCGGTGATGGCAGCAGCGCGACGGGACGGCGTGCGAAGAGGGCTACCACGGCGCAGGCCGAGACGATGTTGAGCAAGAGCGGCCCCAGGTCGCGTGCTCCGGGTAACACCTTTACCCACAACGTCAGCAACATGGTCCAGAGCGGCGATGAGGACGCGGACTGGAACTCACCCGCCCGCACGCCCCAGGTGGCGTGATTGGCCAACGTGTCGGCCATCGATAAGTGGATCGCGGGGTCGTCGATCAGATAGACGAGCTGCCCTTCTGCCGTCCGCAGCGAGGCGAGCACGAGCGGGATCAGGATGACGAAGTAGCACCCCAGTCCCCAAAGGAAGGTCGAGCGCTCCCAGCCCGTGCGTTCCCGGCCCGTGCGGTCGATGGTTGGCCGGGTAGCTGAGCCGGAAACGCGGTCGGCCGGGCTATCGGCCTCCGTGCCGACGGTGGGAATCACGGGGAGAAAACTACCCGGCGAGGTGGCGTCGAGCAGGGTTCTGGCCGCGGGCGATGCAGCAATACGGGGACTGCGGTGCCGACCCGCCACGGTCGAGGAGCCCGTTCCATCAATTGCCAGTGCCGGGCACCCAGATACCGATGCCATCGGGGAACGCCAGCCCGCTGGCCATGATCTCCGGCGGTTGCGGCACCCCGTCCTTGAAGGCGATGCGCCGGACCGTTCCGGTGTTCTTGCCTGGCCCGATACCCTCCGCGGGGTCGACTGCCAGGCCGATGTCGGCGTAGTAAACGCTGCCATCCGGTCCCACGCCGATACCGAGGGGGGTGCCGGTGGAATAGAGCTTGGCGCCCAGCGTCTCACCGGCCGGAGGTTGGAGGATCGTGCGCACGAATGTGCCGTCGAGTTTGTATTCGTTGATCACGCCCGTGGCCACGCTGCTGACATAGAGGTTCCCTTTGCCCGTCGGGGCGAGGCCCGCCGGGGAGAGAAGGCCATCGGTGCCGGGCACAATCATCCGAGTCCGCGTGACGGTGTCGGCGAGTGGGGCACCGCCGGTGTCCTTCTTGCCGCAGCCGCCGCCTGCGTCGGCGCTCGTGGGGAACGGCCCGCTGTACTTCCATACGCCGCTGCCGGTGTCGGTCTCGTTGGCACCAGGGCGAGCGGAGGCCACCCAAACATTGTCCTGGGGGTCGATCCAGATGCTTTGGGCGGTGGCGATCGCCACGTCGATCTTGCAGTACGCCACCTTCTCGGAGTCGAACGGCGGGTACCACACGATGAGCTGACCGGTGGCCGGTCCGAGGGCTTGGCTGCCGACGTCGGTGGTGACCACCCGACCATCCTTCAAGAAGCCACAGCCGTAGTTCTCGGCATTGTCGGTCGTGCCTTGGTAGGTAGGAACAAGCTTGGCCTTCTGCGTCGCCTTGAGTTTGCCAACTTCGGCTCCCTCCATCTGGAAGATTCCCCAGCCTTGAAGGTCGTCGTTGGACTGGTTGGTGTCCTCACCGGCGATGAACCGATTGGACCCGTCCGGAAAGAAGCAGATCTGCGCGTTGATGTCGAGCCCGTCGGGGGCCTCGGCCACGGTGGTGATCACCCGTTGCATGGCGAACGATGGCGTGGGGACATAGGCGTCGAGGTTGTTCCCTTGCCCGTTGAACACGATGTAGTTGCTGGGCGAACCGGTGGGGGTGGAGCCGTTGGGGGTGGAGTTGGTGGGGGTGGAGCTGGTGGACCCTTTGTTGGTGGAGCTGGCGGATCCGGTGGTGGTGGAGTTGCTGCTGCAGGCCACCAGCGCGACGGCCACAGCAATCGGTGCGACCCGTCCCGGCAGGACGGTAAGAAGGGAGCGGGAGCGAAACATGATGGTCCAGACGTCAGGAGGGAGCGGGAGCGAGAAGTGGATCGAACGAGATGGTGGTGATGATTCGAGCCAGCCCCTGCGCGATCGGTGGAAGGTTGGAGGGGTCGTTCACGGCAAGAAGCGTGATCCGGTTGTACGTCGTCGACCGCGGAAGGGTGGTGGCCGAGCACGAGCCGGTGTCATCGAGCACGCAGAGCAAGCCCCCGACCGGGTTGTCGTCGCTCTCGGAGATGTACAACGCGAACATTTTGGCCCCTTCGGCGGCGGCGTCGGTACCGGAGTTGAGCCATTGGTCCGGGCGGCCCAGACCGGTGGCGGTCACCGTGATTCGATAGGGGTCGGGTTGCACCTCGAGGGTGCCCTTTGGATCGAGTCCGTCGGGGACCGGCTTGAGGTTGAAGGGGAGCGGACAGGGGCTGCCGATGCACATCTGGCTGCCGGGTGCGTTGGTGAGTTGGGCGACGGAGGCGCCCGTGCCGTTGGTTGTGGCCGGCTTGGTTGTGGTGGTGGCGGTTTGGCCGGCGGGAAGGAGCACGAACTTGGTGACACCGCTGGATCTCGAGGGCTCGTTGGAGCCGGGCTCCCGAATCCCCGCGACGGCGTAGACCGCGTCGCCCACGATGGCTGCGCCTCCGGCGACTGCGCCCGACATCTCGTGGCTCCAGAGCACATCGCCGGTTCGCAGGTTGAGGGCTCGGAAGGTGAAGTCGTTGCCGCCCGAGAACAAGACGCCGTTCACGATGGCCGAGGATGCGTAGGTCGCCTCTGTCTTGGTTTGCTGCCAAAGGATCTTGCCGGTTGCTGCATCGATGCCGTGTAAAAATGGGGGTGGGCCCACCGCCGTGCCGCCGGCGATCACGCCATCGCTGACGCCGGTGCCGCCGATGAATCCGCCGGTCGAGAAGTTGCCGCCCGGTTTGGTGAGCCCGGGGTCGGCGGCCTTGGCCTTCCACACCAGTTCACCGCTCATGCGATCAACGGTGTAGTAGGAACCGTCTTTGTTGCCGAGGCCTACTAGTGGAGTTTCGCACTTTTGACAGGGGTTGGGGGCGGGTCGCCTGATGGTTGATAGGCGGTTAGCGCTGGTCGTGTTCGAAGGCTTCTAGGGACAGCGCTTCGAGTTCAGCGAGGAGGGCTCTGAGCCGTTTGGCGTTGTC
>JANOSD010000206.1:0-16985 GCA_031415655.1 Actinomycetes bacterium
TGCTGGTGGCCCTGTTTGGAGGGGTGGCCGAGCACGGCAGCGCCGACGGTGGGATCCCTCGCGACGCCGCCATTGTGCGCAGCCTTTATCACGATGGGGTATCGCATCGTTCGCTCGTTCAGGCGTGGAGTCAGCGACCGGGGGCACGCCGAAACGCCGTCGACCGGGCGCTTCGCGGAGTAGTGGATGGTGTGCCGGTGAGTGAGAAGCCATGATGGAGGCATGACGCGGATCGGGTTTGTTGTGCACGACCGTCGCCCCGAAGCGGCAGCGTTGGCGGCCGACCTTGAACGGTTCCTGGTTGATGCTGGTCATCATGTGCGTACTGCCGGCGCCGTCGCCGCAGGTTTTGACGCGACGTTCGTCGATGGGATCGATTTTGTCGTGAGTCTTGGCGGCGACGGCACAATGCTCCGTTCAGTGGAACTCGTCGCCGGAGGTGGAGTTCCGATTCTCGGGGTGAACCTGGGGCAGTTGGGCTATCTCACGGAGGTGGAGCCAGACGCCGCGGTCGTCGCCGTGCAACGCGTGCTCGATGGTGACTACACCGTTCACCATCGGATGCTGCTCGATGTATCGGTGGTACGGTCCGGTGCCACCGAAGCCGACCCGGCGTTGGGTGTATTGGCGCTGAACGAGGCCGTTCTGGAGCGGGCGGGGAGCGGACACACCGTTCGCCTCGATGTCCGCATCGATGGTTCGGTGTTTACGCCTTACGAAGCGGACGCGCTTATTGTCGCCACTCCGACCGGTTCCACGGCCTACGCATTTTCTGCTCGGGGGCCCATCATCGCTCCGGATCACGACGCCTTGCTGATAACGCCGGTCTCGCCCCACATGTTGTTCGACCGATCACTGGTGTTAGGGCCTGCGTCGGTCGTGGAACTCGAAGTCGCCGGTGGCCGCAAAGCCACGCTCACGGTGGATGGCCGAATTCACGCTGGCCTGTTCGATGGCGATGTCGTTCGATGCACGGCCGCGGCCCAGCGGGCCCAACTCATCCAGCTCGGTCCACGCGACTTCCATCGCATCCTGAAACTCAAGTTCGGACTTCGAGACAGATGAGCGGGAGAACTCATGCTCGTTGAATTGATCGTTCGGAATTTGGGCGTCATCGACGAGTTGGCATTGGTCCTCGGCCCGGGCATGACTGCGGTCACCGGTGAGACGGGCGCCGGAAAGACGCTCGTGGTGGAGGCCATCGACCTGTTGGTCGGGGGTCGCGCCGAAGCCGGGATGGTTCGCAGTGGTACGAACGAGGCAAGCGTGGAGGGTCGTTTCGTCGCAGTCGTTGACGGCGAAGAGCAAGAACTGGTTCTCCGCCGGGTGATCCCAGCGGATGGCCGAAGCCGCGCCTACATCAACGGTCATCTCGCCACGGTTGGTGGGCTGGCGGAATGGGGCGCGGGCCTCGTCGACCTGCACGGTCAACACGATCATCAATCGTTGTTGGCAACCGCGGCCCAACGACATGCGCTCGACGTGTTTGGAGGTATCGACCTGCTCCCCCTCCAAACGGCCAAAGACACCGTCCGATCGATCGAAGATCGGCTGGCCCAGCTCGGGGGTGACGGTCGTGAACGTGCCCGCGAAGCCGACCTCCTCCGTTTCCAGATCGAGGAACTGGCCTCGGCGACGCTGGATGACCCGGATGAACAACGGCGGTTGGACGACGAAGAACGTGTTTTGGCGGACGCCCTCGCCCACCGTGATGCCGCGGCGGTGGCGGTGGAACACCTTCGAGGTGATTCGGGCGCCGTTGAAGGGCTGTCTGCTGCCTGGCGCGCCGTGGCAGATCGATCGCCGTTCGCTTCGATGGCCGCCCGGCTCGCCGGTGCCATGGCGGAAGTAGACGACCTGGTCGGCGAGTTGCGATCGGCTGGGGAAGGTATAGACGAGGACCCCGAACGACTCACGTGGGTGCTGCAACGCCGCCACCAACTCCGGGAACTGTGCCGGAAATACGGCGATACATTGGGAGAGGTGATGGCGTTCGAGGCCGCCGCTCAGATCCGGCTCGACGAAATCGAGAGCCGTGACGAGCGGGCCCGAGCACTCGACGCTGAACTGGCCTCGGCCGTTGCCGACCGTCTCCACGCCGCCGCCGTTGTGGGCGCGGCACGCGCCGAAGCAGCTCCTCGGTTGGCCCGGGCGGTGGGCAGCAACCTCGCCACGTTGGCGATGGGCAAAGCACGGGTGGAGATTCAGGTCGGGGCACCACCTGGAGACGATGTGCTGTTTCTTCTGGCCGCCAACCCCGGATCCGTTGCTGCTCCGTTGGCGAAGGTGGCGTCAGGGGGGGAACTGGCGCGAACCATGTTGGCCTTACGTCTGGTTTTGTCCGAGGCTCCACCCACCCTCGTGTTCGATGAGGTCGACGCCGGCGTTGGTGGCGCGGCCGCCGTCGCGGTTGGTCGATCGTTGGCGCAACTCGGCGACCGGCACCAGGTCCTCGTGGTAACGCACCTCCCCCAGGTGGCTGCTTTCGCTGACTCCCAGGTGGTCGTACGCAAGGATGTCAGGGGCCGTCGCACCGCCATTTCAATTGCCCCGGTCGAGGGTGACGGGCGCGCCGCCGAGCTGGCCCGAATGCTCACAGGGGACCCGTCGAGCGGCACATCGCTCGACAACGCCCGGGATCTCCTACAGACCTCGGCCAGCCAGCGGGAGTCTGCAAGACTGCCAAGGTCCCCCCGGCCTCGCCGTCGGACGCCTCAGTAAATCGACGGGAGGTTCGCTCGATGGCACGGAAACGAAAACAAGCCGCTGAACACGACGGTGACGTGATCGACGTTCCGAACCAGTGGACCGCGATGTCCGAGGGAACGGGCACACGACGGGTTGGGCCATCGGTGGACAATCCGCTCGATCACCCGCCGAAACCGTCGTTCCTCGGGCCGTTGTTGGTCACGTTCCTTGGCTGTTGGCCGCTTGGGCTGGTGAGCCTGATCTATGCCCTGCAGGTGCCTACGAAGTGGCGGCGGGGAAATCGTGAGGCGGCGCGTCATGCCGCGGAGCGCTCCGAGTTCTGGATGTACGCATCCGTGGGCGCTCAACTGTTCGTGTACATCGGCATGGCAATCTACTACTTCACCGTGTACCGCCATCGGACCTACTACGGGTGAACGACATGCTCCGACGACGCGATCACCGGGGCCGGGCGGCGATCGTTGGTGTGGCCGATCTTGTGTCACCCACCGGCGAGCTCGGCGGTTCTACGCGAGCGTTGGAGATGGAGGCGATTCGGCTTGCCCTTGCCGATGCGGGCCTCAACCTGGCCGACGTCGATGGGATCTTCGCGAGCACCGGGGGTACGTTCATGCCCTCACTCGAACTGGCGGAGTATCTCGGGGTCCAGCCGGTATGGACCGACTCCACCCAGACCGGCGGCTCGAGTTTCGAGGTGCTTTGTGAACACGCCGTGGCCGCAATCACACTCGGACACTGCGACGTCGCAGTCATTGCGTATGCCGCCACACCGAAGTCGTCGTTCAAGAAGGGCGGCGCGGGGTTTGGAGGCGGGGCCCAGCGAGCAGCCGCTCTCGCCGGCCCGGTTTCGCCTATGGTCGAATGGGAGTTGGCTTTCGGCATGCGAGCACCCATGGGTGCCTATGCGTTAGCGGCGAGCCGACACATGGCGATGTTCGGTACTCGTCCGGAGGAACTCGCCGATGTGGCGGTGAGCACTCGCCGATGGGCCTCGATGAACCCTCGCGCCCGATTGCAGGAATTGATCACCATCGATGATGTGTTGGCGTCGCCCTTCGAGGCATCGCCGCTGCACAAACTCGACTGCTGTCTGGTCACCGATGGCGCCGGGGCGGTGGTACTCACGAGTGCCGAGCGCGCCGCTGGCGGCGATCGTCCGGCGGTCTACGTGCTTGGTGCCGGCACGAGTCACACCCATGCCATGATCAGTGAGATGCCGGATCTGACGGTGACTGCGGGGGTTGTGAGCGGTCGCCGAGCGTTCGAGATGGCGGGCGTCGGCCCCGCCGACGTCGATGTGCTCGAGACCTACGATTCGTTCACCATCACGGTGCTCTTGGCCTTGGAGGATCTGGGGTTCTGTGAGAAAGGCGAAGCGGGAGCATTCGTGGCCGACGGACGGCTTGGGCCAGGCGGATCGTGTCCGGCGAACACCAACGGAGGGGGACTGGCCTACACCCATCCGGGTATGTATGGGATGTTCCTGCTCGTCGAGGCGGTCCGTCAGCTACGAGGCGAGGGTGGGCCGCGTCAAGTACCCGGTGCCGAGATCGCGGTCGCCCACGGTTGCGGCGGCGTGTTGTCCTCCACATCAACACTGGTGCTCGGTACAGAGGCCACTCGATGACCGCAACACCCGGGACGGCGGGGCAATCGACCCGTCGGCGATTCGAACCCCCCGAGTCTGATGCAGGCGCCCCCTTCTGGGCCGGCACTCGCGACCACGAACTGCGGATTCCGTGGTGTTTGGCGTGCGGCCGTCCACATTGGTTTCCCCGTGAAGGATGCCCCTATTGCCTGTCGGACCGCATTGCGTGGCGAGTCGCGTCGGGGGAGGGCACGGTCTACGCCTGTTCGGTGATGCCGAAACCGGCGATGCCGGTGCTGGCCGACCGTGTTCCGTATCTTGTCGCGTTGATCGACCTCTCCGAGGGGGTTCGTATGATGAGCAATATCATTGGCGTCGACGATCCGTTCACGATCAAGGTCGGTGACGCCGTAGCGCTTCGTTGGGAGACGCTCACGGACGGCCGGCACCTCCCGGTGTTTGCCCCGGCCGAAATGCCTGCTGGCGATCACCAATAGCGCTCGCCCGCACCGTTGTCTGTCGATGATGGCTCGGCCATAGGATCACCAGGTGGAAATTCCGTGGACCGCTGGTCCGATTCTCGCCCTTGCGGTGCTCCTGGCCGCTGCCGGCGTCGTGAAGCTGGGGCGCCCTGGTTCGGCGACAAACGCCTTACGGGCGGCAAAACTACCGGCACCAGAGCTCGGGGTACGGATGTTGGGTTTGTTTGAGGTGGGTGTTGCGATCGCTGTGGTCACGGTGGGCTCGGCGTTGACGGCGCTACTGGTAGCTCTTTTGTATGCGGGGTTCGCAATCTTCATGCTGCGCCTGGTGCGGATCGCCGGCTCCAAAGTGAGCTGTGGGTGTTTCGGTGAGGTTGACGCTCCTGCCAGCGTGGTCCATGTCGTGGTGAACGCCGCGGCGGCGTTAATCGCAATGTCGGGGGTCGCGAGCCCGCCCGGTCCTTTGGTCGACATGATCTCGTCGAGCCTCATTCTTGGCGGTTGGTTCGCCGTGCTTGTGGCGCTGCTGGCGGCGATAATCTACGCCGCACTCGTGCTTCTTCCGGAGTTGCTCGACGGGATCGCGTTGGCGGTCGACGACAGTCGCGGCGCGGCGGATCGGACATCAACATGACCGCGATCTTGGTCGTGACGTCGTTGGTACTTGTCGGCGTGGTGGTTCTACTCGTCGGCCTACTGCGGAGTCATGCCGCGATTCTCCGGCGTCTTCACGAGCTCGAGCTGGTTGGCAGTGAGGCACCCCGGCGTGCGGATCCGGTGGAGTTCCGACCGATGCCGGGAATGCCCGAGCCGGTCGGGCTCACGGCCTTTCCTACCGGCGCCGACATTGTCGGTGTTGATTTGGCCGGCGACGCCATGGTGGTCGGTGTGGTCGGTGCGTCTCATGCCACGGTGCTGGCCTTTCTTTCAAGCGGCTGTACCACCTGCCAACGATTTTGGGAGGCGTTCGCCGACCTTGATGCACTCCACCTTCCCGACAACACCCGATTGGTCGTGGTGGTGAAGGGGGTAGACGCCGAGTCGCCATCGGTACTGCGTTCTTTGGTTCCTGCCGGGCTCACCGTCGTGATGTCGAGCCGGGCATGGAACGACTACGCCGTGCCGGGTTCGCCGTACTTCACCCTCGTCGATGGCCGAACCGGAACGGTCCGGGGCGAGGGTACGGGTCTGGACTGGGCCCAAGTGGCGGGCCTCCTCGCCCAGGCCACCGGCGACCTTCGTTTCACGATGGGTGATCGGGGCCGCCGCATCCCCAAGCCGGCCAGCGATGCCGAGCGGGAGGAAGAGCTCGATCGTGCGCTGTTCGCCGTAGGTATTGAGCCCGGCGATCCGAGTCTCTATCAGCGCAATGAAAGTGCCGACGAGGCTCCCGGGCCCCCAACCGTCTGAGCGGCGCATCTCGGCGATCGCCGCAGATCTCTAACCCGCCGCACTCTCGAATCAGCGCCGCGCCGCGGTAGTGTCAGCCGACCGTGCTGGCGGCAAAGGAAGGAATGCAACACACGTGGAACTCGCGAGCCAAGGGATCACCATCGACCTTCCCCTCGGATGGGAGGGGCGGATCACCAAGAGACTCGAGCCGGCGGCGATCGCACGAGCCACCGGGACGCCACCGATCGGTGTGCTGGAACGCACCTATTCGATCACGCACCTCGGGAACTTCCCCCTTCCCAACGAGCGTGGCGATTTCGGCAGCGGTGCCGTCGACCTGATGTCCGCCAATCACCTCTTCGTGTCGTTCTTTGAGTTCGGGCCGGAAAGTGTCGGTCAGCCCTTGTTCCAGCGCGAAGGACTGCCAAAACGCCTGCGGGTCTCGCAGTTCAACCCCAATGGACTGCAACATGCGATCGCCGGGCAGTCCGGACACCAGGTGTTCTTCACGGAACAGGGCCGAGCATTTAGCCTTTACGTTGTGCTCGGCAATCACGAGAACGCCGCCGCCCTCGTGCCGCAGGCGAATGAAGTTCTGGCCACTACTCGGATCGGAGGCCGACCGTGATCAGCTTCCGTCGCTCGCCCCCATTGCGGGCAGGAAACGCCTCCCCCGTGGCTCCCCCGAGCCACGGGTTCGTCGACCGAATAGCCCTGCGAATGGAGCGGCGCCGATCGACTCCGACGGGCGGAGAGCCGGCTGGCTCGTGGGCGACCGGGACGACGTCGGGCCACAACCGACGCACGTTTCTCACGCGGGTAACGGTCGGGGCGTCAGCGCTCACCGTAGATCCGCTGCGGTTTTTGCTCGAGCCGGTCTCGGCCTACGACGCGGTGTGCGGAAGTGAGAACACGTGCGGCGAAGGGTGGTCGGTGTTCTGTTGCACGATCAACAATGGATCGAACACCTGCCCATCGGGCAGTTTTGTTGCCGGCTGGTGGAAATCCGACAACTCGTCGTTTTGTGGCGGCGGTCCGCGCTACATCATCGACTGCAACCAGTTGGCCAACGTGGCCTGCAGCTGTGGGTGTCCGACCAACTCCTGCGACAACCGCCGTACCTGCTGCAACCAGTTTCGGTACGGCCAGTGTCATCAGGAAATCGTGCAGTACGGCCCGGTGAGGTGTCGGATCGTGAGTTGTGTCCCGCCGTGGGAAGTCGACGCAACATGCACTACCGCGAGTGCCACTGATAACCGAACGTCGGACCACAACGCCCCCTGCAACGACTACACGCCACCGAAACCGTCGCTGCCTCCCCCTGGGGCGATGCCGAGTAGTGGCCCGGTGGCCGTCAACAACGACGGCCGGATCGAGGCGTTCGGGATCGGCGCGATCGGGAACACGCTCCAAAACTGTTATCAGTTCGAGATCGGCAAGGGTTGGTCGGGATGGGGTCCGATCGGGGGATCTTGGCCTGTTCCCACGTCGATCTCGGTTGGCAGGAACGCTTCCGGTTTCCTTCAGGTTTTCGTCCGAGGGGCCGACGGCCATATCCGCACCACGGTGCAGGGTCCGATCGGTACCGGTTGGTCGGCGTTCTCGTCGATCGGGAGCGGGTTTGCCTCGGCCCCGGCAGTGGCCCGAAACCTCGACGGTCGCCTCGAAGTGTTTGCGGTTGGAAACGACGGCAAGCTGAAACACACGTGGCAGAACACCCCCGGCGGCACGTGGTTTGGGTTCGTGGACTTCGGGGGTTCCTTCGCCAATGAACCGGCGATCGCAGCGACCGCCGATGGCCGCATGTTCGCCGTGGCCGTTGGCAAGGACGGCAAGCTGTACGGAGTTGCGCAGACGTCGCCGAATGGGGTTTGGACGCCGCTCGTGTTGATCGGAGGCAACCATCAGGGTCGACCGGCGATCGGGCGCAACCGCGATGGATCGCTCGTGATCGCCTGCCTCGACACCGCCGGCGCCCTCGTGATCTACCGGCAAGCCGGGTTTGGTTGGACCGCCGCCCAAACCATCCCCGGAGCGATGGCGCAACCCGTTTGCCTGGGAGCAAATGCCGACGGCCGGCTCGAAGCATTCTCCGTCGACGCCGCCGGGACGATGCATCACACTTGGCAGCAGAGCCCAAACGCTGCCTTCGTCGCATGGAGCGCCTATCCCTTGCCGCCAGGCACGACCTACGCCGGCCCTCCCGCCGTGATCGCCAATCCCGATGGCCGGCTCGAAGTGTTTGTTCGTGGCGCCGACGGACATCTGTGGCATGACTACCAGCGCAGCCCCAACGCCGCGTGGGCCGGTCCGAGCCATCTCAGCGGAAACCTCGCCAGCTGACGCCGATCGGCGGGCCGGCCGGGCGATACACTTCTCCACCGACAGGACGACAGGACGAGGGCAGGCGATGAAGAAGATCGTGGCAATGACGCTGGTCGTGGCATTCGGCTGGACCGTCACCACCTGGGCACGCAGCCGCCGACGTCGTGCCCTCGATCGCCAGGACCCCGCGACGTTGCGCACGGCCCGATCGCAAACGGGCGCAGCGGCTCCGGTCGAACCACTCGACGGCGAGTCCCTGGATCCGGTTTCCGGCAGTTCGTCGATCTGACTCCCTCCGAGGCCAGGCTGGTCGGCCGTCATGCAGTCGTCCTGGGTTCGCAACCTCTTCGCGCGTCTCTCCTACACTCGAATCCGTGATGTTCGGTACACCCCTCGGGGACGCCTCTCTGCGGTCAAGCGATCGGTCTCGCGGGCGGTGGCGGCATATCGCCGGAGTGTTGCCTCTGCTGCTCACTGCGCTGGCAGTGTTTGTCGCGGTGTCGACACCATCCTCCGAACATGATCGAGTGGAGGCAGCGGCCGAGACCGCAGATTGGTTTCCGCTGCAGGGCTCGTGGACCTTGTGGTGCACGATGAGCAACCCCAGCACCTTTGGCAATTGTGCCGGATACCACGGCTATTTCGCGATGGATATCGGGGTGCCGGGCACCGGGAGCCTGCCGATCGGTACACCGGTGTTTGCCGCTGGTCCCGGCATCGTGGTGGAGCTTGAGGGTGGCTGCGCCCCGGCGACAGCCAACGGCTGTGGTGGTGGTGCCGGAAATCATGTGGGGATCAAACACCCCGACGGCCGGACATCGCGTTACCTGCACCTCGCCACGGTTGCGGTGGGGCTGAACCAGGCCGTGGCGCGCGGGCAACGAATCGGAGGATCGGGGAACTCAGGATCCTCGTCGACCGCGCACCTTCACTACGAGGAGCGGGTGGGTGATTGGCCATCATGGACACCGGTCGACGTGGGTCCAATGAAGGCGTTAGTAAATGGTGCGGTGGTGCAGTATCCGGACTATGTCGGCAAAACCACGTTTTTTGGACCGTCGGGTGTTCCCTACGGCACCACAATTCGCAATGACGGGTATCAGCGCAAGGCGGCGCCCGGCGATTTCGACGGCGACAATGATGCCGACCGGGCGACGTACGACCAGGCGACGGGGGTGTGGCGGGCGGTTGGGAGCGCGGACACCACCTTTGGTGGCGCCGGAGCGATCCCCGTTTCGGGCGACTACGACGGTGACGGCGACGTGCAAGCAGCTGTCTACCGTCCCGCCTCGGGGCTGTGGTCGGTCGCCGGGGAGGGCGACGTCTCGCTCGGTGGTCCCGGAAGACTGCCCGTGCCCGCCGACTACCTCGGCGATGGTCGAACCCGCCGGGCGACCTTCGAACCATCAACCGGGGTGTGGTCCGTGGAGGGTCAAGCCGACGTGCCCTTTGGTGGGCCTGGGCGTATCCCGGTGCCAGGTGACTACGACGGCGATGGTGACGCCGATCGGGCCACCTACGATCCGGCCAATGGTGCATGGGCGGTTCAGGGTCTCGCCAATGTGACGCTTGGAGGTCGGGGGGAGATGCCGGTCCCCGCGGACTACGACGGTGATGGGCGAACCGACCGCGCCACCTACTCGCCCTCTACCGGCACCTGGCGAGTCGACGGGATGGCCTCGGTTGTCGCCGGTGGGTTCGGCCAAGTGCCGGTGCCCGCCGATTTCACCGGCGACGGCAAGGCCGACCGCGCTACCTACCATCTCGCCACTGGACTGTGGAGGGTTCCCGGCCAAGCCGATGTTGTGGCCGGTGGTCCGAACCAGATTCCGGTTTCGAGCGCCGGCGCGGCCACGGCATGGCGTCTCTTCGCCGCCGATGCGAGGTCGAGCGACACCGATGGGGATGGGCGGAGTGAACCCGGCGTGTACCGGTCAGGTACCGGTGAGTTCCGCGTCGTTGATCGCACGCCGGTGGGCTTCGGTGCCGGGGGGGATGTTGGTTTTCTCGCCGACATGGATGCGGACGGCCGGTCCGACCGCGTGGTGTTTCGACCATCCGCAGGTGTGTTCTTTGTCGACCTCGCCGGGTGGCTGCCCCTCGCCCCCGTGGCGGGCGTACCGGGCGATGTGCCGTTGGTGGCCCCGCTGGTGGGGGACGGCTCTGATGAGGTTGCGGTGTTCCGTCCCAGCACGGGGCAGTGGTTCGTGGCCGGCCAAACATGGGCGGCAGTGACCGCACCGCAACCTGGCGACCTCCCCGTGCTTCCGGACATCGATCTGGACGGGGTCACCGATCGCGGGGTGTTTCGGCCCGCAACGGGTGAATGGTTCGTGGAGGGACAGGCGCCGCTGGTCTTTGGCCAACTCGGAGACATCCCCGTGGTGGCTGATCTCAATCTCGACGAACGATCTGACCTTGCCGTTTTCCGGCCAAGTACCGGACAGTGGTTGAGTAGTGCGCCGGGTTTCCCGACGGTGGCCTTCGGGCAGGCCGGCGATATTCCGCTTGCACACGACACGGTCGGCCTCGGAGCGGGGGTACTCGCCGTGTACCGGCCGTCGATCGGGATGTGGCTCACCCGGAACGGTGCCTCCTACGCCGTGGGGCAGGCAGGCGACGTGCCGTTGCCGCGATCGGCTGGATCGGTGCCGTTCCCGCTGGCGTCCCCAACATCAGCGGTTGCCGTGGCGGGCAGTGGTTCGGCCACGGTCAGTTTCGCACCACCCCCTCCATCGGGTGGTGGGCCGGCGGTGGGGTACCTCGTGCAGGCCTCGCCGGGGGGCGCATCGACGATCGCAACCGCGGGAGTCGGGTCCGCAACGGGTTCCGCCACCCTCAACGGCCTAACCGGCGGCGTGCCCTACACGTTTACCGTCCGGACGCTGAACGGTGGCGGGTACGGGCCCACCTCGGCACCATCGGCATCGATCACGCCGACGGCAGAGTCGCTCACGGGTTATCATCCGCTCTCGCCCTTTCGGGCGCTGGACACCCGTGATGGTACGGGCGGTCTTGTGGGACCGTTCGCGTCGGGCCAAACGCGCTCCTTCGACGTGGTGGGGATTGGCGGCGGCAGCGGAGTACCAAATGCCGGTGTGGCCGCGGTCGTACTCAATGTCACTGCCACCAATGCGACCGCCGGGTCGCACCTCACGGTGTTCCCGGCTGGACAACTGCAGCCGACGGCTTCGAACCTGAACTTTGTGGCGGGTCAGACAGTGCCGAACCTCGTCGTGGCCAAGGTCGGTGCCAACGGTCGGGTCAGCATCTTCAACAATGCCGGCACGGCGCACGTGATCGCCGATGTCGTGGGCTGGTTCGATACGGGGGCACCAGCGACGGGGTCGCGGTTCAACCCGGTTGCGCCGTACCGGACCCTCGACACGCGCGATGGCACCGGTGGGCTCACCGGCACGTTCGCCAGCGGGCAGACCCGCTCCTTCACCGCTACGGGTTCCGGTGGTGTTCCGACCACCGGTGTCACCGCAGTAGTGCTCAATGTCACGGTCACTGCCCCCACAGCGGCATCGCACCTCACGGTGTTCCCCGCCGGTCAACCCCAGGCAGCAGCGTCGAACCTGAACTTTGTGGCCGGCCAGACGGTGCCGAATCTCGTGGTGGCTACGGTTGGCGCCAATGGCCGGGTAGACATTTTCAACAACGCCGGAACCACCCACGTGATTGCCGACGTGGTGGGATGGTTCGGGGCCACCGGGTCCGGGTTCGTGGGTCTGACCCCCTCCCGGGTGATCGACACCCGAGATGGTGTGGGGCTCGTGGGTCCTTTCAGTTCGTCCCAGACTCGATCAGTCGATCTCGACGGTCGAGGGGGACTGCCGGGTTCGGGGGCAAAGGCGGTGGTGTTGAACGTCACGGTTACCGGGGCGACGGCGGCGTCATTCCTCGCTCTCTTTCCGGGCGGACAAGGAAATCCGGGCACATCAAACGTGAACTTCGTGGCGGGTCAGACGGTGCCGAACCTGGTAGTCGTTCCGGTGGGACCCGATGGCACTGTCCAGTTTTTCAACGCTTCGGGGTCGGTCCACGTGATCGCTGATGTCGTCGGCTGGTTTGGCTGACAAGCGTGGGGCGGGCTGGAGGCGACGAGGCCGGTCCGGGGGTGGAAGTCGTTGGTTCTCCGCCAGCCATGCACCGAAACAGGGTTCGCAAGTGAGACGATGGGGCGATGTTTGGCATCGTGAAACCCTGTCGCCATACCCTGCCGGCTGATTTACGGGAGGAATGGCGGGCCCACCTCTGCGGTCAATGCCTGTCGTTGCGCAGTCAACACGGCCAAGCAGCCCGCCTCACCACCAATGTCGACGCCATCGTGCTGAGTGTGCTGGTCGAAGCCCAACTTCCCGAGGGCTCCTCGCGCAGCATTGCGGGGGCGTGTCCATTGCGGGGGATGCGCACGGCCGAAGTGCTGGTAGCGGATGCCCCGAGCATGGTGCACGCCACGGCGGTTTCGTTGAGCATGGCGGCAGCGAAGGTGGGCGACCACGCGCTGGACCAAGACGGCTGGGTCGGACGGTTTCCGCGGGCCGGTCTCGGTGTGGCCCGACGATGGGCGGCCGAGGGTGAGAAATCCGGCCGGCGGGTGCAGTTCGACACCGGCTTGCTCGTTGATGCCGTCGCGGATTCCAACCAGCGAGAACAACAGACCGGCGCTTCCTTCGATCATTACGTCGCGCCTACGGAGGCGGCGGCCGCCGCGGCATTCCGGCATACCGCAGTGCTTGCAGCCTGTCCCGAAAACGCCGACACACTGGCCACCATCGGGCGTTGTTTCGGGCGGATCACCTATTTGCTCGATGCCGTCGACGACGAGCAAGAGGATGTCGCGGCGGGAGCGTTCAATGCCCTCGTCGCCACGATCGATGAACCTTCGCAACGACGCGACGTCGCCGAACGTACCTTTGGCGACGCCTATGCCGAACTTGTGCAGGCGTTCGATCAGCTCTCGCTTTCGCGTCCTGGGCTCGCTCGAGCGCTACTGGTCGACGAGGTGGCAAGGGCCGGTCGTCGTCGATTCGGTCATGGCGCAGCCTGCGCGGCGGGGAAGGTGAGCCACCAGCACCGAGGCCACCAGCAGCGAGGCCGCCAGCAGCGAGGACACGTCGGTCGCCGGCCGCCCGTTCGCCGGTTTGCGATCTCGGCTGGACACTCGCTGCGGTCGATCGCCTTGGTCGCTCGAGTGGGGGTGCTGGTGGGTTTGCATCTGCCCGGATTTCAGCCGGGCGTCGGTCCGGGCCTGCCGGTGGGGCCGACCCCCGAAGAACTCGAAGAGCAGCGGCGCCGGGCTGAAAGTGGCAACCAGTCCGGGGAGAGCAGCGGATGTTTCGACAATTGCGGCGACGGGTGCGACTGCTGTTGTTGCGGTGACAGCTGTTGCGATGGATGCGATTGTTGCGACTGTTGACGCGGTCATGAATTGGGGGGATTGGTTACTCAAGTGGGTGCCGGCGATGGCCGAAACCCTGGCGTAGGCCGAACGGCCTATTCGTGGTCGGTCGCAGGAGGAAACGATGTCGATGCCGCGCAAGGGGGGAAGCCGGGGAACCCCTGGCCTCGCACGTCGGGCCTCCGTCTCTTTCGGCATCGCCGCCTCGATGCTCTCGCTGGGTTGCGTGGTTCCGCCGCCACCTGGCGGTCTCATCACGCCGGGCGACCCGGGCGTCAGCGACGTCCGGATCGCCATCGTGTCGAACCAAGGGGTGCATGCGATTTCCCCGTGGATCTACGGGACCAACGGTGCAAACAATCTCAGCGGGAACAAACAGACGGTGATTCGGATGGGCGGGAACCGGTGGACGGCATACAACTGGGAGAACAACGCATCGAATGCCGGCAGTGACTGGTGTTTCCAGAACGACGGCTTTCTGTCGGGCTCGAGCGCCCCCGGAGCGGCCGTCACCGCCCAGATCGATCAAGCACAGAACGCCGGTGCGTTGGCCATTGTGACCATCCCCATCGTTGACTACGTGGCCGCCGACAAAAACGGGGGCTGCGACGTGCGGAACTCGGGCGCGAACTACCTCCAGACCCGCTTCAAGGCGAATCGACACACCAAGCCCACCGCGTTGTCGACCACCCCGAACGCCGCCGACGCCGAGGTGTACGAGGACGAATACGTGCACTGGTTGAAGACAACGCAGCCCGAGGGCGGGATCGTGTTCTCCCTCGACAACGAGCCCGACCTGTGGTCAGCGACGCATGCCGCCGTGCATCCGTCGCCGGTCACCTATGCCGAGCTCGTGAGCCGCAACACCAACTACGCCACGGCAATCAAGCGGGCGTGGCCCGAAGCCAAGGTGCTTGGACCAGCGAACTACGGGTTCTACGGCATGGAGACCCTTCAAGGCGCTCCCGATGCGGCAGCGAACGGCACCTTCCTCGATTTCTACCTCACCCAGATGAAAAATGCCGACACGGCCGCCGGAAAACGCCTTGTCGACCTCCTCGATCTTCACTGGTATCCCGAAGCCACCGGGGGTGGCACGCGCATCACCGGATCCGAGACCTCGGCGGCGGTGGTGGCTGCTCGTGTGCAGGCGCCGCGTTCTCTCTGGGATCCCTCCTACACCGAGACCAGTTGGATCACCACCGACTATGGCTACGGACCCCTGAATATGCTCAATCGCACGAAGGCCCGCATCGCATCGAAGTATCCCGGGACCGGGCTGGCCTTCACCGAATGGAACTACGGCGGTGGCGACCACATCAGCGGGGCGGTTGCTTCCGCCGACGTGCTCGGCATCTTTGGTCGTGAAAACGTATCGCTCGCCACGATGTGGCCCCTGAACGGAAACGACGCCTACACGTACGCGGCGTTTCGGGCGTTTCGCAACTACGACGGGGCCGGGGGGCAGTTTGGCAACATGTCCATCGGGGCGGCGTCGAGCGACCATGCCATGGCGTCGAGTTATGCCAGCGTCGACAGCAGCGACCCCAACCGAGTGGTCGCCGTGCTGGTGAACAAGGCGACGTCGGCCAAGAAGGCCGGAGTCACGGTGAGCCATCCGACGGCATTGAGCACGGCCGAGGCCTACACGATCACGGCCGCTGGCGGTGCCAGCGTGGTGAATGCCGGCGTGCAAACTGCCGTGGCCGGAAACGCGTTCAACTACACGATGCCGGCCATGAGCGTGACTGTGCTCGTGTTCAAGCTCTGAGCGTGGCGTTTCGGCCCGGTTCCGGCAGCCGCCGAAGCCGGAGGTATCTTCCTTTGCCGCTCAACGCTGGCGCCCCCCGAAGCGGGGAGCAGGCCATTCTCGGGTCGGCAATGTGGTGCCCCGACCGGCGGCACGGGCGAGGGCGAGCACTTCGGCACCGAGCACAAGGTCGGACACCCCGAGCCCCATAGCTTTGAACACGGTGAGGTCGGTGGTCGGCCCCCGTACCGGCGAAGTTGTTGTGAGCACATCGGCGAGGGCCATGACGTGGTCGACCGCACCGAGTTCTCGAGAAGCGAGAAGGCGGGCGGCTTCTGGATTGTCGGACACCACCATCGAGGCGACGGCGACGAGATCCGGCGCCATCTCGGCTCGTTCCGGGGTGATGGCCCCGATGGCATTGACGTGGGCGTTGGCCGTGACCATCGGGGCGTGCAGAACTGGCTCGGACGCGCGTGTTGCCATGGTGATGATCTGGGCGCCATCAACTGCGGCGGCCACGGAATCGGCCAGCACCACACGAACGTCGATGCCGGCGTGGATCAGGCGGTCGGGGAACGCGGCGCAGCGCGCCGAATCGGGGCTGAACACCCGGAGTTCGTGAAGAGAGCGAGCTGCGCACATGGCCGCGGCCTGACCGATCGATTGTTTGCCGGTACCGACCAAGGCTCCCACCGTTGCTTCGATTGGGGCCAAGGCACCGGTGGCGACACCGGTGGTGGCGGCCGTGCGCAACAGGCCCAACGCGAAGGCTTCGATCACGGCGAGAAGGGAACCGTCGGTGGACGACCAGACGGAGAGCAGCGGTGAGGCGCCTTTGGTGGTGTGGGACCAGGATTTGGTTCCCACGAGGCCATGGCCAGGCCCGAGGGCCAGCCACCCGCCAAGCGTGTGCACGGTTGCGCCATCAGGTGTGGCGAGGTGCGACTCTGCGAGGGTGGCGGCGCGGTGGTCGGAGAAAGCCATGAGCCCGCGCCGCAGGGCGACGATCGCCGTCGGCAGGTCGAGCAGGTCGACTACATCGGATTCCGTGATCCAGCGGGCGTCGGTCACGAGTTGCATCCGTTGTCTCCGGAAACGACGGACCTAAGGGTCCGCCCGATACGTAGTTGCGCCATCGGGAAGTGTTTCGGCGAGTCGGGGGCGGTGACATCCGGCCGTTGAAACACCCAAGTAATTCTCGGGCGGTCCCTTAGTGGGTGTCCGGGAAGTCAGGTTGCCCAGGTGAGTGCTTGTGGGGTGCCTTTTTTGGGGGCGAGCCGGTTGATCATGGTGGAGATGGCGGCGACTTGGATCCAGGTTTCGGCGGCT
>JANOSD010000207.1:0-44612 GCA_031415655.1 Actinomycetes bacterium
TGCAACGCCGCCGCCGCCGCTGATCGATTTTCGGGCCGCACCACGTGAAGGTGGCCCACGTAACCACCAGCGGCGGCGCCCGCGGTTCGATGTACCGACGGCCACGGAGCGGCGTCGGCCCAACGGTCAGCTATCGCCACACGTTCGTTGTTTCGAGCCGGGAGGAAACCGAGTTTCACCCGCAAAACGGCCGCTTGGATCTCGTCGAGACGACTGTTGCGGCCGGGGGGGTCGGCGGCGAAATAGCGCTCTGTCCACCCGTATTGATGAAGCCGCCGGACCAGTTGGAGAAGATCGGGGTTCGTGCCCGTCACCGCGCCGGCGTCGCCAAGCGCGCCGAGGTTTTTTGTGGGGTAGAAGCTGAAGGCGGCAAGGTCGGCCATGGCACCTACGGTGCGGCCATCTCGGGCGGCGCCATGGGCCTGCGAACCGTCTTCGATGATCGGCAGGCCCGAGGGAATTGCGGCGCGCAAGGCGGCGACGTCGGCGGCAATGCCGTAGAGATGGGTGATGACTACGGCCACCGTTTGCGGGGTGACCGCGGCCGCCGCGGCCGTGGGATCGAGGGACAAGCTGCGGGGGTCGACTTCCGCAAAGACCGGACTGCCTCCGGCGGCGATGCAGGCGAGGGCGGCATAGCCGCCAGCGTTGGCGGCCATGACGACCTCGGCACCGGCGGTCACCCCGGTGGCGCGTAGTGCCAACTCCAGCGCATCGGTGCCGCTCCCCACGCCCACACATTCGTGGGCGCCGCAGAACTCGGCGAAGGACCGTTCGAACTCGCTCACCTCGTTGCCGGCGAGGTACCACCCGGACGACACCACCCGGGTCACGGCCTCGTCGATCGCCTGGCCCGCCCAGGCCCGTTGACGGCCGAGGTCGTTGAAGGGGACGGAACGTTTGGCGGTCATGCGGCGCACAGCGAAAAGGACGGGGCCGCCGTCAGGCCGGGAGGGGCGGCGACCGCAGCGATGCGGAGATGGAGCCCGTCGACCTCGACCCCGAGGTTGTAGCCGTTCTGCACATCGAAGGGGACCGGCGATCCAACCGTCTTGCCGTCAGTGAGCGCGGCGATCGTCACCGAAGTGCGGATCGAGTAACGCTGGCCCTTGGTGGGTTTGAGATCGACGAATCGCTCCACGGTTTGACAGTTGGTGGTGAGCGGATCGCCGATCGACTGGCGCACGCTGAGCCGAACGGTAACTTCGGCAGTGAGGGCTGCCGACGGTTGGCTCCCGGTCGGGATCAAGCCGTCGCGGGCACCGGCAGCGAGCCATCCCGCGGTGATCTTGTCGCCGCCGTAGGGGTCGTGGATGGGCACGATGTCCTTCGAGACCTGGTCGACCAATGGTGAGCGTGCGAGTGCGATGACGAGGGCGCGCTGCTGATCGAAGTAGCCGGGGCCGAACACCTGCCCGGTCTTGTCGAAGGCGGCGACGTTGCCCGGGATCGGCAGCAAGAACAAGGCCAAAACCGCTGCGGTGCCGATCCACGACAGGCGCGGCACCCGTCGGCCTGCCGCTTGGTTTATGGCGCGGGCGATGGCATCGCCGGCCACCGCAAGGGGGACGAGCAGGAACGCGGCGTTGGTGTGCAGATAGCGACTCTGCAGGGCGAACTGCGCTCCGAACACCCCGCGGCTGGCGGCCGTAATCACGTTGAAGCCGACCATCGCCCCCAGGAGCAGTATCGGGATGGCCGCGGCACGGAGGAGTGTGCGACCTCGAAGCGGCCACCATGCGAGCGGCAGGCCGATCACGAGAAGAACGGCGAGACCGGCGGCGATCCATGACTGCTGGCCGAGTGCGCTGAACGTGCCAACGATGCCGGTGCGGGTCCAGTCGAGCATGACCTCGGGTGCCGGTCGGCCCATCCCGCCAGCACGAAACGGAGCGGACCACAGGTACCAGACGGCAAAGATTGCCAGCGGGGGACCGCCCTGGATCGCCGCAGGCCGCCAACCGCGCCGAAGGAAGATGGCGGCGGCGGTGACGCCCACAAAGACGACGCCGACCGCAGAACTCGATACGGCGAGTACGCCCAGCACCACGGCACCAAGATCGCGTCGATTGATCGGGCCATCGTGATCGGCCAATACCAGCTGCGCCAACCCGAGGAAGATCGATCCGGTCATCCCCGCCTGGAATCCCCAAACGATGTTCTGGGATCCGGCCCCGAACAGCACGAACGCCGCCGCCGCGGTCGTAGCGACCCAGGGCTGTACCCCCTGGCGGCGCATAAGGACTCGAAGCATCGCTGCCGACCCGACGTGAGACACGACGGCAAGAAACTGATAGGGCGCGTAGGTATTCACGCCGAACAGCTGCCAGTTGATTCGGTAGAAGATCGAGGGCACAACGACCCAGTGTTCACCGTAGGGGCGCATGAGTGAAGACGGATCGGAAAGGCTTCGGCCGGCCAGAAATTCCCATTCATCGCGAAGGAACCAGTGATATCGACCGAGCCATACCATGATGATTGGTACGGCGACGACGGCGTAGACACCGAAGACCAGCGCAGGCACCCGTGATGTGCGAATTTCGGTGGAGCCACCCACCCCCACCGGCAAGGGATCGCCGGATCGGGTGGCGGAATCTCCGGCCTCGACCGGATTGGTTGGTGCTGGCAACTCAGACCGCTTCGTGCATCCGGTTCATCGGCCGGGCGATTGAGGTGTCGAGCTCCCAGCCCTCGTCGGTGGTCCATTCGATCGACGATCCGATGAACTCGGAGATGTGGTGGGTGTCGTCGATCACGAACTGAGCCGGGGGAAGCGAAGCGAGGGGTGGCACCAGCTCGGGCCAGTCGCGGTAGTGGGCTTCATGTTTGGCGGTGACGATGGCGGCGTGCCAGGCGGCGTAGTCGTGGGGGAGGTCGAGCACGAGAGGGTAGGTGCGGTCCCGGGCGGGGAGGACGCCATGTTGCACGGCGAGCACGGTGGCAAGGGCAGAATCGTCGGCGACCCCGCACTGCTCGACCATGAAATGGTGGACGTCGTCGATGAACAGACGCCAGCTCACCGGAGGGACGAGGATGTCGGGGACCGATGCCAGCGTGAAGGTGATCGCCGGCCAGCGATGGGGTTGGGCATGCACCCCATGACGAATTCGGTCGAAGAGGGTGGCTTCCCCGATGCCGGTGGCCTGGCGCACGTAGCGGGCGACTTGGCGAAGCACGCCGTACCGTTCGCACAGCAGGTACATGCGCCGCATACGAAGCATTTCGTCGTGATCGGCGCGGGTATAGGTGGCGGCAGAGAGCAGCAGCCCGCCCGGTTTTGCTTCGATCTTGTGCTCGGCCCGATACGCCGGATCATTCATCGGACTGTTCACGAGCAGCTGGGTGGGGAAGATCTTGGCGGTGACCTCGCGGTCAATGCACTCCTGGAGATCTTGGCGGAAGGAGTCGACGGTGGCGCCGGGGAGCCCAATCATGAGGTCGACGAGCAAGGGGAGCTTCGCTTTGCGGAACTCGGCCGCCAGCGTGTCGTACTTCTCGACCTTGATGTTTGATCGTTTCACCGCACTCAACGTGGAGCCGTCCATGGTTTGCAACGACAGGGTTCCGTCGGTGAAGACCCCGGCACCCGTTAGGGTGCCGATGATTTTCGCCAAGTGTTTCGCCGTGTTCTTGGCGTAGTTGGAACCAAATCGTTTGGGGTAACCCGTGGCGACGTGGAGGGCGGCGATCTTCTCGGCGATGGCAACATCGCGTTCGAAGATGCCCATGTTGGCGTCGGCGAACGACACCTGGTTGACCTCGTTCGCGCCGCACCAGTCGAGCTCCGCCAGTACGCGGTCCATGTCGAACTTGCGGATTCGGCTCAGCGTGGCGGAACCCCAGTCGCAGAACGTGCAGCCGTACGGGCATCCGCGGTTGGTCTCGAGGATCGCCGACTTGAGGTGGCCCACGCCGTAGCTGTCGAACAAGCCGGTGAGGTAAGGCGACGGGATGGTGTCGAGGTCCTCGATGCGGTCGCGGTCGGCGGTGCGCACCGACTGACCATCGGGCGCTCGATACGAGAGACCCGGAACGTCGGCCAAGATGGAGAGATCGGGTGGGCCGTCGAATCGGTGCCCGATCAACGCCTCGAGAAGGTGGGCGAAGGTGGCTTCCCCTTCACCGCGCACGGCAATGTCGACATGGGGATGTTCGGCAAAGAACACCTCGACATCGGCCTCGTATTTGGGCGTATTGGGGCCACCATGGATGGTGATGTTGGCCGGATTGAGCACCTTGAGTTGGGCCGAGAGCGCCATGTTCTGCGGGCTCGACCAGAGATAGTTCGGGAAGAGGAAGATCGCCGGATCGTGGGCGGTCCAGCCCATCGAGGTGGCATCGGTGAGCCAGCTCAAGTTGAAGCCGTAGGCCTCGTCGAGTTGCCCTTCGGCGTGCGCCTTGGCGTAGGCAATCAGCATCCCGAGGTTGAGCGGCACGATTCGCCAATTGAACTCGACCGGAATGATCTTCGGTCGGGTGACCCCGGTTTTCGATGCCCGATGCTTTTCGGCGGCATGGAAACGGGCGGTCTCCGCGTCCATGATCTTGGCCACCTCGGCCTTACGGTCGAGGTCCATTTGGATTTCGAGTTGCAGGCGACCCCGGCCGGAATAGTCCATATGCGAGGGCTCCACCTCCTGGGCAAAGCCCGTGGCGAGCAACCGACCGACAAGGTCGTGGAATTGTGCGTCTCCCAGCGCCAGTGGGCCCGCCATGGCCTGGTGGCGATCGAGTCCGGCGGCAAGCGTGGTGGGTCGGGTAAGGGCACAGGCAGCAGCGAGTTCGCGGGCTTCGAGCCGCA
This sequence comes from Actinomycetes bacterium, assembly GCA_031415655.1. Lineage (GTDB taxonomy): Bacteria > Actinomycetota > Acidimicrobiia > Acidimicrobiales > Acidimicrobilacustridaceae > JAKOVR01. The sequence continues at coordinate 4,802 of JANOSD010000207.1, forward strand.
ACAACACAGAGCCTTGGTGATCGAGGTGCTCGAACGCGCCGTCGTGCAGACGCAGGAAGACGGGTGTACAAACCATCACCTCGACGCTCGGACTCGACGGCGCCACGGTTTTGCGGGGGATGGCCTGTCCGGGGATGGCCTGTACGGGGACGGCCTGTACGGGGACGGCGCGCAACTCAACGGCGTCACGATCGTCGATCAAGAGCCCGCGAAGCCGGAGCTCCTCGGTGAACGGCCACAACTGATCGGCGGGAAGGCCGCTGGCATCGGCCACCTGTTTGACCACGTGGCCCAACGGCGCCGGTTCGGCGCGGCCGAGGCGGGCGAGGAGCACGAGCTGCGCCGGACCGAGCCCGAGGATCGGCTGATCCGGCCCGATATGGATGAAACATCCATCACGATGCAGGCACAGCACAAGGGTGGGGGCGAGCCCGACGGCGGCGTGGGCGCGAGCCTCCGCGATCATGGACAACCTGCACTCCTGTCAGGGCAAGACATGGCGAGGAGTATAGGTGGGGTTCGGTGTTCAACGAGCCCCGAGGAGCGGACGAACGGCCCGAGGTCGTGCCGCGAGTAGAGTGCACCGGTCCCCAACGCGCTCGCAAGGAAGATGCCGTGACAATCGTCGACGTATCGGTTCGCGCCTCACGCGCCCTCCTGGTCACGGTGGGTAGCGGTGGTCCGGTGATTCCGCGCTACACCAACGAGGAAGAAATCCCGCTCGACCTTCGAGCGCTGCGCGTGATCACCTCGTTGTGCGGCGGTCCCGCCGGGGTGCTCGACAAGCCGGGGGTGGAATCGCTGCTCGACGCCCTTCGGGTACGAGGACTGCTCACCGACAATGGCGAGGCGAGCAGGGCGGTTCGCCACGACGATCCCCTCCTGATCGACGTGTCGGATGTTCCGCACGATCCCGACGTGGTGTTGGTGATGTTCACCCCGGTGTTCCTTCGGCCAGGGGCTCGCGGGTTCGATCTCCTCCAGCCCGACGGGCAGGTTGCACTTCGGCTCACGCCGCGAGAGCTCAACGCCATCCATCATTTCCGGGCGCCATGCACCACGGAGGCGGCGTTTCGCTTGCACGTGGAGCACGCCGAGTCGGCTTCGCTTTCCAACGACGAGTTCAACGAGCTCACACGGCGGGCGCGAGCCACGGGCCTGGTGCGGCCATTCGACCCCGAACATCCGGCCGACACCCGCGAAGCACGGAATTTCGAAGCCTTCCGGGAGGCGCTGTCGCAGCAGCATCGCATTACGGTGGCGTTCGATCACGCCGTGCGCACCGCCAATCGATCCGACCTCGTCTCGGCTCGTGCCGCCGCTCGTGCCGCCAAGAAGGGCGGCCCTCCGGTGCGGCTGCGCCCCCGCGTGGTGCCGGTCGACACCAACTGGGCCCTCCCGCCGCTGGCCCTCGGGATGGTGGTGGCCCATGCCCGAGCCCACAAGGGTGGCATGCTCGACCACACCTACCGCTTCCATCCCCGGTGGTTCTTCGAGGAGCATCACCTCGCCGAGCTGGCTGAGGAACCCTCGATCTTTCTGTTCTCGAACTACTTCTGGAACCACCCACGGCAACACGAGCTGTCGGCCATGGTCAAGCGGATCAATCCGGCCAACGTCACGGTGCACGGCGGCCCGAACACCCCGAAGTACCAGGGCGACTGTGAAGAGCATTTCGCGTTGTTCGCCGATGTGGATATCACGGTGCGGGGTGAGGGCGAAGAGACCTTCGCCGAGCTGCTCGAAGCGCTCGATGGGCGGGTCGAGAGCGATCCGCCGGACCTTTCGGCGCTGTCCGACGTGAAGGGCCTCTCCTACCGATCGGTCGATGGGCGGATCATCCATACACCCGACCGCGATCGCATCGCCGACCTCGACATGATTCCGTCGCCCTTGCTCACCGGGCTCTTCGACGGGTTCGCCGCCGGTCCCACCGGATCGATGGTGCTGGAGACCAACCGAGGGTGCCCGTATGGCTGCACATTCTGCGACTGGGGTTCGGCCACCCTCTCTCGTATCCGGAAGTTCAGTATGGAGCGGGTGTTTGGCGAACTCGAGTGGTGCGCCAAGAACAAGATCCACAGCGTGTCGATCGCTGACGCCAACTTCGGCGTGTTCGAGCGAGACGTAGAGATCGCCGAGAAGGTGGCGGAACTGAAGGCCACGTATGGCTTCCCGCAGATGGTAGGCACCAACTACGCCAAGAACACGGTGAAACACCTTCGCCGGATCATCGAGGTGTTTGCGGAGGGCGGCATCTTGGCGGAAGGCGTGGTGTCGTTGCAGTCGATGGACGCCGACACCTTGCTCACCATCCGGCGCAAAAACATCAAAGTGGAGAAGTACAACGAGCTCGCCGAAGAGTTCCGCCGCAACAACCTTCCGCTCGCCGTCGACCTCATGATGGGGCTGCCCGGCGCCACGCCCGAAGGGTTCCGCTACGACATCCAGGAGTGCATCAACCGCGATGTGCGGGCTCGAGTGCACTCCACCCAGTTGTTGCCCAATAGCCCGATGAATGATCCCGCCTACCGGCTCGAACACGGCATCTCGGCGATCCATGGCGAGTACGTGCATGAGACCGCCACGTTCTCCGAGACGCAATGGCAGCAGATGAACCGCGTTGCCAGAGTGTTCATCATGGCCGACATGTTCGGGCTGATGCGCCAGTTGGCGAAATACGTCCGGGCCGAGACGGGGCACCGGGAGCTCGACTTTTACGAACGGATCTCGGACGCCGCCCTCGACCATCCCGAGCGTTGGCCGCTGCTCTCGGTGGCCCTGCGAGCCCTTCCCGACGTCATGGTCCCTCCGCTTTCCTGGCGGCTGTTCATCGACGAGTTGCACGACTTCATCGTTGAGGAGATGGGGGTGGCCGACGATTCGGCGCTCGCCACTGCCCTCGCCGTCCAGCACGCCCTACTTCCGTCCGGCGGCCGAACCTTCCCCGAAGTGCTGAACCTCGACCACGACTTCGCCGCATGGCATGCCCAACTGGTCGACGCCCGCGAAGCCGATCGCCGGGCCGACTGGGAGACCGTGGTACCACCCCTCCGGTCATTCGGTCCGGCCACCTTCGTGGTGGATGATCCCGAGAACATCTGTGTGGAAGCGATGGGTCAGCCGGTGTCGGTACTCAGCTTCCGGTTCGCCAGTTGGGAGCTCGGCTCACCGGTGGCTCGTCCCCGAATGGCGATCCGCAACGAGGCTCGTGCGGTTTGAGTTTCCGACCGCACAGCCCTGGGGCCAACTCCCACCCGCCAGGTTTTGCTTGCGCTCCGTCCCAGTCCGCGGTACGGTTAAAGCCACTTGATTCGGAGGTGAACGGTGGAACGACGTGAGCTGTTCAGGCTGGGCGCGGTTGGAGTTGCGGCGGGAGTTGGAACGCCATTGCTCCTACCCAGCCCAGCGGAAGCGACAACACAGAATCCGTATATCTGGGCGCTGAATACGAACGCAACGATAGCGATCCCAACTCGGAACTGGACCTACGTGGCGTGGCCGTCAGAGATCGTCAATGTCCCGTGTGAAACGAAGCCCACGCTCTCATCAGGCAACACGATCTGGAACTTTGATTCGTTGCATTATGGGCTTTGGGCGCTGATTGTGGAGGTGGCTTGGGAAAACGACAATAGTTGGGAGCCCCACCGCCGAGCAGTAAGAGTGGTGGCCGGTACGGGAGGGAGCTTTGTCCCAGTCGCTACTGCGGAGGTCAATTCGGCCGTAACCAATGGCAGTGGCGACGACGACCTGCCTCAATTCCAACAAGTGTGTTTACAACCAGGCTTCTTGAGCGGCTGCGACCAGCTCGCGGTACAAGTCTGGCACAATCGAGGAACTGTTTCGCCCCCGTCTCCCGTGAACTTGGTTGAGGGTGACTATGAGGCGCAGAGTTTCATGATGTGCAAGTTGAGCGAGATTATCGTAGACGAATGCGAGTAGTGAGACATTCTAGGGACAGAATGTTCGACAGTAGAATTCCCAATACGCGCAGGTTGCTTCAATGGCGCTAGTCTCACCACCCATGATGCGCAGCCTGTCCAGGCAACAGTCGGCCCTCGGACAACTTACGGGGCACGGCATCTCCACTGAGCCGTCGCAGCGGACCTGAGCTGCCGGGGAGCGATGCCGTGATCCGCCGACCGTTTGCGGTCTTCATTCGCCCGAATGGCCTTGAGTTGCCAAAACTGGCGGACAGTGCTGCGTACTCACTTTCGGTCTCCGACCTGCGAACGCTGGAGGCCGTCGCGCGAGGTGAAGCGAATTCCGATGCGCCGGCAGCTCTGGTGGAAGCGATTCGCATAAGAGGCGGCTTTGAGCCCTACGGAGGGATCCGAACGGCCCCCAAACCACCGATCGACCCCAGCGAGGCGCCCGAGACGGCGATGAACGACGTACTCGTCTTGGCGACCCCACTCGTCGTCATGGCTACGGCGATCGGATTCGAAATCCTGGACGCGGACGGCGGAGTCATCGTACGGGTTTCCGCCGACGAACTCGCGGTGCTGTGCGAGTTCCGAAAGGGGGTCGCGATCATCGACGTTCTCGATTCGCTCGACCCGCTGACGGCTCCCCCGGCGGAGCGGATCGTCGCGCTATTGGGCGACCTGCGCACGCGGGGTTGGGTCCGCCCTGCGCTCAAAGGCGGGGGGGGCGATGCCACCACTATTTTGCTCCAACGCGAAGGGCCGCGGCTCGGGGCAGGGATCCAATCTACGCGCGCCTGGCTCGAGACGCTGCCAGCCGCGGAGAACCGCAACAAGGTTCGCGTCGTCCCGGTGAACCCCAATTTCGGGCCGATGTTGTCCCTCGGCATGATGATGGCCCGCGCAAAAGTCGACCCCGATCCTGCGATTCGGGAACGGTTCGACTTCGTGCCGGACTGGGCCAATCAGGTCGTACCTGCCCTGACCAGCAGCGACCGACCCGGCATCTACCTGTTCTCCCACTATGTGTGGAACCACCAGACGAACCTTGCCCTGATCCAAAGAGTGAAGGCGCACGACGAGCGCAACCTCGTAGTCGTCGGAGGGCCCGACGCACCGAAGTTTCCCGCCGACGTGTGTGCCTACCTCACGGTCAATCCTTCCGTTGATGTCCTGGTTCACGGCGAGGGTGAAGACACGTTTGCAGACCTCATGCGCGTGCTTGCCGCCCACGACTTCGACGCGCCGCCGAACCGAGCCAGATTCGCCGGAGTACCCGGAACCAGCGTGCGCGTCGACGACGAGGTGACCACCGGCCCATCCCGAGACCGGGTGCAAGACCTCGATGGGCTGCCGTCCCCATACCTCGCCGGGCTGTTCGACAGTTGGGGAATTGGTGGGCTGAAGATGGCAGTGGTGGAGACCAACCGAGGTTGCCCTTACGGATGCACCTTCTGTGACTGGGGATCCGCCACGATGTCCCGCATCCGCAAGTTCGACCTCGAGCGGGTGTTCGAGGAGTTGGAGTGGTGCGCACGCAACCACGTCGAAACGATCTTCCTCGCCGACGCCAACTTCGGCATCTTCGATCGCGACGTCGAAATCACGGACAAGGTGATCGCGCTGAAGGCCCAGTTCGGCTTTCCCCAGGTGTTTGCCACCAACTACGCCAAAAATACTGTCAAGCACCTTCGCCAGATCGTTACCAAGCTCGCCGATGCCGGAATCACGTGCGAGGGACTGCTATCGCTGCAGACCGTCGACCCCGACACGCTTGTCGCGATTCGGCGGTCGAACATCAAGACCGAAAAATACTTCGAACTCGCCGATGAGTTTCGCGTTAGCGACCTCCCGCTCTGCAACGACATCATGATGGGTCTGCCCGGCTCCACGCTCCGCTCGTTCCTCCTGGATTTGCAAATGACCATCGAGCGAGGGGCCCAGGCCAGGATCCACCCCACACAGCTGCTCGTAAACAGCCCCATGAACGAGCCCGCCTACCGGGAGGAACACGGCATCGAGACGTTGGCGCCCATTTCTGATTCGTGGGCGCCGTCGGACCGACCGACCGTCCTTCCACTCGTGGTCGCCACGAAATCTTTCACCCGAGACGAATACGACCAGATGGAGCGGGCCCGAAGGCTGTACATCCTCAGCGAGCATTTCGGCATCTTCCGCTACGTAAGCCGACTAGTTCGGCACCGGAGAGCGGTCCACGAGATCGACTTCCTCGTGGAACTCGACGGAGCGGTGGCTGACACACCGGGGCGCTGGCCTGCACTCGACCTCCTGCTCGGCCCTCTCGTCGACACGCTGGTACCCCCGGGTTCGTGGGCATGGGCGCGTGATGAGCTGCGTGACGCTCTGTTGGCGGTGTTCGACGTCCCGGACGACTCCGCCACAGCAACTACCTTGCAAGTCCAGCATGCGCTCTGGCCGTCCCGCGACCGCAGCTACCCGTTCACCATTGAGCTCGACCACGACTACCCCGCTTGGTACCGGCAAATGGCAACGCTTCGCCGAGGCCGTGACGCAGCGGGCTGGGAGGCGGACCTTCCTGACCTCGCGGCCTTCGCTCCCGCCCGTCTCACTATCGATGATCCGAATGGCGTGGCCGTCTCTGAAATGGGCCACAGCGTTGAGCAGTACCGGATCACGGACTGGGAATTGGAGTCTGCCGTGAGCCGCCCCACCCTCCGAGCGAGTTGACGGCGCGGTCGGTTCACCGCCACCTGATGGATGCCGGCCATGACCTTCGAGATCAGGCGAACCAGGTGCCGGTTTCGGGGCGAGACGGGATATGCCCAGGCCCCAAGTCTCAAGGGTCACCGCGGCGGTCGGCGGCTTCTCCTGGGGCCTTTGACCCGGGTCTGACCCCGGTGGGTGGGCCGTTTACAGGGAGTGTCGCTTCGAGCATGAAACCAGATTCGAGATCGGCCGTGTTCCATTTCGGGCGATGTCCGAACCACTACTACGACTCTTCGGCGCACCATCGGATGCGGGCGGGTTTCGTCTCTCGCGATACCGGCCGTCGCGTGCCGTGCAGGGAATGTGCAGGCGGGGGAAAGCTGCGTGCGCAGCTATGTGGGTGTCGGGGTTCAGGCTTCCTTGGCCCGACTCCAGGTAGCTCGTCGCTTCAGCGCTCGACGGTCAGGCCAGCCGAAGGTAGCCGTGTGGGCTCCAGGTGATGAGTCCTTCGCGTGAGCGGTCGGCGGAGAACTCTGGGTGGGAGGCGAGAAACTCCGTGACCGCCTCGAACGGGCCGCCGTCGGACCCAAGCCCGAACTCCTGCACCGGGTGGCCGTTCACATGGCCGTCTTCAACCACCAGATACGACCCGGGCGTGACGAGGGGACCGTACGCTTCGAGTTCGGCGAGCACGTGGGCACGGGAGTGGTCGGAGTCGAGCACCACCATCACCCGTTCGGCGTCACTGGCGCGCCGGCTCGCCTCGGCGACGGTCGCGGGGTCGACGGACGAGCCGATCAGAAAGTCGATCCGGTGAGCGGCGGGCAGGGCTCGTGCATCATCGAACTGATCGGCGATGTCGATGGCGAGCACCCGTCCGTTTCCGAGCTGTTCGAGGATCATCGACCACATCACCGCGCTGGCGCCGTAGAGCGAGCCGCACTCGATGATGAGGTCCGGCCGGACCTCGGTGATGATCTCCTGCATGGCCCACAAGTCGAAGGGGTTTTTGATTCCCCACACACCGGCCCAGCGGCGCCCGGTCCAGCTCCGTCCGTCCCAGTAGATCTGGGCGGCCCGATCGAGCACCTCCTGATCGGGGAAGTCAGCGATGGTGGTGGGGACTCGTTCGGTCACGATCCGGCCGGAGCCTTTCCGACGGCTACATCGAGCTGAGGCTTCAACCAGTTCCAGGCCCGAATCGAGCCGGGTGGGGTGAAGTGGAGGCCGTCGTCGCTCTGGTCGATGCCGTCGACCTGGGCGAGGTAGTTCACGCCATCAGGGCAGGCGAATGCAAACATGTCGAACACCATCGTGGTGGCGGGATTGCGTGCAGCCACGTTGCGAATGGCGGTGTTGATGGCCTTCACCCGATGGGGCTCGGCCGCCTGGCTGTTGGGGTGAGACTTCGTGTTCGCGGCGAGGTCGATACAGGGCATCGTGAGCAAGGCGACCTTGCCGCCCTGCGATGCAAGGATGTCGATGGCTTCTTGGATCGTGCTTTCGTCCAGCGCGTACCACTCCGGGGATCCCACGAGCACCTCGGTGAACTCACCGGGGCCGGCGGGCACACGGCGGTCGTAGATGTCCCAACCCCACGCCACCACCAGGCTCACGGCAGGCTTGACCGTCACGATTTGTTGTTTCCACAGCGTCTGCCAGTCGTAGCAGATGGGATTCTGCGCGGTGATCGTTCCGTTGATGATTGAGTCGGCGCGGACGAGTCCACATCCGAGTGTGGTGGCGAGGTAGCCCAAATACCCATCGGCCCGATCGGCTCCTTCGGCGTTGACATGGATGCCCATCGCGTGGGCCATGGAATCGCCGGCCCACAAAATGGGGACACACGTGTCTACCTGTCCATTGGGACGACGGCAGTCGACCGAGGTATACGTCGCTTGTTGCGCAAAGGTGGATTCGGTGCCGTTGATGGTGGTGATGACGAGGAAGCTGGCGAAGATGGCGGCGCATACAACCCCGGCGACCACCTGCAATCCTCGAGTGGGAAGGCCCTTGATGCGGAGGGGATTCTCGAAGTAGCGGTACGAGAGTGTCGCAACAACCAGGGTGATCCCGATACGAGCCGATGCCAACTGCCAACCCTGATCGAGGGGGATGATGCGTTTGCCGTCGAGCATCACGTAGATGGGGTAGTGCCACACATACATGCCGTACGACAAGATGCCAAGTTTGATCAGGGGCTTGATTTCCAGCGGACGGGTGATGTGATCACGTTTGGCGGCGAGAAGGGACCCGACCGCGGCCGCCCCGATGATCGTGAGGATGGCCGGTACGACGAACGTGCTTACGTCGGCGTCGGCTGGTTGGGTGACCCACGAGATCGCAACGCCGACCGCGATGACCCCGGCCACAGCAGCGATCATGCCTCGCCGAGGGAACGAGTCGATGCGGAGCTTGTCGCGCGGCGCCATGAAGGCGATGATCATTAGGCAAGTGAGCAGGTTGGAAAAGAAGAACCCGCCGTAGTAGATCCACACCACATTTTTGGGCACGGTGGTCCACATGACAATCATGCCGCCGATGCCCACGACGGCACAGAAACGTATCCATGCCGCGCTCACCCGATCCCAGTTGATGCGGTCGACCACGAACGCCATGCATACGCCAACCAGGGAGGCCTGCAGCCGTGTATCCGTGCCGAGGTACATACGCGACGGGTCGCCAGAGCCTTGGAAGTTGAGGAACTTCTGCCAAAACGGCGACAACGAGGCCGGGTCGATCCCGAACGGCCACATGCCCTCCGCGACGAGCGCGCCCATGCGGGCCAGAAAAGCCATCCAGACAGCGGAGAGCACGGCGAGACCGCCGGTGATGATAATCCAGCGTTTTTTGCGCGAACTCCACTTCGCCAGACCGTAGGACATGGCGAGTGCGACAAGGATGTAGAACTGCTCCTCGACCGACAGTGACCAGGTGTGTTCGGTGGGCGGCGGAGCATCGAAACGTTCGAAGTAGGACTGGTCGGAGAAGATGAAGTACCAGTTCTCGACGTAAACCACCGACGCGATGCCGGCCCCACGCATCTGATGGGTCTCGGTACCGCTTGGCCCCCCGTTGGCCGTTGGTATGGCGGCCCACACCGTTATGAGTAAAAACATACCTACGAAGGCCGGAAGAAGTCGGCGGGCACGTCGGGTCCAGAAACGTTTGAGACTGATCGTGCCGGTGTTGTCGCGCTCGATCAGGAACAGCGACGCAATGAGAAACCCGCTGATGGCAAAGAAGAACTCGATGGTGAACAGGGCGCCGTCGCCCAGCCAACTGACTTCGGCATGCCACAGCAACATCAAGGCGACGCCAAAGCCCCGGATCCCGTCGAATGCGGGGATGTAGTTGAACTTGCGGGGGGGTTGGACCGCATCGTTGGGGACGATGGCGACCGCCGCTGCGCTGGGCCCGGTGGGCTCGGTGGGCTCGGCTGTACGGACCTCGGTGGTGCTCATCGGGTTTGACGGGTCTCCGGATGTCGCCAGCGTTGGGGACCCCACACGCGTAAGGTCAAGGGCCGCGACTCTACACGTTGGTCATCGAGATCAGACGACGCCCACGGCGGCCGTGAGTGTGTCCTCGATGATTTGCGCCCGATCTGCGCCCCACGGGAGTGGCATCACAACGGGCACGTCGACGCCGTTGTCGAGGTATTCCTGGATGCCCTTTCGCACGTGGTCGGCGTCACCCATGATCTCGATGGCGTCGACCATGGCGTCGCTCACCGCGGCGAGCGCGCCGGCGCGGTCTCGGGCGGCATGGCGCGCATGGATCTCGGCAATCTCGTCGGCGAAACCGGCACGGCTGAAGCTCCGAGCGTAGGCATCGACCACGCTGTAGAAGAAGAGGTCTTGGCGGGCCTGTTCGAGGCCAGCATCGTGGTCGCACACACCGACATGTACATGGGCGTAGATGGTGAACGGGTCGTCATTCTCCCGTCGGGCCTGGCCGATCTTCACCTGTTCAATCGACCACGGTACGAGTGAGGCCGGCACATAGTTGAGCAAAACGCCATCGGCCAGCTCACCGGCGAGTTGCAGCATCTTGGCGTTCAACGCCCCGACGATGATCTTTGGTCGGTTTCCCGGCAGCGGGACGTTCAATCGATACCGGGAGATCGAGTAGAAGTCTCCTTCGAAGTTTACCGTCTCGCCGGAAAGGCAGGAGCGAAGCACGGTGAGGTATTCACGCATCTGGGTGAGCGGTCGATCGCTGTAGGTGCCTCCGTGCCATTTAGCGGCAACGGTAGGAGACGAAATGCCGAGCCCGAGGATCACCTCTCGGTCAGGAAACACCGACTGCAAGCTTGCCGCGCCCATGGCCGCAAGGGGCGGGGTGCGGAGTTGGATCGCCAGCACGCCGGTGGCGAGGCCCAGCGAAGGTGCCACGGCGCCGACTGCAGCAAGCGTAGTGAACGCTTCCGGACCCGTGATTTCCGCCGTCCAAAACGAGCTGTAACCGAGGCGATCGGCAATGCGGGCGGCATCAAGGCCGGGGCCGAGTCCGTCGCCCATAAAGCTGGCGAACGTGACCCCGATAGGGGCGAGCGCGGCGGAATCGGTGACGGTCACAGCGTGCGACACTACCAACCGAGGCTGGTCGCAGTTAGAACACGATCGGCACCCACTCGGTGGGAAACGTCGATGGGGCAAAGAACCAACACTCGAATCCGTACCGGGGGAGGGTGAGATCGGGTCCGCTACCGGTCCGATGGAGTAGCAGTTGATCAAAGAAGATGGCATCGCCAGCTTCGAACTCCGGACGGATGACGGGGTGGCCGAGTGCGAGTTCGGCCACCGTTTCCTCGCTGACGCAGAAGTCGAGCGGCGGCGGAAGGAACGTAGGGGCGAGCGTATCCATCTTTCTCGGGAGGAGGTCAAGCCCCGGTGCATCGCTCCCGCAGGCCGATGTGGCGATCCACACGTTGAGCACTCGGGTGTCGTTGCCCAGCACGTAGCCGTCCTGGTGCCAGCCGCCCTGCGCATCGGGTGGCACGCGGCGCATCGCACACTTTATGAGCGACAATGCCGGACGTTCGCCGAGAAAATCGGTAAGCAGGGTGCCGAGGCCGCGTCCTTCGAGCGTGTCGATGAGATGACACAGCGTGTGGGGTGACTCACCCGTCCACACGGTGCCGGAGTCGTGCAGGAATACCTTGCCGGCGATCTCGAAATTCGGGCCAATCCCCGGATAGGGCGTAAACCACTCCGGGGGCACCTCACCGGGGGCTCGTCCCATTGCGATATTGACGGCATCGAGTGTTGTATCGATGTCGGCGTTGAGCGATTCGGCCTCGTGAGGTTCGAGCAACCCCCGGACGATCACGGCGTTGTGGTGCTGAATACAACTGTCGAGGATGTAGGACGTGAGCTTGGCATAGGGGAGATCGGGGATGCCCGCACCGGCGAAAAGATCGGGACGGGGCGTGGGCCAAACGTCGGTCGGCGGATCGGCGGCGATCTCGGGCCAGGCGTCGTACCGCAACTGCAGGAGGTCCCGCACGAGATTGTCGTCGGGTTGCTCCCGATGGCGGCGCGTCAACTCGTGTATCTGGGCTTGTCGGGTGCTCATGTTGTGGTATCCGAGCGTTCAGTCGGGAGTTCAGTCGGGAGTTCGGCGAGCCGTTGCATCCGGCGTTGGTGGCGATGGGCGATTCGCTGCTCGACCGTGAGAATGGTGCGCCAATCGTCTTCGGTGAGCGTGAGGACATCATCGTCTTGCATGCCACCCATCTCTGCTTTGAGCCCGGTGGAGGTATCGGCGTCCCACGCTCGTTCGGCGTGGCCCGCGAACGGGACGACGGCGAAGTCGAGGTCGGCCCAGTAGTAACGCAGGTCATGGCTGCTCCAACCCGCATAGATCTCGGTCCAGTTGAGCCGGCCGAAGTGCGGTTCGAGCACGAGGTCGGTGAGGGGCTCACCTTCGGGCTGGTAACGAAAGTCGACCGAGAGGCGCATGTTGAACTCCGTGGCGTTGTGGAGCGCGGCGTGCACGGTGTGCGAGGTGAAGAGCAGCACGTCACCGGCACGAAAGTCGGTGGTGACCCAGCGCAACTTCTCCTGCATCTCTCGGGTGACCACGGCTTGTCGATTCCCCGGGCCGGGGTGAATCTCGAGGTCGAGCACGCCAAAATTGTGCGAACCGCGCAGTACCGCGAGGGCACCGAGTTCTCGGGGACAATCACCCATCGGAATCCATGCCGCGGTGAGGTTTGGGGAGCCCTGATTGTTGGGGTAGTCCTGGTGGGGAGGGGTGGATACCTCATAGTTCGAGGGAAAGGCCAGGCGAGCCACCTTCAGGGGATGGGGGAACGCCGTGGGACCTACGACCTGGCGCATCACCTCCGTGAGCGAAGGGTGATGGGCGAGGCAGTGAAAGGACTCGAGCTTCTGCACGTCGTCGTAGCAGGCCGCAAACTCGTCGTGACCTTCGTCGACCGGTCGCCCGATCGCCACGGCATCGTCAAGGAAATCACCGCCGGCGATCCAACCGTGGTGGTGGAGCACGTTGCAGATGTCGTGACGGACCGCCTGCACCGCCGTGGGGTCGAGCACCTGCTCCAGCCACAGGTAGCCGTCCTTGGCAAGACGCCGGTGCAGCGCGGCGGGATCTCCGAGCAGCGCGGTGGAGGAGCGCATGGGAAGGAACGCCCAGTCGTTGTTCATAGCTCCCTCATCGTACGCCGTCCCTCATCGTCGGCGGGTCCAGAGCTCCCACACCCAGGGGTAGTCCCACGCTTGGACGTGGGTGTGAGCAAACGCTCGGTGCAACTGCGTTCGTCGGCGATGGGCGCCGGGTACCCACTCGTGGAATTGAATTGAAAGCGTATGAATCCGGGAAAGCCAGCCGGTTTCGATCAAGCGGTCGAAAAGGTCGTACTCCCCGCCTTCAATGTTCACTTTGAGAAGCGCGATCTCTTCCACCAGTCGCCCGTGGACGGTGAGCGCACCGAACTCGGTGGCGGCATCCCGCAATTCCACGTCGACGTTTCCAAAGGCCGCATCCCGGGCAGAGACGGTGGAGCTTCCCGGGCCGGCGAGCGCCATGGTTACCACCTCATCAGCAGCGCCGAGACCGTACGGGCGGCAGTCGACGCGTGGAATGCGCTCGAAGCGGTCCTGCAGTGTCGAGAACGTCGGCCCCGGCTCGTAGGCCACGATCGTGCAGGGATGACGGTCGATCATTGCCGCCGCCCAGTCGCCCACGAATGCTCCGGCATCGATCACCACATCGTGTGAGGTGAGGGCGGCGTCGGTAAGGATGTGGGGATTGGCGCCGGTTGCACCCATGAAGTCGAACATCGACGGTCGGTAACGGTGCTCCTCCAGCATGGCTCGCCCGATCGGGTCGAGGTCGGGGTGACGCCGCCGCATGGCGGTGACCCGCGGGGCCGACGTGAACCCCTGCCACTCGTACCGGGTTCGGGGCCAGCGACTTGGCTGCTGGGTGTTCGCCGTCACCCCGGGACGGCCAACGGTTCGCGGAAGTTCACCGAAAAGAGCCGACGCCGACGATCTCCGAGAAAGCTTGAATGTACGGTGCGAAAATTCCACATGACGAGGTCGCCCGGGACGTTCGGCAGCGACCAGAACGGGATATCTCGTGGATCGACGCCGTAGATCTCGTGGATGCGATCGGGGTCGGCGAGGTCGTTGCGCACGCTGTCGGCGAAGCGTGTGCCTACGTGATTCGAGCCAGGGATCAGGCGGATGGCACCCGAGTCGGCGTCAAGCTCATCGAGATAGAACGACATCTTCACGTGGTACTGCTCGAGTGGCGCGGCGTAGGTGTCGGCGTGCCAGGACGTTTCGCAGAAGAACAAGTTGCCGTCGCTCTCCGCGTATTCGTAGTGCGCCCCGATGAGATCGGTCATGATTCCGACTACACGAGGGTCGTCGAGCAGCCAAGCCAGGTCCGGGCTCTTGCTGATGAACGACGGGATAATCGATCGCCGCTCGTCGAAATGGAGGCTGACGTTGGTGTCCCAGGTGGGGTGCTCGGCAAAGACGGACTCAAAACCGGCGTTCAGGCGGGAAATTTCGGGAGCGAACAAGCCGGGAAGCCGCAGGAATCCGAAGAGCTCGAAGAAGTTGCGCTGGGCTGCGGTGAGCGAAAACGTGGTCGAGGCGGCGGTAGGCACTCGGTACTCCCTGGCGATGTATGGGCCGATTGATCGTGCGGTCCGGTGATCGAGCGGATTGTGTGAGTGAGCGAATGTACCATTGTCAGGATGCGTACCGTTTCGAACCGCCGATGACCTTCACGATCGACATCGAGCTCACCAACCGGTGTAACGCCTCGTGTCACTTCTGCCCCCGCGACCAGACGCCCCACCAAGGCCTGATGAGCGTCGACACGTTCGCCAAGTCGCTCGAACGCGCGGTGGAATACCGGGAGGTGGCGGCAGACGTGCTCGGCGGCAGCGGAGCTGTGAGCTTGTGTGGGCTCGGCGAACCTTTGCTGAACAAACACGCGGCGGCGTTTGTGGGCCAAGTCCGCGACGCCGGGTTCCCGGTGCACATCAGCTCGAATGGCGCACTGCTCGATGAACGACGAGCCCACGATCTCCTCGACGCCGGCCTCCAGAAGATCTTCCTGAATGTCGGAGACCGAGACGCCGACTACGAAGAGGTCTACCAGTTGCCGTTCGAACGCACCCTGGAGAACGTGCTGCGTTTCAACGATCTTGCCGATGGGCGCTGTGAGGTCTACCTCGTGCTCGTCGACTACCGGCGAGATGCTGCCCACCAGGCGTCGATGCGGGAGTACTGGCAAGGTCACGGCATTACCCGTTTTCAGGAGTTCCCGATCATGAACCGGGGCGGCGCGCTTTTTGTCGACCACATGCAGTTCGAGGCGTTGCCTCAGCTGGCGGAGGCGCAAGCGATGCTCGATGCTCGGCCCGGGCTGCCGTTGTGCGGCGCTCCGTTTGGCTTTCTTTTCATTGGCTTCGACGGCAACTACTACCTGTGCTGCTCCGACTGGAAAAAAGACGTTCCGCTCGGTCATGTGGACGACGAGTCGTTCCTGTCGGTCACCCGCTCCAAGCTTGAGCGGATCGTCACGCGTGATCCGATCTGCCGCACCTGCAACCTTGATCCACTCAACCATCTCACCGACGAACTCCGTGCGCGCGACGCGGGAGAGGCGGCAGTTGGCGACCTCGACACGTTTGCCGACCAGGTGATGACCGTGAGCAGGGCGATCGAGACCAAGTTGGAAGAGCTGTTGCCGGGCGTCACCGATGGGCTCGACGCTATGGCGACGACGCCGAAAAAGCTCATCCCGCTTATCGTCCGTTGAGGTGTGCGCTGAGCATGTCCGTGTACGCATGACTAGCGACCGCGCTCAGCTGATTGTCGACGCCGAGAGCGCGTGGAACGAACACCGGTGGCTCGACGCCATCGCGTTGTTCGACGAGGCCAACCGCCGCAAGTCGAGCCCGAAGCTCGAGGCGCGTCTCGTGCAAGCCCGGCACCGGGCGTTCCGGGAACTCCCTCGTGGACCACGGGGTGGCCCCTGGCCGCCGGTGCCTCTGGAGTCGTCCAACGATCCGGGTTTCGGGGGAGTGCCCGACAGGGGCGAAGGCATCCCGGAAATCGAGGGAGCGCATTTGTCGGCCGAGGTGCTCGCTCGCAGTATCCACGGTCAGGGTTCGCTTCTGGTGCGGGGCCTGCTTGGCCCGCCAGTCGTCGATCGCCTCATCACGGATATTGATCACGCGTTCGCCGCCTTCGATCGATGCGAGGGCACGGAGGTCGACTCGGTGGAATCAGGCGCCCCTTGGTTCGCGCCTTTCCGTCCCCAACGCCACTATCCGTTCGACGCCGGTGGTCGGAAGTTTGTGGTGACCAACGGGGGCATGTGGACCGTTGATTCCCCGCGGGCGATGTTCGACCTGCTGGAGTCCTTCCGCTCGGTGGGGCTACGGCGGGTGCTCCGCGAGTACCTCGGTGAGCGTCCGGTGCTGTCGGCGAAAAAGGCCACCCTTCGCCGGGTGGCGATGGCACGCGGCGGCGACTGGCATCAGGACGGCGCCTTTCTCGGCGCCGGCATTCGCAGCATGAACGTCTGGCTGGCACTGTCGTCATGCGGCGGTGCTACCAACTGTCCCGGCCTTGACGTCGTCTCGCGGCGACTACCGGAGGTGTGCCCGACCGGCACCGACGGCGCTTGGTTCGATTGGTCCATTGGGCAGGGTATGGTCGATCGTGTCGCCGGTCCGGCGGGGGTTGTTCGCCCCAGCTTCGAGCCGGGTGACGCCCTGCTTTTCGACGATCTGAATCTGCATCGCACCGCGCCGATGCCGGGCCTTGATGATGACGATGTGGTTCCGCGCTACGCCATCGAGACGTGGTTTTTTGCTCCGTCGGTCTACCCCGCCGAACAGATTCCGGTCGTGTGGTGAGCCGTCGCGCTGACGTGGATCTCAGTGTCGTGGTTGTGGCCCACGACATGGCCCGAGAGTTGCCGCGCACGTTGCGTACGTTTGCCCCCGGCTACCAGCAAGGAATCGAAGCAGATCGCTTCGAGGTGGTGGTGGTCGACAACGGCTCAGCCGTTCCTATCGAGCCGTCGCAGATCGCCTCGCTGCCTGGCAACGTCCGTTTGCTGCGGATCGACGATGCGCCGGCGTCGCCGGCGTTCGCCGCCAACCGAGGCATCGCCGACGCCGTCGGGGCGCTCGTGGGTCTCGTGGTCGATGGGGCGCGGATGGCATCGCCGGGTCTGCTTGCCATGGCATTGAAGGCGGCTCGTGTTGCCGATCGTCCGGTGGTGGCGTCGTTGGGATGGCATCTTGGGACCACGCGCCAATCCGCGGACGATGACCCTTCCGAACGGCAACTCGCCGAGGATGAGCTTCTCGCGTCGGTGCCGTGGGAGCGGGAGGGGCACCGGTTGTTCGAGATCAGCACCCTGGCAGACTCATCGGCGCGGGGCTGGTTCGGCCCAATGGGGGAGAGCAGTGCGCTGTTCCTACCCGCAGCAACCTGGCAACGACTCGGCGGGCTCGACGAGAGGTTTGAACTCCCGGGCGGAGGGCTCGTGAACCACGATCTTTTCCACCGGGCATGCAGCGAGCCGGGGGCCGAACTGGTACTACTTCTCGGCGAGGGCACCTTTCACCAGTCCCATGGCGGCGCCGCCACGAGCGGCCGGGTCAGCTGGGAAACAATGCAAAACGACTACAAAAGCCTATGCGGTGCGCTCTATCGACCTCCGTCCAACCAGGCGCTCCTGCTTGGACGAGTTGGGCCGCAGGCACGCAACCACGTCGGCCAGTCGGTCACGCTGGCCGACACGCGAGAGCAGCGTGCGGAACAACGCCGGGACAACCGCCGGACCGAGCAGTCGGCCGGCGGCGTTCCGATCAACGGAGACGCTTGAGGAATCCCTTGGGGTTAAACGTGAGCGCGTATTTTTCCATGGCGAGGTCCGAGGCCCAGTCGCCTCGCGATTCCACGATGCCCTTCACTGCCTCCCATGGCCCCGCACCGAAATCGGTCCAGACCGGGTGCCCATTGACCAACGTGTCCTCGACAATGAGATATGACCCTTTCGGCACCATCGGCCCGTAGCCCCGGAACTCCGCCATGGTCTTGGACGGGGAGTGACGTTGCCCGAGGATCACCACGGCATTGGGCTCATCACCCACGATGGCCCGAACCTGCGCCACGGTGGCGTCATCCTGCGGCACCCCTTCGAGGTACGTGATCCGCGGGTGTTCAGGTCGGTTGGCGTGTGTTTTGGAGGAAATAGTGACTACCGTCCCTTCACCGATGAGGTCCAAAACGGTGGCCAAGAAAAATGCCTGACCGCCGTTGCCGGTACCGGTTTCGACCACAAACTTTGGCCGGACCTTGTAGAGGATCTCGGCTAGGGCGAACAGGTCGGTGGGAAGTTTGGGGAGGGTTTGGCCCATCCAGGACGTTTTGCGCCACCGCAAGGAGTGGAAGTACGCGCTGATCATCTCATCGCGCAGTTCGTCGGGTATCGGCGCCGGTTTCGGCGGTGGTCCATCGGTGGAATAGGCGTTGCCTTGGCGGAAAAACGCCCACGCCGTGCGCCGGCGGGCCCGAGTGCGTGCCGCGTCTTGGGTCATCGACCCGACGTAGTAGATCTTCTTCAGGTGGCCGCGGTAGGCCCGACCACGGATGTCTTGGAAGTGCTCTGAATACGACCGCAACCGCTCGTGGCGCTCGGCGATGTCGTCGACGTTGGTGGTGGTGCCACCGTGCACCTGATGGAACGAACCTTCCCCCAGCATGGTGACGAAGGTGACGTTCGGATCGGACCCGAGCCGCTCGTAGAGTTCGAGATTGGCAAACCCGCCCCCCGGCATGGCAAAAGACTCATCGAAGCCGCCCACCTGTTGGAGCAGTTGTCGGGGGGCGAAGAGGCAGTTACTTTCCCACATACCGTCGAACCAGTCGCGCTCCCCGATGAAATGGCCGATGTTGAAGAGCTGGTACCCGTCGACGGGCCACTCGATGTTTTCGAAGAGGATGTCTTCTGAAGCCTGGTCGTAACCATCGACCATGGTCTCGTTCTGCTGACCGGGGCCGACGTACCACTGCTGGGTGGACACGATGGCATTGCCATAGGTGGTGAGCCCGGACATGCCGAACCTGAGCACGCCAGGGGTGAGTACGTGGGCACCGTCGATCATTAGCGCGATGTGCTCGCCGCGGGCTTCGCTGATGCCGCGATTCAACGCCGGGATGGGTGACGGCGGAGCGTCGCTTCCCATGTTGATGTAGCGAAACTGGGGGCCAAAGCTTTTGACGTAGTCCTTGCCGAGTACTTGATCGGGCCGCGAGCCGTTCTCGACGACGATCACCTCGTAGTCAAGGTCGTCGATGCCTTGCTGATAGGCCCGAGAGAGCGAATGTAGAGTGCGGGCCGCCTCTCGTTTCATGTTGTAGAAGACCACCACAACCGTGAGCGCGCACGGAATCCATGGTGGATTCGGGGCCAGCGGTGCCCCTGCCGTGCGGGTGACGGGGTCGATGCGCGGCTGTATGACCTCGGCTGCTCCCGTCGTCTTGCGCCAGGTAGCGCCGGCCCAGTCAACCCGTTCGAGCTGCTCCTCGATGCCGTGTTCGGAGCGGAAGGCGTCGACCGCTTTCTGCACCCGAGGTGCGTTGTAGCGGTCGATCACCACAAAGCCGCCGACGGCCAGCTTCGGGTAGAGCAAATCCAGGGCGACGCGGGCATCGTCGGTGATGCCTTCGCCAATGCGAATGAGCGACACCTTGCCGATCGGCTCGGTGGCGAGCGATTGTGCGACGGGCCCCTGGGCGAACCGCACCCGTTTGTCGAGCAAGTCGTAGCGTTTGAAACCGTCCCGTACGTTGTTGAGATCGGGCCAGAGGTCGGGGAACCCAGGGCCACCTCCGGGAATCACATCGGTTTCCTGGTCCCACGCGCCGGTGGTTTGGCCCGGCGGTGAGGCACGAAACTCGTCGGCAATCCACACCGTGGATTCGAGCATTTCGTAGGCATCGAGGTAGCCACGAAGGAAGATGCCGCCGCCGCCACGGCCGGTACCGACCTCCACGATGTCGCCCTGGACGTTCTCGGTTCGCACCGTATCCATGCATGCCTGCAACGCGGCGAGGCGGGCTCGTCCCATGTTGGTGTAGGGGAAGTAGTGGTGGACCTCATCCTCAGGATCACGGAGCTTGCCGGCCCGCCGCATCGACTGGAGTCGCTGCATGAAGTCCTTCATTTGGCGCGAGGGGTCGCGCATGTTCTCGGAATGCAGCGTGTAGCCGTTCGAGATCTTGTTGACCAGGTGATCGATGCGAAGTTCGTTTTCGAGGTAGTGCTCGTTCAGTAACGAGGCCTTGAGAAGGTCGAGGTAACGTTTGGCCGCCTTGTCGGTGCGTTTGTCGGCGTTGAAGAACACGCCATGCTGCACGAGCAACCCTTGGAGGCGGTTTTCCTCCGTGAGCAGGGCCAGCGCCTTTTGGCCCTCCTGGCCCTCGAACCAATCGAGCAGTTCCGCCAAGGCCGGTTGGCGCTCCAGTCGTGCGGCGTCCGCCACAATGGCCAGGCCGAAGTACACGGGCAGCACCAACACCCGCAGGTCTTCGGGCCGTTCAGCGACGAAATCGTCGAGGCCGGTCATCACCCCATTGCGAGGCCCGCCCTCCTCAAGGGCGTTGTACATCGTGGGGTTCAGGCCGCCGCTCTTCAGGAGAGTGCTGGCGCCAGGCATCATGCCGCGCTGGGCGTAGGGCTGGCGGAACTCCTCCGGAATCTGGTCCGGCGAGTAGTAGAGGTCGCGCCGACCATAGGGCCAGCAGACGTCGTGGAGGATGAACACGGGCAGCGGCGCGCCAGCCTCGTCGCACACGGCGGCGAGCTGACGGAGCTCGTGATACACGGTGTACCAGTTGTGGTCGCCGTCGACGAGCGCCACATCGACGGGAGGGATCGTCGGGAGCGCGTTGTGGGACACGTCACGGTGAAAGATGTAACGGCCGGGAAACTCGAGCTCGTGTTCGGAAGGATCGAACGCCGGTACGGGATCGATCACGTGCAGTTCGGCATCGGGCCCGAGCTGCGAAAGCATGTAGGCGGTGGTCTCGCCCCGAAGGGCGCCGATCTCCACGATGCGCTTCGCTTCGACGGCGCGCAGGACGGGTTGGATGGCAAGATCCCAGAACGGATACATAGGTAGGAGTCGTTCCCCGGTCGGGAGGCCGAGCGGCCCCGAAAATCGAAGGCGACGGTAGCAGGAGTACCGCGTGCTGCGAGCCCCCGGTCAGGTGCCGTGGCGCGGGATCAGAGCGTACGTAGTGGGATCAGTGACCGCCGACCGTTGACCTCGGGACCGGATGGGAAGGCGGAGATCGCGGCGTCGACCTCGGCGTCGACCTGTGCTTTCACCAGTACGTCGACCACCTTGGCGTATCCCACCAGCGTGTGGAAATGGATGTCCTTCTCGAGTTCGGTCGTGAGACCCTCGCGCACTGCACCCAGCTCATCGGCAATGGAGTTCACGGGGTCGTGGTTGCAGGCGTGACAGATTGGCCGACGGCTGGTGACATGACGAAGCTTGGCCTCGGCAACGTCGACGAACGAAGCGTCGAACACACTTCCGAGCGGAACTTCCTTCTTCCAATCGGAGCAACACAGGTAGTACTGCCCGTCGTAGCCGACGAAGAGGAACACGAACGGTACGGCACAGATCGGACGCACCTGGGCCTCGCGCAACATGTCGGCGGCCTGCGCCTGGTCGGGCGAGCCGTTGTATTGCATCGAATCCACCTGCAACGCACCAGCTCGGTTCATGATTTTGAACGGGAAAAACTGGTCGATGCCGTGGCTTCGCCAGTAGTTGGCGACGGCTTCGGTGTGGACGGGATCGCGGCGATGGTCGACCAGAACGATGCGGACGTTGCACCGACCCTCAGCCATCTCCTTGAACCGCAAGATGTTGTCGCGGGTGCGTTCGAACGGAAGCTGGTAGATCTCCTCGTACTGATCGTCGATGTCGCCCACATTGATCTCGATTGCCTGGAGCCCGGCGTCGAGCAAGTCGGTGGCTCGTCGCTCGTCGAGAAGTGCGGCGTTGGAGGACAGAGAGCAGTCCAACCCGAGCGAACGGACCTGGTGCACGAACCCGGGGGTGAGCGTGTTGAGTAGCGGCTCGCCCAGCCCGCACAGGTTCACTTTGATATCACGGTCGAACCGTTCCTGGGCAACGATGCGAAACTCCGATGCCCGAACGAGTGACTGGTCGAACGTGGCCTGGGTCATTAACCCCTGATGGGGGGTTTGGTCGCGAGGACAGAACGAACACTTGGCGTTGCAGCGATTGGTGGGTTCGATATCGAGGTTGAAGAACTGGAGTAGCTCCATCGCACCCAGTATTCCACGCCGACTCGTCTGCGTCGCCATAAACGACCATCAGCCAGACTCATTCACCAGTCGTTTTGCTTGTTGGTGACCTCACGGTCCGCCGACTGCTGTTGTAGGGTTTCACCGCATGACGGAACCTCTGGCGGGTGAGGCTGGTGACGACGACAGCGGGCTGGCCACAGCGAGCCCAGGTTCGCTCCAGGAACGTGCAGCGCTCGTGCTGTTCCTGCTGTTTTGCCTCGGTGCTGGGGCGTACATCCTCGGTGTTGCTGGGCGCGACCAGTGGTTCTTCGGAGACGAGTGGGACCCGCTCACAACTCGAAGCCTCTTCGATTTCCGGGACCTGTTCCGTCCCCATAACGAACATCTGACCGCACTTCCGAATGCAATCTATCGAGTCGTGTACTACGTGGTCGGCCTTCATAACTACACCGCCTATCAGGTGCCGGTGGTCGTCGCTCGACTGGCTACGGCGCTTCTGGTTCGTCAACTCCTCCGCTGTATGCGGGTGTCGCCATGGTTGTCATCGTTGTTTGCTGCCTCCTGGATTCTGTATGGGCCCGGGAGCGAAAACATTGTTTGGGCTTTCCAGGTCACGTTCGTTGGATCGATGGCGTTCGGTCTTGGTCAGCTTTTCCTCGTGCAACGGGATCCCAGCACCCTTCGGCGGCAGTTCGCGGCGTTGGCGGCGGGAATGGGAGCCCTCCTGTGTTCCGGCCTCGGCGTCGTGTTCGTCATCGCGGTAGGCGTCTTCCTGGCGCTTCGCCGGCGATGGCGTGAGGCGTTTGTGCAGACGGTCCCCCTCGGGCTGGGGTTTGGCCTGTGGTTCGCGGCGTACCGGCCGGCGAGTCGCGTGCCCCGAGCGCCGGCAGCACGCGCTCTTGGGTGGGTGGGAGAGGCCGTCGTCGGGAGTGTTCTCGAGATGGGCGGCAGCACCATGGTCGGCGGCGTGATCGCGGTGATCGTGATCTGTGGAGTTGGATTGGGCATCCGAACTATTGGCCTGGGTGCGTTCTTCACTCGAGCGGCTCCAGCGGTCTCGCTCTTGGTGGCTTGGGGTCTGTTCCTCCTTGCCACCGGTTTCAGTCGCGCCGCGATTCAGGCGAGCCCAACCTCGAGTCGGTATGCCGACATTGGCTTTCTCCTCGTCCTACCGACGATTGGTTTGGCAGTGGACTCCCTCGTCACTGCATTTGGGAAGGTCGCGTTCCTGGCGGCGCTGCCTTTGGCGTTCGTTATGCCGTTTCACGCTACTTCGATTAAGACCGAGCCTTTTCATGTGGCAGTATTTCCCGCGCAGCAGCGTCTCATTTTCGGCTTGCCTGACTATCCGGCCACAAAGACTGTTCCTCGGTGGGTTCGGCCCGATTCGCAGTCTTTTGTGGGGGCCGTGTCGATGACGACAGGATGGATTCTCGACGCTAAGGCAGGCGGGTACTTGCCAGAACCCCCGCCGCCGTCGATCTTGGTTGATTCCACGTTCAAGGTTCGATTGGGTCTCGCCCCAGTAGACGTACCAGCCAAGACAGCATGTGTGACCTACGATCGGCCGATCGAGTTACGAGAGCCGTTAGGAACCCAAATCTCTTTCGAACGCCCGGTTTCGGTGGCGGCCGTTATCGACGACAGCGGAGCGCGGTCTTGGCCCCTTGGATTCTCCCCGGCATACGGCGCTACGGTCGAGGTCACGTTGCCGGATCTCGTTTTGGTGGTCGCTCCCAGTCCGGGGTCCCTCTCCTTTGTGATGTGTCGATGAACCCGCACCAGACTCCCGAGCCGCAGGCCGCCGACCTGCCGGAAGAGTCCATCAAGCAAGCACGTCGCTATCTCACTCCGCAGCAGGTGGCCCACTACGAGACCTTCGGGTTCGTCGTGTTGCGAGGGGTTTTTCGAGCCGAGATTGATCAGATCTCGAAGGCGTTCAATGACGCCTTCCGGCCGCCATCAGGGGTAGTGGTGATGGCGGCCGATAACTCATACCACCGCACCGACGATCCGGAGTTCCAGAATCAGTCCCGATTGATCATCCCGGGCTTCATCGACCGGACGGACGGATTGCGCTGGCTTCGCACCGACAAACGCGTTCTCGGCATCGTGCGTAGTGTTCTCGGGAACCGAGTCGAGTGGGCAGAAAGCGACGGGAACATCTTCAACTGCAACGTGTACTGGCATATCGACGCGTTCGGCGCGCCGATCGAGCAGTCGCACGTCAAACTCTATTTCTACCTTGACCCTCTGGATGGCTCGTCGGGGGCGCTGCGCGTGATGCCCGGCACCAATGAATTGGACGGTCCCTACGCGAGAACGTTGCGATCCATCCTGTCCGATATCGGGGGCGTACCCGAGCAACTGGGAGTGGCGATCGAGGACCTCCCCTCCTGGACGATTGACGTTGAGCCTGGAGACGTCGTGGTGGGGAACTTCCGAACCGTTCACGGGAGCTTCAACGGCGGAGTGGGCCGGCGGCTGTTCACGATGAACTATCGCAAGGTATAGCTCGCGAGCAGTTCCTGCGTCGCCGGCACACGATGCCTCGAGGCGACTGACTGGAGCGAGAGACGTTGAACGGCGATACTTCGTGAATGAGAAGTCTTGCGCAGCAACGCCTACAACCCCCACCGCTCAAGGGCCGTGCAGCGATACGGAGTGTGCGGTGGCGAGTATGGGGAGCGGCGGCCTCGGTTGCCGTGCTGGTGCCGGGCGTGCTCTCCGCGTGCTCGGCGGCCGATCGCGCGTCCGAGCCAACGACGACGGTAACTGTCGCCGGGCTGAGTTTTGTCGGTCCGGGCACGACGCTAGACACGCCGTTCTGTCGAACGATGGCGGACGCACTCTCTGCGCTCCTCGTGGCCGGCACGACGACTGATCCAGTCCAGGGGGCGCGCCTGATGGATGAAGTGAAACCGAAGTTCCGCGACTCGTTGGTCTTGGCGCCCGATGAACTGAAGGCCCCGCTTACGACGTTGTCGAACTCGGTGCAGGGAATGGTGACCATCAAGGACGTCTTCACGCAGCCAGACAACGTTAACGAGGCCGGCAAGCAGGTGCGTGCGTGGATAGCAAAGAACTGCGGGCTCTCGACCTGATGGGGCGATGTGCGCCACGAACTGACGGACTCCACCACTTTTCCAAGCTGTAGAGCACGTTCCGAAGTCCGACGGGACGCGTCTCGGCCACTATCTCCGTCGAGAGGGACAAGCTTCGCAGCGGTGGCCGGCATGGCTACGATTCACTGGTTGTCCACTTTGGAGAGGAACTGCGGTGGCTGCACGCAAGGGGAAGAAGCTGATCTGCCCGAACTGCGGATGGGAGAACTTCGCACGGGCAACCAAGTGCCAAGTGTGCACGTGCCCGTTGGTGGTTGGCGCCAAGGCGCCATCTGAACGAGCCCACGATGCACCGGTTTCCGACCACCCAGGAATTGGCGCCCCCGTCGCCCCCGTTGCTGACGTTGCCCCCGTCGACGTTCCGTTCGACGCCAACTGGTTGTCGGTGCCTGGTGTCACGGATCCCGCTGGTGTCACGGATCCCGGGGGATCAGCGGATCCTGTGGTGCCCCCAGCGGGAGACCCCGGTGACCGCTACGCACTGGCGCCGCCGTCGTGGCAGTACTCCGGCGACACACCGCCGGCCGACGCGGTGATCGTCGGGGAAGACCGAAAGGACTTCTGGCACCTCCCGGTGTTCGATCCTCTCGATCCGCTTCCGCCGCCGCTTCCGCCTCCGCCTGCGTCGCTTCCGCTTCCGCCGCCGCCGCTTCCGCCGCCGCCCGGCGCGTCGTAACGAACTACGGTGACGGGCCGGAATAGCGTCCCGTCCCGAGGTTCGCCCTGAAGCGCCCGGAGCGCCCCCTTCGATGTCCGACGAGTCCGTTGCCCCCCAGGAAAATGAACCGCAGCTTGCCGATTTGCTGGCGCCATCCACTCGACCGGTCCGGCCTCGTCGAGTAGCAGCGGCACCCACCAAACAACCACCGGATTCCCCCGACTCGGAGGCCGTAGCGGCTTCGGAGCCCTCGGTGGACGGACTGGCCGACACGGTGCCGATCGGGGTGCGGCTGCTCGAATGGGCGGTGAAGGCGGGTGTGAAGTACTGGCCGATCTACGTCGCGATGGGTGTGGGCCTGGTGATTCGGCTCATGGCCGTCAACGTGTGGATGCCGCCGTGCACGCCACAGGAGGCGGCTGCTCGCACCCGGGTCGACGAGTGTTACGCCGTCGGTGGCGACGCCTATTACTACAACAACATGGCGGCGAACCTGGCCGCCGGCGAGGGTTTCACCGTCCTTAATTTCTACACCTTCGAGAATCAGGACAAGGCCGACCACCCGCCCGGCTACATCATCTTCTTGGCCGCTCTGAACAGCGCTGGCATTGACGAAGTGCAGGAACACCGAACGGTGCTGGCCTATCTGGGCATCGTTACGGTGGGTCTTGTCGGACTGCTCGGTCATCGGCTCGGAGGAAGTCGTCCCCGGATCACTGCGGGAGTGGCGGGGGGATTAGCGGCGATCTACCCCGGGTTCTGGATGAGTGAAGCGTTGTACATGTCGGAGTCGTTTTTCCTGCCCTTCATCGGCGTGTCACTCTTGTGCGCGTATCGCTTCTGGCGATCGCCGACCATGCTGAACAGTGTGTTCCTCGGTGCCGCGGCGGGCATGGCGTGGCTCACACGCGGCGAGGCGGCGTTGATCTTGGGGTTCATGTGCGTTGGTTTCGTGCTGTTCTTTCGGGGCGTCGGTTTTTGGCGTCGCGTGGCGCTCGGTGCCGTGTCTTGTGCGGTGTGTATCGCCTTGATGGTGCCGTGGGTGGCCCACAACCTGAACCGCTTCCCGGAGCCGATTCTGATTGCCGGGACGGGCACGGCATTTGCTCTGAACTCGTGCGACGACGTCTGGTATG
The DNA here is from genome assembly GCA_031415655.1 of Actinomycetes bacterium. GTDB lineage: Bacteria > Actinomycetota > Acidimicrobiia > Acidimicrobiales > Acidimicrobilacustridaceae > JAKOVR01. The sequence continues at coordinate 32,199 of JANOSD010000207.1, forward strand.
GCGATGCTGCAGGGTTCTATTCCTTTGGGTGCCTCGCCGCCTACAGCAACCAGGCCATCGCCGAGGACGGTGAACTCACCGACGCTGGCCTCAACCGCGTCGCCCGGGCCTACATTCGGGAGAACATCAGCTACTACCCGTCGATCATGGGGGTGCGGGTCGGTCGTATGTATGGCGTCTACAACGTGAACGACACCCTGCTCCGCAACATCGCCGCGGAAGGCCGTCGGGAGAGCTGGGTCCGGTGGCAGCAACAGCTGTACTACGTATTCCTCGTGGGCCTTCCCTTCGGGCTCTACTCGTTGTGGCGACGCAAGTTGCCGCTCACGCCGATCGTGGCCACGATCGCCGCAGTAGGGGCCACGGTGGCGCAGGCCTTTGCGATCTATCGGTACCGGCTCGCCGCCGACACCGCAATGTTGGTGGCCGCCAGCGTGGGATTTGTAGCGGGAGTGGCCTGGGCCAAGGATTGGCTCATCCGTCAATGGGCCTCGGCGGAGCAAGCCGGGGTGAAACCGGAACCTTCGCCCCCCGCCCACACGGGTGGTGCTCCCGAAGGCGCCGACGAACCTGCCGTTGCGGTGGTCCCGGCCTCGGCGTGACGGGTTCCCCGGGGCGCGCCGCACTACGATCGTCGACTCCCGACCGTCCTTTCTCCCTGGGAGCTCTCGTGTTGATTCCCGTGCCATCCGAGCATCGTGCCCACCCCCTGCCGACCCAACCCCGACTAGCCCGCCGGTACCTTCGTCGACCGGTCGCCTCGGCCTTGGTGCTCGTCGGTGTCGGAGCAATCTCGCTGGGAGCCTGTGGCACGCCGCCGAAGACCCTCGCCAGCGGCCCCTCCACCACGTTGGTTCCCGGCGCCGTCGCACCGCTTCCCGGCGTGGTCACCGCGGCTCCCACCGTTCCTCCAAGCACGGCAAAGGCCACACCCGAGTGCGGCGCCATGTATCAGTTTCAGTCGGCGCAGTTCGGCGCTGTCAGCGTTACGCCCGACAAGCAGCAGGCCTTCATCGGGGCCTCGAACGCGACCGCGACTGCCGCCAAAGTGGCGATCCCGGAGTTGGCCCCGTCGATCGCCGTGCTCGACGATCTCCTTCCCAAGTCGGTAGCGAACTCCACCACGGCGGCAGAGAAGGAGTCGCTCAAGCAGGCAAGCGCGACGCTTGATGCGTGGTGGACCAAGACCTGCCTGTGACGCCCCCGGTTGAGCCGCCTCTCGATCCGGGTACGCCCCGCCCTCGACGCCCACAGCCAGCTTCTCGTCCGGTGCGTCCCGTCCGGATGCCCACGCGCGACGTGGTCAACGATCCGCAACCGGCGGCACCGGCGTCCTACAACGTGTCCGCAGGACGCGTGCGTCGGGTGCTGACGAATCGGCGCACCCACTGGTTCTTGGAGCTGTTTGCGATCTGGGGTCTGGCCTTCACCCAACCGATCCTCAATCTCTACGGGCAAAATCCCGACGAGTTCATCGTGCGACGCATCGGTGGGGCGCAGTTGGTGCTGTTCGCCACGTTCACTGCGCTCATCGTTCCGGTCGTGTTGTGGGTGATCGTGTCGGTGGTCGACATCGTCTCACGCCGCGCCGCCGAGGTGTTGCAGCGGTTCGCGGTCGCGTTGGGCATGGGGGTACTCATCGAACAGGTTGTGGTGGGTCCTCTGGGCCTGATGCCGGCGCTCGCCGCCGGCGCGGCGGCCGCAGTGCTAACCGCGCTGGTGCTTTTCCGATTTGATGCCTTCCGCTCTTGGCTCCGATTGTTGTCCTTGGGGCCGGTCGCGTTCGTGATGTTGTTCCTGTTTTCGTCGAGCGTGTCGGTGCTGTTGACCGACACGTCAAGCATCGCCGGTAAAAATGCGGTCTCAGGTGCGGCGGCGACGCCATCCGACATCGTGTGGATCATGCTCGACGAACTGCCGTTGGCTTCGTTGCTCGACGGCAACGGGCAAATCGATGCCGAAGCGTTCCCGAACTTTGCGATGCTGGCATCGGAGAGCCAGTGGTTTCGAAACACGTCCACCGTGGCACCGAACACCACCACTGCGCTGCCCGCCATCATGACGAGCCGTTATCCCGAAGGCTTGCCGGCGCCGGACTATCGGTCGCACCCGAACAACTTCTTCACCGTTCTCCAGAACTCACACGAGCTCAACGTGCAGGAGAGTGTCACGCAGCTCTGCCCGCCCGACGTATGTGAACCTTTCGAGACGGCAGAGGGTGGGGTAACTCCGCTGGTCCGTTCGGCGGCAAACGGATGGTTCGATCGGCTGCGCCAGCAGCGAACCGGGGAAGCCAAGGCCGATCTCGATACCTTTACCGACGCGGTGAAGTACGCGGGACTCCACGAGCCGATCCGCCTCGACAGCTTCGCCGCCAGCCTGCTGGCGCCTCGGGCGCAACCCCGGCTCGATTACGCCCACCTCGTGGTTCCACACTTCCCGTGGGAGATCCTCCCCGACGGTCACACCTACACCGCACCCAACGGCGAGCTGATGCGCGGCACGATTGCGTTTACCTGGGGCACCCCCTATTCCGCCGACGCCGCCAAACTCCGGCACCTCTTGCAGTTGCAGTACGTCGACGCCCAGCTGGGTCGGATGATTGCCAATATGCGAGCTTCGGGCCTCTGGGACAACGCGCTGATTGTGGTGAGCGCCGATCATGGCATGAGCTTTCGTATTGAGCAGCCCTTCCGGGCGGTTACGACCGGCAATGCGTGGGAGGTGTTGTGGCCCCCGCTGTTTATCCGCGGCGCCGACTTCCCTCCGGGCATCGATGATCGCGCCGTTTCGGTCATGGACATCCTCCCGACGATCGCCGACGTACAAGGAATCAACATTCCGTGGGAGATGCAAGGACGTTCGTTGCGTCAACCGCCACCCGCCGTCCAAGACACGCAACGGCTCGTGCGCTCCAATTTCATGAACCAACTCCCCGACTCGGATCTCGCCGACTATGGCGCCGCCGAGATAGCACCCAATTTTGAGGCCGTCCTTCGAGCGCCCGGGTGGTCGCGTGGCACCGACGCGTTGAAGATGTTCCGGTACGGCGACCCCTATGGGATTGTCGGCGCACAAGCCGACGCGTTGCCTGAAGGCCCGCCGGCCGAGGTCACGGTGAAGTTGCTGTCGGGCGAGCCCACGTTCCTGCTCGATGCCACGTCCCCGGAGCTTCCCGCCTACTTCGAAGGCGATGCAACCCCAGCGTCTGCCCAGGGAAATCTCGCCGTGGTGTTTAACGGCACGATCGTGAGCGTGATCCCCCTCGACGCTGCCGGCGTATTCGGTATTTTGCCAGAGAAGCTTTTTGTTGCGGGGACGAACACCTTTTCGTTCCACCTCATCGAAGGCGCGGGCGATGCCCTCGTCCGTCGCCCGGTGACCATTACGACGTAGACGTGTGGTGCGGGGCCGCTCAGGACGCGGCGTCGGCCGCCTTCTTGAGGTCGGCAAGGGCCACGGCGAGGCCTTCGGCGATGAGGTCGATGTCGGGGATGAGTTCGGGACAGGCGTTCAGACCAAAGTCGAGGCTATCGAGATAGCTCATGACGGTCATGTTGAGCCCGCCACCATCGAAGATTGGGCCGATCGGATAGCTGGCCACCATGCGGGCGCCAGCCATATATAGCGGGAACGGGGGGCCGGGCACGTTGGAGATGGTGACATTGAACAACGGGCGGTGGTGATCGGCCATCCGGGTGCGGGCATAGATGCGCATGGCGCTCCCGAACACCGCGGGAGCGGCGAACTCGACCCAGTTCTGCAACGTGTCGGCACCGATGGCATCCTGCTGCACCTTGGCGCCATTCATGCCTTGGTGAATGATGTGGAGGCGTTCGACCGGATCGTCGATGTCGCTCGCCAACGTTGCGAAGGCGGTGGCCACCTGGTTGCCCATTTCGCCCTTTTGGCCGTCAGTGCGCACCGACATAGGCACCATCGCCACGAGCGACGAACTGAGGTGCTCGCCCTTGGTATCGAAGTAGTGCCGCAACGCACCAGAGCAGAGTGCCAATATGACGTCGTTTACCTTCACCCCAAAAGCGGACTTCACGATCTTCACGTCGGTGAGCGAGAGAGTGGTGGTACCGAGACTTCGGTGCGGCGTGAGGGCCGCATTGAACGACGTGCGCGGAGCGCTAAATGGTGAGGGTGGTGGCGTGACGTCAGGCAGTCGATTGTTTGATCGGATCTTCAGCGCTGCTTCGACCGTGCGGCGAACGGTCTTTACGGCCCGCACCGGGGTTTGTGCCAACGAGGCCAACGCATAGCCGACAAGTTCGGTATCGGTGGGCACCTTTTCGGGTACCCAGGTATCGACGGCGTCGCCTTTGTCGTCTCCCTCAGCGGAGAGGTCGAGCAGGGCGACCATCAACTCTTCGCCCGACGCGCCGTCGATAGCGGCATGGTGCACTTTCGACAGCACGGCCACGTGGCCGTCTTCGAGCCCCTCGATGAGCCACGTCTCCCACAGGGGTCGGGTGCGATCGAGCGGCATTGCGACGAGATGCCCGACGAGCTCGGTGAGTTCCTTCATGGTGCCCGGCTGAGGGACGGCAATGTGGCGAAGGTGCCAGTCGATGTCGAAGTCGGGATCTTCGATCCACACGGGATGGTTGAGTCCGAACGGCACCTCCACCAACCGGCGCCGGAATGGTGGCGCGAGATGAAGACGGCTTTGGTAGAGCTCCTTGAGCTGCTCGAATCCGAACCCGTTGGGAGCGTCGCTGGGGTCAAACACCATGATGTTCGCCACGTGCATCACCGACGATGGGCTCTCCATATAGAGGAACGTGGCATCGAGGCCGGTGAGTCGTTGCATGGGTCCCCCGTGGGCAAGTGATGAGTCATCATCAGTCTCGCATGGATCGCCGAGCGTACGCCCGCCGACACGTTCTCAGCCGCCGAAGGCCGTGGTTTCGGCGAGTGTGTTGACCTCGGCTTGGTCCTGGTGGAGGGCGGCGAGTCAGGCGCCGGTGAACGGCTTGGTGAAGCCAAAGAGGGAGCAGATCGCTGAGGTTGCCCCGCCCGGCTCACCGCTGAGCGTGGCCAAGGGAAAATCAACCAGCGGAGTTCGGATGCCGCCTTTGGCATTGCCGTCGTTGCGAGCCACCTTTTTGTCGGTCACCTCGATCAGGGGGCTCTTGGGCGGCGCCGTGCCGGCAAGCTCCCCGGTGCGGAGCTTGTCGGTGTCGGGTTGGCGTGTCGGGTAGAACCTCGGGGAAAACAAATCGGTCTCGGTCTGCGCCTGCAGCACGGTTCGACGAGGTCACCGCAGATGAGACCGATCGCCGGCACCACATTTTCCGTGGCGTTGATGGCCGCTTGGGGGAGCGTAGGTCAGGAGTCGATGCGGACCGATGGCACGCCGGCGTCGACGGTGAGTGTGGCCGGCATGCCGAGTAGGTCGAACTCCTCCCCGGCGAGGTCCGCGGCCGTGACATCGATCATCGCTCCTTTGTGTTCACCGGCGGTGATGGTGAGTTCCAGGTGCGAGCGGCGAGGCGCAGTGGCCGTGGCGTCCTCGACGCGGGCATCGACCACGAAGGCGTCGTAGGTACCGTCGGGGAGGGGCACGTCAGTCATGGGGGACAGTGTGCCGCGCCGCGTCCGCGCTTCTCGCTTCGTTCCGGGTCAACCATTTGAGCGCCTCGGACTTCGACAGGCCGGAGAGTTGGCGGTCGTGGGCTTGGACGAAGCCTCGTACCGCGTGCTCGTCGGTCCGGGAATAGTCCCGCAGCGCCCAGCCGATCGCTTTGCGGACAAAGAAGTCGCGATGGTCGGAGCGAGCGAGGCAATAACGGAAGAGCCGGTCGGCGTCGGTGTCGGATCTCCACCCGTTCTGATGGATGATCGCCGTCCGGGTCAGCCAAAGGTCATCGGCGTCGATCCATTCGTCCATGAGTGATCGTTCGTCGGGGAAACGCCGGAGGATCGGCGCCACGGCATGGGTGGCGAGGGCATCGACGGTGTCCCACCACGAATGGGTGGTGATCAGCGTGCACGCGGTAGGCAGGAACGTTGGTGAAAGCCGGCGTTGGTGACGGCGGATGAACCAGGTTGCGGCGTAGTGATACTCACGTGCAGGCAGAGCGAAGAGGCGAAGGGCGATGTCGGCGATGCCCGCTTCGGAGGGTGAGCGTTTTGGTTGCCGTGGTTTGATGGCCGGGTTGGCCCTGGCAGCATCGACCGCCACGCGGTCTTCGGCGCGGCGAAGGGCCTCTGTCCGCGGAACAGACGCAACACCGAGAAAGGGGAAGCGGTGGCGCATATAGGCCGCCATCGCGGGGGCATCGTCGGGAACGGCGGCGGCGCGGAGCTCATGGCGGATGGCGTTGAACATGGCGTCGATGGGGTAGGGCTCGTCCGTATAGGTCGCGGACGGGGACGCAGGCGACGCCGGCATGGTCAGAGGCGGTCGATGAGGTGGAACGCTTCCCCTTCGGGAACTCGAGATAGTCGCCCGTGGCTGGTGAGTTTTCCCAGCACTCGGGCACGGAATGCCGCGAGCTGCGAGCCGTCGTCGTCGGGGTCGATGAACATGGTGGACCGAAGCTGCGAGCGGTGGTCGAGAAGCGCGGCAATCTTCATTTCGGCGAAGCCGGTGACGTCCTCGACGTGGTCGGGTTCTTCGGCCTCGAAGAGCAGCAGGGCATCAGGCCGGTGGTGGGGGACTTCGTCCTCGGGATAGAAATGCGGATCGCGGGCGGCGACCACCCCGTCGATCGTGAGCCAGCCGGCGTGGCGATGATCGGGGTGGAGGCGGTAGCGCCGCCACGGGTCGTGGCCGAGTACCACGCTCGGCGTCAGGCGTCGGATCCAGAGCGCCACCTGTTGGCGAAGTTCGAGAGTGGACTGCAGTTCACCATCGGTCTGCCCCAGAAACACGATCTCGCCGTTCGCGCCCAGCGTGAGCGCGGCGTTGCGTTGCTCCACTTGGCGGATCGCGATGAGATCGTTGGTATCGGCGAGCGGGTCCCAGGTGCCCTTCGAACCGTCGGTGAGCACGAGGTAGTGCACCGTTGCACCGCGTGATATCCACTTGGCGAGCGTCGCGCCACACTGGAACTCGATGTCGTCAGGATGGGCACCGACGGCGAGAACCGAGGTTGGCGTTTCGAGATTGGTGGACTGGCTCATGGTGTGGCCCATTCTGGCAAAATCAGGTCGGCCGGTTCGTCGACATCCCAACCGAGCCGGAGCCGGCGTTCAACGGCGACCGGCAAACCGGTGGCGTGAGCGGTGACGAGGTGACGAGCGAACGATTGCGGACCGTAGGTGAACTCGAACGCAACGTGGGTTGGGAGGACGATGACGTTGGTGCCATCGTCGTGGCGATCGGGGACGAGGATGATCGACGATAGCGGCGAGTCGGTGACGAGCGATCCCAGATCGTCGGCATGGGGAAGGTCGGCATGGGCCACGATGGCGTCGTCGAATCCCAGATCAGCGAGGGCATCGACCCCACTGCGCACGGCGGCATTGAGGCCAAGCCCCGGCCTCCAAAGCACGATGCAACCAGCGTCGACCGCCCAGAGCGCCACGTCGTCGTCGTCGCACACCACGTAGGTCGGAAGGTTTTGAGCGGCACCTACCACCGTGGATGCCATCGATCGTGCCAGCGCAGCGCGGCTCGCCGGATCGAGCGCCGGGGTGAGGCGGATCTTGGCCAGATGGAACGCCTTGACCGGCAGGAGCACCGCAACGCCGGGAGGGTCGGCACGGCCGTTGGCGTCCATCCGCGCAGTGTACGCGGACGTTCGACAATTCGGCCCCGTGCGCACGGAGTGCGGTCTAACGTGCGCCTATGCGCATCACGGTCGCCGTGCTCGGCGGAGGTTCTTGGGGCACCACAGTGGCCCATCTCACGGCCCACAACGTCCCCACTATCCTGTGGGCTCGCGACGCCGACGTGGCCCAAGAAGTCAACACCGATCACCGAAACAGTAGGTATCTGGCGGGTTTCGATCTCCACCCAACGCTGCGGGCCACGTCGAGTTTTGAAGAAGCGGTCACCTGCGCCGACGTGCTCGTGATGGGGGTGCCGTCACATGGTTTCCGGTCCACCCTTGAGTCGGCGGCCACGTGCCTTCGGGCCTGGGTGCCGGTGGTGAGCCTTACCAAAGGGCTCGAGCAGGGTTCGCGGCTTCGCATGACGCAAATTGTCAACGAGGTGTTGCCCGGACACCCCTTCGGCGTGCTCACCGGGCCGAACCTCGCCAAAGAGATCCTCATGGGCGACGCCGCGGCCGCGGTGATCGCCATGAGCGACGCGGTGGTCGCCGACGAATTGCAGAAGGCGTTCACCTCGAACCTGTTTCGTGTGTACACCAACCCAGACATCATTGGGTGCGAACTGGCGGGGGCACTCAAGAACGTGATGGCGATCGCTTCGGGAATGGCCGATGGGCTCGGTACGGGCGACAACACCCGGTCGATGGTGATGACCCGCGGGCTCGGGGAGCTGAGCCGGCTCGGGGCCGCCATGGGTGGCGACCAACAAACGTTCGCTGGCCTTGCCGGCATGGGCGACCTACTCGCCACCTGCATCAGCCCGCAGAGCCGGAACCGGCACGTAGGAGTGGAGCTCGGAAAGGGCCGCACAATCGAAGAGATCATTGCCGAGATGAACATGGTGGCCGAGGGGGTGAAGACGTCACGGGTCGTGATGGAGCTCGCCGAGGAGTACGACGTGGAGATGCCAATCGCCGAGGAAGTGTTCAACGTGTGCCACAAGGGACGTTCGGCGGAGGACGCCTACCGGGGCCTGCTCCGCCGTGAGATCTCCGCCGAGATGATTCCCTAGGTCGCCCGTTGGCCTACGGTTCGTCGCGCCCCGCCGAGACACCCATGACCGCTGCCACCTCACCCGCCGCTTTGGCTCCCGGATCCTCTACCGTCGTTGGCTCCTTGGCTTCGGCTCATTGCGCCTTCGTCGACGGCGTGGGGTCGGTGTGGGCGGGCGATCTTCGGCCGTGGATTGAATGGTGGATCGGCGCCGAGGATGCCTGGCATGTGCCGTCTTCGTCCTCCACGATTCGCCAGCGTTGTTTGGGGAATACTCCGGTGGTCGAAACCTCGATGCACGTTCCCGGGGGAGACATCCTCCATCGGGTGTTCGCCGTGCCCGGATTTGTGGTGATCGAGGTGGAGAACCAGTCGGCGATTCCGGTGGCCGTCGCCTTCGCCATCCGGCCGTATCATGGTTCTCGCGGGGCGGAGTTCGCACACCGCGAAGTCGCTGTGGTGCCCGACGGTGCCGGTGCTCGAGTCGTCACCTATGGCGCCGTGGCGCTGCAGTTCGAAAAGGTACCTGCGCAGGTTGCGCTCTCGAACGAGGCCGACGTACTCGACGCCGTGAGAGCAGGAAATACCGTTGCGTTCGCCGGCACGGCACACACGACCGGCACCCCGACCGGCACCTCTTCCGGCACGCCGAATGCTGCGGTGGTATTTCCCCTTTCCCACACCGCGGTCGTTCGTGCTGTGGCTCCGCTCCGGTTTGTTCCGGTGGCGGAATACGGCACCCCGAAGGCCCGGTGGCGGCGATCTTCGGTGAGTACGGCGCCGACTGCACGGTCTGCGCCGACCGGATCCACCGAATCGTCCGAATCGACCGAGCCGTTCGTTTGGCCGAGTGAGCTTCCGGGGGCCGAGCAGGTGGTGAAAGGCTGGGCGGTGCACGCCGACCGGGGCACACGAATCGTGCTGCCCGCCGGACGCCTCGCCGATCGATTCGGGCTGCAGATCTGCGAACTGTTGGTTTCCGCCGGCGACGGATCAGGGCTGCCGGCCCGCCTCGCCGATCCGTCGGGCGGGCCTTGGGCATGTGCCACCGCGCCACTGGTATCGGGGCTCTCCGCCATGGGATTCGACACCGAAGCCGATGCGCTCATCCAAAACTTGCTGTCCGAGCCCGTCGATGCCCACGCCGTGTATTCCGTCGCTCACCATTTGTGGCAGCGAAGGCAGGTAGTGGAGATCGAGCGACACATGGAACTGCTGGCCAAACGAGCACACCAATTGGCGAAGAGCGCCCGTCGACGCGGCTCGGCGTCGAGCGACCCATGGCGGGTTCCGGCCCTTGCCCGCGTGATCGCCGTATTTCGGTTGGCGGGGCAAGATGCGGCTGCCGCGCTCGTAGAGCAGCGCATGGCGGGAATCTCGGGGCCACCGGATCCCACATCGCCCCGCTTCGTCGAGGTGGATGCGTCACCGGATGGCCCTGGCCTCGTTGCCGACGTCCGCAACCTGCTTGTCCACGAACGCCCTGACTCCACCCTCGTACTGCTCCACGATGTCCCGGCTATCTGGCTCGGGCAGGGTATCGAGGTGCACGATCTCGCCACAGGATTCGGCCGGCTCTCCTTTGCCGTGCGGTGGCACGGGGAGCGTCCGGCACTGCTTTGGGACCTCACCCCCATTGCCGGGCAGGAGGTGCGACTGGTCGCGCCGGGTCTCGATTTCACATGGTCCACCACAGCACCACGAGGTGAAGCCCTTTTGGCCACGCCCGAGCACGCCGACATGGCCCGAACCGATGGCACTATCGCAGGGAGCAGCGGAACCGATACGGTGCCGGCCATCGACCTCTCCTCCGGCTTCTCATGAGCGAACCCACCAGTTCCCGATCGGCGGTTGAGTTCGGTCCTGATGCCAACGCCCAAGCCGTCCTGATCCGTCTTTTGGTCGACATGGGTGTCCCCGAAGCCGACGTGCTTCTGGCCGCCGAAGGCGGAACTTTGCACCTGCTTGCGCTCGAACGACTTGTGACGTTGGAAGCAGCGGAGTACACCGTGGACGAGGTGGCGGAGCTTGCCAGCATTGAAGCCGATCACATCCGGGCCTACTGGCGAGCGCTCGGATTCCCGGAGCCGCGGGTGGGGGAGAAGGTGTTCAGCGACACCGACCTCGACATGCTCGAAACCTTGGTGCCATTCCTCGATGGCGGAGAACTCGCAACCGACATCGCAGTTCAGATGGCGCGTGTCATCGGCTCGTCGCTGAATCGCATCGCCACCGCCCAGATCGAGGTGATCGAACGCGAGGTCTCGCGAAAGGTGAACGAGGTTCTCGACGCCGACCACGACGACGCAATCGTGTCCGAACCCTGCGCCGACCTTGGCGATGACGGCGCCACCGAACTCGGGGGGGCGGCTCAGCAGGCCGCCGAGTTGCTCCCGATGATGCCGCGGCTGATGGAGTTCGTCTGGCGGCGTCACCTCGCTGCCGCCGCTCGACGACGGATCGTGCGGGCGGCGGGAGAGCAGGAGTTCGATGGCGTATGCGTCGGTTTCGCCGACCTCGTTGGATTCACCGCGCAGACCCAGCAGCTTCCCGAGGACGAGTTGGCCAGTGTGGTCGACCGTTTCGAGAACATCGCCTATGACGTGGTGAGCCGGCACGGTGGCCGGGTCGTCAAAATGATCGGTGATGAGGTGATGTTCACCATTGATGGGGCGGCTTCGGGGGCCGAACTTGCCCTCGCCCTCGCCGAGGAGTTTCGCGGCGACGAACACCTTTCGGATGTGCGCGTGGGGTTGGCGTCGGGATCGGTGCTCGAACGAGAAGGGGATGTGTTCGGCCCCGTGGTGAACCTGGCGAGCCGCATCGTGTCGATCGCCTATCCGGGTTCGGTCGTGGTATCGAAGGACATCGTCGACACCCTCCAGAACGACGGTGCTATTCAAGCCAACTCGATTCGGTCGTACTACCTGAAAGACATCGGCCGAGTGCCGCTCTGGACTCTCAGTCGGGTTGGCGACGAGCCTGCGCCCCGGCCTGGCGCCACCCGCAGTCGCCGGGATGATCGCCGCCGTTTCGTGATCGAGCGACGGTTGCAACGTCAGCAGCAAGCGGCTGATCTCGCCGGCGAGTTCTCCGATCAGTTGGCAATGGCGGCGGGCGTGCTCGCCGAAACACCATTCGATCTGGTGCTCGACGTGGCCTCAGATATGCACGCGCCGGAGTTCACCGAGAGCGCCACCACCGGTGAGCTGGCAGCGCTCACCGATGTGGTTCTTGCGGCCGACATCGACGACCACCTCCAAGTGGAACTGCTCGCCGACATCGACGCCTCCCGTCGGCTTCAGGTGCTCGAGGCTGAGGCCTTGGCGAAAGCCGAGGAAGCCGATCTCGAAGCGGAACGCAAACTCGACGAGATCGAGCAAGAGGCGCGCCGAAAGGTCGAGGCGGTGGAGAAGGAGGCGCGGTTCAAGGTGGACCAAGCGCTGCAAGAAGCCGAAGACAAGGCGAAGCGGGCGAACGAAGAGGCCAATCGTAAGGTGAAGAAGGTGGCCGAGGATACCGAACGTAAGGTCGAACGCGCCGAAAAAGACGCCCACCGCGAAGCCCAACGCAAGGCCGCCAAACACCGCCGCAACAAATAGCCCCCAACCTCGCGTTTTGGTAGGG
>JANOSD010000208.1:0-30736 GCA_031415655.1 Actinomycetes bacterium
GTTCACCGTCAGGCTCAACCAACTCAGACTCAAACAACCGAACATCACCAGCGAAATCGTCCATTCCCTATTCTCTAATATCCAGACACAAATCGCGAATCGAGAACCCAATAATCTTTACTGGGACACGCTCCTAGAGCGGGAGACTCCGCCCGAACTCCCCGCCGTTACGCGTCGACGGGAATGTGGGTGCGCCGGGCGAGGTCGCGCGCAAGGGGCGACGACAGCTCGCCGGTGAGCTTCTCCATGTCGTAAAGGGTGCCGCGCCCCACGACCTTCGCCGAAGTGGCATCGGGATCGTCGACCGTGAACCGAGCCGGACCGAACGAGCCGAGTGGCGCCGCGGTGACGGCCCACGTGAGCGGGTCGACCTCCTTGGCCGCCCGAATCCCGCGGAACCACGAGCCCACATCGTGAGCCAAATCGATCGATTCGGGAAAAGTTCGGTCGCGATCGGGGGTGAGCAGCAGGTGCACCGCTTCCAGCGTGCGTACCTCCGAACCGTCGGGAACGCCGTGTTCGTCCACCAGAAAGCGCACGACCTCGCTGTAGTAGTGCGACCAGCTGAGCGGCGGCACCCCCACAATGCCCACGTGTTCCTGGGCCCAAAGGAGCAAGGGAAAATCACGGGGCCGACTCGATGCGGCGTCCATCATCGAACGATAGAGATCGATCTCCAGTATGCCGGTGGCTTGGCGCATCCAACGGGCAAGGTACCGCAGCCGCCCACTGTTCTCGGCGAAGAAGAAGAAGCGGCTCAGCTCCCACATAGCGTCGAGGTCGGCACGGGAATGCGAGCTGCTCGACACCACCAGCTTGCGGTTGGGATCTCGCTGCATGGGTGCCGACTCCACGGCAAAACGATCGCGGTAGGCCGGTTCATTCATCGGGCTGTTCACCAGCAGCTCCAACGGGTTGGCCCGCACGTGAATCTCGCGGTCGGTGGCCCCTTGCAGGTCGCCTGCCACCGAATCGACAGTGGAACCTGGCAATCCGATGATGTATTCGGTGCTTACGGCGAGCCCGGCCTTCTGATATTCGATGGCCAACGTGTGATACGCCTCGGTGCGGATGTTGGCCCGATTGATCGTGTCGAGCACCACCTCGTCGGTGGTTTGCAGCGCCAACACTGCCTCGGTGTACACCCCCGCGTCGTTCAGGATCGTCACGATGTGCTTGAGGTGTTTCACCTTGTTCTTCGCCGTCGAGGCAAAGAACTCGCGCGGGTAGCCGAACCGTTGCCGCACCTCCGCCACCTTCTCGGCGATCGAGACATCACGGGGGACCATGCCGAAGTTGGAGTCCCCCAGGATGACGGAGTTCACCTTGTTTTTCCCGAGCCATTCGATTTCAGCGAATACGCGGTCGAGATCGAACATTCGCAGTCGTGACAGGGTGGCCGAACCCCAGTCGCAGAACGTGCAGCCGTAGGGACACCCCCGGTTTGTCTCAAGGATCGTGAGGCCCGGGGAGGCCTCGTGATAGTCGTCGAACAGCCCGGTGAGATACGGCGACGGCAATATGTCGAGGTCGGTCATACGCGGACGATCCGGTGTGCGGATCACCTCGCCCCGCAACAGGAACGAGATGCCAGCCACATCGCGGAGCCGGGCCACCGCATTGTCGCGACTGTCGAGCCGACCGTCGATCGCGCTGAGCACCTCGGCTGCGGTGATCTCCCCTTCCCCACGGGCCATCACATCCACGTGGGGATGGGTGCGAAGAAAGGCGTCGGCATCCGCCGGATAGCTCGGCGTGTTCGGTCCGCCGTGCACCGTGATGCAGTCAGGTTCGATCTCTTTCACATAGGCCGACAACACAAGGTTTTCTTGCATCGTCCAGGCATAGTTGGAGAAAAGCAGAACCGCCGGGCCGCGGTCTTGCAGCAATCGTCGAAGCTCACGGCGGCGCGGCACCCAACGGGGTTCGAAGTCGTACAGCTCCGTGAGCCGACCGCCGTCCCAGGCCATAGCGTTGGCCATGATGAGCCCGAGGGATGCCGGTGGAATGGCGCCGAACCCTGACACAATCGGCACGACCGGCGGACGACCGTGGGAAGGGCGAGCTTTCGCCGACCGGTCAAGGGAATCAAGCAGTCGGACCATGCCGTCTCGCCGCGAAGCTCCCACCGCCGCCGACGTACCGAACGGGCGCAATCGCGCCGCGCCGGGGGTGATTCGACTCGCCAAGTCGTGGTCGATGAGTTGGCGGAGTACGCGGCTCACACCTTCGGGGCCGAGCCCCATACCCAACGCTTCGCATCGCGCCACCACGTCGGGGAAGGGGGCCGCAATCACGATTGCCGACAACACGATTGCCTTGTCAACGTCGATCGCCACCGCCACCCGGCCCAGCCGGTCGTAGAAGGTGAATCCGGCGGCGGTGACGTTGCACGTGATCGGCGTGATCGCCTCGAAGGTATCGGCATCGAGAAACTCGAGAAACTCGACATCGGTTCCGGCCCGCTCGCCGGCGAGTTCGAGTGTCGGCACCGCGATCGACGACTCCCCCGTGGCGGGCTCGCGGTAGTCCCCACCCGAATCGTCCCCACCCGAATCGACGAGGCCCAGATCGACGAGACGGGCCAGGGCGGCGGCCAGAGTTGGCCCCGAGGCGCCCAGTCGGCCCCCCGAGAACTCGGGCGCACCTTCGAGGTTCGAGGCACCACCCGGGGCACGGGCGAGGACCGCCAGCACGGCAAGTTCGAGCGGTGCCACTACCTGGTTCCGCTCGTAGTACGTAAGCTCGGGGGCGGTCAGCTCGGCGAAGGCACCTCCGGCCCGCAAGGTGCAGATGCCGTCTTGCTGCACCACCAGCAACTTGTGCGATGCCACACGAACGACATCCGTGCCTTGGTGTTTGGAAGTCGTCATCCCGGATGAACTTACACCCGTGCCTTCGCCGACCGGCCGAGAACCTTAGAACGCACCCCACGAACCGCCGACGAACCGCAGCCGGACCCCGAAGCCGCACACCACCGCCGATCCCCTTGGAGGTCACGGTCCTATACTCCATTGCCGTGTCATCGCTCCTGCTGGTCGTCTCGAACATGCCGTCGCGGACACCACTGATGTTGCCTGAATCCCCACTTCGATGATCCATCCCCAACCGCCGCGGCAGTCGGTGCTCACGCTGCTGCACTCCGGGTGGCACCGGCCACCGGCGGAGCCGGACCTCGCCACCCGCATCCTCCCCGGCGGTGGCGAGTGGCGTCTCCACGACGATCCCCCCCTTACGGCCGACGATCTCGTACCGCCCGTTCCGAGTGGCCCGAGTGGCCCGAGTGGCCCGAGCGGTCCGAGTGGTGGGGGTATTACCACCGAACCCGATCCACTTGTCGGAATCACCCTCGACAGCGTCGACGTCATCCGCGCCCCCGTGCCGTCCACCTGTCTCGCTACCGAGACCGGCTTTGCATTCCACCAACGCGATGGCCGGTTGCTGCTGGAACTCAGCCCGATGCAACTCTGGGCCTACGCCGAGTTCCGTTCGGCCACCACGGTCCGCTCCGCCTACCTCCGCCATGTCGCCAGCACGAACGAGCCGATGCCAGAACAGGACTTCGCCGACCTTGCCCGCGGCCTCGCCGCCGCCGGTTTGCTCCTTCCCCGGGCCGACACGGGAGGTGGCGCGGCCAGGCTCGCCGCGTGGGAATGGGACAAGGCCAAGCTGCTCGACCAACGCATCGACGCGGGGGTAATCGATCGCCGGAACGAACGAGGAGATCGATCGGCACGCCCGGCCGTGATCCCGGTGAGCTCCGCCATGCGGGTGGTGCAGATCGGCACCGGTGTACTTTCCCCCAACTTGGCGCTGGGCCTGATCTTTGCCCACGCCCAGGCGTACCGCAACGGCGCGCTGGTCCACCGCTACGACTTCGAGCCGCTGTGGGTGTTTCGCCGGCGCAAGGTACGCCGGCTGCTCGAGGAACACGGCCCGAGCGTGTTCCTCTTCTCCAACTACGTCTGGTCGTATGCCCAGAACCTGGAACTCTCGGCGCTGGTCAAGGAGATGAGCCCAGAAAGCATCACCGTGCACGGCGGACCGAACACCCCGAAGTATCCGGTCGACAATGAACGGTTCTTTGCCGCCTACCCCCATGTCGACGTCGCAATCCGCCACGAGGGTGAGATCACCACCGCCGAACTTCTCGATGCCCTCGACGGCGGGATCGCCGGCCGCGGCGGCGACCTTTCAATGCTTCGCGACGTCGCCGGGCTCAGTTACCGCGATGGTTCCACGGCTGGTAGGGGCGTGGTGCGCACCCCCGACCGTGAACGCATCGTGGAACTCGACACCTTGCCGTCGCCCTACCTCACTGGCCTCTTCGACGACTTCGCCGGCATTGCCGAGATGGCCATCATCGAAACCAACCGTGGCTGCCCGTACGGCTGCACCTTCTGCGACTGGGGGTCGGCAACGCTCTCACGGATCCGTTCGTTCTCCACCGACCGAGTGCTCCAAGAGATCGAGTGGGTGGCGCGACACCAGATGCACATCATCGCCCTCGGTGACGCCAACTTCGGGATGTTCGCCCGAGATGTGGCAATCACCGAACACGTGGCGGCGATGAAGGCGACGTACGGCTACCCGCAGGGTTTCCATGCCTCGTTCGCCAAGAACACCGCGAAGTATCTGAAAGACATCATCAGCATCCTCGTCGACGCCGACATCATGACGGAGGGGAACCTGGCGTTGCAGTCGAACGACCCGCAGGTTCTGGCGGTGGTGAAACGCAAGAACATCCGCGAGAGTGAGTACGTCGAGGTTGGCGCACGCTTTCGCGAGGCGCAGCTCCCCATCACCACCGACCTCATCTTGGGCCTCCCCGGATCCACCCCGGACACCTTCGCCGCCGACTTGCAGTTCTGTGTCGACCATGAAGTGCAGGCGCGCATCAGCCGCCTCGAACTGCTGGTGAACAGCCCGATGAACGACCCCGACGAACGCCGGCGGCTCCACGTGGAATCGTCGGCCGACCCCGTGGTACGCGGCGCCACGGAGCGACCGCTCGTGGTAGCGACGAGCACGTTCACCCGCACCGACCTGGCGCTGATGGCGCGGTGGCGAGACCTCTTCACCTTCGCCGAGAACGGCGGCCTCCTGAAACACGCCATGTTGTGGGTGCACCACGTCACCGGCCGAGCCGAGATGGACATCTACCGCGCCCTCGAATTGGTCTCGCGTACCCACGAGCGAAGGTTTCCTTTGCTCTCCTGGGCTTGCAGCCACCTCATCGACGTGGGCGCGCCGCCGGTGAGCTGGACCCGTTTCTACGACGAAGTGCGTCGATTCCTGATCGAAGAGGCCGCCGCCCCCGACGACGCAGCGCTCACGACGGTGCTCACCGTGCAACTCGCGCTGGCGCCAGAGCGGGGGCGTTCGTTCCCCTACACCGTGGGGCTCCCGCACGACTACGCCGCTTGGTACACGTTGGTGCGCGCCGCTCGGGCTCAGCATGGTGCCGGTTGGATCGCCCATGTGCCTCCCCTGTCGGGTTTTGCACCGGCCGAGTTCACGGTCACCGACCCCGACGGCGTATGCGAAACCCTCGACGGTCGTATGGTGAACGCCGACGCCAGCAACGGCCTGTGGGAACTGCATTCGCCGGTCAGCCGAGCGCAACTGGCACCGTACCGCCACGTGTTCGACGCCGAAGGTACCCCCGTGATCGCCACCTCCCAGGCGGCCTCGTGACCGAACAGATGATTGGCAATGGCAACCCCCAAGATGACTCTGGAGCGGCGCCCCGGTTCGCCGTCGCACCGTGGCTGATCCTGGCCGTCACCACCCGAGGCCTACAACCACCGCGCCCGAACGTCGATCCCGTTGCGGAGCTCCTGGGCGAAGGCGTCGAGTGGCACCCATCCGACACGTCGGTGCTTTCCACCGCCGAGTTGCTCCTGCTTTTCGACATCGCGGCCACCGGCTCCGCCCCACAACCACCCGACGGGTCGGTGGCCACCGCCGCGGCATTCACCGCCGCATTCGATCGCCTCGCCACCGATGAATACATCGTCCCCGTCGACGGGACCGACCACGCCGTCGCCCCCCACGTCCCAGACCGCGATGATGCGAACGCCGGTCAAGCAGACCTCACGGGCGACTCGCCCGAGCATCTCCCTCGCCTCCTGACCACGCCGTGTGTACTCACCGGTCGGCTCGAACACGATGGGCTCCACGTCTTCGACGACGCCGGTCGTCCGCTGCTTACGCTCGATGCATCGGCGGTGCTGTTCCTGGCCGAGTTCGCATCGGCGTCTACCGTCGATGTGGCCGAGGACCGGCTCGCACGACGCCTCGCCGATCACCACGACGCACACGCCGGCGAACCTCCGCAGGGCCACGCCATGGCTCGCCTGCTGTATGGCGCTGGGCTTCTTGTGGATGCCGAACGTCGATCACCCGCTCCGGCCGCCGCGCCGAACGACGAGCCGCCACACGACGACAACGTGGAGGCGGCCGGCGGCTGGACATCGGCGCGACGGCTCGTCGATCAGATGGACGCCGCCAACCACGCGTACCGAGCCAAACGTGGCCTCACCGATCGCGCCGCCAAGCCGGCCGTCATCCCGGTAAGCCACACGGCGCCGATCTTCGACAAGGGCTGGCATATCGTCAGCCCGAACCTGGCGCTCGGCCTCGTGTTCTCCTACGCCGACGTCTTCGAGGGCGGCCGACTCCACGATCTTTACGATTTCGAACTGCAATGGATGCCGCGCCGCCGCACCATCAAACGGCTGCTCGCCGAACACGGTCCTAGTGTTTTCTTGTTCTCCAACTATCTGTGGTCGCTGTCAGAGAACCTGGCCGTATCGGCGCTGGTGAAGGAACTCAGCCCCGAGAGCATCACCGTGCACGGCGGCCCGAGCACCCCGAAGTACGAACGCGACACCGAACGCTTTTTCCTCCTGCATCACCACGTCGACATCGCCGTGCGAGGTGAAGGGGAGCTCACCACCGCCGACCTCCTCGCCGCGCTCGACGGACAGCTCGTTGGGCGCGCCGAACGACCCGATGCTGGCCTGGGGGTCCTCGCCACCACGCCGGGGCTGAGCTATCGACGCGACACCGGTGTGGCCCGCACGGCGGATCGAGACCGATTCGCCGAACTCGATCAGATCCCGTCCCCCTACCTCGACGGGCTCTTCGATGGCTACGCCAACGGTGCCGCCCGTTTCGTGATTCTCGAGAGCAACCGCGGGTGCCCCTACGGCTGCACCTTCTGCGATTGGGGATCAGCCACCCTCTCCC
Organism: Actinomycetes bacterium; assembly: GCA_031415655.1. Classification (GTDB taxonomy): domain Bacteria; phylum Actinomycetota; class Acidimicrobiia; order Acidimicrobiales; family Acidimicrobilacustridaceae; genus JAKOVR01. Next base: position 7,255 of record JANOSD010000208.1, read on the forward strand.
GGATTCGCAAGTTCGATCTCGACCGGGTGTATGCCGAACTCGAATGGTGCGCACGAAACCAGGTGTCCACGCTGCTGCTCGCCGACGCCAACTTCGGGATCTTCGCCCGCGACGTCGACATCGCCCAACGCATCGTGGAGTTGAAACAACAGCACGGCTATCCCCTCGCCGTCACCATCTGTTTTGCCAAGAACACGGCCAAGTACCTCCAACCGATCATCGGATTGTTCATCGAAAACGGCATCCTCACCGAGGGCAATCTGGCGCTGCAGTCCATCGACGCCACCACATTGGCCACCATCGAGCGCAAGAACATCAAGACCGACACCTACGTGCAGGTAGCCGAAGAGTTCCGCCAAGCCGGCCTTCCGCTCATTACCGACCTCATCATCGGGCTCCCTGGTGCCACGGTCGATTCTTTCGCCGACGACCTGCAGTTCTGTATCGACAATCAGGTCACGTCCCGCATGGTGCGCCTTGAAGTGCTCGTCAACAGCCCGATGAACGACCCGGCCTACCGGGAACTGCACCAGATCGTGCCCGCGGTCGAACCGGCGGAGATCGCTGGGGGCAAACGGGCGCTGGTGCTCTCGACGGCGTCGTACACACGGGCCGATCTCGGCCAGATGCTCCGCCTGCGCGACGTTATGGGTGTGGCCGAAAACGTGGGGCTCTATCGCCACGCCGCCCTTTGGGTGCATCACCGCACCGGCATTCGCGAGGTCGACTTCTACCGCCTGCTAGAAGCGGAGTGCCGGGCGCAACCCGACCGCTGGCCGCTCCTCCTGTGGTCCCTTCGTCACCTTGCCCACCTCGCCGTACCGCCGCTCAGTTGGCCCCAACTCTACGACGAGCTCGGCTCCTTCATTGCCGCGCACACGGATGTCGATCGAGACGACCCCGAGTTGGCGTGCGTTATCGCCGTGTGCCGAGCGCTGGCGCCATCGCTTCATCGTCCATTCCCGGAGACGATCGGCCTGCCCCACGACTACACCGCGTGGTACCACGACGCCTTCGCCGCTCGGGGCCGCGACCCGCACGGTTGGCGCGACGCCGTGGCGAGTCTCGCCTCCTATGGGCCCGGCGAGCTCACCGTCGCCGATCCGCACGGGGTGTGCGGGTTGATCGACGGCAGCCGCCCCGTACGAGATGGGGAGACCGTGGATTTCGAGCTGCGTTCGGAGGTCTCACGATCCGCCCAGATCCGCCACATCGAACACACCCCCGAGGAACTGCGAGCCCGATCATCGGACGGCCGGCTGCCATCGCACTAGTGTGTTCGGCCGGAGCGGCGCCGAATTGGCTCGTTCCGAAACCGCCTACGCAGGAGTGTCATGAGCCGCGACGAATTGTTCATCTGGATCCGCGAACGTTTCGCCGAGATCCTCGAAGTCGAGCCCGACACCATCACGAACGAGAGCGACTTCGCTGAGCTCGATGCCGACAGCATCGACATCATCGAGGTGGTGAACCACGTGGAGCGGGAGTTCAAACTCCAGATCGAGGAGCAATTGCTCTACGACATCGCCACGTTTGGCGACTTCGTCGATGTGGTGGAACGCGAGATCGCCAAGGCCTCCTGACGAACCCATGACCGCCTCGCCTCTTTCCACCGACGAGCAGGCCATCGGCCAGGGCTACCGACAGAACTTCGATCGTTTCAACGACGTTCTCCACACCACCAAATACGACCGCTACCTGCGGTTCTTCAACTTCGGGTATGCCCCGCTCGAGGGAGAGGAACACTTCGGCCCACACCTCGGTCGGAACTACCCCAACCGAGATTCGGCCCTGTTGCTGTTTCAGGTGGTCGGCGATGCCCCGCTCAGCGGCGCCACGGTGCTCGAGGTCGGGTGTGGTCGCGGCGGCAACCTCGGACTGCTGATGGAGCACTACGACGTCGGTCGGGTGTTCGGCACCGATATCGCCTTCAACTCGATGGCGTACTGCCAGAATCGCTACCCCGCCGACCGCGCCGCGTTCTTTCAGGCCGATGCCCAGTTCGTTGCCGTACGCGACGCCGCCGTCGACGTCGTCGTGAACGTAGAGTCTTCTGGCTGTTATCCCGACGTCGAACGGTTCTTTCGCGACGTGAGCCGTGTGCTCAAGCCGGGTGGCTGGTTTCTCTACGCCGATCTCATGGCTCGAACCTTTGTCCCCCGCTATCGCGAGGTGTTCACCGCCCTCGGCCTCGACGTTGTCGGCGAAAAGGATGTCACCGCCAACGTGGCCGAGAGCCGCAAGATGCGGGCGGAACGCCAACTCCTGGCCTTCGGTGACGGCAAGGCTCCGGAAGGTATGGAGGAATGGGTGGGCGCCGACGGCTCCACCCTCAACGACGTGCTTACCGGCGGCAAGGGCGCCTATCAGGTGTTCCGTTGCCAGCGCTCCGATCGCGCCGCGGACCCGGCGCCGCAGTTCACTCCCGAAGAACATGTCGAGATGACCCTCTCCGCCGCCGAAGGTGTCGAGCTGCTTCGACTCGGCGCTCCCGGCGCCTGATGGCGTCACCTGCACCGCGACACGTTCTCGTTCTCACTCGGAACCCCGATATCGGCTCGGCTGCCGCTGATCGGTTCGCCGCCGCCGGTCACCACGTTTCCATTGCCGGCGACGCCCTCACCGTCACCCATCCCGATGTCGTCGTCGTGTCGTCGGCAATCGTTGTGGGCAACGACGTCGAGTCGATCGTCGCCGAAGCGGTGGCGCTCCACGGTCCGGTGGAGATTCTCCTCACCAGCCCCGGCACCGGTGAAGCCCAACCCGTTTTCCGGTCCGACGCCGACGCCGCCCAACGGGCCGTTGGGGACGATCTCGACTGGGTGTGGCGGGCCGTCCGCGAGGTCGCCCCCACCATGTCGACGGCCAAGTGGGGCCGCATCGTGCTGCTGTCGTCGGTGGCGTCCCTCTATGGCGTTGCCGTCGAATCCCCCTACGCCGCCACGATGGCGGCGATGCTCGGTCTCACCCGTTCGTTGGCCCGTGAACTCGGACGACGTCGCATCACGGTCAACTGCGTCGCCATCGGGGTCATCGACACCGGCTATCTGCGCCACCTCGTAGCGACCAACCCGCTCGTCGACCGTCACGTCGACAACGTGCGCAACGAAACCCCGCTTCGCCGCATCGGAACACCACAGGAGGTCGCCGAGGTCGTAGCCTTTGTGGCATCCGATGATGCAGCCTTCCTCACCGGCGCCATCATTCCCGTCGACGGGGGATTCGCGATGGGGTTCTGAACCCCGCCCGCCTCGTGCCCGCCGGCACCGCCCGATCGCCGATCCTCCAAGGAGTACCCATGTTCAACGATGTCACCCGGAGCCACCGCCGCCGAGCAGTGATCACCGGGATCGGGGTGATGTGCGGCCCGGTGGCCGGCGTAGACCAGTTCTGGGACGCCCTCACCGATCCCACCCCTCGCCCTACCTTCACCCGCATGGAGAACTTCAACCCGCGCGACTGGCTCGATCGACGAGAGGTGCGCCACTCCGTGCGATTCGCCCAATTCGGCTTCGCTGCCGCGAAACTCGCCACCCAGGATGCCGGGCTCAAGCCCGACCAGTATGCACCGGAACGCACCAGCGTGGTGATGGGAACCGGCGGCGGGGGCGGCGGGGCCAGCGCCATCCACGAGCTCGACAACTACCGCAAGTACGGCCCCGTTGGCGTGTCGCCCCTCATCGGCGTGCGCACCATGAGCAACGCCGGCACGGCACTCATCGCCCTCAACATGAAGTGCACCGGAGAAACGCAGTCCATTGCGTCGGGTTGCGCGTCGGGCACCCACGCCATGGGACACGCCATGCGGCTCATCCAATACGGCGGTGCCGAGATGGTCTACGCCGGCGGGGCCGAGGTGTTCTACGCGCCGGAAGGCGACGAACGATCCACCGAGCTCTGCGACGCCATGCTCGCCGGTCTCGCCAACCTGCGGGTGCTCACTACCGATTCTCTGTCCCGTCCGTTCGACAAGGACCGCGACGGGTTTGTGGCTGCCGATGGCGCCGCCGTGATGATCGTGGAGGAATACGAAGCAGCGCGAGCCCGCGGGGCACAGATCTACTGCGAGATCGTGGGCTATGGCAACACCAACGACGCCACCGACCTCATCTCTCCTCGCACCGACGGCGAAGGGCTGCGCCAAGCCATGGCGATCGCCGTAGCTGATGCCGACGGCGTGGGCACCGATGTGCGGCTCGTCAACGTGCACGGCACCGCCACCCACACCAACGACGTGGCCGAATGCCTCGCCACCGCCAACCTCTGCGGCACCGATCCTGGCCCAGCTATCCACTCCATCAAAGGTCTCGTCGGACACTCCGGCGCGGGCGCCGGCGCCATGGAGTCCGCCGCCGTGGCGCTATCGATCAGCCGAGGCAAGATCCCGCACACCGCGGGGCTACGCGAGCTCGACCCCGACATCGTCGCCCTCGGTGTCGACGTGGTCGCCGGACAACCACGCGACTGGACCCCCGGCCTCAGCCTCAGCACCTCGGTGAGCCTCGGCGGGCACAACGGCTGCATCGCCATGGCCCCGGTCACCGATTGACCCCAGCACCGTCCCCGGCACCGTCCCCGGCACCGTCCGAACCCACCGCAGCACCATCGACGGCAAACACCATCGACCTCTCCTCGCTCGACACGTTCCGGCAGCTGTACACGGCCTACAACGATGCCGTTGAACAATCGGGGTGGGGTCGATGGATGCGCTTCGGCAACCTCGGCTACGAACCGGTGCCCGGCCACCCCGACGAGGCCACCATCCCGGTGAGCCAACGCCAACCGTCACGCGAAGCGGCCCGCATGGTGGTCGAGATGTTGGGCGACACCCCCCTCGATGGCAAGACCTTGCTCGATATCGGCTGCGGTCGCGGTGGTGCGCTGGCGTTCCTGGCCCATCGGAGTGGGTTAGGCCGGGTCATCGGTTACGACCTCTGCGAATCTTCAGTTGCCAACGCTCGACGATGGGGCGTGGGCGCCGCGCACCTGCTCGCCGCCGATGCCCAGCGAATCCCGTTCGCGGGTGCATCCATCGACATCGTGCTCAACGCCGAGTCGGCCTTTCACTACCCACGGATCGACCACTTCCTGCTGGAGGTACGGCGTGTGTTGGCACCGGGAGGGCGTTGTTGCTGGGCTGATCTGCTCCATGTCGAGGCCGTCGAACCGTGGCGTGCGCTGCTACACGCCACCGGGTTTCAGCTGGTCGACGAACGTGACATCACCACCAACGTGCGGGCGGCGCTGGCCAACCGGGAGGATCACGCTGCGGAGCTCCCCCCCACAGAAGACGGCATCAACCTGGCCCGTTTCACTCGCGTTGGCGAGTTCGCCGCCGGCCTCGCCGCCGGGCGGTACTGCTATCTGGCCTGCCGTTTCGAGCCCACCGGAATCATGTCCTCCCCCGCCGAGATCGATTCCGCACGGAATCGCCTGAGCGAGGCATCGGCCCGCATGCTCGATGTCCTGCCCGCCGAGGGGATCCTCACGACCAGGACGTGAGCGACGCGCTCGGCCCCGCCCCCGCCGCGGATCAGCGGGTAGTCTGACGACCCCGGGACCTGACGTGTACGGGCAGCGGCGTGCGGCCCGGTCTTCCATCGCCATCCCGCCGTTTTCATCATGACTTCGCTCCCCGTGATCCTCATCCTCACCCCCGGCGGGGCGTTGTACCAGCGCGGCCCCGACACCACGGTGCTCACCGCCACCGACCTGCCCTACCTCCTCGACGCTGCCAACGGCCGTTCCCCCGACGCTGATCGCCGGGCCGAGATCGAGACCCTGGCGCAACGCATCGAAGAGGTCGCCGCCCGGTTCGGCCCACCAGCGCTCACCCCGATCGCCACAGATACCCCGCCGACCATTGCCACCTCCATCAAGGTCGTGGAGGCCAACGAGTTCACCGAACCAAAGCCGGATCACACGTTGCGGGCCGTTCTCCCAAGAACGGCCGCCGTCACCCCCGAAGGGTTCTTGCTCACCGACCGATCCGGGCAGGCCGCCTGTGTGCTCTCCGCCGCCCACCTCACCGCGTTGCTGTCGCTGGGCCAGCCCGACGCCACCGCCCTACCCGCTTCCACCCTCCAGGTGTTGCTGGACGCGGGAATCGTGGTGGCGGAAGTCGACGAACCCGACGCCATCGAAAGCCGCAACCCCCTCCCCGCCGACCCCGACAAGATGTTCTCTCGGCGCAAGACGCTCATCGCGTCGGGAGCCGAACTGCTGCGTCGGCCCGCCGCACCCGGCAAGACCTCGGTGATCGCCCTCCACGACGACCTCTCGGCCGTGAACCTGGCCCTCGGCATGTTGTTGGCCTACGGCGCGCACTTCGACGATGGTCGCCTCAACAACTCCTACGAGTTCCTCCCCGTGTGGGTCACCTCGCCGAAGGCCTTGCGCCGCAAACTCGACCGCGACGGGCCAGCCGTCTTCCTGTTCTCGAACTACGAGTGGACGGTGAACCAAAACCTCGGACTATCGGCGTTGATCAAGGAGCTGAGCCCGGAGAGCATCTGCATCCACGGCGGGCCGAGCACCCCCAAATACGAAGGCGATGCCGAACAGTTCTTTGCTGCCAATCCCGGCGTCGACGTGGCGGTACGAGGTGAAGGCGAGGAGACGTTCGCCGCCATCCTCGATGCCTTGGCCGGGCAACTCGCCGGGCCCGATACCGACTTGCATGTGCTCGACGGCGTCGAAGGCCTCACGTTCCGCTCCTCCGACGGGGTGGTGCGCAACCCCGACCGGGCTCGCAGCGCCACCCTCGATACGTTCCCCTCCCCCTATCTCACCGGCTACTTCGACGATCTCACCGAAGGCAGCGTTGACTTCCTCCCCGTCGAATCGAACCGCGGCTGCCCCTACGGCTGCACGTTCTGCGACTGGGGCTCGGCCACCAACTCCCGCATCCGCAAGTTCGACCTCCAACGAGTGTTCGACGAGATCGAGTTCGGGGCTCGCAACCGGGTGCAGACCCTCTTCGTGGTGGACGCCAACTTCGGCATCTTCGCCCGCGACGTGGAGATCGCCGCCAAAGCGGTGGAGTGCAACAAGAAGTACGGGTTCCCGCGCGAGTTCTATTGCTGCTACGCCAAGAACACCACGAAGTACACCTCGCAGATCTGCACCATGTTGTGGGAGGCCGGCATCGGGTTCTTCCCCGTCGTGGCCCTACAGAGCATGGACGAACAGGTGCTGTCGGTGGTCGACCGCTCCAACATCAAGACCGAGGCCTACGACGAGCACGCTGCCAACCTGCGCGGGCTTGGCGCCACCGTGTTCACCGAACTCATGCTGGGGTTGCCGGGGTCGTCGCTGCGGAGCTTCTCCGCCGACCTCCAGGGTTGCATCGACCGAGAGGTCTACGCCTCCATCTACGACACGATGGTGCTTCCCAACAGCCCGATGAACGCGCCGAGCTACCTCCGCGAACACGAGATCGAGATGGAAGTCCTGCCCGTGGGGAACGGGTCGGTGAAACGGCTCGTGGTGTCGTCGGCCACGTTCACCCGCGACGACTATGACGTGATGAAAGAACGCCGCCGGGCCTTCCACATCTTCGAGAACGCCGGCGCGTTGCGCTACGTGGCGCGCTGGGTTCGTCAGGCCACGGGCCGGCGAGAGATCGACCTCTTCGACGGCCTTGGCGACGCGTCACGAGCCGAGCCGCAGCGCTACCCCTTGTCCCGTTGGCTGATCGCCGACACGCACTTCTTTCTCCCGCCCCTGAGTTGGCCGCAGTTCCACCGCGAGGTTCGCGACTACCTCACCCGGGAGTTCGGCCTCGAACCATCTTCAGAAATGGACACGGCGTTGGCCGTGCAGCTTGCGGTCACCCCGGATGCCCGGCGAGCCTTTCCGGCCACGATCGACCTCCCCCACGACTACGGCGCTTGGTACGCCCAGGTGCGCGCCGCCAAGGCTGCCGACCCCCACTGGGACCACGCTGTTGCGCCGCTCGGCTCCTTCGGCCCCGCGACCTTCACGGTGGAAGGGCCGGCGTCGGTTTGTGAAGGCGTCTATGGCACCGATCTGCTCGCCGAGCACAGCAAGGTCAACGAGTTGGTGTCACCGGTGATGCGCGGCGGGCGGTTCGCCCCTGCCCCGGTCCCGGTGCCCGTACCCACGCCGTGACGGCCGGGAGCGAGGCCGACGATCTCGTCATGGAGCTGTTGGTCACTCCGGGGGGCCGTCGGCAGCCGTACGACCGTTATCGCCATCTGCGCGAGATCGCGCCGGTCCACAAAGGTCAGGGCCCGATGTGGTTCCTCACCGACCATGCCCACACGGAGATCGTGCTCCGTGATCCCCGTATGGGCCGGGTGGAACCAGGGACGCCGCCGGGCAGCCTTCCCGGCGACAACCCACCGCGCACCCAAAGTGCGTTCATTCGGTATGGCCTCGTGTTCCTCAACCCCCCGGACCACACCCGCCTCCGGGGTCTGATCTCGCGTGTGTTCACCCCGTCGCACGTGGCCGACCTTCGGCCCGATGTCGACGCCATCGTCGGCCGGGTGATTCGCACCATTCTCGATCAACGCGAGGTCGACGTCATGGAAACGCTGGCCTTCGAAGTCCCGATCCAGATCATCGGGGAGATGATCGGCGTTCCTCCTGCCGATCGGCACCGCTTCAAGGCGGTCGTTCGCGATAGTGCGGCGGCCATGGAGGCGGGGGTGACCGACGAGCAGATCGCCGCCGCCGCGGCATCGATGGAGACCATGGAGGACTACTTCCGTGACTTCGTGAAACGGCGCCGTACCGACCCAAAGGACGACCTCACCTCACTTCTGCTTTCAGCCCGCGACATCGACGACCGCCTCACCGAGGACGAGCTCATCGGTACGCTGATCCTGCTTTACGCCGCCGGTTTTGAAACCACCACTAACCTGCTCGGCAACGGCGTGGCGTGCCTGCTCGAACACCCCGAAGTGTTCCACCAACTCGGCCACGACCCGTCGCTGGTTCCCGCCGCCGTGGAAGAAATGGCTCGGCTCGAGACCCCCCTGCAGGTGATCTCGCGAACGGCGTTCGAACCCACCGAGATCGACGGCCGAGCGGTTGCCCCTGGCGACACGGTCGTGATGTTTCTCGGCGCCGCCAACCGGGACCCTGCTCGCTACGACAACCCCGACGACCTCCTCCTCCACCGGCCCCCCACCCCAACGCTGGCCTACTCGGCCGGCATCCACTTCTGCCTCGGCACCAACCTCGCCCGCCTCGAAGGCCACACCGTGTTTGCGGCGTTGGCCCAACACTTTCGATCGATGACCCTGCTCGACTCCCAGCTGGCGTGGAGGGGCATGCTCCTCATGCGGGGCCTCGAGCACCTGCATGTGCGGTTCGAACCGCGCTGACCTTCTCGCACTCCCACTCACGACGGGTGGTCAGTCCGAGTGCTGGTCAGTCCGGCCCGTCGAGGTAGACGTCGATGGCATCGTGGAACGACGCCACACGCCGCTCGTTGGTCCCGAGGCGCACCTGCTTCAGTCCCAGATCGTGCATCCCGCGTTGCACGCCGGGCAGGCAGTCGATGTCCTGGTTGGCGATGATGCCGAGCATTTCGGTGCCGACGCCGTCGTACACCACGGGCACCGATGGCTGCACCGGCGCCACCCGAGACAGGATCCACATATCCCACCAGCTGCGCTCGTGGGAGTCGGCGGCGGGGCGAACCCGAGAGAGCAGGCAACTGCTCCCGAAATGATTCACCATCAGGTTCGGGAAGAGGAAGTAGTGATGATCGTCGACCAACTGCGATTCATCGAGGTTGGTAGACACCCCGTGCTGATCCAGAAACGCCCGATTGAGCGCAGCGAAGTGGGCCCGAGCGGTCAGCCCTGCGGGCACCTCGGCCTCAAGCCCTACGCCCATCTCCTGCAGCACCGCTCCATGAAACACTTCGTCGGCCACCATCGCTCGCAGCACGTCGGTGGGCGACACCGTGCGGCCGGACGGGCTGGGCACCCCCACCGGCACCACCATGTGGGAGTGCAGATCCCATTGTTCGTAGTGGAGATCGGTGTAGTCGATGAACGGCATCACCTGCCGATGGATTCCCTGGATGTGGTACGCCTCCAAAAAGGAATCGCACACCGCTTTCCAGTTGGCCTCGATCCGAACGCTGGCACTCGTGACGGTGCCATAGGCGGGCAGGTCGTAGCGTCGGAAACGGTCGACCACAGGACCGAGGAAGGTAATGAGGTCGGCCGCATCCGGATCGTGGCAGGCGAACACCAGGCCTTCCCAGGTTTCCACCCGGACCGGTAGGAGCCCGGCGTCGCCGTCGTCGATCGGTTCGAACGCGGCCCGGTCGGGGATGTCCGCGATCGTGCCATCGAGCCGCCAGCTCCACCGGTGGTACGGGCATCGCAGCGTGGCGGCCCTACCGCAGCCCTCCACGATCCGGGTGCCTCGATGCGGGCAGACATTGCGGAAACCTCGTAACACGGCATCGCGCCCGCGCACGACAAACATCGACTGATCCCCCACCTCCAATTCCACAAACGCACCTCGGGTGAGTACATCGGACTCCGGACAAACGAACTGCCACACGCTCGGCCACAACCGGGCTCGTTCCCGACTGGCAAACCCGGCGTCGATATAGCGGCCGGGAGCGAGTGTGCGCGGAACCGGTGCCGGTACCGACCAGTGGGCATCGGCCCGCCGTTTCGCGGTGGTCATACGATCCCCACCATCGCCGTGCCGACCGCATCGGGGCTACCGGCATCAGCCCGCCGTGAGCCACGCATCACCGGCGATTCCAGCTCACAGAAGAACGAAAAGTCGGTGAGCATGTCGGTGCCGTAGATCATGCCGTTGAGCCACTCGCTGCCTGTTACCTCGAACGGGGCCGGGGCGAACTCGTGCAGCGGAGCAACGGTGTCCCACCACGATTCCCCGCGCCGGCGAGCCTGTCGGATCTGGAGATACCAACTGGCGTAGTCGTGTTCAAGGTGCGCCACGGCGGGAAAGGTGCGACGTTCGTCGGCGATGAGGAGCAGCTGTACCTGCAGCACCGTGCGCAGCGCCGACGACGGCCCTGGGGCATCCCCGTTCTCCGGGCCCCCCAGCTCATTCGGGCTCTCGATACCGAGCTCGTCCACGAGGTAGGCGACCACCTCGTCGAGAAAGTGACGCCAGGTGAGTGGCGCGATCGTGAACTGCGTGTCGTGCAGAACCCACGCCACCAACGGGTAGCGGTGGGGTTCGTCGTGCACGAGGTCGCTCAAGCCGATGTAGAAGTCGATCTCTCGCATGCCGGTGGTGTGGCGCACCCATCGGGCAACATGGCGGAGCAAGCCGATGTCTTCGAACAGGCGGAACACCCGGCGGCGGCGCTGCATCACATCTCGGTCGGCGCGGGTAAAGGTGGCGGCGGCGGCCACCAACATCCGGGTTTGCCCTGGGATCTTGTGCGACTCCACCGTCTCGATCTGATGGGTGGCGCGGTAGGCCGGATCATTCATCGGGCTATTCGGAAGCACCACGGTTTCGTAGACGGTGGCGAACAACTCGCGGTCGATGCAACCCTGAAGATCGTTGGCGAACGTGGCGAGCGACGACCCGGGCAGCCCCATGATCAGCTCAGTTCCCACCGTGGCGCCGAGGTCACGCAGATGGTCAGCGAGGTTGTCGTAGGCCTCGGTTTTTATGTTGCTGCGATCGACCGCGGCGAGCACGGCGTCGTCAGTGGTCTGCAGGGCCACCACCGGATGAAAGGTGATGCCGGCATTCCACAGCAGCGTGCAGATCTCCGCCGTGTACTTGATCGTGTTCTTGGCGAAACAGGAGGAGAACGACTTCGGGAACCCGAACTGCGCATGACACTCCACCACCTTCCTGGCGATGTCGACGTCTCGTGAGAAGATGCCGAAGTTGGCGTCGACAATGAAGATGTTCTCGACACCATTCCGGCACGCCCACTCGATCTCATCGAACACCCGCTGGAGGTCGAACTTGCGGATTCGGGAGTTGGTGGCCGAGCCCCAGTCGCAAAAGGTACAACCGTAGGGACACCCCCGGTTTGTTTCGATCGACACGTATTCAGTGCCACCGTCGACCATACGATCGAACATCCCATTGAGGTAGGGCGACGGCACGACATCGAGTTCCACCATGCGGGCACGATCCTGCGTGCGGTGGATTCCGTCGTCGGCCCGGTAACTCAAGCCGTCGACACTGGCCAACACCGACAGGTCAGGAACCTCGTTACCGATCGAGCCGAGAAGGGCATCAAGGATCGCGACGAAAGTGTGTTCACCCTCACCCCGCACGGCTACATCCACGCCGATGTTGGCGGCGAAGAAGGCGTCGCTGTCGGCCTCATACTTTGGAGTGCTCGGCCCACCGTGGATCATCACACTGCCGGGACTTGCCTTCTTGAGTTGGCGCGCCATCGCCAAGTTTCGATCCACCGACCACACGTAGTTCGAGAACAGGAAGATGGCGGGGCCGTCGCGTTCCAGCCGTCTGCGCAAGGCCTTGGGCGAACTCACCCACACCGGCAACATCTCGTAGTGCTCGCGGAGTCGGCCGCCGTCGAACGTTTCGGCGAAGGCCAGCAGCATGCCCAGCGCCAGGTTCACCGGCATCGCTTCGTCGTAGAGGGCGATCACCGACCGTCGGCCGGGAAGGGCAGGCTGGCGCACGAGATCGTTGCCGGCCGCCACGATGGCTTTGCGTTGGGCGAAGGAGGTTTCCCGCGTCACGGCATGACGGCCACCTTCGATACCGCGGTCCGCCCCCGGCAAGGTCTGGTCCAGCACACCGGCATCGATGAGATCCGCCACCAAGGTCGCATGATCCTGCGCCGACAACGCCAGGTGGCCGGCGGCCGCTTGGTGAGCGGCCAACGCCTCGGCCGGACGGATCGGCGCACGGAACTCGTGGTAGGCCTTCAGGGCTGCCGCCGAAAGTGGTGCCAGCACCGACGCCTCGGCGCCGCCAAGCACGAACCCGTCGGCGGTGACCGCTACTGCTCGCGGGAGGTAGGTGACCAACTCGGCCGAGGTATCGGTCTGGGGTGTCCGCCGACGCGGGGGGTCCACCAACACCGGCAAACGAAACGGCACCGCCGCAAGCAACGACTCCCGACCATGGATGGCGACGCGGTCGCGAAGATCGGCGACCAGGGCGTCGACTTCTCGGTCCGCACGCGACGCATCCGCGCTCGCCGAGAGGCCGCCCGCGGCCTTCATCAGGGCCTCAAGTTCTCCGAGCGACAACGGCGCAACGTCGACCCGGTTCGGAACCTCCACCCCCCGAACCGTGAGGAGCAACAGCAAAGGCGAGTTCATCGGGACACCTCGCTCCCGTGCACACCTTCGTTGGCGTCGACGGGGCGGTCCCGGCGGCTCGGCGCCGGTCCGGCCGACACGTGGTGGATCGACCGGGTGCCACGCATCACCGGCGACTCGAGGTCGGAGAAACTGGTGAAGTCCACGAAAAGGTCGGTGGCCAACATCGACGCGGTGATCCGTTCGTTGCCGGTCACTTCGAACGTGGCCGGACCGAAACTCTCCAGCGGCGCCACCACATCGCACCACGATTGGCGGGTCCGCCGGGCCGACCGGATCTCGGCGTACCACGCCGCGTAGTCGTGTTCGAGTTCCACTCGGGCCGGATAACTGCGACCCCACTCGGGGATGAGCATCGCCTGCACCTGCAAGGCCGTGCGCATCGCCGACGATTCCGGCAGGCCGATGCGCTCGACCAGGTGGTGGTGCACCTCCGCCAAGAAATGGGGCCAGCTGAGCGGGGGCACCAACGACGGCATGTCCGCCACCACGAAGGCCAAGAGCGGGATGTCGAGGGGCGACTTGGAGGCCAGATCGCCAATGCCGGTGTAGAAGTCGATCTCCCGGATGCCGGCCGCTTGCCGGACCCACCGAGCGACATGGCGCAGAATCCCGACGTCCTCGAACACGCGGAAATAGTGCCGCCGGCGTTGCATCAATTGCCGGTCGTCGTGCGTGTAGGTGGAGGTGGCGAGCGCGATCACGGTATGGGTGCTGCCGGGACCGTCTTTCCCGACCCGCTTCTCTCCGCTCACGATGCCGTAGCGCTCGCGGTAGTCGGGCGCGTTCATTGGGCTGTTCGGAAGCATCATCGTGTCGTAGATCGTGGCGAACAGTTCACGATCGATGCAGCCCTGGAGATCGTTCGAGAACGACCCCACCGACGATCCTGGCAGCCCCATCATGAGCTCGGTGCCCACCGTGGCCCCAAGATCACGCAGATGATCAGCGAGATCGTCGTAGGCCTCGGTCTTGATATTCGATCGTTCGACCACGGCGAGCACGTCGGGATCCATGCTCTGGAGCGACACGATGGGGTCGAACTCCACCCCGGCGTCCCAAAGAATGGAGTAGATCTGGGCCACGTACTTCGTGGTGTTCTTGGCGAAACAGGCGCCGAGGTTTCGAGGGAAACCGTAGGTGAGGCGGCACTCGGCGATCTTCTCGGCGATCTCCACGTCACGGGCGAAGATCCCAAAGTTGGCGTCGTCGATGAAGAGCCGCTCGAAGCCCCGTTGGGCCCCCCATTCGATCTCGCCGAGCACCCGTTCAAGGTCGAACTTCCGGATGCGAGAGTTCGTGGCCGATCCCCAGTCGCAGAAGGTGCAGCCATACGGGCAACCGCGGTTGGTCTCCACCGTCTGAAAGCCGGCTCCCACGGGCGACAGGCCCTCGAACAGCCCAGCGAGGTAGGGCGAGGGAACCACATCAAGTTCGGCCATCCGGGGACGGTCCGGCGTATGCACGACGGTGTCGCCCGAACGAAAGCTGATGCCGTGCACCCCCGCCAGCGCGGACAGATCGCCGCCACGATCGGCCAGCGCGCCCCCGAGGGCATCGAGGATCTCGACGAAGGTCTGCTCGCCTTCGCCGCGGACCGTGACGTCGACCCCGGGATGCGCCGCAAAGAACGCTTCGCAGTCGGCCGGGTATCGCGGCGTGCTCGGACCGCCGTGGATCATCACGCTCTGGGGGCTCACCGATTTCAGCTCGGCCGCCTTGGCAAGATTGCTGGCCACCGACCATACGTAGTTGGAGTACAGGAGCACCGCCGGGCCTTCACGGCGAAGGCGGCGAGCAATGGACTTGATCGACGTGACCCAGACCGGCAGGAATTCGTAGGTGTGGTTGAGTCGACCGTCGTCGTAGGCGGCGCCATAGGCCAAGAGCAGTCCGTAGGCGAGGTTAAACGTGGCGGTGGGATCGGTGATCGGGATCACGGATACCCGACCAGGGATGCCCGCGGCGCGAAGACGTTCGCTGGCGGCCCCCGCGTACCGTTTGTGCTCCTCGAAACCATCGACTCGCCGCCGCTCGTTCTGCCGGCGGATGATCGCTTCATCGCTCGAGGCAACGCTCACCTCCGCTATACCCAACGCGACCAGCGCGAGCACTATCGGGGCGACCCGTTCAGCGGCGAGCGGGGGTTCGTTCGGGGTCGCCGCCTGTGCGAGCCGGGCGCTGACTTCGTCGATACGGGCGGGCGGGGCGAGGGCGGGAAGCACACCGATCTCGTCGGCGGACAGCACCAGCCGCTCCGTGCCCGATCGGTCGAACAACACAAAACCGTCGGGCGTGACACGAGCCAAGCGCGGAAGCCGGGCCAGCAGCGTGTCGGTGGGGGCAACGTCGCGAACCTCACGCCCCGCCGACACTCTGAGCGCGGGCCGCACGAACGTCCCGTCGGCAGGCTGTTCCATCACGAGGGCATCAGTCACCAGCGCCCGCAACGCCGCGACGTCAAGACGGATCGGCGAGAAACCGTTCGGCGAAAAAATGCCCTGTTCAGTGATCAGCACGAAGGGGATCATGGTTGGGTTGACCCGCCGAGCCAGAGGTGAGCATTGCCCCCGGGACGGGAGACGCGTGCTGCCCGGCTGGGCTCCGTGCAGTGTACTCCGGTCCCCAGCAGGCGACGCGGGACGAACGCCGGCATCAGAACGCCGTGTAGACGAAGTCTGAGGCCGTGGAGCCGCTAGCGATCAGGATGCCGAGGCCCATCGCCGCAAAGCCCACCGCCCGAGCCCATGTGACCGGAGCTGGGAATCCCTCCCGAGCGGTCTGCCCACGTTCGAAACGGTCGAGCACCACGAGCATCGTGAAGGCGAACACCACCGTGACCGCCAGGCTGAAGTCGATCGGTCGGAAGTCGATGGCGGCGATCCGGAAGATCCGGCTCACGTCGCCGAGTTGGCCACCCGTCACCAGTACCACCTGGGTGAGGACGAGGCAGAACCACACCCAAACGATTCCCCCGACACGTTTTGCCCGACGTTTTGTCGTGCTGTCGCGACCAGGCTTTCGCCTTTTCACACAGAACCGCGTGACCCGACGTTCTGCGTACATGAGCCCGCTCACGGTGATCCCGAACAGCAGGAAACCGATGCTGAGCCCGTGCCACAACGATATGGCCAGGAACACCACCGTCACCCCGACGCTCACCCGGCGACCCCGTTTGGTTCGGGTGCCCCGTACGGCCGAGAACAGGTAGTCGCGCAGGAACGCCATCAACGTGGTCTGCCACCGTCGCCAGAAGTCGGTGAAGTTCTTCGATCGGGTGAGCGGTTGCGCAAAGTGGTGCGGCAGCTCGATACCCAGCAGCTTCGACGAGCCGCGAGCGATGTCGATGTAGCCGGCGATGTCGAAGTAGCCGCCGAGCAACACCAGCATGATGATCACGATGATGAGCACGAACGGGTCGGTGCCGTCGTTCGCCAACAGCCTCGGTTGGTAATCCCGTGTCACACCCAATACGAAGTCGGCGATCGCCACCTTTTTGAAGAGCCCCACCAAAATCAGCTCGAGGCCCTCGGATGCCTGACGCTTCTTGAGCCCGGCCCGACCGTTCACGATCTGGGGGATGAGCCGGCGGGCCCGCACGATCGGCCCGGCGAGCAAATGGGGGAAAAACGACACGAAGGCGGCGAACACCACGAAGTTCTGTTCCGGTTCGTAGTCGCCCCGACGCACATCAATCAGATACGACACCGCCTGAAACGTGTAGAACGACAACCCGGCCGGCAGGAGCACACCCGAGACGCCACCATCGGCGAACGAGAGCGCGCCCAGCGACTTGAACAACGCCAGCACGCCGATCTGGGACGTGATCGCCACCCGCACCGCCCACTTCTTGCGCGTCGCCTCCATCCCGGGAAGCGCCCGCGCCGTGAAGAACGCCACGGCTATCGCGAAGAGCAGGAGGAGGTTGTACCACCACGCCCGATAGCCGTAGAACACCAGCGAGGCGCCGAGGAGCACCGCCGGGCGGTGACGCAACGGGACGGCCCAGTAGAGCGCCACGATGAGGATCAGGAAGATGAGGTATTGGACAGAGTTGAATGCCATCGCCGCGCGCCCATCGGAAAGGGGCGACCGGCGATGCTACCGGCCGTCCCCTCCCCCTGCCCCACCACTGCCCCACCCCCTTACGCGTTTTGGTAGGGGAGACGCATCAATTTTGATGCGTCTCCCCTACCAAAACGCGAAATCTTGGGGCTCTCGGGCTACCGGGGCGCCTTCGTCGCTAGCGGCCCATGGCGAAGCCGCCGTCGACGGGGATGACGGCGCCGGTGATGAACGATGAACGGTCGGAGGTGAGGAACGCCACCACTGCGGCCACATCGTCGAGGCGCCCGGCTCGCCGGAGCGGGGTGGCCTCGACCCAAGCCGGGCCGGCGGGGGTGATCTCACTCCAATTATCGAGCAGTCCGGGGGCGACCACGTTCACCCGAATGTTGCGGGACCCCAACTCGCGGGCCAGGCCTCGGGCCAGCCCGATCTGTCCGGCTTTCGACGCGTCGTAGGACGACACCCCGGGCGTGCCGTACATCGCCGACACCGACGAGATAAGCACGAGCGACCCCCGTTTGCGACGAACCATCGACTGGGCCGCCCGTCGACACACGTAAAAGCTGCCGTTGAGGTTGGTATCAACCACGTCGCGAAACGACTCGGGCGTCGCCCGGATGGCCAAGTTCCGGTGGGCATATCCGGCGTTCACCACCACGGCATCGACCGGCCCGTGTTCCGACTCGATCGCATCGAACGCTTCGTCCACCTGCGCCGGATCTCGCACATCGCACCGCACCTCGGGATGCGCCCCGCCCGGTTCGGTACGCCACGTGGTGACCACCCGCGACCCGTGCGTCGCCAAGTAGTCGGCGATTCCTCGGCCGAGCCCACGATTTCCACCTACCACCACCACGAGCGGCGCAATCGACGGCCGACCCTGCTCGGTGGAGGAGGAGGCGCCGTCCGACATCACGGGCGCGAAGTTAGTTGAGGTCTCGTGCTCCAACCGGGTTAGGAGCGGAACACCCCGTACACTTGACGGGTCGTGTCCGCCGCCACCCCTCCCCCCCACCGCCCGGTGCCGCGAGTTGCCTTCGTCACCGGCGCCGCCCGTGGGATCGGGCTGGCGGTGTGCCGACATCTCGCCGATCGGGGCGACATCGTGCACGCCACGTTCCGTTCCACCGAGCCACCGCAGGTGGATGGGGTGACCTTCCACCGCAACGACATCCGCGACGCCGCCGCTCTGGGCACCCTCGTGAACGAGATCACCACGGCTGACGGTGGCATCGACATCGCCGTCGGCAACGCCGCCATCTTGCGCGACGGCATGTCGTTTCGCATGTCGGACGAGCAATTCCTCGACGTGCTTGACGTCGACCTCAACGGCAACCGCCGCCTCCTCAGCCTGGTGCTCCCGGGCATGCGTGATCGAGGGTTCGGTCGGGTGGTGATCGTGTCGTCGGTCGGGGGGATCACCGGGTCGTCCAGCCAGGCCAACTACGCCACCGCCAAGGCCGCGCTCCACGGCGTCGCCCGTCACGCCGCTCTCGAAGCGGCGCCCCACGGGGTAACGGTAAATGTGGTGGCTCCCGGTCCGATCGATACCGAACTCATGCGGGGAATGGGCGAAAAGCACTTCGCCGCGTTTTCGGCAGTGGTACCGGCCGGTCGCATGGGCCATGTCGACGAGGTGGCTGCCACGATCGGGTTCCTTTGCTCGGAGCCGGCGGCGTTCATCACCGGCGTGGTGCTTCCGATCGATGGTGGGCTCTTGCTCTCGGACGGGTTCGTGCGGTCCAACCGTGAGCGTGTGATCATGGCCCGTCGAGCGATCGAGCAGCGGGGCTGAAACGTGACCGGACGCCCACCAGCCCCCGATTCGGCAGAAGATTCAACTCCTCACTCGCCCGTCCCGCTAACCGTCCCGCTGTTCATTTCGCTCACCCATCGGGGTTGGCTGCTGCAACGACCGGGCATCGAGCACAAGCTGGAGTTGCCCGAACTCTGGCTCCTGCACACCTGGGTGGCGGGCGTTGATGCCTCCCTTGAGATTGCCAGCCCCGAGGTTGCCAGCCCCGAGGTTGCCGTTGAAACTGCCGTTGCCCGTACCGTGGATGCCCTGCAATCCGTGATGCGCTCCGACCCGTCGGCCTTGCGCGACCGCCTGGCACCACTCGCCGCCACGATGGCCGGCCTGCCATTCCCCGGATCGCCGCCACTCGTGCACCATCCACGCGTGCCCCGGGCACTTGTGACGGCATCCGGCATCGGGAGCGGTCCACAGGGTGCTTCCGCCGCTCCATGGACAACCGATACGAGGTGGATCGTGTCGGTTCCCCGGGCCGCCGCGGTCACGGCCGAGGGGTTCCTGCTCGTCGCCGACCCGACCGCCGACCGCGCCGACCCCACCGCCGATCCCTCCGCCCGCACCGCTGCCCACTCGGACGTCCGCCCGTCACTGGCCCTCGATCCCATCGAAGCCAGCGTGCTCGCCGAATACCGAGTGCCGTCGTCGGCCGCCGATCTCGAACACCACCTCCAGGCCGACTCCCCCGATGGCGCCGCGCCCAACGGTTCGATCATCGCCATCACCGAACGTCTCGCGGCCGACGGTCTGCTGGAGCCGCTTGGTCGCGATCAGGTCGACGTCACCCAACGGCGCGCCGGCCAGGCCGCCAACGAACTGGCCGCCCACAACGAATGGGAGTGGCGCAAACGTCTGGTGGCGTCGTCCCGCACCGGTGCCACCGCGAAGGACGGGGGGCCCGGCCGAGCCGGCACCAACGTGTTACTTACACGCGTGTTCCCGGTCTACGACCCCATCACCCCGCCAAACCTCGCGCTCGGTCTGATCCTCGCCTACGCCAAAGTGCACGACGGCGGTCGTCTCAACGACCACTACGACCTCGACCCCTATTGGCTCGTACGCCGAACCGGGCTGCGTCGGCTCGTGGGCGACGGCCGCCCGGCGGTGTTCCTCTTCTCGAGTTACGTGTGGTCCCACGATGAAACACTCGCCATCTCCGCAGCCGTGAAAGCGGCCAGCCCGAACAGCATCTGCATACACGGCGGGCCCAACACCCCCAAGTACGAGGCCGACACGGAAAGGTTTTTTGCCGACAATCCCCATGTCGACGTGTGCGTTCGTATGGAAGGTGAGCACACCGTGGCCGAAGCGCTCGGCGCCCTCGCCGGTCAGGTAGGTACCGGCCCCGACGGCACCACCGATCTCGACCTGCTGGCCGGCGTGCCGGGGCTCGCCTACCGATCACCTGGTAAGGGCGGGGCAGTTGTCCGCACGGCGGATCGCGACCGGATCGTGTCGCTCGACGAGCTCCCCTCGCCCTATCTCACCGGGTTGTTCGACGCCTTCACCGGTGGCGCATCGCCGTTCGTGATCCTCGAAACCAACCGTGGCTGCCCGTATGGCTGCACCTTCTGCGATTGGGGCTCGGCCACCCTCAGCCGGGTCCGACAGTTCTCGCTCGATCGGGTGCTCGCCGAGCTCGACTGGGTGGCGGCCAATCGAATCGACACGGTGTGGCTCGCCGACGCCAACTTCGGCATCCTCGCTCGCGACGTGGAGATCGCCGCCCATGTGGCCGAGCTTCACCGGCGAACCGGCTATCCGAAGGCCTTCGAGACCTGCTGGACCAAGAACACCACCAAGTACGTCGAGCGCATCATCGCCGAACTGAGTGGCGCCGGCGTGGTGTTCGACTGCACGCTCGCGCTGCAGACCAGTGATCCCGGCGTGCTCGCCACGATCAAACGCAAGAACATCCCCGACGACCAATACGACCGTCTCACCGCCGATCTCCGGGCCGGCGGCGCCGCCGTAGTGACCGACCTCATGATGGGTCTGCCGGGGTCCACGATAGAGACGTTCGCCGACGACCTCCAGACCTGTGTGGAGCGGGCGGTCTACGCCAACGTCAACCAAACGATGTTGCTCGTGAACAGCCCGATGAACGAGCCGGGTTATCGCACCGAGCACCAGATCGAGTGGGAGATCCCCACTTACGGACCCAATGCCGGACGATCGATGGTGGTCGCCACGTCCACCTACTCCCGCCACGACCACCACACGATGAGCAGGCTGCGCACGCTGTTCCGACTCGGCGAGAACGTCGGGTTGTTGCGGCACGTGATGTTGTGGGGCGCCTACCGATCGAGCCGACGCGAGATCGACCTCTACCGACGCCTTGACGCTGCGCGCGTGGCCGAGCCCGAACGGTTTCCCGCCCTCACCTGGCTACTCGAGTGCACCACCGTCGTGTGCCCGCCGCTGGCGTGGGAACTCCTCCTCGACGAAGTGCTGGCGTGGCTGGCGGGTCAGCTGTCCACTACCGATGATTTGACGAGCGAGATCGCCACTGTGCGGGCCGTGCAGTGCACG
This sequence comes from Actinomycetes bacterium, assembly GCA_031415655.1. Classification (GTDB taxonomy): domain Bacteria; phylum Actinomycetota; class Acidimicrobiia; order Acidimicrobiales; family Acidimicrobilacustridaceae; genus JAKOVR01. The sequence goes on from JANOSD010000208.1 coordinate 28,966, forward strand.
CTGCTCCCCGATCACGGCCGCCAGTTCCCGGTGGCGATCGACCTTCCACACGACTACGCGGCGTGGTACCTCGCCGTCCGCGAGGTTCGCGACGAACGCCGACGTGATCCCCACGCAGGCAATACCTACGCAGGGGGCCGGCCTCGGCATGGCGACGGCCAACAGGATGCCGTGATCGACTGGCGAGGCGATGTCCCGTCGTTGGCGGCCTTCCCTCCCGCCTCCTTCAGGGTCGACGACCCCGACGGCGTCAACGAACGGTTGCTTGGCGCCACCATCGAAGTGGAGTACTTCAGCCCCGGTGAGTTGGTGTCCCCGGTGTCGCGCATGGTCCCCCGTCGCCACGCCGTCCTCTGACGGCCGCCCCCTCGACGGCCGCCCCCTCCGGCCGGCTCGCGAAACGTGCAGCGCGAATAGTGCCGAGAGAACAGGCTGGCCGTTCGGTACGGTGGCGGCGTTCAACAAACCGAGGGGCGTTCCGATGGAAGACCGAACGCTGCGGAGCGGCAGGCAGATGAAGATGGTTCGAAAGATCCGAGCTCTGCGATCCTCGCTGGCGTTGGCCCTGTGCGCCCTGGCCGTTGGCGCGTGCGGAAGCACCACCGTTGCGACGTCGGGGGCGACATCGGGGGCGACCTCCGGTGGCGGCATACCCGTTTCCACCATTTCGACATCGGGCGCCGAGGTCCCCGGCCCGGCCAGTACCCAAGCTCCGGCGGTCGCCACCCAACAGAACGTTCCGCCGCCTGCCGTTGCCGATTTCGGGGACCCGAAACTTGTCGGAGTAGTGAACGATGAAGCCCGCCAACTGCTCGTCATGCGGGGAGCAGTTCTCCGACTTCCGGCAGATGAGCGCGACCGTCAGACCCACGCTCGCCGAGTGCTGGCTGACCTGGAGAGCGGCAACTACACCACACCCGTCTTGAACGCATCAACAGACAGAACTCGTGGGGTGGTATTTCTCGATATGCCCCCCGATGCACGCCTCGTCGACATGGCGCTGCGAACGTTTTCCCCCGGAGCTCAAGATGAGGCGCGCAGGCGGGTCAATGTCCAGATGAACGGCGTGTTGGACGACCCCGGCACTTCCGGCTACTCAGACAGTGATTTCGTCACAACCAAATATCTCGGCACCATGCTTCAGGGCGATATCGCCAAGGTCAGCATGATCGGCGTTGAACGGGTCCTGCGCAACCCAAACTCGATCCTGCCCGAGCCACCAACCTGGGTGTCGGGTGCCGAGAGCCAGTTCGACCTTGACCTCGTCCTCGTCAATGGGCACTGGCGCATCGCCCAAGTCTCCTCGTTTCGGGTCGACGGAAGCAGCGGGCGTTAACGCCGGCCGGGGGCGACGGCACGCATCGTTTCGTTGAGTTGGACTGTCGTGGAAGGTCTGGGAAGGTCTGGGAAGATTTCTCTGACCGTTGATTAGGGCTATGACCTGGGCTTTTGTGCCGCACAGTCGCCTATGAACCGTTTAACTGTCATACCTCTTTCGTACAATACGAACATGGTTGAAGTGGTTGGACTCGTCGAAACGGCCCGCAAAGTCGCCGACCTCGATCCGTATCTCGAAACAGACGAACTGCTCTGCGAACTAGCTATCGCGCTCGAACAAACCCGAGCCGCCATAGACGCCGCGTCCATCAACATCCTCGCCGAACTCCACGTCCGCAACACCACCGACACCGAACACGGACTCCCCACCCCCACCTGGCTCGCCCGCCACACCCACAGCTCCGTCGGCGCCGCCAAACACCGCGTCCGAACC
>JANOSD010000209.1:0-44431 GCA_031415655.1 Actinomycetes bacterium
ATGGATACCCGACCGATCGCCGACCCCCAGCTCGAGGCCTACGCGGCCGCCCACTCCAGCCCGGAGCCAGCGTGGCTCGCGGCCGCGGCCGCCGCGACCCATGCCCAGACCGATCGTCCGGGGATGATGGTCGGGCACCTCGTGGGCCGGTTCCTGGCCATGCTCGTCGCGTTGGCAAGCCACACCGGATCCTGGAGTTCGGCACGTTCACGGGCTCCCGGGGTTCCGGTTAGGCGAAAATGCGGAGCCATTCGGCTTCGGACTGCGGTTTGAAAACCATGTTCCACTTTCGGGTGTCGCCCATGCTTTGCGACGGGTCGGCCGAATAGAGATGGCCGGGGAACAGCACCGCATCGTCGGGCACCTTGGCCAGGCGTTGGGTGAGGCTCTGATAGAGCTGCGCCGGGTCCCCGCCCGGAAGGTCCGTGCGGCCGCAGCCATCAAGAAACAACGTGTCGCCCGCCACCAGCCGATTGTCCACGAGGAAACACTGGCTCCCTGGCGTATGGCCCGGCGTGTGAATCAGCTCGATCGGGATCTCGCCCACCATCACGACATCGCCGCTGATGTGTTCGACGAGGTCGGTGGCCGATGCGCCGGTGACCCGCTGCACCCATGGGCTCTCGTCGGCCTGCACATGAATCGGGCATGGATTGATGGCGAGTAGTTCGCCGACCCCCGAGATGCGATGGCCCATCATGTCGCCGCCCACATGATCGGGGTGGTAGTGGGTGGCGAGCGCACCGATCACCTTCATACCGTCGGCTTTCGCCACGTTGATGATGCCCTTCACGTCGTAGGCCGGGTCGATCACCACCGCCTCACCGGTATCGCGGTCGCCCACGAGGTACACGAAGTTCACCATCTGCCGAGCGATCGGATCGGTTTGGGCGAAGTCGCGGCCGGCAAGGAGTTGGCGGAAGTAGAAACGATCGTCGGGGGCAGTGACCGGGGAGTCGGAGACGTCAGACATGACCGCATGGTAGGGGGCAGACCGGTCCGGTACCGTGCCGCCAGTGTCGACCGACAAGGCGTTCCCACCGATGACCAACAACCCCTCTCGTAGCTACACGGTGATCGGGCTGGGCGCCATCGGTGGCTACTACGGCGGACGGCTTGTGGCGGCCGGGCACACCGTGCGGTTTCTGGTGCGTTCGGGAGCCACCACCATCCGGCAAGGCGGGCTCGAGATCAGCTCCCCCCATGGCGACATCTCGCTGCCTTCCATCGACGTGTACGACGATCCCCAGGAGGTGCCGCCGTCCGATGTTGTGGTCCTCACCACCAAGACCACCGACACCACGGCAGCGTTGCCGCTGCTCGACACACTCGTGGGGCCGTCCACCGAGGCGGTGTTGGTGCTGCAGAACGGGCTCGGCGTGGAGGCCACCGTGGCCGAACGATCCCCCGACGTGCCCGTGGTCGGCGGCATGTGTTTCATCTGCTCCCACAAAGAAGCCCCCGGCCGCATCAACCACCTCGACTACGGCGCGATCACGCTCGGCCGTTACCTCCCGGGGTACCAGGCGGCGGGGATCACGCCGGAGGTCGCCGGCATCGCCGACGATCTTTCCGCCGCCGGCCTTTTGGTCACCCAGCTCGATGCCCTTGGCACGGGACGGTGGAAGAAACTCGTCTGGAACATCCCCTACAACGGCCTCTCGGTCGCGCTCAACGCCGGCACCGATCAGCTCATGGCGGACGGTCCCGCTCGCGAGCTCGTTACCTCGTTGATGCACGAGGTGCATGCCGCAGCGACGGCGGCCGGCCACGGTTTCGACGTGTCGTTCATCGACACCATGCTCAGCGACACGGAGAAGATGACGCCCTACGCGCCGAGCATGAAACTCGACTTCGACGCTGGGCGTCCCCTGGAACTGGCGGCCATCTATGCGGCGCCGATCGCCGCCGCCCGCGCCTCCGGGGCGCCGATGCGGCAGGTCGAGGCACTACACCACCAGCTTCGCTACCTCGCCTCTCGCACCGAGGTTTAGGGTCTTGTTCAACCGGAGAGGTCAGGACTGTGTGCGGAGCGAGGACCAAAACGCGAGGAGGACATTGCGGTACGCCTCGTCGAAGCGGTCGTAGACGGCACGCAGCTCGGGGCCGGGCCAGGTGGGCGGGAGCAAAGGAGGAGGCAATTCTGGATCGGCGAGGAATTGCCGCAAGGCTGCGGCCGAGACCACAAACCCCTCGGCGAGCACGGCCAGAGCCTGATCGTCGCCCTGTTCGAGCAGCGGGATGAGCATGATCAGGCGTTCCTTCAATGCCGTTGCCTCCTTGGCCCACACCGTCAGATCCCAGAGCTGGGAGGCGAGCGCTCCTGCGTCGTCGATCGGGGTGACCTGCAGCCATGAAACCTGGGTGTCGGCCAACGTTCGTGCATCGGCCGATCGCTCGGGATCAAGATTGGCCGGACGAAGCCACACCCCCTCCCGCCACTCGGCCAACTTGAGCTGACGCATCGCCTTGCGCAGTGCCGTCCGGTCCGCCGCCGATCGCTGGTCCGCCACCACCACCGCCTGTTCCCACGAGCCGGTCCACCGCTTGGGACGCGAGGCGCGACTCGAGAGCTGGCGGGCCTGACGTTCCAGCAGCGGTCCGGCCAGCCGGTAACCATCGCCTTCGGCCACAAGATCCCCTGCGGCGGCCATACGAGAGATCGCCGTACGGACGGTCCCCTCTGACAGTCCGAACAACGCGCTGACTCGCACCAGCAGCAGGGTGGGCAGCCACGGAGGATCGGTACCAAGCAACGTGCTCGCCAACACCGAGCGCGCGGTGAGGGGGCGGGTACCGGTGGCCGGATCGGCGCCATGGCTTGCTCGCAGAGCGCCACCATCGTTTCCGGGGTCAGGGCCAGCCTCGACCGCTGCGTTACCACGCCCGATATTACGTAGTTGCGTCATTTATCGAAATAGTGTAATGTGCGCATCATGACCGTTGACCTTCGAGTCCTCAATGAGCCGGGACTACCCGGCGACGTTACCGGTGAAAGCGTCACCGCCGAGCCGGTGTCCCCGCAACTCGACTACCCCACGATGGATTCCTCCGGCCGCCGCATGGCTGGCCTCGTCCCCGCCCCGGAGAACCTGCCCAACGTCCTCCCTACGGATCGGCTCAACGCACTGGGCAAAGCCAAACCACCGCTGCGAGACGAGCTGCGTCGCATCCACAACGTTCGCAACGTCTTCAACGTGGCGTCGGTCTGGGCGCAATCGCTGCTGGTGATCGGTGTGGCCTGTTGGATCGACCGGTGGTTCGTGTGGCCCGTGGCGTTCCTGCTGATGGGTCGCGCCTTCGCCCAGTTCTCCATCCTCGGCCATGAGGGGGCGCACCGTCTCCTGTTCTCCAAGAAGAGCGTGAACGACTTCGTGGGAAAGTACTTCGTGAGCTACCCGGCGTTCGTCCCCTTCGACCTCTACCGCCGCAGCCACTTCGCTCACCACAAGGAGGAGTTCGGGCCCAACGAGCCGGACCACAACCTCTATAACGGCTACCCCATCTCGAAAGCCTCGTGGCGGCGCAAGCTCTGGCGTGATGCCCGTGGCACCTCCGGCTGGAAGATGTTGAAGGGCCTCATCTTCGCCTGGAGGTATCCGTCGTCCCGTCCGCTCGCCGCCAGGATCACCGCCGCTCAGGTAGGGGTATGGGCCGTGCTTTGGATCTCCTTCGGACGGTGGTGGCTCTACCCCGTTCTGTGGTTGGCGCCCTGGCTCACCGTGTGGCGTGTACTCAATCGGCTCCGCGCGATCGGCGAGCACGGCGGGCTCACGATGAGCAAAGACCGTCGCCTCACTACTCATGTGATTCGCCAAACCTGGCTGGCCCGCTTCTGGATCGTGCCCTTCAACACCGGCTGGCACCTCGCCCACCACGTCGACATGGGCGTGCCGTTCCAACAACTCCCCGCCCTCCATCGTGAGTTGGTCGACGCCGGATGGGTCACCGAAACGCTCGAATACAAGAGCTACCCCGCCCTCTGGCGCGCCGCCTCCTCCGGCTGAGTACCGGTCGGGAGCACACTCACGAGGCCGCGTCTCGAGACTTCGCCGGGTCGGTGAGACGGCGTCGTAGACCGGGTTGCCCAACAAGGTGGGCGCTCCCCTTCACACCGCCGTGGAGAATCTGAAACCGACTGGGACGCGTGGCGTCCAGGATCGCCGTCAGCCCATCCGTTGTGGATCTACGCTGTCGACCACCCATCCGATGGAACACGTCGGACCACTCAACCCGTCGGGAGACATCTCATGTTCGCACAATCGTCCGGAGAAGCGGCTGCCGCTGGCGTTGGCATCGTAGTGCTTCTCTTTTTTGTCGTGGTCAGCTTCGTGATCCTCGGCTGGTACATCTGGCTACTCCTCGACATCCTCAAGCAACCCGACTACGCCTGGACGGCAAGCGCGCAGAACAAGCAGCTTTGGACAATCCTCTGGGTTGTCGGTATCTGTTCTGGGTTCAGCCTCATCATCGGGCTCATCTACCAATTCGCCATTCGACCGAAGGTGAAGGCTGCTGCGGACGCCGGGACCGGAGCAACGCCTGGTTACATCCAGTAGCCCGGATCCTCATCACTGACTCACCCTTCACCACAACAACAACCAAGGAACCAAACAATGGGATCAAACGCACTGGGCATCGTCTGGTGGCTCGTCTGGCTCGGCTTCGGCATCTACTGCATCATGGATCACCAGAAGTACGACGAAGCCACCTATGCCGCCGCCGGGCAGCAAAAACAGCAAACGCTGATCATTTGTATCCTCGGCACCATCTGCTGTGGCTTCGCCAGCCTCTACTACTACTTCGGCATCCGCCCGAAGCTCGAAGCGGCACAAAGCGGCGGCGCCCCAACGGGCTACGTGCAGTAGCTCACTCGCACGACGCACAACGTTTCACCGGGCCGGCGACGAGAGTCGCCGGCCCGTTGCGTTTTCGTACTCCACCGACAGCGGCCCGCAGACAGACTCTTCGCACGGTTGTCCCTTCCCACCATCCGCCCGCACTAACGTGAACTCCACTGTTCCGACTCCCCCTTCAGGTACCCCATGACCGGCACCATCCTCGCCCAGTTCACCTACACCGCAGACGGGCCAATCCTTCTCGTATCCGTCGCTCTCGGGCTTGCCATGCTCGGTTTCGCGATCTACTGCGTCGTCGACGCCAACAAGTTCTCCGACGAGGAATGGACTGCCGCGGGGCAGAACAAAGTCCTCTGGATGGTTCTGATGATCGTGTGCGCGCTCATCGGATGTGGGTGCTGCGTGTTTATCGGGTTGATTCCCTGCGTGCTGTACTTCGTGATTCCGCGCAAGAAGCTCCTTGAGATCCGCAACGGCGGCGGCGGTGTGGGTGGCTACGCCCAGCCCTACGGCGCCCAGCCCTACGGCGCCCAGCCCGGCTACGGCCAGCCTGCTCCCGGCGGGTACGGGCAACCTCCGGCACAGCCTGGCTACGGCCAACCTCCGGCACCCGGTGCCTATGGAGCACCGCCCGCTCAGCCCGGATACGGCCAACCCGCTCCCGGCGCCTACGACCCCAATGCCGGCGGTTACACCCCCCCGGCCGCCCCGGCCGCCCCGGCCGCCCCGGCCGCTCCGGCCCAGCCCGGCTACCCACCGGCCGACGGTGGGTATGCGTCACCACCCACCCCACCAGCGCAGCCCGGGTACCCGCCAGCCGACGGTGGCTACCAGCCCCCGCCCGCCCCTCCCGGGTACCCGCAATCATAAGCACGTCCTTTGCCGGAACGCGGCGCGTTCCGAACTCCGATCATCGAACGGCGGTGGCCCAACGGTCACCGCCGTTGCGCGTCGCCGACAGAATGGGCTGGCCGACGCGGACCGTCGTCAACTGGCGTTGTCGGGGGGACCGAAGTCGAACGGCAGCACGGTGGCGTCGCCGGTGCTGCGGTCGTTCTCATCGCCGTGCACACCTCCACGAGGAGGCCCGTCGTGTTTCGCGTCGTGCTGGTGATCGTGATCCTGATCGTGGTCGTGTGCCTGATCGTGATCGTGCGCATGTTCGGCACCGTGGATGTAGGGAACCTCGGCCAATGGCGCGCCGGACTGTTTCCGCCACGCCGCCTCCGCATCGGCTCGCACGTCGCGCAATGAGCGGCCGGAACGGCGGGCGGCACGAACGGCATCATCGTGCTCCACTTTGGCGCGCCCCGCCCCCACCTTCACCCGAATCGGGATGCCGTCGACGTCAACCTGCTCGACCCGACGATCCTCGGGCCACCGCTCGAACGTGGTCCCTCGTACCCCAAACGAACCCGTCTCCGCCGCAAGCACCCGGCCCACTTGCGCGGCCACGGCTGGATCGGCGAGCGCCGAAACCACGAACCCCGGACGGCCCTTCTTCATCACGATCGGCGTGAGCCAGGCGTCGTGGGCACCCGCCGACAGCAGTTCGGCGATCGCGTGGGCCAACTGTTCGCCGGCCGCATCGTCGACGTTTACTTCCAGGAGCATCACCGGTTGGCCGGCGATCAGCACCCGAGCCCGTCGACCGATCACGACCTGGGTGAGATTGGGACGGTCACCCAACTCGGCGGTGCCGGCGCCGAAACCAGACTGCATGATCTCCATGGCCGGCATCGGGCCGAACTGCATCCCGAGGGCGGCGAGCAGCGCCGCCCCCGTCGGCGTCGTGAGCTCCACGGGAATGTCGAGGGAATAGGTGGGGATACCCCGGAGCAGTTCCACCACCGCCGGAACCGGGTTGGGCAGCAGACCATGGGCGGCACGCACCATGCCGATGCCGTTGGCCACCGGGCTGGCGCACACCTCGTCGATCCCCAGAAGTTCGAGGGCGGCGCAGGTACCGACCACATCAATGATGGCGTCGACGCCCCCGACCTCGTGGAAATGCACGGACTCTGGAGGACGGCGGTGAAGGCGACCTTCGGCCTGAGCGAGGGCATCGAAGGTGGCAAGAGCCCGTGCCCGCACACGGTCCGGAAGCCGGGCTTCTTCGACCATGCCGGTGATGTGGGCGGCGGTGCGCACCAGGTTGGATGGTTCGACCAGCACGTGAATCTTCGTGGCCCCGATGCCCGACCGCATCACCGTTTCGGCTTCGAGCGCCCAGCCGCCAACCGGCAACCGTCCGCAGATCTCTCGGACCGCATCGAGATCCGCGCCGGCGTCCACAAGAGCGCCAAGCGCCATATCGCCGGCGATCCCGGAGAAACAGTGAAACCACCCGACGGTGACCTCCGCCTCGGCCCCGGGAGGGATCGTCATCGTGCCCCCTCACTCATCGAGGCGGCGGACGGCTGCTCGTCTACGGCCATGGAGAAGGTCGGCCCTGTTGGCGCCTCGGCAGGACCAGGATGCCGGCCGAGCAATCGGACCACGGCACAGGCAGCCCCGAAGCCGTTGTCGATCCCCACCACGGTGACACCGCTGGCGCACGACGCCAACATCGTCAGCAGCGCGGTGATCCCTTCGAAGCTGGAGCCGTAGCCGGTACTGGTGGGCACCGCGATAACCGGCGCCGAGGCGAGGCCGCCCACCACACTGGCCAGCGCCCCTTCCATACCGGCGCACACGACAATGGCGTGGGCGGCGGCGATCTCCGGCACGACATCGAGAATACGGTGCAGACCGGCCACGCCCACATCGGTGATGCGCACCGGTACCACCCCATGCGCTCGAAGGATCGCCGCGCATTCGTCGGCCACCGGCAGGTCGGCGGTGCCGGCAGTGATCACCAGCACCCGCTCAGGCCGCGGAGCCTTTGCTCGCCACACCACCGTTGCGCCGGAGCGGTTCGCCGGGTCGCCGGCGAGCACCACCCCGCCCGGGTTGGCCCTCATCGCCACCGATGTTTGTTCGGTGGACGCACGGCTCAGCACCACCGGCGCATCGCCGAGCTGAGTGAGCAACTCGGCGACGATCGCTCCGCACTGCTCGGCCGTCTTCCCGGGCGCATACACAGCCTCGGCCATGCCTTGTCGCACCGAACGATGGTGATCGACCCGGGCAAAACCGAGGTCGGCGTAGGGCAGGGTGCGGAGCGAAGCCACGGCATCGTCGGGGCTCAACGAACCGTCCCGCACCGCATCGAGCAATCCCCGAAGGGCCGTTTCGTCCACGCCGAATAGCATGCTCGGTCGTGACGACCCTTGCCGCATCGGACAGCTCGCCTCTTCTGCTCGCCTCCGGCAGCTTTACCGTTGCCTACCTCGGGCCTCCCGGCACGTTCACCGAACAGGCGCTACTCACCCAAGCCGATCTCTGCGCCGGTGAGATTGCGGCCTACCCCTCCTTCGCCGAGGTGCTTGCCGCCGTCGCCGATGGCACGGTCGACTACGGCTTCGTCGCCATCGAGAACGCCATCGAGGGAACCGTCACCGTCACCGTCGATACCCTCGCCTTCGAGACCAACCTGCTCATTCAACGTGAGGTCGAGATGGCGATCCACCTCACACTCATGGGCCGAGCCGACGCCACTCTCGACACCATCAAGGGTGTGATGAGCTTCCCGCACGCGTCGGCGCAGTGCCGGCAGTGGCTCAGCCGGGAATTGCCGGGCGTTGAGATCATCGCCTCGAACTCCACGTCCGATGCTGCTCGTTTCGTGGCCGAACACGGCGATGCCACGTTGGGGGCCATCGGACCATCCCGTTCGGCGCAGGTCTACGGGCTCACCACGCTCGCCTCGGAAATCGAGGACCACCCCGAGAACGCCACACGGTTCGTGCTGGTAGCCCGCTCGGGTGTGCCCGCCGCCACCGGCCACGACAAAACATCGATCGTGGTGTTCCAACGAGCAGACGCTCCCGGTTCGTTGCTGGCGATCTTGCAGGAGTTCGCGGCACGAGGCATCAACCTGTCGAAGCTCGAGAGTCGCCCCGCCAAAACCGGCCTCGGCGACTACTGCTTCGTGATCGATCTCGACGGTCACCTCGACGATGAGCTCATCGTGGATGCCCTGCGCACCCTGCGTTCGAAACAGGCCGACGTCAAGTTCCTCGGGTCGTATCCCGCCGCTGGCGAACATGGCCCGTCGTTGCGCCGCGACGCCGACGCGGCATGGCGCGAGGCCGACGCCTGGATCGCCTCGCTCCGCAACCATCCGCTGTAGCCGGGCGGTAGCCGGGCGGGTGGGCTCACCCCAATCCCCGGAACTGGGCACACTTTGCGTCGCTCGAGCAACACAAAGTGTGCCCAGTTCGGGGGTTTCCCAGTTCGGCGGTTTCCCAATTCGGGGGTTTCCCAGTTCCAGGGTTTCCCGCATCCGGGTCGGGGGAAAAGGGTTTCAGTCGGTGTCGGGGAGCTCGAAGCGGTAGCCCATGCCCGGTTCGGTGATGAGGTAACGGGGCTGACCCGGCGACGGTTCGAGTTTCTTGCGCAGCCCACCGAAGTACACACGCAGGTAGTTGGTCTCCGTCTCATATTGCGGCCCCCACACGTGCTGCAGAATGTGGCGCTGGGTGACGAGCTTGCCGGGATGTCGGGTGAGCAGTTCCACGATCCGCCACTCGGTCGGGGTGAGGTGGATCTCGATCTCGTCGGCGCCATCGCCCGTGGGTGGCACCGTGATGCGTTTGGCCGCAAGGTCGATCACGAAGTGTGGCGTGACGATCAACGCCTCCTCTTCCGTTGGGGCGGCCCGACGCAATGCCGCCCGCATACGCGCCAGCAACTCGTTCATGCCGAACGGCTTGGTGACGAAGTCGTCGGCGCCGGCGTCGAGCGCTTCCACCTTGTCGGCCTCGCTATCGCGCACGGTCAACATCACGATCGGCATGTCGGACCAGCCCCGAATACCTCGCACCACCTCGATGCCGTCAATGCCGGGAAGGCCGATGTCGAGAATCACGATGTCGGGGTGTTTCTCCGCTGCGAGCGCCAGGGCCTGCTCACCGGTCTCGGCGAGGTACACGTCGTAGTCGCGGCTGCGCAGGTTTGTGGCGAGGGCGCGGCGGATTTGGGGTTCGTCGTCGACCACGAGCACGGAGGTCATCAGCACCGACCGTAGATCGCAAACGCGACGTGGGTATCCGGATCCCGCCCGTGGTGTGAGGAATCGCATGCTGATCACGTGATCAACGCCGACTCGGGGGGCGGCGCCGACAGACCCGCATCCACATCGGCAGGGAGTCGGATAACGGCAGTGAGCCCGCCACCGGGCGTGTCGTCGAGCTCCAAGAGCCCTCCCACTGCGGCCACGAAGCCGTTGGCCACGGCCAGTCCCAGTCCGACCCCAGAGTCGTTGCCACCATCACCGAGCCGGCGGAAGGGCGCAAACAACTTCGAACGCTCGTCCACCGGAACGCCCGGCCCTTGATCAATCACCCGCACGTGGATCTCGTCACCCAACGGCCCACCGATCACTTCGCCCACCAGGTCGGCGGTCACACGGATCGACGAGTTGTCGGGGGCATACCTCAGCGCGTTCCCGATCAGGTTGGCGAGGGCTCGTTCCACCAACGCCGCATCGGTGTGAACCGGGGGGAGAAGGTCCGGGATTTCCACCCGCACGCGAGCCGCGGAACCCGCCGTGTTGGCCAGAGCGGCGGCCAAGATGTCGGTCACGTCGGTGGTACCGAGCCGCACCGGCACCGCTCCGGCCTCAATCCGACTCATATCCAACAGGTTCCCCACGAGGCGATTCAGTCGATCAGTTTCTTCCTCGATCGTGTCAAGAAAGTCGGTGCGAGCATCTTCGCTCCACGCCACGTCGTGCTGTTGCAACGAAGTGACCGACGCCTTGATCGATGCCAATGGGGTGCGGAGGTCATGGGACACCGCCCGAAGAATCGCTGTCCGCAACGCGTCGCCTTCGGATCGTGTGGCCGCGGCGGCCGCCCCTTGACGCAGACCCTCGTTCTCCAAGGCCGATGCCAACTGTGCCGTGAACGCCCGAAGCACTCGCTGATCGTCGGTGGTCAACGCGGGACCCATGAGCACCAGCTCCGCGTCCTCACCCAACGGGAGGCGCACCTCGCTCGAACCACCCGAACTACCAGCATCGATTGAACCGGAGACCAATTCCGTGCCCGAGTCGGCGAGGTCGATGGCATCGACCCACACACCATCGCGAGCACGCGTCCGCAACCGTACCGAGCTCATCCCAAACGTGCTCTTGAGATGGGCGGCGATCGTGGCAAGCGGTTCGGCGCCCGCCATGCCTCCGGCGACCCGAGCCAACGCCTCCGCTTCGGCCGACGCACGCGTGGCGTCGAGTTCTCGCGCCGTGAGCTGGCTCACCAGTTGACTCACGACGCCGGCTACCAACACAAAGATCACCAGCGCCAAGGCGTTCTCGAGTTCGTTGATCGTGAACGTGTGGACTGGCGGCGTGAAGAACCAGTTGACCACCAGTGAGGAGACGACCGCACCCACGATTCCCGGCACGCGTCCGCCGACCGCCGCCGCGACAATCACGAGAAGAAGAAAGAGCAACAAGTCGGAGGTAACGCCAAGCGTTTCGCCAAGAGGAATCAAGGCGATCGTCAACAGGGGGATGCCAGCACCGAGGAGCAGCCAGCCGGTCAGTACCCGTCGATGCGACAAACGGCTGCGAAATGATCCGTTGGCATATCGCGCCAGGCCGGCCGGTGTTTCCGCCGGGTCGACCGCAGCGGCCACCTCGCTGATCACATGGACGTCGATCGCTCCCGCCGATCGAATGACACGTTGCAACACCGAACCCTGCAGCAGCTCGGCGCGTCGGGACCGTCGGCTTGCCCCGATCACCAGCTGGGTGGCCCGCTCAGTGCCCGCAAACTGCAGGAGCGCTTCCGCCACGTCGTTGCCCACCACTTCGTGATACTCACCGCCGAGGTCGGCAAGGAGGGCACGGTTCTGATCGAGACGTTCGGTGACCGCGGTTGTCCCCACCGCGAGCCCGTCACCGGTGTTGATGTGCACACCGATCAGGTCGCCCTGGGCTCGCCTGGCCATGCGGGCTGCCCGCCGGATGAGATGTTCGCCACTGGGGGCACCGGTGAGTGCCACGATCACGCGCTCACGCGTTTCCCAAGACGAGACGATGCCATGGTCGGCCATGTACTTTTGGAGACCGTCCTCCACCTTGTCGGCCAGCCAGAGCAAGGCCAGTTCGCGCAGCGCCGCCAGGTTGCCCGGGCGGAAGTAGTTGGCGAGCGCGGCGTTTACCCGTTCGGCCGGGTAGATGTTGCCGTGGGCCATCCGCCGCCGAATGGCCTCCGGGGTCATATCGATGATCTCCACCTGATCGGCGGCCCGCACCACCGAGTCCGGGACCGTTTCACGTTGGCGGGTGCCGGTGATCTGCTCCACCACATCGTTGAGCGACTCGAGATGCTGGACGTTCACGGTAGAGATCACATCAATGCCATGATCGAGCAGCTCAACCACGTCTTGCCACCGTTTGTCGTGCCGCGACCCGGGGGCGTTGGTATGGGCCAGTTCGTCGACCAGGGCCACTTTCGGCGCCCGAGCAATGACGCCGTCGAGATCCATTTCCAACAGCGTGGTGCCGCGGTAGGCAACCTCACGGCGAGGAACCACTTCAAGGCCTTCGAGTTGACCGATAGTTTGGGGCCGGCCGTGGGTTTCCACCACCGCCACCACGACGTCGGTGCCCCGCTCCGAACGCCGGGCCCCTTCGTTGAGCATGGCGTAGGTCTTGCCCACGCCGGGAGCGGCGCCGAGATAAATGCGCAAACGACCACGGGACATGTCCCCATTCTTGCCTCGCTTGGCCGACATGGGCAGGGCCGATCAGCGCGCGGCGTCGAGCGCCAAGTTGAGCCGAAGCACGTTGATGCCATCGTCGCCGAGGGCACCGAGCGGACGACGATCCGTGGCGGCCTCGATCATGGCCGCCACCGCCGCCGGATCAAGGTTACGCACCTGTGCCACCCGTGGAGCCTGAAGCTGGGCGTTGGCCAGTGAGATGTGGGGGTCGAGCCCGGATGCCGAGCCAGTGACGGCGTCGACGGGCACGAGAACACCGGGCGCCAAGCCGTTGGTCTCCCGGTAGGCGTCCACCCGTTGTTTGACCCCGGTGAAGGACTCGTCGGTATCGGGCGTGGACGGATCATCTTCAGCGCCGTAGAGGTACTTCTCGTTGTTCGGGCCGAGGTTGGACCCCGAGCTCGCCGCGCCGTCGTAGCCATCGACCCCCGCCGAAGAAGGCCGGGGCTGAAAGTAGGCCTCGCTGACCACGTTCTGACCGAGCAGCGCCGAGCCCACCACCACGCCATCGCGGGTTACCAGTGAGCCCTCCGCCTTGGCGGCGAAGCCGGCCTGGCCGATGGCCCACACCACAAGCGGGTAGCCAAAACCCAGGGTCACCGTCATCAAGACAGTCATGAGCAATGCCGGAAGCAGTTGTCGTCGCATGGTCACTTCACTCCGAGGGTGGTGAGGATGAGGTCGATGGCCTTGATACCAATGAACGGCGAAACGATGCCGCCGAGGCCGTACACGAGCAGGTTGCGTTGCAACACCTCAGCGGCGCCGGCGGCCCGGAACTTCACACCCCGGAGCGCCAGCGGGATGAGCACCACGATGATCAGGGCATTGAAGATCACTGCCGAGAGAATCGCCGAACGGGCCGATCCGAGTTGCATGATGTTGAGGGTGTCGAGCTGCGGGAACACCGCCACGAACATGGCGGGGATGATGGCGAAGTACTTCGCGATGTCGTTGGCGATGGAAAAGGTGGTGAGCGAGCCGCGGGTGATCAGAAGCTGTTTCCCGATCTCCACGATCTCGATGAGCTTGGTGGGATCAGAGTCGAGGTCCACCATGTTCCCGGCTTCTTTGGCGGCCTGGGTGCCGGTGTTCATCGCCACGCCAACGTCGGCCTGGGCCAGAGCGGGGGCGTCGTTGGTTCCGTCACCCGTCATGGCAACAAGGTTGCCGCCCTGCTGCTCCTTCTTGATGAGCGCCATCTTGTCTTCGGGCGTGGCTTCGGCGAGGAAGTCATCGACGCCGGCCTCCTCGGCGATGGCCGCGGCGGTGAGGGGGTTGTCGCCGGTGATCATCACCGTGCGGATTCCCATCGACCGCATCTGGTCGAACCGCTCACGCATGCCGGGCTTCACGACATCTTTGAGCCGCACGACCCCCAGGGCTCGGTTGCCGTCCGCCACCACCAAGGGTGTAGCTCCGGCCATCGACACCGACTCGACAATCCCGATGAGCTCCATCGGCACATCGCCCCCCGCTTCAGTCACCCATTTGCGGATCGAGTCAGTGGCGCCTTTGCGCACCTCCCGGCCGTCCGGGAAGTTCACGCCGCTCATGCGAGTCTGCGCCGTGAACGGCACCAGTTCAACGCCGTCGGGTTGGGTGGCCGACAAACCGAACTGGGCCTCAGCCAACGTGACGATCGACCGTCCCTCCGGTGTCTCGTCGGCCAGGCTGGTGAGCAACGCCGCCTCCGCCAACTCCCGTTCCGTGACCCCATGCACGGGCAGGAACTCCGTGGCTTGGCGGTTGCCGAACGTGATGGTGCCGGTCTTGTCGAGCAGCAGGGTGGACACGTCCCCCGCCGCTTCAACTGCTCGCCCCGACATGGCGATCACGTTGCGATGGACCAGCCGGTCCATGCCGGCGATACCAATGGCCGACAGGAGCCCCCCGATTGTGGTGGGGATCAGGCACACGAGCAGGGCCACCAGCACCACGATCTTCTGCTCAGCGCCGGAGTAGATGGCGAAGGGCTGAAGGGTGGCGACGGCGAGTACGAAGATGATCGTGAGACCCGCCAGGAGGATCGACAACGCGATCTCGTTCGGGGTCTTCTGCCGGTTGGCCCCTTCCACGAGCGCAATCATGCGGTCCATGAAGCTCTCCCCCGGCTTCGAGGAGATCTGCACCACGATCTCGTCGCTCAATACGCGAGTGCCACCGGTGACCGCCGATCGATCCCCACCACTCTCGCGCACCACCGGGGCCGATTCGCCGGTGATGGCACTCTCGTCGATGGTGGCAATGCCCTCGACGACGTCGCCGTCACCGGGGATCACCTGGCCGGCGGTGACGACGCAGAGGTCGCCGATGGTGAGCTCGGTGCTCGCCCGCTCCACCACGTCGCCCGACGGCAGGCGGACGAAGGCCACCGTCTCCTGCCGGGTCCTTCGCAGCGACGCCGCCTGAGCTTTGCCCCGCCCTTCCGCCATGGCCTCGGCAAAGTTGGCGAACAGCACCGTGAACCACAAGAACACGGTGGTGAGCCCAGTGAAGAGGTTCTCCGACCCCGTCGCGGAACTGAAGTCGCGAATGAACAAGATCGTCGTGAGCACGCTGCCCACCTCGACCACGAACATCACGGGGTTGCGGGCCAGGGTGACCGGGTTGAGCTTGCGGAAGCTGTCCTTCACGGCCGTCCCGGCGATCGCCGAGTCGAACAGCGAACGTTTGGCGTTGCTGTTGTTCGCCTTGGCCGTGGACTCGTCGACATCGGCTGACGCATCGGGTGACGTCTCGGGTGTAGTGACGGTGTTGGTCATCGTGCGAGTGCCTCCGCAATCGGGCCCAGGGCCAGGGCAGGGAAAAAGGTGAGCCCGGCCACGATGAGCACGACACCGACAACCAGCCCCGCGAACACCGGCGTACCGGTAGGGAACGTGCCGGCGGTGACCGGCAGCTTGGGTTTGCGTACCAGCGAACCGGCAATCGCCAGGCTGGGGATGATCAGGCAGAACCGACCCATGAGCATCGTGATGCCCTGACTGGTGGCCATCCACGGCGTGTTGGCGGTGAGCCCGCCGAACGCCGAGCCGTTGTTGTTGGCGGTGGATGCGTAGCCGTAGAGCACCTCGCTCAAACCGTGCGAGCCCGGGTTGAGGATCGACACGTTCTGCACCGTGGGCAGCAGAATCGCCACCGCGGCGAAGCTGAGAAGCGCTACCGGCATGGCCAGGATGTAGAGGACGACGAGCTTCATCTCGCCGGCCTGAATCTTCTTCCCCAGGTACTCCGGCGTGCGCCCCACCATGAGCCCGGCGATGAATACCGCCAGCAGAGCGTTGATGAGCATGCCCATCAGCCCGACTCCCAAACCGCCGGGGCTCACCTCTCCGAGCATCATCTGGAACATCGGCAGACCACCGCCGGCCGGAGTCATCGAGCCGTGCATGCAATTCACCGAGCCGTTACTTGTGCCCGTGGTAGCGGCGGCCCACTGAGCACACGACGCCGGGCCGAAACGTACGTCCTTGCCTTCCATGAACCCGCCCGGTTGCACGGCCGAGATTCCTTGGTCCACCCCCAACGGGGTAAGGCGAGGGTTGCCGGCCGTCTCTGCCACCGAGGCGAACAGCGTCATGCTCAGCCACACCAGCACCATCACTCCAAGGAGGACCGTGCCCTGTTTGCGATCCTTGGCCATGCGCCCATAGGCCATCGGAAAGGCGAAAGCCACCGAAAGAATGGCCCACATCGACACGAGATTGCTCCACCCGTTCGGGTTCTCGAACGGGTGGGCGGAGTTCACGTTGAGGAAGCCGCCGCCGTTGGAACCGAGCATCTTGATCGCTTCCTGGCTCGCCACCGGCCCGCCCGGAATCTGTTGCGTGACCCCTTCGAGGGTGGTGGCTTCGGTGAAGCCGTGGAAGTTCTGGATCACGCCGCTGGCCAGGAACACGATGGCGAGCACAAGGCTCAAGGGGAGCAGCACCCGGGTGACCGACCGGGTCATGTCGACCCAGAAGTTGCCGATCGTGCTGCGTTGATGGCGGGTAAGACCACGAACCACCGCGATCACCACCGCCATGCCCGCCGCCGGCGAGAGGAAGTTCTGCACGGTGAGCCCGGCCATCTGGGTGAGGTGACTCATGGTCGACTCGCCGCCATACGCCTGCCAATTGGTATTGGTGACGAAGCTGATCGCCGTGTTGAAGCTGACCTGTTCGTTCACCGCGGGGACACCGGTGGGATTGATCGGCAATGCTCCTTGGGTGCGTTGCTGCACGTAGAGGATCACGACCCCGACCACGCTGAAGGCGAGCAACGAGAGTGCGTAGCCGCTCCACCGCTGCTCCCGGGCCGGGTCGACCCCGCAGATGCGGTAGATGGCTCGTTCCACAGGCGCAAAGACTCGATCACCGGGGGCCGGTTGGGGGGCGCCCACGTGTTGCGGGTCGCCGTAGACCTTGGCCAGATACCGGCCGAGCATCGGCACGCTGATGATGAGGCTCACCAGTAAGAGGAGGAGTTGGATGGTGCCAGCAGCAGACATGGATCAGAACTTCTCCGGCTCGATGAGGACGTAGACGAGGTAGGCCAGTACCAGCAGCGCCAGTACCAGACCGATGACGTTGTCGACCGACATCACGCCGCCTCGACGAGGCTGACCTGGCCGTTTTTCGTGGCAGAGCGGGTGTCGGCGGCATCGCCGGCGGTGCGACTGTCGGCGGCGTTCCGATCGGCATCGAGTCCGATGGGGTCTGGACCGATAATGCGATCACAGAGCTTGACGAAGCCGGCCATCACTGCGAAGAACACGATGATGCCGATGAGGTAGATGACGTCGACCATGACGATCTCCTTGGGGATTGAGGGTGGAGCGGAACGGTTGAGCGGGGCGGTTGAGCGGGGAGCGCAGGGCCGTCGGTCAGCAGGACCGCCGGCCGGCAGGGACGGCACTAGACAGATGTCGGGGCCGTACCTACTCCGTAGCCGAAACAGGTAGTCGTGGTGGTTTCGTCGTGATGGCGACGCGGCAGGTGGGGTGGCGCCGGGCAGGGGTCGGTCGGCGGGGGGATCAGGCAGTGCAGGCGGTGGAGGCAGTGCAGGGAGGGCAGGGGGCGAGGCGCTGCCGATGGCGCGTAGGCAAGTGGACAACAGTGATGGCGGGAACGACGGGCGTCAGCGGTGGCGGCAGGCAAGGGACATAGACGAGCGGTGGCGGCGGCAAGTACGCGGAAGGCTTGTCTCAGGCCACGGCCGGGCCGGGCCATCGCCCGTCCGCAGAGCACCCTTGATCGGCGAGGGCGAGGGCGATGGCGACGAGCAGCCGGAAGGGCTTGGCGGTGTCGATGTGAGGCATGCGTTCGGTCTACGCCCACCCTTCGTAGAAAGGAAGGGCCTTGCCGCTTCCTCTACGCGCCCGTCCACGATCTTGTCGCCGTCTTATCGCCGCCTCAACACCGCCTGCCCTCCCACGTCCCGCGCACCACGTCCCGCGCACCGCGTCCCGCGCACCACGTTCCGCCCGCTTCCGAGCCCGTCCTTCCCGAACTGGACACACGTTCCGACCTGGACACACGTTCCGAACTGGACACACCTACTGTCGCTGGAGCGACAGTCGGTGTGCCCAGTTCCGAGGGCGCCAGTCCCATCAGTCGCTCGATTGGGCAATAGCCGCGCATCTAACGACGCTCCTGCCCAAACGACCCACGAGCACCCGGGCAACCGTTGCGGCGATTCGGACTCGGGAAGGGAGCGGGCCCGGAATGGGCGGGCCCGGAAAGGGCGTCGCCGCGGCGCGAGCCGGAACTTTTCCGAACTGGGCACACTTATCGTCGCTGGAGCGACAGTAGGTGTGCCCAGTTCGAACGGGGCTTCCGTTCGCGGGCTCCCGTTCGCGGGGCTCTCGTTCGGGGGCCGGGCCGGCCGGGGCAGGGGGCCGGGACTAGCGGGGGATGGGGAGCGCGGCTTGCAGCACGGTGCGGGCGATGGGCACGGAGATCGCGCCGCCGGTGGTCTGCGATGTCTCCGCCTGGTTGAACACCACCACGGCGAACGCCAGCGACGGCGCCTGCCCCGGCTGCCCGGCGAACCCGGCAATCCAGGTGTGGACCAAGCCATTGCCGAGCTGGGCAGTGCCGGTCTTCCCGCCGATCTCGTAGCCGGGAATCTGCAAACCTGCCGCCGTGCCCCCCGAAACCACGCCGAGCATCGCGTCGCGCAACGTCTGAGCATGCTCGGGGCTCATCGGCGCCAGCCACTCCTCGGGCTCGAAGGAGCGGGCCACCTTGCCTTCGCTGGTGCGGACGTCCTTCAACACGTGGGGCTTCATGATGCGTCCCCCATTCCCGGGAGCGCCCGCTACCAGCGCGATCTGAAGGGGCGTGGCGGCAACGTCGTTCTGCCCGATCGATGCCTGCGCCAGCTTGGGCGGGTTCGGCGTGGCGATCACGTCGGTGGGGAACACCGACTTGGTTGCATTGGGAAGGTCGATTGGTACGGACTGATTGAAGCCGAATGACTCGGCTCCCCGCACCATGTCGACCGCGCCGATGGTGGACTGGCCCATTTCGGCGAACGCCGAGTTGCAGGACTCGCGCAAGATGGTGAACAGCGCGCCGCCACAGTTGCCATTGCCAAAGTTCTGGATGGGTTTGGTGGTTTGTGGTGGGAGGTAGCCATTTCGAAAGTCGTAGACCGGTGATTCCGGGGTGACCTTGCCGGTCTGCAATCCCGTGCCGGCCGTGACGATCTTGAAGGTCGAACCCGGGAAGTAGCGCTCCCGATAGCTGTGGGCCAGCAACGGCTTTCCCTGCGCCAGGTTGTAGATCGACCACGCCGTCTCCATCACCTCACGATCGGGAGAGGCAATGAGGTTCGGATCGAAGCTGGGAAAGCTCCAAAGTGCCAGCAGCTCACCCGTGCGAGGGTCGAGCAGCACCACCGCCCCTTCGCGCTCGCCGAGCGACTGACGGGCGACCTGCTGGAGGTCCTTTCGCACGGTGAGCGTCACGTTGCCCACATTTTCGTTGCCGGCGACGAGCATGTCCTCCAAGGAGTTCACCTGCACCTGGAACGACTGCCCGGAGAGGTCGTCGTTGTATTGCTGTTCGACGCCGGTGAACCCGTAATTGAACGAGAGGTACCCAGTGATGTGACCGAACAGCTCCGCCTCGGGGTACACCCGTTTGCGACGATAGAACTGGCCTTCGTAGTCCTCGGAACGAGCGAGCACGGCGCCCTCCGCCGAGAGAATCTGCCCTCGCGGCCGGTTGTATTCACGCTGCGCCCGGCGTGAGTTGAAAGGGTCGTTGTTCAACTTGTCGGCATCCACAACTTGAATGCGATTGAGCTGCACGAAGACGGCGAGGTAACAAACGAGCAGTGCGATGCCTACCCGTCGGATCTGACGGTTCATGCCGATGCCCCAGCGCCGACCACTCGACGCGACGCCGACGGCTGGGCCGACTCGTGGGAGATGCGCAGGAGGATCGCGATGATCACATAGCTCGACACGAGGGAGGATCCGCCATAGCTCACGAACGGCAGGGTGATCCCGGTGAGCGGAAGCAGCCGGGTTACCCCCGCCATGATGATGAAGGCTTGGAAACCGACGAGTGACGACAGCCCCGTGGCGAGCAACTTGTCGAAATTGTTGTCGGCCCGAATCGCGATGCGAAGCCCGGAACCCACGATGAGCACGTAACACAACATCACCGCGGTGGCACCGAGCAGGCCGAGGTCCTGCCCGATGAAGACAAAGATGAAGTCGCTCTCCTTGGCGAAGAAACGAAAACTTCCCGACGCGCCGAGCCCCGTACCCGCGATGCCGCCATCGGCCATTGCGAATCCGGATTGAAGAATTTGCTGGCAACACGTGCCAGTAGGGTCCTTATAGGGGTCGAGCCAAGCATCGACTCGACCACGCACATGCCCGAAACTCCGGAAAGCCACGTAGGCGCCCACCCCAAACATGACCATACCCATAGCGACGTACGAGGGGCGTTCCGTAGCGACCCAAAGCATCACCAGGAAGAGGGCGAAGAAAAGCAGCGAAGAGCCGAGGTCGGTTTGGCGGACCATGACCATCAGCGACACCCCCCAGGCGAGGAGCACCGGCCCGAAGTGTTTCGGATCGGGCACCATCAACGGCCCGAGCCGGCGGGTGCGCATCGCCAACAACTCTCGCTTCTCCACGAGATAGCCGGCGAAGAACACGGCCAGCGCCACCTTGGCGAATTCACCCGGCTGGAAGCGCAGCGGGCCGAGACTCACCCAGATCTCCGAGCCGTTCTGGTCGATGCCGAGGCCGGGAATCATGGGCATCATTAACAGACCCAAGCCAACGACCATGGCGATGTAGCGGTAGTTCGCCAGATCGCGCACTCTCGGGAGGAAGATGAGCACACCCACGAATGCCAGCATCCCGACGCCCGACCACAACGCCTGAAACCCGGCGAGGTTGGGGTTAAGCCGAGCGATCATCACATAACCGATGCCATTGAGCAGCGCGGCAATCGGTAACAACATGCCGTCGGCGTCGGGCACGAAACGACGCGTCGCCAGATTTGTGGCCAGGATCGCCGCCAGCAACACCAGCAGGAAGGGACCGATGTTGGCGGGCACGTAGGCACCCTGCCCGAGGGCGGCGAGCACGTACGCGCCCGCGGTGACCAATACAACCATCACCAACAAGCCGAGTTCAGTATTGCGACGCCCCGAACCCTGGCCTGACGTCGGAGCCCGTCGCCGGCCCGGACCGCGTCGGCGAACAGCGTCGGAGGGAGCGGGAGCGGCCGAAACGTTACGGCGTGGAGACATCGAGGGCGGGCTCAGTTGGGTACGGCGGGCAGCGGCACATCGTCCGGGGCCGTACTGCTGGAGGTGGCGCCGGTGGCCCCGCGTCCGCCCACGGTATCGGGTTCTTCACCCGTGTCGGGGGTCGCCTGCGGGCCGCTGGTCGACGCAGTAGTACTGCTCCCGGGAACGGACACCACGGGGATCGACGAGACGGGGGTGGCGGCGATCGTGTCGCGGATGTTGGCGATGTACTGCCGGGCCGCTTCGACCGAGGCCTGGTCGCGGCCGGCGATGATGTCGGTCTGAAACTGCGGAGGTACGGCGATGCGGCTCAGCTCGGTGGTCTCCACGAGGGTCGGCTTGATCCAGAGCACGCCGCCCGGACGACCCTGGAAGATCGCCACCCGGTCGCCGCTCAAGCCCACGAAGTAGGTGTTGTTGGCCGAGAACACGAACGCGCCCACGCCCACCAGCAGCACCGCCACGAACACGAAGGCGAAGACGGCCGTGCGCCAGGTGATTCGCGACGGTCCGGCGGCGATCACCTGACCGGCAGGTGGCGCATCGATCGGGATAACTGCGGGTCGAGCATGCGGGGTGTAGCCCGGCGCCACCGGGATCGGGGCCACGGCGGCCACTCCGGGCCGGACGGGCCCGCCGTATCCGGCGACACTGGGGGCGCCGGAGGCGCCGGAGGCGCCGGCGAAATCAACGCCGAGTTCGGTTTCGACGTCGTGTTGATGCGCTGGGGCGCCGTTCGCGCCCGCCAGAGGGGAACCCGGTTGCGGGGCGCCCGGTGGAGGTGGAGGAGGCGGGGGCGGGGGAGGCGGCGCACCAGCGGGCGGCGTTTGCGGGCCGAACGGTGCGGCAGGGGCGCCGGCCACCGACGTGCCGGCGACGGCATCGACGATCTCACGATCCGCCGCCGCCCGTTCGGAACCGTGGAGTTCGCGGGCCACACGTCCGCTGTTGACGTCGTAGTTCGCCACCCGGCCCGTGTCGTCGGTGACCTCTACGATTACGACGCTGATGTTGTCACGCCCACCGCCAGCGTTCGCCATGTCGACCAACAGATCTGACGCACCCTGCGGATTGTCCTGCTCCCGGAGCACCCGGGCGATCTCGGATTCGCTCACCTCGTTGAAGAGCCCATCGGAGCAGATGAGGTAGCGGTCGCCCTTGACCGGAACCATCACCCAAGAATCGATCATCACCCGGGCGTCGATGCCGAGGGCACGGGTGAGAATGTTCTTGTGGGGGTGGACCTCGGCTTCTTCTTTGGTGATCTGACCCTGACGAACCAACGTGGCCACCAAGCTGTGGTCCTCGGTAACTTGCTCGAACTCTTGGTTGAGTGACGGGATCACGGCGGTTTGATCGGGGTCGATAGGGGCGACTGGTTCGCCGTCCTCGTCGGTCTGTTCGACAGGAGCACGCAGCAGGTAGAGACGCGAGTCGCCCACGTTGGCGATGGCCAGATACTCGTCCGGTGTCACGATGCGGCCGAGGACGCAGAGCGTGGTGCCCATGCCTCGCAGTTCCACGTCGGCATCGGCTCGGGTAACGACGGCGTCGTTCGCCGACTGCACCGCCTCCACCAAGGCGTCGATCGACGGTTCAGTGAAACTTGCCTCAAGCGCGGTGATGGCAACTTCGGATGCGACCTCGCCGCCTCGATGACCGCCCATGCCATCGGCGACGGCGAAAAGGCCACGTTCGTCGCTGGCCAGAATCGAGTCCTGGTTGTTGTTGCGCACCTGACCCACGTGGGTGGTGGCACCGATCCGGAATGTGGTCATGCCAACTCCAACACAGTGTTCCCCACCTGGAGACGATCGCTTGCGTGCATCACCATGGTGCCGACGACCTTGGTGCGGTTGAGGTAGGTGCCGTTGGTGGAACCGAGGTCCTCAACGAGATACTGGCCATCACGTTGGTATATCCGGGCGTGGAGTTGCGAGACGAACGTGTCGTCGACCGTGATCTGACAGCCTGCGGATCGACCAACGCTGAGCTCTGAACCAAGGGTGTAGGTACGGCCCGCTTGTTCCGGTGGCTCGATGACGATGAGCACGGGCACACCCGTGGCTGCGCCCGGAACTGGCGCGGCCTGGGTAGGACGGGCTCGGCGAGCGGGGCGCGGCGCATCGACACCGGAGTTCGGCGGTTGTCCCGCGGGCATGGGACGGGGCGGTGTGATTTCGGCCCAAACCGCTCGAACCACCCGGAAGAGAAACAGGTAGAGGAGTGCGAGAAGGCAGAACTTGAGGACCGTGAGGAGTTGCTCGGACACTGGACCGCCAGCGTACCGGCCACGATGACCCGAGACAGGGCGCTTGCCGCGCTCCGCCCGATCGCCTCCAACGCGGGACGCGGGCAACGAAGCGTAGACTCAGCGGTGGGCGTGATGATGTCGCTCGTCCCTCGAAGGTCGCTGACTTTGGTTCGTGACCGGAGTCCCCCCAACATGGTCCCTTCGCCGTGGTAGCGAGCCCGGGGGTCGGACCCGCTGTTGGTGCCCCGAACCGCAGGGCTGCGCAACTCTACGACCATCGGCGTGACCATCGGCGTGACCATCGGCCACGGGCCGACAACGCCGGTGCTGGCCCAGGCGTACGGCGAAGATCAGGAGGCCTGGAAGATCATGCGGGTATTGCCGAAGCTCAGCTCGTCGCCATCGGCCAGCACACGTTGACTGACCCGCTGACCGTTCACTTTGCAACCGTTGGTGGAGCCCAGGTCTACGAGCACGAAGCCATCCTGATAGGGCCGAATCTCGGCGTGGCGCCGGCTCACGTTGGTGTCCGTCAAGGTAAGTTCACATTCGGGAAGGCGGCCCAGCACCACGGTTCGATCACCGAGCACGTAACGGTCGTTGTTGGGAAGGATGAGCGACCCGGCACCCACGCCCCCAACGCCTTCTTTCATTCGACTGTCGATCCGGAACTCACCGGTGCGAACCTTTGGGTCCTCGACGAAGTCGACGCTCACGGGCCCCATGAACCCATAACCCTCAGCTCGTGCGTGTTCTCGAGCGGCGTCGCACAGTTCGCGCATCAAAGAATCGTCGATGTCGGCGAAACGCTCGAGATCTTCGGTGCTTAGGCGGATCGTGAAGGCGTTGGGGACGATCGTGCGGCCGCGCACGTCGACTGATCGGTTGTTGTCGAGCTCGCGGGTGAGGCGGCGGCCGACCTCAATGGGACGCAACCCGCTCTTGAAGACGCGTGCGAACGTGCCCTCCACCAAGTTCTCTAGCCGGCGTTCGACGCCCTTCAATGCCACGGCTCACCATGCTACCGACGGGCGCGTCGACGGGACATGCGCGGGCGCCATACGGGCGCCAACTCGCGGCGCAAAAACCCGCGGGGTCACGCTCCCAGGGTTACGGCGATGCGGGAACGAGCCAGCCCACGAGGTCGATGATCACATCGACCGAGCCGCTGTTGTTACGCACAGCGATTGCGGCGCCGGCGGGCACGACCACCAGGTTCGCCACCGTTTCCCCCGACGGGAGGTTGACCGTGGAAGTCGACGGCATGGGTCGGCCGCCGGCGAACACGGTGAGATGGGTGGCGGCGCTCGGACGATCGGCAGTCACCATGAGGATCAGCGAAGCCGCATTCGACGGTGCGCCGGCCAGAAGCCGGCCGGTCACCTCCAGCGTTTGCCCTGGACCAACGTTGGTAGCCGGACCAGGATGACCTCCCGCCCCGGTACCGGTGCCGTCTCTCGTGTCAACGGCACGGGCCGGCGATTGCAGCGCAAACGCCGAACTGGGCGACGAACCACCACTCGCCGGGACGAACCAACCCAGCAGGTCGATCACCACGTGCACCGAACCGCTGTTGTTGCGCATGGCGTAGCCCCCGTCGGCACTGAGCGAAACTGCGGCGAGGTTGGCTCGGGCCTGCTTCGCCCCCACGTTTACCGTCGAAGTAGGGGGCGCGAGGCCGGCCGGGTGGGCGGTGATGTGCGTAGCCATCGTGGCGTCCACCGCGGTGATGTTCACGAGCAACGCGGTGGCGTTCGACGGGACGGCTACCCCCGATAGCACCTGTCCGGCGGCGAGCCGTTCCACCACCACACCTGGGCCGAACGCGCCCGGGCCCGCCAACCCGGTGCCGTCCCGACTGTCAAGGATGCGAACGGGATCGACGCGGGGCACCAGTTGCGAAGAACCGGTCGGGCCGATCCAACCGAGTAGATCCACGATCACCTCGGCAACACCGGGACCGTTGGTGACCGTGAACGATCCAGAACGGTCGAGCTCCACCATCGTGGAGTTAGCCCGGGTGGCCCCCGCCGGCGTGTTCGCGGTCGACCCGTTCGAGGAAGGACCGGCGGAAGGACCGACCGTCAAATGGGTGCCGCCGCCACGACTCACCACCGTGAGGTTCACGACGACCCCGACCGCGGAGGCCGGAACGATGTCATCGCCAACCACGGTTCCCCCGACCTCGATCCGTATCGCCGCCCCCGCCGCAAGCGGGCGGGGAACCGGCGGCAAAGGCCCACGACCGGTGTTGTCGCGCGTGTCGAAGACCCGGGCCGGGGAAGTGAGTGGGTGTACCCGTCGGCCTGCGGAAGCGGAATCGTGCCCACGTGCATCGCCCGGCCCATCTGGGTGACGAAGGAGATTCCGAGGTCGGTCGAGGTGGTGAGCGAAGGGTGGGGAATGGCCACGTAGCACCCGGTCGCGAACGTGGTGCCGCACGGTCCGAGGTTGTAGGTGCGGGCGTTCGACCACGGCCCCTGCGGTGACGGCGCAGTGCGCACCGACACCTTCTGGTCGGGTACCAACATGTAGCTCATCACGTAGCCCGCCGTTGGATCGCTGGCGCCGGCGCCGGCGCCGACGTCCACGGACAGCTTTGCTGCGGCTTCGGGTAACACCGCCACCTGCATGCCACCGAACGGCACACCGCCGGTTCCGAAGGTGAGCGGCACCGCGTCGGCGATGTCGGTCGCGCACGTTTCTCCGTCCCAGTAGGTGTAGGCCGCCGTTTGCAGGGCCGTGGCGAGCGGCGCCCGGGCGATTCGACAGGCCGCGCCGGACAGATTCCCGGTGCATCGGTAGAGGTGAACCTGACCGTCGGCGAGGACCGGACTGGCGCCGTACAGAGCGGGCGCGGCGAACAACGTGTTGTCGACAACGGTTGCCGCAAACCCCGGGAGGCCGGCGGGTTGCGATAGGTCGACGTAGCTGGCCGGGTCGTAGCGCGCGGTGGCCACACCGATCGAGAGGGACTCGTAAGCGAAATCCGTGGCGTTCAGATAGATGCAGATGTTCAGGTAGAACACGAGCACGGTGTCGGTACCATCCCGGGTCGGCCCATCCCCGTTGGGTCGCGTCACCAGCCCGCTCGGCCATGCCGCCTGCGAGTTGAAGCCCACGCCATCTTTCGACGCGGGGCAATCCGGCACGTTCGTGGCGCTGTCGGCAGGGTTCTCGATGTCGGGGTCATCGATCGGTGGGGTGACGAGGGGGATTAACTTCCCGCCGGGCAACGGATCCACCACCACGTCGGGCTGACCGGGAGCCGATAGAGCTGCGCTGTTTCGCACCGCCAGCGTGTTGGCGTGGTCGAGCACCGTGTCGGAGAAAACCTACATGGTGCGACCGTCACTCAACGTGGTGGTCTGCCCGCCGTCCCGATACACGTGGCGGCCGGCCAGCGGTGACCCCGGTGGGATTCGAAGCGGTCCCCGGTCGGCCACGCTGCCGTCGGTTGCCGCCGCTAACGGTCGGCCCGTCGTTGAATCCGCAGAACGCGCCACACGACGTCCATCGGTGCGGCCGAGCAACGCGCCGAGGCGGACCGGTGCCGAGGGCCCTGGGGTCGGAGCCCCTGCGGCGAATGATCCCGTTTCGGATGCAGATACCGGTTCGGTCGATCCTGGCGAACCGGACTCCGTTGCCATCGGTGCTGTCCGTAAGGGGACCATAGAGGAGACCTCGGCTCCCATCGGCGAGGCGGCGCCAACGCCTATCGCCAACGCGGCGAATACCATCCAGGCAGTCGACGCGAACGCGGCGCAGGATTTCGGGAGCCGTTGGTTGGCCCGACGAGGGCCGTTCACCCATCGGGGATGCCGACGATCACGTGCTCCTCCGACGGCCATGACGCCGGACACTACGTCCCCCTCCGACCGCGTTGGCATCGCCGACGAGAACCGCTTCCGTTCTCCGCGAGGCGATGCGCTATGTTCACGTCTTCACTTGCGCGAGTGACGGAATTGGTAGACGTGCAGGCTTCAGGTGCCTGTGTCCGAAAGGGCGTGGGGGTTCAAGTCCCCCCTCGCGCACCACAGTTTGGGTTAAAAATCAAACTCGCGGGTCGGTGAGTTCACCGGTGATGTCCTCCAGCCGAGGGGAACTCGACGAGGGTTGAAGGCTGAGCAGCTTCAACCGTCGGTGAGGTCCCGCTCTGCCTCTATCGGGGGTTGCATGCCGCGATCGGCGAGCCATTGCTGCCAGAGCGGGCCGTCACGATCGACCGCGGCAGCGGCGTCGTCACCGTACAGGTAGCACCAGATCGACACGCCAGATGCGGGGCCTGCATCTTCCACGACGATGAACGCCGTACCGGGAGCCGGTTCGTCGGTGAGCAGGACGATGCGACGAGGAGCGGTGTCAACGACCGTGCCAGCGAGAAGGGGCGCATCGGAAGCCGACGTTGCGAGGCGATCACCGACGGCCGGTGACGCCGGAAGCCCCAAGGCCTCCGTGAGGACCTTCCAGGTTTCGTCCCGCGGGCCTTCCCACATCCCCATTGGCAACGACGACGTGGCCTTCTGTCCGGCGAAGTGCGCCAGGTGCAGCTTCAGGTTGAGAAGGAACACACGCCAGCCGTCAGTCATGCTGTCGTACTCCCCGTCCCATTGCTCACCCTCACCGAATCCGGTGTTGACAAACCGCACCACACAGGTGCCGCCATCTTTGGCTTCGACGGTCCACTCGAACGCCAGCCCGCCCGCACCTTCGCCGCCGTCGAAGACCACCTTCTCCGGCGGTTCCCATGTGACCACCCGTCCGGGTATCTGCATCTCTGGTCCCGGTCCGAACGATGACACGGCGGCGCCGCCAACGCGCTCCTCCACGGAATGAGGCACAAACCACGAGGAGATTCCCGGCCCGGTGGCGACGGCGCGCCAAACCTCTTCCGGGGTGCCGGGCACCTCGATCTCGAGGCGGATAGCTCGTCGGTCTTCGGACATGGTGGTTCTCCTTCGAATGATGATGGGGTGTGCCCCGTGGGGCACAGGGGTAGTCGAGATGGTGGTTGTTCAGGCGTTCGAGGATTCGAACTCGGGTTGCGATTTCGAAGGGCCAGCGGCGGGGCGAGGATGAGCCGCTATGACGAGTCGGTGCCAACGGCCGTGAGGGGCGTGCTCTTCGTGGTAGCGAGCGGCGAGGTCGATCACGGTGCGCGCCAACTCCTCGGTGAACGCCGCCCTGCTCGCCGCCGAGGCGAACCGGATGTCGGTGTCGATAGCAAGCGTTGGGAGCACCCGGCCGGCTTTGTCGGACGCGTGGACGAGGTCGGCGACTTCGCGCACGAGACGAGCGCCCAGGGCAATGAGGTAGCGCGCCGACAGGGGATCCGTTCGACTCGTCGCGGCCGCCGCCTCACCAAGGGTGGAAGGCGACACCACGTACGAACGGGCCGACGCCTGGACCACTCGTTCCGTCAGCCCTCGCCGGGGCCGATCCTCCACGAATGTGACGAGCCCGTGGTCCTCAAGCGCCCGGAGGTGGTAGTTGACCTTCTGGCGCGTTTCGCCGATGGCAGCGGCAACCGAGGTGGCCGACCCGGGTTCGACGAGCGACGCCAGAATCCTCGACCGAACCGGATCGATCGCGGCCGCCGCCACGCTCGGGGATTCGAGCACCTCCAGATCAAGCACGGGCCCACCATCCCATTTGAAAGGACTTCTTGTCCATAGGCACTTCGCGTCCGCTCGTCGGACCCAGATCGCTTCGCGTGGCCCGATTGCGGTCGGAGCGATAAGTTGTCGGAAAAGGGGGAACGGCGGTTCGGCCTTGCAGCGGCGAGAGTTGCTGAGGGGGCCGATCCGACGCTCAAAAGATGGCCTTCGCGCGCGTGGCCATTCTCCCCCAGTCGAAAAGCGAAGGCTCCAACGTCGGAGCCGCGGAGGAGCACCATGCGATCAAGTCGTACCCGAGTGTTGGCAGTCTTGACCCTCGTCCTGTCGTTGCTGATGGCGGACCTCACGGGTGTTGCAACGCCCGCCGCGGCCGGCGGCGGGGGAACGGTCGACCTCACCGGGGCCGTCCCGGCCACGTTCACCATCACGCCTGGCGTCGAACAGCTCACCGTCCGGGGGGCAACACCTCGCAGCCCACTGACGCTCGTCGACGCGACCCTCGAACGAGTGGTCACCCTCTACACCGACACGCTCGGACAACTCGTCTTCCAGTACGTGCCGAAAGACTTCCTCGTCTTCGACGCCGTCACCCAGGGGGTGCTACCCACGATTGAAGGGGCAACCGTGGCCCCGGGCATTTACCGCGTCGTCAGCGAAGGCGTGCCCGGCCAGCCGTTCGCCGGCACCCTCGAGGCCTCGGCCCCGTTTCAGGTGCTAGCGGTGGGCGACCTCCCCGACCCTGCGCTTTACAGCAGCCAGACCTTGCCCTTCACCAGTAACGGCGGCGGCGCAGTCGACCTCGACGGTTACGGCTACCTCACCACGCGAGACGGCACAAGCCTGTCGGTAAACGTGCGCCTTCCCGACCCGGCGATCTACGGGCCAGGGCCCTACCCGACGGTCGTGCAGTACTCCGGCTATGCGCCGGCAAGACCCGGCCTTCCCGAAGGCGCCGATGCTGGCGGGTTGCTCGCCGGCATCCTCGGTTTCGCTTACGTGGGGGTGAACCTGCGAGGTAGCGGTTGTTCCGGCGGCGTCTTCGACGCCTTCAACGCCGCCCAGGCGGCCGACGGCTACGACGTGATTGAGACGGTGGCTCGTCAGCCATGGGTCAAACACGGCAAGGTCGGCATGATGGGGATCTCGTTCTCCGGCATCACCCAGCTTTTCGTGGGCAGCACTCAACCGCCGAGCCTGGCCGCGATTACGCCGATGTCGGTGATCGAGGACCCGTGGTACCAGCAGTGGCCGGGCGGCATGTACAACGCCGGGTTCACCCAGCAGTGGTTGGCCCAGCGCGACGACGAATCCGCCGGGGGTGCGCAATGGGTGAAGGACCGTGTTTCCGGTGGGGACGCTACCTGCATCTCCAATCTCGAGATGCGCAGTCAGGCCATTCCGTTCGAGGCGTTCGCCCGCTCACTGATCCGGCGTCCGGCGGCAGCTGATGACCGCAACCTGTCGCTCACGGTCCGCAACATCAACGTGCCGGTGTATCTCAGCGGTGCTTGGCAGGACGAGCAGACGGGCTCCCGGTTCGGGCTCATGCTCGACGACTTCACGGGTGTCCCGGGGGCCCAGCGCAAGTTCATGCTCTACAACGGCCACCATCCCGACGGGCTCTCACCACTCGTGCTCACCCGATGGTTCGAGTTCCTGTCGTTCTACGTGGACCAGACCGTCCCGAGGGTGAACCCCGCTATTCGCCCGTTCGCACCCGTGGCGTTCGAGACGTTTTTCGGTGTCGTCGGCAACGGCTTTGAGCCCGACCGTTTCATCGGCCCCGATGGCACCACTCCGATTCATGGCAACTACGCCGGCGCGCTTGCGGCATACGAAGCTGAGCAGCCGGTGCGGGTGCTCTTCGAGGTGGGCGCCAACCCGAACTTCGCCAGCCAACCCGGAGCCCACCGGGAACGTTTCGAGATGTCGTTCCCTTCCTGGCCGGTACCCGACACCGTCGCCACCTCCTTTGGCTTTGGTGAGCTCGGCTCCCTGTCGAGTGGTTTGGCTCTCCCCGCTGGGGGGACGCCCGTACCTGTCGGCACCGACCGCTTCAGCTTTGATTCCGGTGTACTCGGCACCCGCTACTTCAAGAATGGGGATCACGGCAATCGAATCGTGAACAACGAATGGAAGCGCACGGCGGACGGCAAGGGACTCGCCTACATCACACCACCACTCACTGAAGATGTTGTGGTTGCCGGCGAGGGCCACGTTGATCTGTGGATCCGTTCCACCGGTACCGATGCGCCGATCGAAGTGGTGTTGTCGGAGGTGTACGCCGAACCCGACCCGAACGGCCAGCAAGAACTGCGAGTACAAAACGGCATGCTTCGCGCCGGGTTCCGCACCATCGACCCGTCCCGGAGCGAAGGCACCCGAGTCGACCATCGCTTCGAGGCCCCGCACTATCAGCCGCTCGTTCCCGGAACGTTCGTGAACGTGAAGGTCCCGTTGTTTTCGGTGGCGCACGGATTCCGCTCCGGAAGCCGCATCCGCCTCGAGGTCAACACCCCCGGCGGCGACTCCGCCCTCTGGGACTTCGAGTCCGAGAACTACGGCGCCACCACCCACGACATCGCCTGGGGCGGAAACAAGCAGTCAGCGCTCGTACTGCCGGTGCTTCCGGCGTCCACTGGCCACGTGATCCCCGCGCCGTTCGCGCCGCAGTCCGCCCGCCCGGTGTGCGATTCGCTACGAGGCCAGCCGTGCCGGGCCTACACGCCGATGGTGAACGAGACCCTTCCCCCCGAAATCGACGACTTCGTCCCGGTCGTGCCGGAACGGCTGCTTGATACTCGTGACGCCCAACTCGGGTACACCGGACCGAAACCCATCGCCGAACAAACCATCGAATTCGACGTCACCGGCGTCGGCACCACCGCCGTCCCCAACGACGCCGAAGCCGTTGTCATCAACGTCACCGGCACCCAACCCACCGACGACGGATTCATCACCATCTACCCCTGCGGCACCCCCCGCCCCACCACCTCCAACCTCAACCTCCCCAAAGACGGCACCACCGCCAACCTCGTCATCACCAAAATCGGCACCGACGGCAACATCTGCCTCTACACCAAATCCGGCGCCCACCTCATCGCCGACATCACCGGCTGGTACCCCGCCGGATCCTCCTACACCCCCGTCACCCCCGAACGGTTGCTCGACACCCGTGACGCCCAACTCGGGTACACCGGACCGAAACCCATCGCCGAACAAACCATCGAATTCGATGTCACCGGCGTCGGCACCACCGCCGTCCCCAACGACGCCGAAGCCGTTGTCATCAACGTGACCGGCACCCAACCCACCGACGACGGATTCATCACCATCTACCCCTGCGGCACCCCCCGCCCCACCACCGCCAACCTCAACCACCCCAAAGACGGCACCACCGCCAACCTCGTCATCACCAAAATCGGCACCGACGGCAAAATCTGCCTCTACACCAAATCCGGCGCCCACCTCATCGCCGACATCACCGGCTGGTACCCCGCCGGCTGACCAGGTCGGCCGAATGCAACAGCCGGCCAGCGCACGAGCTGCGTGCTCGGCGCGCTAGCGGGCCGTGGCGTTTCCGGCCCTGATGCTCGCCGCTGCCTCACTTTCGGGGACGTTTGTGTACCCGTGGCGTACACAAACGTCCCCCAAAGTTCGACTGTTGCCGATTTCCGGCCCGCCCGACCGTACGAGGGGTCAGACCGTACGAGGGTCAGACCGTGCGGCCGAGAAACGCCGCCAGCTGATCGGCGTTCGACGCACCACTCGGGGCGGGCTGCTCCAACCCGAAGACGTGCCCCTCTTCCGATCGGAATGCAGGCTGGATCATTCGGTGCGAGGCCGCAAGGATGCCAGCGGCAAGATCGGGGTTGAGATCGGTGTTTTGACCCGTTGCTTTGGCAAGGTCCCAGCCGTGGGTAAACGTATCGGAGGTGGCCAGCCCGAGGAATGCCGATCCCGGCATCGGCCCGAAGGGAAGGTTGAGAATCTTCTCCATCACCCCGTCGGCTTGGAACGCTCCCACACACCGACCAGCAGCGTCGTCGAACGCCGCCAAATAGTCGCCGGCGGCGTAGTCGGTGTCGTCGGCGGCGGGTGGGGACCCGAGCACACCGGCTTCGAAAAAGAGTTGACCACCAACCATGTGGTTGATCAGCGCACTGACGTCCCACGAGGCGCATGGGGTACTCAATGCGAGCTGGTCGGCGGTGACGCCGGCAAGGATCTGCCGGGTGGACGCGATTGCGTCCTCGAGCTGCGATGTGGACATGGGTTTCCTCGCTTGTTTCAGGAATGAGTTTCGGCCGGTGAGGGTACCGCAGACACACCAAGCTCTCCCGAGGTGAGCCAGCGTGAGAGGACCGCGACATCCTCGACGGAGTAGCCCGCTCGTTGATAGAAGCCGACTACTGCGTGATTGTCTCGCCGCACCATGAGCTCAACCTTCGGCGCACCGGCATCGACCAACCATTGCTCCGCCCCCGCCAGCAGCGCCGCGCCCAACCCCGAACCTTGCCGCGAGGGATCAACGGCCAAGTAGTACACCCAGCCGCGATGCCCGTCGTAGCCTGCCATTGCTGTGCCGACCAGCACACCCTCGCCCGGCGCGCCATGTTGATACATGCCGAGAACCGTTGACGACGGACCGGTAACGGCACGCACGAAGTCCGCCATCGGATCGTTCCACGGACGGGTAAGCCCGACCTGCTCCCAGAGGGCGACGGCTTGCGGTCCGTCGGCGAGCGTCAGTAGCCGAATCGTCATCGAGTCAGCTCGCCGCGAGGGCGGCCCGGGGCGCGGCTACCTGGATCTTGATCATGCGCATCATGGCATGCATGACACCGCTGGCGACATCGCACGTGTGGAGCCTTCATTGACGAGTGCGAAGCGGCGCCTGTCGATTGAAAAGTGACGGATAGACGGCGCCTTCCGGCAGCAGCGGTCGACCCGAACCTTGCCGCTACGGTCACCGACCATGTCGATCACCCTGTGCGTGCTGCTGTGGCCTCATCCCAACGGCGAGAACGAACTGATCCGCTACGAAAGCCGGTTGCTCGGGCTCCTGACGGATCATGGTGGTCGGGTCATCGAACGGGTTCGCGCCATCAACAGCGGCGGCACCAACAACGACCAGCCGTTCGAGTGCCACCTCATCGAGTTCGAATCAGAGAGCGGGTTATCTCGTTACCTCGTTGACGAGCGGCGGGTTGCCATGACGGACGAGCACGACGACGCCATCGCTCGTACCCAGGTATTTCGCGTGGATCGGGTATGAGGAAACACTCACTATTCGTTTGACTCGACGGCCTCACACCCTTGCGAACAACGCCGTGGGAGTAACATGATCGAGACGGAAAAGCACGGGAGCGAAACATGACCAGCGAACGCCACGACGGAGCTAGCACCCAGGACGATGGGCACCAACACGTCAACCGACGACGCATGCTCGGCCTGGCGGCGGCAGCAACCGCCGGAACGTGGGTCGCACCAGCGGTGTTGTCGTCCCCCGCCCAGGCACAAGGCACGATTGCCCCTCCCGGGTCCGCTCGACTCAGCGGCCCCTTCTGCGGCGGCCAACTTGGCCAGACCTCCGCACGGGTGTGGGGTACGGCTCCGAACGGTCCGCCCAACGGCAACGCGCCGGTGCTCGCCGAGGATCCCAACGTGTCCGGCCAGCAAGCGGCTTACACGCTCCAGTTCTCCGTTCCCGGGCTGTATGACATCTTTTCGGAGTTGACGAACGGCCCGGGGCCGCCTTTCGGTCGCCAGTTTCACGGCACGATCAACGTCCCCGCCGGGACCACCTTTCTGCCGCTGTTCAGCTTTTCCTGCCCGTAGCCAATACGGCAACATGCCGGACAAATACGCCGGTTCGGTATGGTCCTGCGGTGAGCCAAATCCTCGGCGAGCGCGGAGCTGATGGGCTCGACGTGTCGTTCCGACATCTGCCTCATCGTTGGCGGCCCCGCCGGTACGACGGTGGCGCTGGCATTGGCGAGAACCGGCTCGGCGACAGTGCTCCTCGTAAAAAACGGTGGCTGGTGGCACGAGCCGGAGACCGAGCCTCTGAACTCCGCCGAGATCGTCGGCCGCAACCAATCACTGGGGGTTCAACTCGCCGCAATGGTAGGCGCGCATCCTCTGCTCGATTTCGGTCAGAAGCTGACCACAGCGAGCGGGCAACAGCAGATCACGCGTCTCGGTTCGGAGGATCTGCCCGAAAGCAGGGGCCGGCACCTCTCCGCGTCATGCCTACCTCAGCCAGGCGCCACTCGACCCGGGCGGCGGACAAGAGGTTGGCGCGACGGCACGGAACATGACAGGCGCGCAGATCCAACTCACGGCCGACCGCTTCGCGAACACCGCCGGCCGATGCGAGACGCCACGTATCCCCATGGTTCCGAACGATGTGGGCCCAAAAGCATCAGCCACTACCAAGAACTGGGCACTCAGGTTGCGTCGACGAGTCATTGCGGACTCCCTCCCCGTAGACCTCGGAAACCCGACGCTCGCCGACATCTCTCGCGATGCACAACCGGATGCTGTCCGCTTTTCCCACCGTGCGGCACGGTAGACAACCCCGCCGACGAAGGGTGCTGGGTTGAGGAGCCGGCGCGAGCTACGACCGCCGGACAGGCCGAGACTCTGGACCTGTAAGTTGGCGTGGTGCTTCGGATCGACCGCCTCTCGTTGTTCAACTTCAGATCCTTCCAAGACGCAACTCTTGATCTCGAGGCCGACCTCACGCTGCTCGTCGCGGACAACGGTGGCGGGAAGACCGCAGTGCTGGACGCAGCTGCGATCATGTTGGGATCGATCCTTAGTTCTGAAATTGCTAGGCGGATCGAGCGAGCGACGGCGCCGACATTCGCACCCGGCGACGCCAATACTTTCGACGTTGGCGATCGCTACCGCGAACAGCGGTTCCCCGTGTCCGTCGAGGCGACCGGTCTGCTGGACGGCCAGCAAGCCCAATGGGGCCGTCAGCTCACGCGAAGCGGTGGCCGAACCACCACTGCGACTGCGCAGGCGGCGCGTATGTGGGGGGACGACCTTGTGCGTCGAACGGAATCTGACAGCTTCACTGGTGTACTCCCGGTAATCGCCTACTACGGGACAGGGCGCGTGCATCGCGATCTTCTTACGAAGGGTCGACCGTCACTGGGTAAGACAAGCCGACTCGCTGCCTATAGCGATTGCCTAGGAGGGTCCTCCAACTTCCGGGCAATGGTCGACTGGACAACGCGCACCGAATTCGATGCCGTCAAGAGTGGGAGCATGAGGTGGCGTCCGACGCTCGACTGCATTTACGGGGCAGTGCTCTCAATGCTGGAGCCACTCGAGGTGTCGTGGGTTGGCACAGACCTTGAGCTTGGAGGAATCGCTATCCGCGGCCGGAGTGGCCTGCGTTCGATCACGGAGCTGTCGGACGGCTATCGAGCCATCCTTGCGCTTGTCGCCGACCTTGCGTGGCGCTGCGGGCTTCTGAACTCGCACCTTGGCGCAAGGGCGGCAGTCGACGCCACTGGCATCGTGTTGATCGATGAGCTGGACATGCACCTTCACCCATCCTGGCAAGCGCGAGTACTCCCGGATCTCTCCCGGACCTTTCCGAATATTCAGTTCGTCGTCACCACCCACAGTCCGTTCTTGGTCGGTTCGGTGCGAGAGAAGCACCTACGGCGTCTCGTCCGAACCAGCGAGGGCGTGGCCCATTGCGTTCCGGTGAACGTGCCGACCTGGGGGCGGTCTGTTGAATATCTGCTTGAGACGGTGTTGGGTGGTCCGGTTCGTGCCAGCGTTCCGCCAGCCGAGCGCCTCGCCGAACTCGGTGAAGCAGTTGCGAAAGGTGACGTCGATACTGCTGAGCCGCTTGCCGCTCAGGTGAGGGCAGACCTGGGATCCGACGTCGACGCGGTGCGGACCCTGCGTGCGCACGACCGCTTAGTTGAAGATCAACATGCGGCGAGTTGATCGGGGTCGAGAGCCGCGAGCGCTTCGGGCCCTTCTCCGCGTCGAGCCGGATGCTCGATGGGACAGCTCGGGACGCAACGAAGTTCACGAGAAGGTTCGAAGTCAACTGTACGCCGCGCAGCAGGGAATGTGTGCCTATTGCGAGCGGCCGGTCGCACTGGCAAAGCTCCGCATCGAACATGTGCATCCGCAAAACGCTGACCCCTGTTCCGCAAGGCCGAGTGGACACTATTTGTGGGCGAATCTCCTTGGTGTGTGCGGTGATCAACTGACCTGTGATGGGCCAAATGCCAAGGCCGGGAATCACCGCTGCGGAATATTTCTGTTTCCCGATGAGCTCAGCGCAGATGAAGAAGTCGTTGTGGTAAATGTCGCGAATGGCGAGTTGCTCCCGTCGCCCAACCTGGCCGCTGACCGCTTTGAACGTGTTATGGCCACCCTCGTTGGTCTTGGGTTGAACACCCCCGAATTGCGGGGCATGCGCCACCAGATCTTGCGGCATATCGACAGCGCACGACTCGATGGGGTTACCGATGAGGAAATCGGATACGACCTCGTTGGACGCGGGTTCGCGACGGTTGTCGATAGCCAGCTTCGACTCCTGTAGCAATGGCGTAGGTCGCTGTGGTGCTCCGCTGATGGATTTCGCCGGGCCGGCGAGTCTGGGCCGATCGACCTCGCACGCCGCAACGTCGCCAACGCTGGGAGCGAGCTTCGGGGAAAACACTCGTGGCCCGACTACAGGAGGTCGGCGCCACGGGATCCCCCACCACTCCCTCTCCTGGTCACGGGGCTGCGAGAGGGACGGATCTGGCCGCCTAGTCCCCGTCAGATCGAACCCTGTTAGATCGAACCACGTCAGATCGAACCCCGTCAGACGACGAGCGGCACGTATTGCGAGGGGAAGTGCGACGGCACAAAGAACCACGACTCGATCGCATGGCGCACACCCGTTGAGCCCGGGTCGCACGCTGGTGCGATGCACGAAACGTTCGTCGAACACCAAGGCGTCGCCGGGCGAGAACCTCGGTGTCGTGATGCCCACGTCGGCCGCCTCTCGATCGATCAGTTCTTCGCCGATCGAGTGGAGGAAGATGGAACCGGGACCCTCGGTGTCGAGCAGGTCGTGAAATCGTTTGGGCACCACGTCGAGGCCGGCGGTAGACGTATCGCCACCGCAGTCGCTCAGCGAAAGCCAGACGTTCAAGCTCCGCACCTCCGACCCGATGAACCGGCCGTCCTGATGCCAGGTGGGAGCGGACCCGACGAGCCGTCGGACGACAAACCTGTTGAACGTGAGAGCCGGCGGCTCCCCGAGGTATCCCGTGATGACATCGATCAGCCCGGCGTCGATGATCGCATCGACGAGATCGTGGAATAGCAGCGGCGCATCGGCGGTGAGGATGCCACCCACCTCGGCAACCCACGCCCGTGAAACCTCGGTGCGCCCACCGAGCGGCACCAGCCGGTCGTACTGGGGCTTACCGAGCTCGAGATCGTCGGCCGCAACGGCGCGGTCCCGAGCCTCGATCGCCTCGTCGGCGCCATCCCGAAGCCGTTTGGCTCGATCGTCGGTGAGCAGCCCCCACAGGATGATTGCCGGTGACGAAGAACACTACTGCCGACGGTTTTGGCGTCGAAGTGGGAACTATGGTCGGCACCACGAGCGACTACCTCGCGGGGCGGCACGGGTGGACCCCATCTTGGACAAGTCCGGGAAGGAACGGGGAGCGCCGGGGAGCGGCGGGGAGCGGCGGGCGCCGCGGGGCTACGGATGCCGGCCACGACGGTCCGGCCGCTCGGCCGACGGAGACTTCCCGTTCGTCGAACGCCTTGTTCCGCACGTGCAGTAACCGCCGATCGAGGCGGGAGGAGCGGTCGACGGCCAATGCCGCTCGCAACAAGTCGATGGCGTCGAGATAGCGGCCGTCATCCTC
This sequence comes from Actinomycetes bacterium, assembly GCA_031415655.1. Classification (GTDB taxonomy): domain Bacteria; phylum Actinomycetota; class Acidimicrobiia; order Acidimicrobiales; family Acidimicrobilacustridaceae; genus JAKOVR01. The sequence continues at coordinate 39,248 of JANOSD010000209.1, forward strand.
AGCGACGCGCGCTTGTTTCAGCAGCGACCGTTGATCCATGACGAGCGTGGCACCCATAGGGCAAAACTAACGGACACCGCGACGACCAGTCGATCGCAACAACACCCAACCGGTGAGATGGTACGGCCGGATCAACGACGAATCGCCATCCCGGCGGCCGTAGATGCCGTGGTGCGGCGAGCAAAGCGTGCTGGCGAAACAGGCCAACAAAAAGGCGGCGGTGATCGGCCCAAACCCAAAGAGCTCGGCCGCCATCACCGCGCAGGCCAACGGCGTGTTGGCCGCACCGGCGAAAACCGCGACGAACCCGAGAGCGGCAAACACCGCGATGGACTCGTGCGTCACGTCGGTGAGGCCGGCACCCAGCACGACTCCCAGCGTGGCTCCGATAACAAACAGCGGTGTCACCTCACCGCCGGGAAGGCCCGACCCCACGGACACCGACGTGAACACAAGTTTGGCCGCAAACGACCAGGCGACCACACCCGAGCCACCGGTGAGGGCCCCGGCGATGAGCGGCTCCGACAGCCCGAGGTAGGCCGTCGTCCCGAGTGCCAACGTGAGCCCCACCACAATGGCGCCTCCCACCATCGGTCGCAGCGGGGGCCACCTCAGCCAGCGCCGGAACGCAGCGCGAAGACCATGGGTGAGGCCGATGAACGAAGCCGCGACCAAACCGCATACGACGCCCACGCCAACTGCGGACGCCAAAAGTACCGGTGTGAGACGGACCGACACCAGGCTCGGTGCCGCCATGTGGCCCACCCCGAGCACACGCACGATCCGGTCGCCAACGAACGACGCAACCACGGCCAGTGGCACCGCCGACCACGCCCGCCGTGATCGGGCCTGCACCTCGATCGCAAAGACCACCCCCGCCAACGGCACGCCGAACACCGCACCAAATCCTCCGGCTACCGCAGCCACGAGCAAACGGCGGCGATCCTCACCGGTGATGCCCAGAACACGGTTGCCGAGATCGGTGAGGCTCCCCGTCATCTGGACTGCCGCGCCCTCCCGCCCCACCGACGCACCGAAAAGATGACTCACGACCGTCCCCAAGAACACCGTGGGAGCGAGGCGGCGGGGCACCCATTCGGTAGGCGAATGAATCTCGTCGAGCAGGAGCGCACTTCCCTCCGCCGATCGCCCGCCGAGGTAGTGGTAGACCGAACCCACCACAAGGCCGGCTGCTGGCAAGAGCCACACCAACCAGCGATTCGCCACCCTCACGTCGGTGACGACACGAAGAGCAACCAGGAATGCGGCCGAGCTGACACCCGCCGCCACGCCGACGAGCGCACTGAGTCCGAGCAGCACCAGCCACCGAGCACGAGAGTCGAGGAGGCGGGGCATCGGGGTGAAGAAGAAACAGAACGTGAGGGCAGATCTTCCCTGGCATCGTCGCGTATCGGCAACGGAGTCGGCGACTATCACCGTCGGGTGACGATGACGAGGGCGCGCACGCGATAGACAGAGCGGATGTCCAACGGCACCCTTTTGCTCACCGGCGGCGCCGGCTACATCGGGAGTCACGCCTGCGTGGTGCTCGCCGAAGCCGGCTATCGCGTGATTGTGGTCGACGATCTCGTGAACAGCTCCGCTACCTCAATCGATCGTGTCCGCGAACTGGTGCCGGGGGCGTCAATCACCTTTCACCAGCTCGACCTTCGTGATACCGCCGGGCTCGACGCGATCGTCGCCGCCGAGACCATCGACGGCGTGATCCACTTCGCCGGACTCAAGGCCGTGGGCGAGTCGGCCGAACAACCGCTTCGGTATTACCAGGTGAACCTCGGCGCCACGATGAGCCTGCTCGAAGTACTCCAGCGGCGCGGCGTTCGACAGTTGGTGTTCTCGTCGTCGGCCACGGTGTACGGCATCCCCGACTCAGTGCCGATCGACGAGGCCGCTCCGTTGCGATGCACCAATCCATACGGCCGCACCAAGCTGATGATCGAGGAGATGTTGGTGGACCTCGCCGCCAGCGATCCCGAGTGGCGCATCGCGCTGCTGCGGTACTTCAATCCCGTCGGGGCCCACCCGAGTGGTCGGATCGGCGAGGATCCCAATGGCATTCCCAACAACTTGATGCCCTATGTGATGCAAGTGGCGGTGGGACGGCGAGCGCAGCTCACCGTGTTCGGTGACGACTACGAGACGCCGGATGGCACCGGTGTGCGCGACTACATCCACGTGATGGATCTCGTGGAGGGGCATCTGGCGGCGATACAGGCGCTCGATCAACTCACGGGCAGCCACGCCATAAACCTTGGAACGGGCACCGGATACTCCGTGCTCGACATGGTCCACGCGTCAGAGAAAGCCTCTGGTGTGGCCGTTCCGTACATCATCGGTCCCCGGCGCCCAGGCGACTCCGCTTCGTCGTACTGCGATCCGGCGCTCGCTCGTGATCTCCTGGGTTGGGCGGCCAAACGCGGCCTCGACGAGATGTGTGCCGACGCATGGCGCTGGCAATCGTGCAACCCAGATGGCTACGGCGTGACGAGCTGAACCTTGTCCGATGCCCCATAGGGGAGATTGCCGGTGGCGTTCGCAATGGCTCGGAAGCCGCCGGCGATGCGCGCCACATAGTCGTCGCGCGTTTCGCCTGCCGGCCCGTAGTAACGCTCGGCGGCGAGGATGAGTTGCGAAGCGCCCGCAGGAATCCCGGGCGGGGTCCACACCGGCTCCGTTCCAGGGCTGGGCCACTGGCGTACGCCGGCCTGAAGCCCAGTGTCTTCAGGCGAAGCGAGGAGCGAGAACGAGTAGTAGATGTGCTGATCCCACCGGTATTGCCACAGCCGTTTGCGTTCCTTGAACGCCGCTTCGCTTGCCTTGAGCGTTGCGTCGTATTGCGACCAAGCGGACGACACCACGGACGCCGACGGGAAGGCGCCCACGAGGTCGCAGATGTGCCACGCCGAACTGAGGGCCGAATCGAAGAAGTTTCCGGGCTCGGATTTCCCGTCGCCATCGCCGTCCTGCGCGTAGGCCTTCCACGTCGTGGGGATGAACTGCATGGCACCTACGGCCCAGTCGGCCTCGGTGTCACCATCGAGTTCGCCCTTGTCGGTGTCGGAGCCGGTGTTGGCGTAGCCCCGAAGAATGGTGCGACTGCGACCCGTCTCGTCCCATTCCACCACTCGCCCGTGGTTTGACTCTTGACGGCCAAACGCCACCAGCACCTCGGGAGGAATCACACAGCCGGGATGATCCTCGGCCACACGGACGGACGCGTTGAGGTACGCCTTGGCGGCAAGATCGGGAATGTCGGCCTCGACCAACTTTCGGCGGCCTTCGGTGAACTCGATCGGTTCCGGACGGGGGCGTGGCGCCGTTCCGGGCGGACCAGTTCTGGGCGAGTTGGTTGGATCGGGAGACACGCTCACCGCATCCCCCAAGGCCTCGGCGGAAACGGTGTTCGAGTTGCCTTGGCGCTCCCCAGGCGGGCCGGTGGTCTTCGTGGTATCGGACTTCGTTCCCGAGCACCCGACCGCTGCACCGGCGATAGCCATGGAAATAGCGAGGGCGACGGCAACGGGCGTGGCGGTTACCCGCAGTCGTCGAGAACATCGAAACATCACCGGAGAGGCTACGCGACCCGTCGCTCGTTCCCCGGTCGCCAACAGCGAAGACGGGAAACGGGTGGTTGGAGCTGTTGCGGGCGGGGTGACACATCTCGCATCGCCCATTGGTTCTGACACGTGTTGCAGCCCTATTGATCGGAGGTCAGGGGAACCACCCGAATCCCCCAATCCCCCGCCGACCCGTATTCCGACGGAGCCAGCATGCAACCCCCCACGGAACCCCGTTCGGTACCGATGACACGAACACACTGGCGGCGGTCCGCACCAAGGTGCGAACCTCGGACCCGGTCCCCATTCGGTCAAGTCGAGGCAACTCGGCGAGGGACTTCCCGTCACGGAACGGTGGTTCTCGCCACCCGCCCCAACCCCCATGCCCGTCTTGGTTGGTGCCATCACGTTCGACGGCCAGTGCCGGCGGGACGCAGTCGTGGAGGTTCGGTGAAGGGTTGACGGAGATCATGCGAACCAGGGCGCCTCAGGAGCCAACCTGGTGGCGCGCCTCCCCGTCACGCCTCCACGCCCTGATGCCGCGCCTACGGGGGTGCTGCGCACACCAACGGGTGTGGTCGTTCCGATCCTGGGCCACTACGACGGCGGACGGGGAAGATGGGTTCGCACACCCTGCTTCAGAATCGATGCCGTCCCGAGCGGGCGGGTACTCACGCCCAACCCTGATGTTGTGCTCGACCCAGGCCACGGTGGCGGCGAACGAGGAGCCGTCTCGATCGACGGGCTCACCGAATCGTCCGTCAACCTCGCCGTAGCGCAACGGGTCGAGCGTCAACTGGAGCAGCTCGGCTACACCGTTGAGCTCACGCGAACGACGGACACCTGGATGACCATTCGCACACGAGCCGAGGTGGTGCGTGCTCTTCGTCCCACGGTGGCCGTGTCGATCCATCACAATGCCGGAGGTTCCGGCACCTCTGATCAGCCGGGGACACAGGTGTTCGCGCAACGAGAATCGGACACTTCGAAGTCGTTGGCCCGCGCCCTTCACGACCGGATCTCGGCCGGCTTCACGCCGCTCAGCGATGAGTGGCGCGACAACCCCGATCGAGGGGTGGGCCACACCAGATCGCAAGACGATCCCACCAAGGACGGCTACGGCTTCCTTCGGTTCACTGCGCCCATCCCCGCTGCGTTGACCGAGGGGGCGTATACGGATCTTCCCCAGGAAGCGCGGATGCTTGGTAGCGAAACGGGCCAAATGGCGGAGGCCGACGCGATCGCCAACGCGCTGACCAACGTGCTCGGGCCCCCGCAACCCCCGAAGCCCCCGCAACCCCGACCGTTGCTCGGCCCGTCAGCCGGCCCGTCCATGCCGGCGAAGGGTGCAGAAACCAATGACGCGGTGCGGACCTCCGGCCCCGAACCGTTTCCCGTCGGCCCCCCGACCGACCAGGCTGCGTGCGTCGAGCCTTCACTGCGCTGACCGACCAGCCGTGACGTTAGGAATCGTTCCGAAATAACGTTTCCATTTGAGGTGGGTTGATAGTCTGGTCGGGTGACGTCGGACGAAGAAGTGATCGCTGCGAAGCTCGGCGCGTTGTGGCCGCACTTGAATGAGCGTCAGTGGAGGCTGGTGATGGGA